>NZ_JAJOHV010000019.1 GCF_021129175.1 Chromobacterium piscinae | reverse complement strand
ATGGGTTGTTAATCGGCGTGCGGCGGTTCAGGGAAAGTCAGGTTTTCGATATGGCTTTCAATGTTACCTATAGGCGATATGGCGGGAACTGCATGGGAGGTCAAGCCCTGCTTGGATTAGTGTTTGATTGGCATTGATGACATGGGAAAATAAATAATTAACGCATTGTCAAAATGAATATTTTGTTTGACTTCGGCGGCCATTGTTGAGCACCATATATTTGAAATGTATATATTTTTATAAAATAAAATTATATGGAAGGGAAATCAATGTCGTCCATGCAGTTGGATATCGGCGATCTAATCAACCGCCGGTGCTTTTCCGCGCGACAATGGCGCATCTTGATCCCCTGTTTTCTGATTATGTTGTGCGATGGCTTCGATATCGCGGCTATCGGTTACATCGCTCCCGCCATGAGCCGCGACTGGGGCGTGACTCTACTGAAGCCCCATTTGAACCTGCCGCTGTTCTCCGCCTTGCTGTCACTAGCGCTGCTGATCGCCTCAGCGCTGTGCTTCAAGCGGCGCGTCGTAGCCATGGGAAGGAGGGCGTCGGCATGAGCGAGAAGACCATAGCCGGGGTGCTGGAGGCGGTGCGCCGCCAGGTTCTGCCTGCCGATGACCGTGAATATTGCGTCGCCCTGCACGACTATGTGCGAGACCAGGTGCGCTTCGGTTTCACTATTGGTTTTGAGAGCGTGACGCCTGAACAGACGCTGGCGATGAGACGGGGGCATTGCAATGCTCAGGCCGATCTGTTGTGCGCGTTATTGCGCGGCGCCGGTTTCGAGGCTGGCTTGCGCTTTATTTCTTTGGACAAGCGCACTCTGCGCCACGCGGTGCCCGCGCCGGTGCTGTTCTGCCTGCCTCCGAGCTTGTTCCACGCAGTTACCCAAGTGAGACTGGGCGGCCAGAAGTTCAATATAGACAGCTATATTTTCGACCGTTCTGGTTTCCGCCAGCAGCGGGCGCGTTTGCGCGCGGCAGGGCTGGAGCGCGGCTTAGGCCTGGGGCAGGGCGCGGTCTGCGACTGGAGCGGCCGCGGCGACGCGTTTTCCCAGGCGGAGCCCAGGGATATTCTGCCCGACAACCTTCAGTTTCCTACGCTGGCCGAGGCCGTAGCCAGCCGGGCAGGCAACAATACCCTGCTGGGCATCCATTTCAACCAGTGGTTGGCTTGCGTGCCGACGCCGCTGCGCCGCGCCAGCGAGCGCTATCTGAATAGCCGCCTGGGACCCGCGATGGCTTAGCGGTTTTTTCCGGGCGGCAGTATTTTGTGCGGCCCACGCTGTTCGCCGCCAACTGCATCTATCGCAGGTGCCGCAATCGGCATTACGGCCGCAGCCATTGCATGCCGGGTGGCGATGGAGGCATGCTGGCTGAGGTATGGGAGGCGCTGTCGTAACGCAGCTCTTGGCGAAATGCTGAAGGCATGGCAATCTGCGGCCGCGTGCAGTCAGCCAAATCCATTTGGATGCCGGTTCAGAGCACGCGGGTCATCAGATAGTAGATGACGTATAGCCAACTCAAAAAGCCGTGGATGATCGCCCACAGAATGGAATGGTTGGCAGACCACGACAGGGCTACTGCGATCAGCGTGCCCAGGGAGAACCCGGCTCCGGCATGTCGGGTGTTCATGATGTTTGGCTCCGGCGAGGTTTGGACAAATCCAGTGTATGGCGATCCGCCGCGCAGCGGCATCATTTACTTCTGCATGGCTGGCGAATATTCCCACCCTTGTTGCATGTCGCCGCCGCGCAAGCCGCGCGCGGGGCGCGGCTATTTTAAAATCAGGTGATAGATGGGCATCAAACGACTCAATCATGCCGTGCTTTACGTCAACGATGTGGCGGACAGCGCGGCTTTCTACCGCGATGTGCTGGGCTTCCGTCCCAAGGGCGGAGTCTCCTCCGGCAGCGCGGTGTTCACGCAGGCCGCGCATTCGGACAACGACCATGATCTGGCGCTGTTTCAGCTCAATCTGGGCCAGCAGCGTTCCGGCCCGTTCAGCCCCAGCGGCGAGACGCCGGCTCCCCATCAGCCCAAGGCCGGCCTGTACCACCTGGCCTGGGAGGTGGACACCATCCAGGAGCTGAGGCGGATACGCGACCATCTGGCCGAGATCGGCAAGTTGGGCATGGAAGAAGACCACGGTGTTCATAAGAGCGTATACGGCCATGACCCGGACGGCTTGTTGTTCGAGGTGTGCTGGTTTGTGCCGGAGGCGGCACTGGACGCGCGCGACCGCGAGCCCGGCGACGGCCGGCTGGACTGGGCGCGCGAGCTGGCCCGCGGCGCTTAGCGCCTCTAAGCAAACTCTTGATCCTGGGTTGCGTCGATTTGCCGCACTGCTTGACTGCTTGCACTGTCCGAGTTGACGCAGCCTTGCTGCAGATGTTCCACGAGGTTTTGTCAGCGGCGCTTAGCCGTTATCCGGCAGATAGGCCGCGCGCAGCCGCGGCAATTGCCGCCACAGGCATTCGGTTTGCCGCGGGTGGCGGTGGGCGTAGCCGCGGCTGAACACCCAGTAATAGGTTTTGCTGAGCAGGGGCGGCGACAGCCGGCGGATCTTGAGTTCGGGATGATGGCGCAGGTAGAGGTCGCCGGCTTGCCGATGAACCGCGTAGGCCTGGATGCGGCCTGCTTGCAGCTTGGCGAAGTTGTCGCCGATGGCGTTGCCGTTTTCCACCCGCAGGCCGAGCTCCCGCAGATCCCGTTCTATGGACCAGCCGCGATTGATGCCGACCGGTCCTTCCAGTCCGCGCAGCCGGGCGCCGTTCCAGCTCAGGTCGCTGTCGTCGCGGATATAGAAGGCATAGTCGAAGGTGGCCATCCGGCGGCTGGGGTCCGCCTGGCCGTTGCGCATCGGATAGGCCATCAGGCCGCGGCGCGGAGGTTGGTAGGACAGCAGCAGCGCGCCGTCCAGCCTATCCAGGCCCAGGTTTTGCACTAGGCGCTTGCCGGGCTGCCGCAGAAAGCGCGCGTCCAGCCCGCAGCGGCGCAGCGCGCTCCGCGCTAGGTCGATGGCCCGGCCGCGGGGCGGGCTGTCGGCCGCCGGGTCTTCGATCATATAGGGACTGGTCAGCGCGTCGCTGATGCCGACGCGCAGCGGCTCCGCGGCGGACAGCGACAGGGGGCACAGACATGCCAGCGCGATGGGCAGACGGGACATCGGATATTCGAACTGGGAATAGGTCTGCCTATTTTATCAAAATTAATTGAAAATAAACCGATTGTTTTATCGTTATTTGATTAACAATCGACTGTGCTAGCCGCCGCGCTCCAATCCCAGCTCCTGAATCTTGCGGGTCAGCGTGTTGCGCCCCCAGCCCAACAGGTGGGCGGCTTCCACCCGGCGGCCGCCGGTATGGCCGAGGCTGGCGCGGATGCAGGTGGTTTCGAAGCGGCGGGTCAGCTCGTCGACGATGCCGACATCTCCGGCGCGCAGCCGGCGGCGGATTTCCTCCTCCAGCATCCGGTTCCAGTCTCCATCGGGGCATGCGGCGGCCTCGGCTTGCGGCTCGCGCAGTTCCGGCGGCAAGTCGGCCACTTCGACGGCCTGGCCCGGCGCCATCACGCAAATCCACTGGCACAGGTTTTCCAGCTCGCGCACGTTGCCGGTGAAGGCGCTGCGCTGGATCAGCGCCATCGCCGCCTCGGACAGGCGCTTGGACTCCACGCCCAGCTGCGCGGCGCTCTTGGCCAGGAAGTGGCGGGCCAGCAGCGGGATGTCCTCGCGCCGTTCGCGCAGCGGCGGCAGCCGCAGCCGGATCACGTTGAGGCGGTGGTACAGGTCTTCGCGGAACTGGCCGTCGCGCACCCGCTGTTCCAGGTTCTGGTGGGTGGCGGCGATCACCCGCACATTGGCCTTGATCGGCGTGTGGCCGCCGACGCGGTAGAAGTGGCCGTCGGACAGCACCCGCAGCAGCCGGGTCTGCAGCTCGGTCGGCATGTCGCCGATCTCATCCAGGAACAGCGTGCCGCCCTCGGCTTCCTCGAAGCGGCCGCGACGCGTGGCCAGCGCGCCGGTGAAGGCGCCTTTCTCGTGGCCGAACAGCTCCGACTCCAGCAGGTCCTTCGGTATCGCCGCGGTGTTGAGCGCGATGAAGGGCTTGCCGGCGCGCACCGAATGTCGGTGCAGCGCCTCGGCCACCCGCTCCTTGCCGGTGCCGGATTCGCCGGTGATCAGCACGGTGACGTTGGACTGGGCCAGCCGGCCGATGGCGCGGAACACGTCCTGCATCGCCGGCGCCTGGCCCAGCAGCACCGGCATCGCTTCCGGACTATCCGCGCCGGCGTCCTGCGCCTCGCTCTCGGCCAGCGCGCGCTCGATCAGCAGCACCGCCTGGTCGATGTCGAATGGTTTGGGCAGGTATTCGAAGGCGCCGCCCTGGAAGGCCGACACCGCGGAGTCCAGGTCGGAGTGGGCGGTCATGATGATCACCGGCAACTGCGGATGCTCGGTCTTGACCTTGGCCAGGAATTTCAGGCCGTCCGTGCCCGGCATGCGGATATCGGAAATGATGGCCTGCGGCTTGTCGTCGTACAGCGCGTTGAGCGCGTCGTCGGCGCTGGCGAAGCTGTCGAAGGCGATGCCGGCGCGGGTCAGCGCCTTCTCCAGCACCCAGCGTATCGCCTTGTCGTCGTCTATGATCCAGACCGGCTTGGCCATGGCGTTTCTCCTCGTGTTCTTTTGTCGTTATCCGGCTTCGCCGCCGAAGGGCAGCAGCACGGTGAAGCAGGTCTGGCCCGGCCGCGAGTCGAACTCTATGCTGCCGCCGTGCTGGTGGACGAAGGCCTGGGCCAGTGTCAGCCCCAGGCCGGTGCCTTCGGCGCGGCCGGTGACCAGAGGGTAGAAAATGTGGTCGCGGATGTCGTCGGGAATGCCGGGACCGTCGTCGACGATCTGCAATTTCAGTGCCAGCTGGTGGCGTTTGCGCGCCAGCGTGATCTGCCGCGCCACCCGGGTGCGCAGCGTGATGCGTCCCTGGCCGCGCAGCGCTTGCACCGCGTTGTTGACGATGTTGAGCACCACCTGGATCAGCTGTTCCTTGTCGGCGGACAGCAGCGGCAGGCTGGTGTCGTAGTCGCGGACCACGGCTAGGCCTTGCGGATGCTGGGCCAGCGCGATGCTGCGCACCCGCTCCAGCACCTCGTGGATGTTGATCGGTCCGCGGTTGTGGCTGCGGTGCGGCGCCAGCAGCCGGTCCACCAGCGTCTGCAGCCGCAGCGCCTCCTCGGTGATCACCTCGGTGTATTCCTTCAGCTCCGGCCGGTCGGCCAGCTCGTGCTCCAGCAACTGCGCCGCGCCGCGGATGCCGCCCAGCGGGTTCTTGATTTCGTGCGCCAAGTTGCGGATCAGCTCGCGATTGGCCTGGTGCTGCATCAGCGAGCGCTCTTCGTTGGCGATCTTCAGCTGCTGGTCCAGCGGCCTGAGTTCGATTAGTGCCTGGCAGCCTTCGACGTCTATCGGCGTGATCGACAGCATCACGTGCAGCGCCGAGTCGTTGTGCAGCGGCTTCAGCTCCAGATCGTGCTCGATGTAGCTGGCGCCCTGGGCGAGCGCGGTGGCGAGCGCCTGATTCAGCGCCGGGCAGGGCTGGAACAGGTCGGGCAGCGCGTGGCGCAGCAGTTCCCGGCTGCCCAGCGCCAGCAGGTTCTCGCAGGCGGGATTGACGAAGCGCAGCGCGGCGTCCGCGTCGCAGATCAGCACCGGGGTGTCCAGGAGCTCCAGTCCGGCAAAGCTGGGTATCGTCATGGGATGGCTTGGATGGTGGTGTCGCGCTGAACGCAGCAATAAGCGCGCCAGCCCGTAGGACCGCGCCGCGGGGCGCGGACGCGCGTCCTGGCGCAAGTGTGCACCATAATGGTGCGAATGGCTATGGCAGGCCCAGTTCCTTCTTCAGCGCCTGGACGTTCTTTTCGCGGTCGGTGACTTCGTTCTGCAGTTTCTGCACCCGGTCCAGATACTTCTGGTAGTTGCGGGCCTCGTCTCCCAGCCGCACCGCCTTGCCGTCGGCCAGCGCCTTCTTGGCGGCGTCCAGCGCCTTGGCTTCGTTGGACAGCTCCTGCTCCAGTATCTTCTTGCGGCCGCCGTCGCGCTGCTTCTGGGTATCGGCGTCGACATTGGGATAGCCGCCGGACGCGGCCGGCTTGCCGGCGGAGGCGCCGTTGTTCTTGGCGCGCTGGCTGGGATAGGAAGACAGCGGATTCAGCTTGATCGGCTGCGCGCCGCGGATCGGCACATTGGTGTAGGTGACGTTGCCTTGCGGGTCGACGTACTTGTAGATGGTGGCCGCCTGGGCCGCCCCGCAGGCCAGCAGCAGGCAGAGTGCGAATGTCTTCATCGTCCGGATACAGGGTGTGGATCGCCCTTGCATGATAAGCAAATCGGGCCGCCGCGTCATTTATGCGAAAGCAAGAAAAACGGCAGCCTGGGCTGCCGTTCCGATTGACGTGTTTTCTGCTTACAGCGAGTAGTACATCGCGAATTCCACCGGGTGGGTGGTCATGCGGGCCAGGTTGACTTCCTGCATCTTCAGTTCGATGTAGGCGTCGATCCACTCGTTGGAGAACACGCCGCCGCGGGTCAGGAACTCGCGGTCCTTGTCCAGCGCGGCCAGCGCTTCGTCCAGGCTGGCGCACACGGTCGGGATCAGCTTGTCTTCTTCCGGCGGCAGGTCGTACAGGTTCTTGTCCGCGGCGTCGCCCGGGTGGATCTTGTTCTGGATGCCGTCCAGGCCGGCCATCAGCAGCGCGGAGAAGCACAGGTACGGGTTGGCCAGCGGATCCGGGAAGCGCGCTTCGATGCGGCGGCCCTTGGGGCTGGCCACGTGCGGGATGCGGATCGAGGCGGAGCGGTTCTTGGCGGAGTAAGCCAGCTTCACCGGCGCTTCGTAGTGCGGCACCAGGCGCTTGTAGGAGTTGGTGCCCGGGTTGGTGATCGCGTTCAGCGCCTTGGCGTGCTTGATGATGCCGCCGATGTAGTACAGCGCGGTGTCGGACAGGCCGGCGTAGCCTTCGCCCGCGAACAGATTCTTGCCGTCTTTCCAGATGGACTGGTGGACGTGCATGCCGGAGCCGTTGTCGCCGACGATGGGCTTGGGCATGAAGGTGGCGGTTTTGCCGTAGCTATGGGCGACGTTGTGCACCACGTACTTCAGGATCTGGGTCCAGTCGGCGCGCTGGGTCAGCGTGCTGAACTTGGTGCCGATCTCGTTCTGGCCGGCGGTGGCCACTTCGTGGTGGTGCACTTCAACCGGCACGCCCAGCTCTTCCAGCAGCAGCACCATCGCGGAGCGGATGTCCTGCGAGGAGTCCACCGGCGGCACCGGGAAGTAGCCGCCCTTGATGCCCGGACGGTGGCCCATGTTGCCGCCTTCGAATTCCTCGGCAGAGGCCCAGGCCGCTTCTTCGGCCTTGATCTTGACGAAGCAGCCGGACATGTCGGCGCCCCAGGTGATGCTGTCGAAGATGAAGAATTCCGGCTCCGGGCCGAAGTAGGCGGTGTCGCCGTGGCCGGATGCCTTCAGGTAGGCTTCGGCGCGCTTGGCGATGGAGCGCGGGTCGCGGTCGTAGCCCTTGCCGTCGGCCGGATCGATCACGTCGCAGTGCATGAATACGGTCGGCTCGTCGAAGAACGGGTCGAGGCGGGCAGTGGCCGGGTCGGCCATCAGCAGCATGTCGGAAGCCTGGATGCCTTTCCAGCCGGCGATGGAGGAGCCGTCGAAGGCGTGGCCGCGCTCGAACCACTCGTCGGCGTCTTCCAGCAGCACATGCGCCGGGATGGAGACGTGCTGTTCTTTGCCGCGGGTGTCGGTAAAGCGCAGATCGACAAATTTGACGTCGTTTTCTTGGATCAGTTTGACTACGTCGGCTACTGCCATGTTTTATCTCCTGGAAGGCAACGGGCACCCAAGGGCAAGTGCGTGAAAATTTTGGTACGTCCCGGTAAGCAGGAAGCGTGCCAGCCTCTGAAACGCTGCTGCTGCATTGTGTCATAGCCGCTTTGGCTTATCCAGCCGGCTGGAATGACTAGACTTGAACCAATCTGGTGCCTCGTCCCAGGCGGCGCACCGATATGGTGCAATTTGCCAGCCATGCCGGGTGGGTCGATAATCGCCAACATAAGCCCGAAGTGTTGCAGGAGGAAAACAGATGAGCAGAATGAAACTGATTCTGGAGGCCGCGCACCAGCGCGCCGAACAGTTGGGCCTGTCCTACAGTGGAGCCGTGCTGCCCGACGAGGCCTATGAATTGATGCAAGGCCTGCCCAAGGCGGTGCTGCTGGACGTGCGCAGCCATGCGGAGTGGCAATTCGTCGGCACCGTGCCGGGCGCGGTGAACATCGAATGGCGCAGCTATCCCGGCATGGAGCCGAATCCCAATTTTCTGGCCCAGTTGACCCACCAGGTCGACCCGGAGGCGGTGCTGCTGGTGATCTGCCGCTCCGGCGCCCGTTCCGACCAGGTGGCGCGGCTGGCGGCGGACAACGGCTACAGCGAGGTGTACAACGTGCTGGAAGGCTTCGAGGGCGACCGCGACGGCGACGGCCACCGCAACTCGGTCGGGGGCTGGCGCTGGCGCGGCCTGCCTTGGGTGCAGGGCTGAGCGCAGTCCTTGTCCGAGGCGGTTGAAGTTTGCGGCGTTAAGCGGCAAAGTGTGGGGTGAACCCGCAGCTTCGATCTGTCGACAACGCCACGACGCGCCGTACGGCGTATTCCTGATGGGCGCACCCCGGTTTCAGGGCGCGCCGGGAGGCTTTGTCGGCGGTTCCTTGGCCGCACAAAACATATCGCATTTTGGAAAGCCGGACATGACCGACCGTTACGCCGTAATCGGCAACCCGATCTCCCATAGCCAGTCGCCGTTCATCCACGAGGAGTTCGCCCGGGCAACCGGAGAGGACATCAGCTATGAGCGCCTGTTCGCCGACATCGGCCGCTTCAACGAGGTGGTGGGCGAATTCGTGGCCAAGGGCGGCAAGGGGCTGAACATCACGCTGCCGTTCAAGGGCGACGCCTTCCGCTACGCGTCCGAGCTGACCGAACGCGCGCGCGCGGCCGAGGCGGTGAATACGCTGGCCTTCCGCGACGGCAAGGTGTACGGCGACAACACCGACGGCGTCGGCCTGGTGCGCGACATCGTGGAAAACCTGGATTACCCGATCGCCGGACGGCGCGTGCTGATCCTGGGCGCCGGCGGCGCGGTGCGCGGCGTGCTGGAGCCGATTCTGGAGCAGAAGCCTGCCAGCCTGACCATCGTCAACCGCACCGTGATCAAGGCCGAGGCGCTGGCCCATCACTTCGCCCGCTACGGCAAGGTGGAGGCGGTCGGCTACGCGGCGCTGGAAGGCCGCAGCTTCGACATCATCATCAACGCCACGTCCACCAGCCTGAACAACGAGATGCCGCCGCTGCCGCACGGCGTGTTCACCTCGCGCACGCTGGCCTACGACATGGTCTACAGCGCCGGCCTGACGCCGTTCCTGCAGCGCGCCCAAGGCGAAAACGCCGGCATGCTGGCCGACGGCCTGGGCATGCTGGTGGAGCAGGCGGCCGAGTCGTTCTCCATCTGGCGCGGCGTGCAGCCGGAGACGCGCAAGGTGACCAATATGCTGAGGGAAGTGCTGGCCTGAGCATGACGCGCATCCTGTTGAAGATCCTGGCGGCCCTGGTGGCCGCCTTTCTGCTGTATAACCTGTGGGTGCTAGGCCATATCGTCTACTGGCGCGACCATAATCCCGGCGCCAGTTCCTTCATGAACGAGCAGCTGGCCAGGCTGCAGCAGGACGACCCCGAGGCCGAGCTGCGCCACAAGTGGGTGCCGTACGACAAGATATCGCCCAATCTGAAACGGGCGCTGATCGCCTCCGAGGACGCCAAGTTCGTCGATCATGAAGGCTTCGACTGGGACGGCATCGAGGCGGCGTTCGAGAAGAACCTGCAGAAGGGCAAGATCGTCGCCGGCGGCTCCACCATTAGCCAGCAGCTGGCCAAAAACCTGTTCCTGTCCAGCGGCAAGACGCCGTGGCGCAAGCTGGAGGAGGCGCTGATCACGGTGATGCTGGAGTCGGTGCTGGACAAGCGCCGCATCTACGAGATCTATCTGAACGTGATCGAGTGGGGCAACGGCGTGTTCGGCGCCGAGGCCGCCTCGCGCTACTACTTCCGCACCGGCGCCTCGCGCCTGTCGTCGTCCCAGGCCGCCAAGCTGGCCGCGATGGTGCCCAATCCGCGCTATTACGACGAGCACCGCGGCGCGCCCGGCTTGGCGCGCAAGACCCGCATCATCCAGCGCCGGATGGGCTACGTCGAGCTGCCCTGATCCCGCTGTTCCGGCCCGCCGCCTTGTCCGCGGGGGCGGGTGGAAGCCGCTTGTGACGATATGTTACAATCGCGACTTTCTTTTCGCGCGCCGCGGGCACGCCGCGGCCAACGCAATGGACTTACCCAGTTATCCCTTAATCGAATCCCGTATCACTCTATAAAATCCCGCCTCACACCGTCGGCCCCCTTCGCGCGCCCAGTGGGCGGAAGGAGACGTGCATGACGGTTGCCTACAAGCAACAATCCGCCGATCGTCTGCAGGAAAGCCTGGGCCTGGTGCAGCGCCTGATCGAGCGCCAGCGCCAGCTTGAACATCTTGCTACGCGTCAGGACGCGGCCGAAGCCGCCGCCGATCCGCAGGCGTCGCGACACAATCTGCTGGAACTGGGACAGAAACTGTCCCAACTGCACCCGGCCGACATCGCCCACGTGCTGGAGGCGTTGCCGCTGGAAGACCGGCTGCTGGCCTGGGACCTGACCGATCCCTCGCGCGACGGCGCGGTGCTGCTGGAAGTGTCCGACGCGGTGCGCGAGTCGCTGATCGAGGTGATGGAGCCCGACGAGCTGGTGGCGGCGCTGGGCGAACTGGACGCCGACGAACTGGCCGAGCTGGCGCCGGACCTGCCGCGCCAGGTGGTGTACGAGGCGATGGGCCGGCTGGACGAGGAAGAGCGCGGCCAATTGCAGGCGGTGCTGTCCTACGACGATGACCGCGTCGGCGCTCTGATGGATTTCGAGCTGGTGAAAATCCGCGCCGACGTCAGCTGCGAAGTAGTGCTGCGCTACCTGCGCCGTTTCGACGATCTGCCCGGCCAGACCGACAAGATCTTCGTCACCGACGACGCCGGCCTGCTCAAGGGCGTGCTGTCAGTGCGCAAGCTGCTGGTGTCTGATCCGGACACGCTGGTGGCGGAGGCGATGGCCACAGAGGTAGTCAGCTTTCATCCGGACGAGCCGGCGGTGGACGCCGCCCAGGCCTTCGAGCGCTATGACCTGGTCAGCGCGCCGGTGGTCGACGAGCGCGGCGCGCTGCTGGGCCGGCTGACCGTGGACGCGATGGTGGACGTGATCCGCGAGGAGTCCGACAGCGAAATGCTGAACCTGGCAGGCCTGAAGGAAGAGGAAGACTTGTTCGCGCCGGTGATGGATTCGGTGAGGAACCGCTGGTCCTGGCTGGCGATCAACCTCTGCACCGCCTTCTTCGCCTCCCGCGTGATCGGCGCCTTCGAACATTCCATCGCTCAGTTGGTGGCGCTGGCGGCCTTGATGCCGATCGTCGCCGGCATAGGCGGCAATTCCGGCAACCAGACCATCACCATGATCGTGCGCGCGCTGGCCATGGGCCAGATGCAGGTCGGCCAGGCCGGCCGCCTGTGGCGCAAGGAGCTGGGCGTCAGCGTGATCAACGGCATGGCCTGGGGCAGCGTCATCGGCGCGGTGGCCTGGTTGCTGTACGGCAGCATGTCGCTGGGCCTGGTGATGCTGGCGGCGATGACGCTGAACCTGATGCTGGCCGCCACTATGGGAGTGATGATCCCGACGCTGATGCAGAAGCTGGGCAAGGACCCGGCGCTGGGCTCCAGCGTATTGATCACCGCCTGCACCGATTCCGGCGGCTTTCTGATTTTCCTGGGGCTGGCCACCCTGTTCCTGCTGTAATAGAACCATGCCGACCATAGAACAGGCGCTGCGGCGCCACCCCCTGCCCAGGCTGGAGTCCCGGATGCTGCTGACGCACGCCTGGCCCGGCCTGACCCACGCCGCCATCATCGGCCATCCCGAGCGCGAGCTGCCGGACGGGGCCGCGACTGCCTTCGACGCGCTGGCCGCGCGCCGCCTGGCCGGCGAGCCGATGGCCTATCTGCTCGGTGCGCGCGAATTCTACGGCCGCGATTTCCAGGTCCGTCCGGGAGTGCTGATTCCGCGGCCTGAGACTGAGCATCTGATCGAGCAGGCGCTGTTCCGCATCGACCGGACCGCGCCGGCGCGAGTGGTGGACCTGGGCACCGGCAGCGGCATCATCGCCGTCACGCTGGCGCTGGAAGCGCCGGACTGGGTTGTGGGCGCGGTGGATGTCTCCGCCGACGCGCTGGCCGTCGCGCGCGGGAATGCCGACGCGCTGGCCGCCCGGGTCGATTTCCGGCTGGGCAGCTGGTTCGATCCGCTGGATGCCGGCGCTCGCTTCGATTTGATCGTGTCCAACCCGCCGTATATCGAGCGCGACGACCATCATCTGGCCGAAGGCGACCTGCGTTTCGAACCGCGCGGCGCGCTGACCGACGAAGCCGACGGCCTGGCCTGCCTGCGCGAGATCGCCGCCGGCGCGCCGGCCAGACTGGCCGGCGGCGGCTGGCTGATGGTCGAGCACGGCTACGACCAGGGCGAGGCAGCGAGGGCGCTGTTTTCCGCCGCCGGCTTGAGCCAGGTGGAAACCATACGCGACCTGGCCGGCCAGGACCGCATCACCGTCGGGCGCAAGGCGGATTGAGCGATGGCCGGGCTTCGTCGATTCTGGCCGGCCGTTCTGCTGGCGGTATTGAGCGCGGCGCTGGCGGGCTGGCCGCAGGCCAACCGCCAGTTGTTTTTGTTCTTGCATCCGCTGCTGCATCATCTGCCGGCGCCGCTGTGGCGCTTTTTCAGCGTGTTCGGCGATTGGCCGACCGCATTGGCGCTGATGCTGGCCATGTGCTGGCGCGAGCCGCGGCGTTTGCCGGCGCTGATCGCCGGCGGCGCCGCAGCCATCGCGCTGGCGGTGCTGTTGAAAGCGGGCTTCGCCGTGCCCAGGCCGCCGCAGGTGTTGCCGCGAGGCATGGTGGATTTGCTTGACCGCTTGCCTGGCAACGGCTCTTTCCCGTCCGGGCACGCGATGGCTTCGGCCGCGCTGGCCACTTTCGCCTGGCGCGGCATAGGCTGGGGCAGGGCGGCGGCCTGGCTGCCGCTGGCTGGGCTGGTGATGTTGTCCAGGATCGCCATCGGCGTGCACTGGCCGCTGGATCTGACGGTGGGCGCGCTGCTGGGCTGGGGAGCGATGAGGCTGGCGCTGCGTTTCGCCTGGCCGGATGGCTGGCCGCGCGACATCGCCCGCACGGCCGAGTTGATTCTGCTGGTGTGGCTGGCCGGCGCCCTGGCCTGGCTGCTGGGACACCGCGGCGTGTTCGCCGAATATTGGCTGCGCGCGGCGATCGCGGGCGGGGTGCTTGTGGTCGGGTTCTGGCGCTTTGCCCGGCGCGGGCACTGAGGGCAAATAAAAAGCGGCCCGGAGGCCGCTTTTTCAGGCAGGGCGATGGATCGCCGCTTGCCGATCAGTGGTGGTGGCCGTGTTCGCCGTGGGCGTGGCCGTGGCTGATCTCGTCGGCGCTGGCGGCGCGCACTTCGACCACCTTGGCGGAGAAGCGGATGCTCTGGCCGGCCAGCGGGTGGTTGGCGTCGACGACGGCTTTGCCATCGGCGATGTCGGTGACGCGGAACAGCAGCAGTTCGCCGGTTTCCGGATCGTCAGCTTCGAATACCATGCCGACTTCGACGTCGGCCGGGAACACTTCCAGATCTTCCACGCGGATCAGCTCTTCTTCCGGGTCGCCGAACGCGTCGTCAGAGGTCAGCTTCACATCGACGGATTCGCCGACGTTTTTGCCTTCCAGCGCCTCTTCCACCAGCGGGAAGATGCCATCGTAGCCGCCGTGCAGGTAGCTGATCGGCTCTTCGGTCTTGTCGAGCAGGTTATTGTCGACGTCGAACATCTCGTAGTGGATCGTGACGATGGTGTTTTTGGCGATTTGCATGAGTTGAATATCCGTGATGGATGGTAAAAAAACTTGACAGGGACGGTCCCGAGGGTGTTCCTTCCACCGCAAGATAGGACGTTCGCGCGTCCGCTGGCGTATTGTAAACCATAGACGGGCGGCTGAGCCCGTAAAAGCTGATGAATACCACAAACTTGCTGGGCGGCATGTCGCCCGAACAATTCCTCGCCGAATACTGGCACAAGAAACCGCTGTTGATCCGCGGCGCGCTGACCGACGTCGGCCCGTACGTCGACTTTTCCGTCTTGTCCGAACTGGCGCAACGGGACGACGCCGAGTCCCGGCTGATCGAATACAAGAAAGACAAATGGCACCTTGAGCGTGGCCCGTTCCGCGCCTCGCGCTTCCGCCGGCTGGCCGACACCGACTGGACGCTGCTGGTCCAGGGCGTCAACCATCACTTGCCGCATATCGACGACATCCTGTGGCGCTTCAACTTCATTCCTTATGCCAGGCTGGATGATCTGATGATCAGCTATGCTCCGCCTGGCGGCACGGTAGGCCCGCATTTCGACGCCTACGACGTGTTCCTGCTGCAGGTGGGTGGCAAGAAGCGCTGGCAGATTTCCTCTCAGCACGACGACGACTTCATCGAGGACGCGCCGATCCGGGTGCTGAAGGACTTCCGCACGGAGCAGGAGTTCGTGCTGGAGCACGGGGACATGCTGTACCTGCCGCCGCACTGCGCGCACTACGGCGTGGCGCTGGAACCGGGCATGACCTACTCGATCGGTTTCCGCGCGCCGCCGGCGCAGGAGCTGGCGACGCAGTTTCTGGTTTATCTGCAGGACCGCGTTTGCCTGGACGGCGTCTACGCCGATCCGGACCTGACGCTGCAGGCCGATCCGGCGAGGATAGGCGACGAGATGATAGGGCAGGTGGCCGGCCTGTTGTCGCAGATCCGCTGGGACAAGGACACGGTTTGCGATTTTCTCGGCCACTATCTGACCGAGCCCAAGGCGCATGTGTTCTATGACGCGCCGGAAGACGAGTTGGACGAAGACGCGTTCGCCGAGGCATTGGCCGAGCGGGGGCTGGAGCTGGACCGCAAGAGCCAAATCCTGTTCTGCGATGCCTGCGTCTACTGCAACGGCGAGAAAGTGGACGTTTCCGATGGTGATTTTGCCGATTGGCAACACTTCGGCAATCGCCGGAGGCTGAAAGCGGGACTCTATTCCGCCGATATGATGGACGCGCTATACGATGGCTATCTGTCAGGTTATTGGCATCTTTCGGCAAATGTAGCAGAATAACAACAGTTTTCTTGCTTGTATCGTTCGAGCAACGCGATGGAAGGCTGAATCCAGGGGGTAAACGCCCGTTTTAATGCTTGGGCCGACACATGTCAGTCTGTGCTTGGCATTGTTGTTTTTTTAGATTTTTGCCCTCTATACAGCCATTTTTTTCGTGATACAATTTGCTCACTGATGGATTTTCAGTCGCCCGGCTTATTGTCGAGACCGTGCGATAACTGACGTCTTGTTCAACTTATCCTCAAAGGTAAAGAAAAAATGAAACAGTCGCTCCTCGTTGCTGCCCTGCTGGCCGTAGCCCTGTCCGCTTGCGGTAAAAAAGAAGCTCCGGCTGAAGCCTCCGCTCCGGCAGTTGAAGCGTCCGCTCCGGCCGCTTCCGCTCCGGCTGCTGAAGCTTCCGCTCCGGCCGCTTCCGCTCCGGCTGCTGACGCTTCCGCTCCGGCTGCTTCCGCTGCCAAGTAATTAGCGGCGAGCAACACAAAAAAACCGGCTTCGGCCGGTTTTTTTGCGCCTGCTGTTTGACGCGGGATCGATGATTTGTAAAAGTTTGGTGGAAAAACCACAGTTATTGCTGTCGAATACAAAGCGTTACATATTGCTATCGATAATCAGCAGCGCTATTTCATCTAGCTGCCTCTGGTGATCGGACGGCAATTAAATGAATCCCGCATAAGAAACAGCCCGCTTTCGCGGGCTGTTGTTTTTTGGTCCAAGGCTTGTTGCGTTATTGCAGCTCGGTCTGCAGTTTGCCGAGCGCCGCTTTGACGAAGTCGTCGGACAGCGGCTTGCCCTGCTTGTCCTGGATCTGCAGGGTGGTGGTGGCGCCCTGTTCGACCAGCTTGATCCGGTACTCGGGGGCGGTCGGTTTGACCGCCTGGCCGTCCTTGTTCTTCCAGAAGGCCAGATTGGACCAGAAGCCGCCAGATTCTTCCTTGTCGGTGTCGCCCTTGGCCGGCTTCACGTAGTACAGGCCCTGCGAGCGGTCGCGATCGGTGACGATCAGGCCGACGCGGTCCAGCGCCAGGCCGACGCGGCGCCAAGCGCGGTCGAAGCCGTCGGACAGCTGCAGCTGGCCGTCGACGATCGGATCCTGCGGCTTGGCCGGTTTGGCCAGCGTCTGCTTGACCTGGTCGCGGGCCTTCTCTTCGTTCATGCCCAGCCGCATCATGAAGCGGCCCAGCAGCTCGGCTTCCAGATTGGGGTCGGTGGCGCGCGGCTGCCACACGGTATTGGTCTTGCTGTTGTCGGCGTAGACCTCTTCCATGCCGCGATGCGAGAAGTAGACTTCGGTGCCTTGCGGGGTGTTTTCCAGGCGGATGCGGAACTTGTCGCGCTCGCCGGTGGAGTACACGCTGCCGAGGCCGACGGTTTCCAGCAGCTTGCGCAGGCCGTCGTTAGGCAGTTTGGCGCGGTTTTCCGCCCAGTCGGTTTCCATGATGCCCAGGCTCGGGTCTTCGGTCTTGATCACGAAACCATTTTCCTGCCAGAACGCCTTCAGCACCGGCCACAGCTCGCCGGCCTTCTTGTTGCCCACCAGCAGCCAGCGTTGGGTGCCGGCGCGTTCCATCTTGATGTTGTCCAGCTGGTTGACGGCGACGGGCGAGCCTACCGTCGGCTCTGCGGCGTCGGCGCTGCTCGCGGTGGCGCCGCCAGGCAGGTTGTACTTGTTTTGGACTTGCGGCGCGGTCAGATCGGGCGGCACTTCCAGGCTGTTGGCGGTGGTTTTCGGAGCGTCGGACTTGAAGTCCAGAGGCTTGCTCAGCGGTTGCTGGGTGCTGCAGGCGGCCAGAACGCCGCTTGCCAGCAGAATCGCGACGGACGCGCTTCGTTTCATGCTTACTCCCATCTTTCGGGGGTGAATCAAATGACTTCGGCTTGTTTCAGCGCCGCGTCCACCAGAGGTTGGGCGGCGGCGCTCAGCGGGGTCAGTGGCAGGCGGATGCCGGCGGGGATGCGTCGCATCCGCTCCAGCGCCCACTTTGCCGGGATCGGGTTGGGCTCCACGAACAGCTGCTTGTGCAGGCCTTGCAGCTTGTCGTTGATGGCGCGGGCCTTGCGGGCGTCGCCGGAGGTGGCGGCTTGGCAAAGCTCGCTCATTTGTTTGGGCGCGATATTGGCGGTGACCGAGATCACGCCGTGGCCGCCGCACAGCATGAAGGCCATGCCGGTGGCGTCGTCGCCGGAATACAGCGCGAAGCCTTCCGGCGCGCGCAGCGCCAGGTCGCAGGCGCGGCCGATGTCGCCGGTGGCGTCCTTCAGGCCGACGATGTTCGGATGGGCGGCTAGGCGCAGCGCGGTGTCGTTGCTCATGTCGGCGACGGTGCGGCCGGGAACATTATAAAGGATGACCGGCAGCGGGCTTTGGTCGGCGATGGCCTTGAAGTGCTGGTAGATGCCTTCCTGGGTGGGCTTGTTGTAGTAGGGCACCACCGACAGCACCATGTCGGCGCCGACATCGGCCGACAGCTTGCCCAGCTCGATCGCCTCGCTGGTGGCGTTGCCGCCGGCGCCTGCGATCACTTTGACCCGGCCCTTGGCGTACTCGACTACCGCTTTCACCACGGCGATGTGCTCTTCCACCGACAGGGTGGCCGATTCGCCGGTGGTGCCGACGGCGACGATGCCGGCGGTGCCGTTTTCGATGTGGAACTCAACCAATCGTTGCAACGCCGCAAAATCCACCGCCCCATCGTTCGACATCGGTGTTACGAGCGCTACCAAGCTGCCGGTAAGCATAGTTTTGCCTATCTGGAATAAGGATTTACAAGGTTTACGATTGTATCGGAATTCGTCTGGCTGGCAAAAGTTCGTGAGGCGCGGCCGCGCGAGGCTTCGGGGAACGGTCCCCGTTGTGATAGAATCCTACGTTTTTCCGATACTTAGAACTTGTTTGAGATCTTGCCCGGCGTCCGTTTGATGGCTGCGCCGCGGCGTCAGTCCCCGCCGGGGGCGTTTGGCGAAGCCATGCGCCGGCGAAAACAGGCCGGGAGACGCTCGCGAAAAGATCGCAAACAGGTTCACGGCCCTGGCTGAAGGATCCTCAAGCGTGATTACCACAAGCAACATTACCATGCAGTTTGGCGTGAAACCTCTGTTCGAGAAGGTTACCGTCAAATTCGGCGAAGGCAACCGTTACGGCCTGATCGGCGCCAACGGTTCCGGCAAGTCCACTTTCATGAAAATCCTGGGTGGCGACCTGGAGCAGACCGCGGGCGAAGTCGCCATCGAGAACGGTCTGCGCCTGGGCAAGTTGCGCCAGGACCAGTTCGGCTACGAAGACCAGCGCGTGATCGATGTGGTGATGATGGGCCACACCGAGATGTGGGCGGCGATGAGCGAACGCGACGCCATCTACGCCAACCTCGAAGCCACTGAAGAAGACTACATGCACGCGGCCGAGCTGGAGGCCAAGTTCGCCGAGTACGACGGCTACACCGCCGAGGCGCGTGCCGGCGAGCTGCTGATGGGCGTGGGCATTCCGGTCGACCAGCACTTCGGCCCGATGAGCGAAGTGGCCCCGGGTTGGAAGCTGCGGGTGTTGCTGGCGCAGGCGCTGTTCTCCAATCCGGACATCCTGTTGCTGGACGAGCCGACCAACAACCTGGACATCAACACCATCCGCTGGCTGGAGCATGTGCTGAACGAGCGCAACTCCACCATGATCATCATCTCGCACGACCGCCACTTCCTGAACTCGGTCTGCACCCACATGGCGGACTTGGACTACAATACCATCCGCATCTACCCGGGCAACTACGACGACTACATGATCGCGTCGGCCCAGGCCCGCGAGCGCCAGCTGTCGTCCAACAGCAAGGCCAAGGAGCGCATCCAGGAACTGCAGGAGTTCGTGGCCCGCTTCTCCGCCAATAAGTCCAAGGCCCGCCAGGCCACCTCGCGCCTGAAGCAGGTGGACAAGCTGAAGTCCGAGATGGTGGAGGTGAAGCCGTCCAGCCGCCAGAACCCGTTCATCCGCTTTGAGATGGACGACAAGTTCAAGCTCCACCGCCAGGCGGTGGAGGTGGAAAACCTCAACAAGGCCTACGACAGCAAGGTGCTGTTCAAGGATCTGAACCTGATCCTGGAAGCCGGCGCGCGCCTAGCCATCATCGGCCCCAACGGCGCGGGGAAAACCTCGCTGGTCAAGCTGCTGGCCGGCGCGTTCGAGCAAGCCTACGCCGAAGGCCTGACTGCCGATTACGGCAACATCAAGTGGGCGGAAAAGGCACAGATCGGCTATTTCGCGCAGGATCACGAGGCTGACTTCGACAGCGACTGGACCCTGAGCGAGTGGATGCGCCAGTGGGGCCAGGAGGGCGACGACGAGCAGGCGATCCGCGCCACGCTGGGCCGTTTGCTGTTTGGCGGCGACGAGGTGGGCAAGGCGGTGCGCGTGCTCTCCGGCGGCGAGAAGGGCCGCATGCTGTACGGCAAGCTGATCCTGCAGAAGCCGAACGTGATGATCATGGACGAGCCGACCAACCACATGGACATGGAATCGATCGAATCCCTGAACATGGCGCTGGAAAAGTACAAGGGCACCCTGATCTTCGTATCGCACGACCGCCAGTTCGTCAGCTCTCTGGCCACCCACGTGCTGGAGTTGGACGGCAAGGGCGGCTACGACTACTACACCGGCAACTACGAAGATTACCTGGCCAGCAAGGGTCTGGAGTAATCAGAAGTCATACGGATACGGTCTGTCACAGGCCGTAACTTTACCGACGGGAGGGCGTGCGCTATATTGCGGTGCACAAACTCCCGTTTTTCATATCCGCGATCCGCGGCGACAAAACAATAATCGGGGACCCGGCCGGGAAGGCCGATGATGGAGACATCCGGGCTCATCCGTCCTGGCGACCCGATGAGATCTGCAAGCCAGAGAGATAGAAGGAAATCACATGCGTTTGAAAGGGAAAGTATCCATCATCACCGGCTCGGCCAGCGGCATCGGCAAGGCGACGGCGGAGAAGTTCGTCAAGGAAGGCGCCATCGTCGCGGTGTGCGACCTGAATCCGGACGCGGTCAAGACCGTGGTCGATGAACTAAAGGCGCTGGGCGGCGAGGCCTACGGCTACAAGGTGGACGTCACCGACAAGGGCCAGATCGCCGAGATGGTCGCCGACCTGAAAAATCGTTGCGGCCGCATCGACGTGCTGGTCAACAATGCAGGCATCGTCCAGGACGCGCAACTGATCAAGATGAGCGAAGACCAGTTCGACAAGGTGATCGACATCAACCTGAAGGGCGTCTACAACTGTGCCCGCGCCGTGGTGGACACCATGGTGGAGCAGGGCGGCGGCGTGATCCTGAACGCGTCGTCGGTGGTCGGCGTTTACGGCAACTTCGGCCAGACCAACTACGCGGCGGCCAAGTTCGGCGTGATCGGCTTCGTCAAGACCTGGGCCAAGGAGCTGGGCAAGAAGGGCATCCGCGCCAACGCGGTGTGTCCGGGCTTCGTGGCCACGCCCATCCTGAAGGCGATGCCGGAAAAAGTGCTGCAGGCGATGGAAGACAAGGTGCCGATGCGCCGCATGGCCGATCCGGCCGAGATCGCCAACGTCTACGCTTTCCTTGCGTCCGACGAGGCCAGCTACATCAACGGCGCCGCGATCGAGGTGACCGGCGGTCTGACGCTGTAAGCGCTAGCCTGTCCTCCCAAAGAAAACGCCCCGGCAGGTTCGGGGCGTTTGTGCGTCGGCATGCGTCGGCGGGCGCTCATTCCTCGTCGTCGACGTCGTGAGCCAGCAGCGCCGAGTCCACCTCGCGCCGGTGCAGATGCGGCGCGAACAGCTCGATGAAGGTGTAGGCGAAGCCGCGCAGGTAGGCGTCCTTGCGGATGCCGATCTTGGTGGTGGACGGCTCGAACAGGTGGCCGGCGTCGATCGCGGTCAGGTTGTGGTCGCGCTCCGGCTCGAAGGCCATGCTGGCGATGATGCCGATGCCCAGGCCCAGCGAAACGTAGGTCTTGATCACGTCGGTGTCGATCGCGGTCAGCACCACGTTGGGCGTCAGGCCCTGCTCGGCGAACGATTTGTTGATCTTGGAGCGGCCGGCGAAGGCGAAATCGTAGGTGACTATCGGGTATTGGGCGATGTCGGCTAGGGTCACCTCGCGTTCCAGCACGGTGAGCGGATGGCCTTTCGGCACCACCAGCGAGCGGTTCCACTCGTAGCAGGGCAGCGTCGCCAGTTCCTTGTACAGCGCGATGCCCTCGGTGGCGATGGCGAGGTCGGCCTCGCCGGACACCACCATGTCGCAGATCTGCGTCGGGCTGCCCTGTTTCAGCGACAGCCGCACCTTGGGATAGCGGCGCACGAATTCGGCGATGGCCTGCGGCAGCGCGTAACGGGCCTGAGTGTGGGTGGTGGCGATGGTCAGCGCGCCTTCCGACTCGCGGGAGAACTCGTCGCCGACGCGCTTCAGGTTCTGCGCCTCGCGCAGGATGCGTTCCGAGATGCGCAGCACTTCCTTGCCCGGTTCGGACACCGAGACCACGCGCTTGCCGTTGCGGATGAACACCTGGATGCCCAGTTCGTCCTCCAGCAGGCGGATCTGCTTGGAAATGCCGGGCTGCGAGGTGTGCAGCTTCTCGGCGGCCTCGGAAACGTTGAGGCCCTGCTTGGCCACTTCGACCAGGTAGCGGAGTTGTTGTAGCTTCATCTTGGCGATCTATCCTCTATACAACCTGTAGTCATTAAATACTAACACAATATTCTTTTAGGTTTATAAGCGCTTTGGTTAGGATACGCTCGAACCATCCCCGGAGCGCTTAATGAGCCTGGAGTCCAAACTCGCCGCCACCACGGCCCTGCTGCAAACCGTTGCCGCCGAGCACCCCGACGCGGTGCTGGCCAACAGCTACGGCGCCGAAGACATGGTGCTGACCGACCTGATCGCCCGTCTCGATCTGCCGCTGGAAAGCTTCAGTCTGGATACCGGCCGCCTGCCGGCCGAAACCTACGACCTGATGCAGCGGGTGGCCGAGCGCTATCCAGGCCATCCGGTCAGGGTGTATTTCCCCGACACCGCCGCCACCGAGCAGTACGTCAACTTCCACGGCATCAACGGCTTCTACCAGAGCGTCGACCTGCGCAAGTCCTGTTGTCAGATCCGCAAGCTGGAGCCGCTGAAGCGCGCGCTAGCCGGCCGTTCGGCCTGGATCACCGGCCTGCGCCGCCAGCAGTCGCCTACCCGGCAAGACCTGGCCGACAGGGAGTACGACGCAGACAACGGCCTGGTGAAGTTCAGCCCCTTGCTGGAATGGACCGAAGCCGAGGTGTGGCAGTACCTGAAGGAAAATCAGGTGCCGTACAACGCGCTGCACGACCGGCACTATCCGTCGATAGGCTGCGCGCCCTGTACCCGCGCCATCAGCGCAGGCGAGGATGTGCGCGCCGGACGCTGGTGGTGGGAAAACCCGGAAACCAAGGAGTGCGGACTGCACGCGAAGTCCAGTCCGCTGCAACGCCCCGTTTGAACCGCCGGCTCGCAGTCGTCGGCATTCCCGCTGGAATCCAAACATGTATCGATACGATGAAGTAGACCATCGGCTGGTGCGAGAGCGCGTGGTGCAGTTCCGCGACCAGACCCGCCGCTTCCTGGCCGGCGAGCTGTCCGAGGACGAATTCCGGCCGTTGCGGCTGATGAACGGCCTCTACATCCAGCGCCACGCGCCCATGCTGCGCGTGGCGATTCCCTACGGCCACTTGCGCAGCGAGCAGCTGCGGAAGCTGGCCGACATTGCCCGCCGCTACGACAAGGGCTATGGCCATTTCACCACCCGGCAGAACATCCAGTTCAACTGGCCGGCGCTGGAGAGCGTGCCGGACATCCTGGAAGAGCTGTCCACGGTGGAAATGCACGCGATCCAGACCTCTGGTAACTGCGTGCGCAACACCACCACCGACGCTTTTGCCGGCGTGGCAGACGACGAGCTGTTCGATCCGCGCCCCTACTGCGAGATCATCCGGCAGTGGAGCACCATGCACCCGGAATTCACCTTCCTGCCGCGCAAGTTCAAGATCGCGGTGTCGGGCAGCGTGGAAGACCGCGCGGCGACCATGGTCCACGACATCGGCCTGCACGTCAGCCGCAACGAGGCCGGCGAGGCGGGGTTCAAGGTCATCGTCGGCGGCGGTTTGGGCCGTACGCCGATGGTAGGCGAAGTGATCCGCGAGTTCCTGCCGCGCCAGCATCTGCTGACCTATCTGGACGCGGTGCTGCGGGTGTACAACCGCTTCGGCCGCCGCGACAACAAGTACAAGGCGCGGATCAAGATTCTGGTCAAGGCGCTGACGCGGGAAGGCTTCGCCGCCAAGGTGGAGGACGAATGGCGCCACCTGAAGGATGGCCCGGCGACTCTCCGCGACGAGGATGTTGTCCATTACGCCAGCTTCTTCGGCGATCCGGCTTACAAGATGCTCGCCGACGACCCAGCCGAGCTGTCCGATCCGCTGGCCAAGGACAAGGCCTTCGCCCGCTGGTTCGAGCGCAATACCCGCGGCCACCGGCTGTCCGGCTACCGCTCGGTGGTCCTGTCGCTGAAGGAGACCGGCGCGCCGCCGGGGGATATCAGCGCCGAGCAGATGGAAGCCGCAGCCGATTGGGCCGACCGCTTCGGTTTCGGCGAGCTGCGCGTAGCCCACGAACAGAATCTGGTATTGCCGGACGTCGAGCAGAAGGATCTGTACACGCTATGGCTCGAGGCGCGGCAACTGCGCATGGCGACGCCGAATATCGGCCTGCTGACCGACATCATCAGTTGCCCGGGGGGCGACTTCTGCTCGCTGGCCAACGCGCGCTCCATCCCGGTGGCCAACGCGATCCAGAAGACTTTCGACGATCTGGATTATTTATATGATCTGGGCGACATCGCCTGTAACTTCTCCGGCTGCATGAATGCCTGCGGCCATCACCACATCGGCAATATCGGCATTCTCGGCGTCGATAAGAACGGCGAGGAGTGGTACCAGATCACGCTGGGTGGCAGCCAGGGCAGCGACACCGCCATCGGCAAGGTGATAGGCCCGTCTTTCGCCCAGGCCGACGTGCCGGTGGCTTTCTCCAAGATCATGCAGGTCTACATCGAGCGGCGGCAGAACGGCGAGCGCTTCATCGAAACCCTGCGCCGCCTCGGCGCCGAACCGTTCAAGGAGAGGGTGTATGCCCCAGTTCATTAAGGATGGCCGGCTGCAGGCCGATCACTGGCGGCTGCTGCGGCCGGACGAGAGCGGCAAGCTGCCGGACGCGGATCCCGCCGAGGACGTGATCGTGCCGCTGGCCAGCTGGCTGGCCGATGTCGACGGCTGGCGCGCGCGCGGCGGGAGCGTCGGCGTCTACCTGTCTCCGGACGACGATCCGGCGCAGCTGCAGCCCTATCTGGCCGAGCTGGCGCTGATCGCCGTGGATTTTCCCGCCTTCACCGATGGACGGGGCTACAGCCTCGCCAGGCTGTTGCGCGAGCGCTATGATTATGCCGGCGAGCTGAGGGCGGTGGGCGATGTCTGGGCGGATCTGATCCGGCCCTTGTGGCAAGTGGGTTTCGATGCCTTCGCGGTCAAGGACGGCAAGTCGCTGGATGATGGTGATTATTACAATACCTTCAGCGATAGCTATCAAGTGACTTATAGGCAGCCGTTGCCACTGTTTCGCCGACGCGTCACAAGACCGTAATGTGTCGCATGATCGATACAGCTTCGGGTATAATTTAGCGAAATGTGATGTATTTATACAACGCTGACGCGACAAAGCGCCCGACGCCGTGTTGACATGGTGTTGCAGCATTCCTATAGTGCGGGTTAACTGCATCAACACAGCATGTAGCCATCCCTGATGTTTGCAGTCAACTTAGTTCGCGTGGTCTTTGCGTCAGCCCGCATTGCTACCCATTTTATAGATTAAAGAGGGAATAACATGACTAAACAGCTGAAACTGAGCGCACTGGTTGCCGCCCTGTTGGTTTCTGCTAGCGCTTTTGCTGCCAAACCGGGTTATGCCGTTGACCAATCCACTGACGCAGTGACCCGCAATAGCTACGGCGAATGCTGGAAGACCACCTACTTCGACAAGGCCAAGGACGGTCTGGTTGAGTGTGGCGATCGCGAAGCCGCCAAGCCGGTTGTCGCCGCTCCGAAGCCGGCTCTGGTTTCCGTGAAGGAAAAAGTGACCTTGTCCGCCAAGGTTCTGTTCGACTTCAACAAGTCCGTTCTGCGCGCTGACGCCAAGAACGAACTGGACCCGCTGGTCGCCAAGCTGAAGGCTCACGCCGGCAAGGGTTACCTGAACGGTGTTGAAATCGACGGTTACACCGACTTCATGGGTTCCGACAAGCTGAACAACGCTCTGTCCCAGAACCGCGCCGACGCTGTTAAGAACTACTTCGTGAACGCTGGCGTTCCGGCCGAGAAGGTTGCCGCTGTTGGTAAGGGCAAGGCTGAAGCCAAGATGACCGAAGAGTGCAAGGCCAAGTTCCCGAAATACGTGAAGAACAAGAAGCAAAACGCCGAAATCAAGGCTTGCATCGAGTCTGATCGCCGCGTGGAAGTGACCATCGACGCTGTTAAAGAGTCCGTGGTAGAGAAGTCTGGCAACTAATTTTTGCCAAACGCCAAAAAGCCCCGCAACATGCGGGGCTTTTTGTTTGCCTTCCCTCCAGATCATGGCTGGACGCTATCGCTAGCCGGCGGCTACAATCGAAGGTTTCGGGACGTATGTAAAGACAGCGAATGCAGGTATTTCTGGGGGATCCGCGTCGTTTCGCCCTGCCGGGATGCGCGTTGACCATCGGCAATTTCGATGGCGTGCATCAGGGCCACAGGCGCATGCTGGAACGTTTGCGCTCGGAAGCGCGCGCGCGCGCGCTGCCGACAGCCTTGCTGACTTTCGAACCGCACCCGCGCGAGTTCTTCGCCCGCGCCAATCCGCCGGCGCGCTTGTCGACTTTGCGCGACAAGTTCGCTTTGCTGGAAGAGCTGGGCTTGATCGATTATGTGTTCGTTTACCGTTTCAACCACAGCTTTTCCAATATGTCGGCGCAGGGCTTCGTTGACCAGGTGCTGGTGCGGGAACTGAAAACACGGTATTTGTTGATCGGCGACGACTTCCAGTTCGGCTCCGGCCGCAAGGGCGATTTCGAGTTGCTGGCCTCCTGTCCGCATTTCGCCACCGAGGCGATGCCATCGGTGCTGGTCAAGGGCGAACGCGCTTCCAGCACCTTGGTGCGCGAGCGTTTGGCCGCCGGCGATCTGGATTCGGCCAACGCGTTGCTGGGCGGCGTGTACCGGATATCGGGCAAAGTGATGCATGGCCAGAAGCTGGGGCGCACGATAGGCTTTCCCACCGCCAACATCCACCTGCCGCATTTGAAGCCGGCTCTGAAGGGCGTGTTCGTGGTGGAGGTCGACGCGCCGCAGGGCCGTCTGGGCGGCGTGGCCAGCCTGGGCCTGAACCCGACGGTCAGCGATACCCCGGATTACAAGCTGGAAGTGCATCTGTTCGATTTCTCGGGCGATCTGTACGGCCAGCGGCTGACGGTACGCTTCCTGAAGAAACTGCGCGACGAAGAGCGCTATGATGATCTGGCGACCCTGGTGGCCCAGATCGAGCGCGACGCGGCCAGCGCCAAGACCTATTTGACAAGTTTGCAGCGAGAGCAGGCATGAGCATCGATTATCGTAAAACCGTAAACCTGCTGGATACACCCTTCGCCATGCGCGGGGATCTGGCCAAACGCGAACCGGCCTGGGTCAAGCGCTGGCAGGAAGAGAAGCGCTACGACAAGCTGCGCAAGCTGTCCGCCGGCCGGCCCAAGTTCATCCTGCATGACGGCCCGCCGTACGCCAACAACGACATTCACCTGGGCCACGCGGTCAACAAGGTGCTGAAGGACATCATCGTCCGCTCCAAGACGCTAGCCGGCTTCGACGCGCCCTATGTGCCGGGCTGGGACTGCCACGGCCTGCCGATCGAGCTGATGGTGGAAAAGCTGCATGGCAAGGACATTCCCGCCGCCAAGTTCCGCGAACTGTGCCGCGAATACGCCAAGGAGCAGGTGGCGCGCCAGAAGAAGGGCTTCATCCGCCTGGGCGTGCTCGGCGATTGGGACAATCCCTATCTGACCATGGATTTCAAGACCGAGGCCGACATCGTCCGCACGCTCGGCAAGATCCATGAAAACGGCTATCTGACCAAGGGCGAGAAGCCGGTGCACTGGTGCATCGAGTGCGGCTCGTCGCTGGCCGAGGCCGAAGTGGAATACGAAGACAAGGTCTCGCCGGCGATCGACGTCGGCTTCAAGGTGATCGACGCCGACAAGGCCTCCGCCGCCTTCGACGCCGACGCTTCCGGCGCGCTGGCCGTGATCTGGACTACCACGCCATGGACGCTGCCGGCCAATCAGGCCGTCGCCGCCGGCGCCAGTCTGGATTACCAGCTGATCGACACCCCCAAGGGCAAGCTGATCCTGGGCAAGGACCTGGTCGAGTCGGCGATGAAGCGCTATGGCGTCGAAGCGTACCGGGTGCTGGGCGAAGCCAAGGGCGAGGCGCTGGAGCTGATCCAGCTGCGCCACCCGTTCTACGACCGCCAGGTGCCGGTGATCCTGGGCGATCACGTCACCACCGACGCCGGCACCGGCCTGGTGCACACCGCGCCGGCCCATGGCCTGGAAGACTTCCAGGCCGGCCTGCAGTACAAGCTGCCTATCGCGAACCCGGTTGCCGACGACGGCCGCTACAAGAGCACTACCGAGCTGTTCGCCGGCATGCTGGTATGGGACGCCAACCCGCGCGTGATCGAGACGCTGGAATCGCACGGCACGCTGGTGCACAAGGCCAAGCTGGAGCACAGCTATCCGCATTGCTGGCGCCACAAGACGCCGATCATCTTCCGCGCCACGCCGCAATGGTTCATCAGCATGGACCGCCAGGCCAATGGCGGCGAGACGCTGCGCGAGATCAGCCAGCGCGCGGTCGACGCCACCGAGTTCTTCCCGGCCTGGGGCCGCGCCCGTCTGGATGCGATGATCAAGAACAGCCCCGACTGGTGCGTATCGCGCCAGCGCAACTGGGGCGTGCCGATGACCTTCTTCATCCACAAGGAGTCGGGCGAGCTGCATCCGCGTTCCGCCCAGCTGCTGGAGGAAGTGGCGCTGCGCATCGAGCAGCAGGGCATCGAAGCCTGGTTCAGCCTGGACGCCAAGGAATTGCTGGGCGACGAGGCCGAGCAATACCGCAAGCTGACCGACACGCTGGATGTGTGGTTCGACTCCGGCGCCACCCACTTCGCGGTGCTGAAGCAGCGCCCGGAGCTGGCCTGGCCGGCCGATCTGTACCTGGAAGGCTCCGACCAGCACCGCGGCTGGTTCCAGTCGTCGCTGAAGACCGGCTGCGCCACCATCGGCCGCGCGCCGTACAAGCAGCTCTTGACCCACGGCTTCACCGTGGACGACAAGGGCTACAAGATGTCCAAGTCCAAGGGCAACGGCATCGCGCCGGAAGAGATCTGCGGCACCCTGGGCGCCGATATCCTGCGTCTGTGGGTCGCTAGCGCCGACTACTCCGGCGATATGTCGCTGTCGCAGGAGATTCTGAAGCGCACCACGGAAAGCTACCGCCGCCTGCGCAACACCATCCGCTTCCTGCTGTCCAACCTGTCGGACTTCGATCCGCTGGAGCACACCGTGCCGCTGGACAAGATGGTGGAGCTGGACCAGTACGCGCTGCTGCGCGCCCGCGAGGTGCAGGAAAAAGTGGTGGGCGAGCTGTACTCCCGCTACGCCTTCCACCACGTGGTGCAGGAAGTGGTCGGCTACTGCTCGGAAGACCTGGGCGCGTTCTACCTGGACGTGATCAAGGACCGCCTGTACACCACCCAGGCCGGCAGCCATGCCCGCCGCAGCGCGCAGACCGCCTTGTATCACATCACCCGCAGCCTGTTGCTGATGGTGGCGCCCATTCTGTGCTTCACCGCCGACGAGGCGTGGAACGTGCTGGTGGACAGCGAGGAAGAGTCCACGCTGTACCACATCTGGCATGAGTTCCCGGCGCAGGCTGTCGAGCGCGAGGCCGCCTTGTCCGCCAAATGGCAAGCGATCCGCGAGCTGCGCGTCGCAGTCAACAAGGAGATCGAGGAGCTGCGCAGCGCCGACAAGCTGGGCTCTTCGCTGCAAGCGGAGATCGAAATCGACGCGCCGGCCGAGCTGGCCCGCCATCTAGCCAGCCTTGGGGAGGAACTGAAGTTCGTGTTGATCGTGTCCAAGGCGGGTGTGCGCGAGGCCGGCGAGCTGGCCATCCGGGTATCTCCGTCCGCGCACGGCAAGTGCGACCGCTGCTGGCACTACCGCGCCGACGTGGGCAGCCACGCTGGACACGGCGCCGTTTGCGGCCGTTGCGTCGACAACCTGGATGGCAAGGGCGAGCCGCGTCTGCACGCCTGACCGTCCGCCGGGGCCGCCCAGGCGGCCCCGCCAGCCCATGGATACCGATAGATGGATTCTGCAATGACTATGCCCGGCGCCCGCAACTGGCCCAAGTGGTTCGCGTTGGCGGCCCTGGTGATCGTACTAGACCAGATCAGCAAGCTGTATTTCAACAGCCGCTTCCAGTACGGCGAAATCCGGCCGGTGGTGGAGGGCTTTTTCAATTTCACCCTGGTCTACAATCCAGGCGCGGCGTTCAGTTTTCTGCACGATGCCGGCGGTTGGCAGAAGTATCTGTTCACCATCCTGGCCTTCGCCGTGTCCGGCTGGCTGGGTTGGAACATCGTCAAGCGGCGTTTTTCCGGCATGATGAATCTGGCCGCGGCCTTCATCATGGGCGGCGCGCTGGGCAATGTGATCGACCGCCTGGCTTATGGCCACGTAATCGATTTCATCATGCTCCACTACTACAACCAGTGGTTTTACCCGGCGTTCAACCTGGCAGATTCCTTCATCTGCGTTGGCGCGGCGCTGATGGTGCTGGACAGCCTGAAAAAACCGTCGAACTGAGACGGCCGCCGTTGTGAATGCAAGGCGATGGCCCGCGCAGCGGGCCATTCGCGCACCTGCCGGGACGCGGTTCCGGCTCGATTGAGGAAATTCTGATGACGAAGACCATCATGCTCGCCAACCCGCGCGGCTTCTGCGCCGGCGTCGACCGGGCCATCGCCATCGTCGAGCGCGCCATCGAGCTGTACGGCGCGCCCATCTACGTGCGCCATGAGGTGGTGCACAACCGCTTCGTGGTGGATGATCTGCGCGGCAAGGGCGCGGTGTTCATCGAGGAGCTCAAGGATGTTCCAGCCGGCAGCACGCTGATCTATTCCGCCCACGGCGTGCCGCTGTCGGTGCGCGCCGAGGCCGAGGCGCTGGGGCTGACGGTGTTCGACGCCACCTGTCCGCTGGTGACCAAGGTGCATGTCGAAGTGAAGCGGATGCATAAGGCAGACATGGAAATCATCATGATCGGCCACGCCGGCCACCCGGAAGTGGAAGGCACGATGGGCCAGGTGGATTCCGGCATGTATCTGGTGCAAACGGTAGACGACGTCGCCACGCTGCAGGTCAAGCGCGAGGATGCGCTGTCTTACGTCAGCCAGACCACGCTGTCGGTGGACGAGACCCGCGACATCATCGCGGCGCTGAAGGCGCGCTTCCCCGCCATCCACAGCCCGAAAAAAGACGATATCTGCTATGCGACGCAGAACCGCCAGGACGCGGTGAAGCTGCTGGCCGACCAGTGCGACATCGTGGTGGTGGTGGGGTCGCCCAATAGCTCCAACTCCAACCGCCTGCGCGAAGTGGCGGCGTTGAAGGGGGTGGACGCTTATATGGTCGACAACGCCAGCCTGCTGGAGCCGGAATGGTTCGCCGGCAAGAGCATTGTCGGCGTCACCGCCGGTGCCAGCGCGCCGGAAGTGCTGGTGCAGGCGGTGATCGACCGCATCAAGGCGTTCGACGTCACCCAGGTCACCGAGCTGCCCGGGGTGGAGGAGAGCACGGTATTCGCGCTGCCGCCGGCCCTGCGTCCGCAAGCCTGACGCGGGTTCGCACCGTAAAAGCCAAGGCCGCTCCAAAGGGAGCGGCCTTTTTCATGGCTGGCGGATCAGGGCTGGGGTACGAAGCCGGTTGTCGGCGGCTTGCGCGGCACGAAGCCGGTGCTCGGCCCGTTGTTGGCTTGCCCGCCGGATACGCATTCGATCTCGTCGGCGCTCAGCCGGACGACTTGGGCGATTTCCAGGCTGCGCTCGAGTTGGGCGTCCCAGTCGGCGTGTTGAAGCGTCTGGCTTGGTTTCATGGCGATTTTCCTTTGCTGAGCGATGGTGTGGAGGATTCAGTTGCCGGCGGAGGCGGGCCGGGGAGGTATCCGGGCCTGGGCGATGGCGTCATCCGGCAGACGGTCGATGGATACCACCTGCGGGCAGCGCGCGCAGGCGTCGCGGCCATGCTGGCCCCACCACATGCAGCGGGGCCGTATCGCGCAGTAGGCCAGCCGATCCACCACTTCGTCCGCCGCGGCCACCACGCGCTCGGCCAGCGTGCAGCGCGAGGCGGCATTGTCGTGATGGGCGCAACGGGTCTGGGCGCAAGGACCGGCGGTGCGGAACACTTCCTCCGGCGCGATGCCGTCCAATCGGGAACGATCGATCCCGGCGGCCGGCAGCATCTGCTTCAGGTAGATCACGCGGCGTTGATGCGCGCTGCCTCCCACGATGCCGAACACCATATTGCCATCGCCTTCGAAGGTGGAACTGGGGCAGAGCCGGGTTTGGTTGTTGTTCATATTGGTTTGCGAAGCACCTGAGTGAATGTTCGCCCGCCAGTTGGGCGGAATGGAGGCCGCTTTTATTGCCTGGCCGACGGTTGCACGATTTTTCCCGTCATGCGCGGCGGATTTTCCTGCGCGCCGCCGCTGATCATTTCTATTTCCTCCGCATTTAATCGAACCATTTTGGCAAGCTTCAGGCTTTGCTGGATTTGGTTTTCAAATTCGGCGGCGCTATTGATTTGTTTCGGTTTCATGTTTAATGCCTCGTGTTGATGGATTTTATGCGGCTGTTTATTAGTATTGCTTAAACTGGTTAGTTTGTTTTTCTTGCGCCATTTTTATATGGTCAACAGCAACCATTCAGTTGCGGACAGTTATTAAAATCAATGCGCTGCGCGGCTGAATGCTATTGTTGCGGCGCATGATCGCAAAGTAAAATGACACTGTCAACCTGGAAAGATTAATCTGGATCAGCAAACGCGTGATTTGATAAGAATATGGCGCGGCGAAATAAAATAAGGTGGGAATTATTTTAAGCTGCGCTTGGATAAATAATCGGCAAATTATTTCTGTGGAAATAAACCGTTCCGGAAGAGTGAAGCGGAAATGAAAAAAGACGCCGGCGGCGTCTTTCACGGGATGGGGCTGATAGTCCGCGGCGCCGGTGTAAAACCAGAGGCGCGGCCAGGCGCCGTTGATGGCGCGCCTGGCTCCTTGCCGCGAGGTTTTCGCCGGCAGGGATCTTTCGCGGGTCTTAAAACGGCAGCTGGGCTTGCGCGCCTTCGGAATGTTCGATGCGGGCCTCGGTGCTGCCTTCGGCCAGCCGCAGCGTCACCTTTTCGTGGTTCAGCAGCTCGGCCGGGTTCTTGACCGCCTGGCCGTCCTGTTTTTGCACGATGGCGTAGCCGCGCGCCAGCACGGCGTCGGGATTGAGCGCGGTCAGCGTGGCGGCCAGCTGCGCCAGCCGTTGGGCGCGGCGCTCCAGCAGCCGGTCGCGCGCGCGGATCAGCGCGTCCTGCCGTTGCCGCAACGCCTGCCTGCCTGCGTCCAGATCGGGCTGGTGGCGGGCGAGTCGGGTGCCGGCCAGCTGCAGCCGCCAGCGGCCCTGCTCGAAGGCGGCGTGCACGCGTTGCCTCAGTGTTTGCGACAGCGTGTTCAGCCGCTCGCGCTGCGTTTGCAATTTGGCGCCGGGGTGGGTCAGGCGGCGGCCGAGGAAATCCAGCTGCTGGGCCTTGTCGGTCAGCAACCGGCCCAGCGCCCGCTCCAGCGCGCGTTTGGTCTGCTCCAGTTGAATGGCCAGGTGCTCGCGGTTGGGCGACACCAGCTCCGCCGCGGCGGTCGGCGTCGGGGCGCGGCGGTCGGCGACGAAGTCGCAGATGGTGAAATCGGTTTCGTGGCCGACGCCGCTGACGGTGGGAATCGGGCAGGCGGCGACGGCGCGGGCGACGATTTCCTCGTTGAACGACCACAAGTCTTCGATACTGCCGCCGCCGCGGCAGACGATCAGCACGTCCACCTCGCGGCGTTCGCCGGCCTGGCGGATGGCGTCGGCGATCTGCCGGGCCGAAGTCTCGCCCTGGACCTGGGCCGGGTAGAGGATCAGCGGAATGCCCGGCATGCGGCGGCGCAGCGTGCTGACCACGTCGCGCAGCGCGGCGGCGGCGGGGGAGGTGACGATGCCGATGGCCGAGGGGTGCGCGGGCAGCTCGCGCTTGCGGGCATTGTCGAACAGGCCCTCGGCCTGCAGCCGCGCCTTCAGCCGTTCGAAAGCTTCGTACAGCCTGCCGAGGCCGGCGGCGCGCATTTCGCCGACATTGATCTGGAATTCGCCCCTGGCCTCGTACAGCGTCACCTGGCCGCGCAGTTCCACCTGCATGCCTTCCTGCGGCCGGAACGGCAGCAGGGACAGCTTGTGGCGGAACATCACGCAGCGGAGCTGGGCGCCGCCGTCCTTCAGCGAGAAGTAGGCGTGGCCGGAGGCGGCCAGCGTCAGGTTGGAAATTTCCCCGCCTATCCACACTGGCGGAATGCCCGCTTCCAGCAGGTCCCGCGCCATGCGGTTGAGGGAGGAGACGCTGATCACGTCCTGGCTCTGATCAGGGAAATTGTATCTTGTCAAGTGATCCACAATGCTTCACTGGAGTAAATATTCAAGGGGCGCGGGTCGCCTCCCACCTGCGTAGCGTTTGATATCTGATTGAAAACGCAAGAAAATCAATATCTTACAAAAATCAATCCCCGGCGTGAAAAACCAGTGGGAGCCGCGCTTGGCAAGGGTTTAGCCTAACTGTGCACCGGCTTATCAACAAAGTTATCCACAGCTGGCCGCAAAGCTTGGCGCAGCCTTGTTCCCCGCCCGGCGGAGCGATTAGGATTGCCAATGGCATGTTGCGTCACTGCCGCAGCCAGAGTAAACGCTTGCTATTTGCCGAAGGCGATTTGTCTCTGTTGTGTCGAATAAATGACAATCGCGTGAATTGAAACCCGCCATCGCGGCAGCGGCCATGATACCACCCGGCGGCTTCCGGCGGCCGGAGATCGGGCGCGAGCCGTGAGGCAAAGGAGAAGATATGGAAGATTTGCTGCGATGCGTTCAGGGCGACATCACCAGCATGGAGGTGGACGCCATCGTCAATGCCGCCAACAACAGCCTGCTGGGCGGCGGCGGGGTGGACGGCGCGATTCATCAGGCGGCGGGCCCGGGCCTGCTGGCCGCCTGCCGCCTGCTGGGAGGCTGTCCGACCGGCGAGGCGCGATTGACCGATGGCTATCTGCTGCCCGCCCGCTACGTGATCCACACCGTGGGGCCGGTATGGCAGGGCGGGGGAGAGGGCGAGCCGGAATTGCTGGCGGCCTGCTACCGCAACAGCCTGGAGCTGGCCGTCAGCCGCGGCGTGGCCAGCATCGCGTTTCCGGCGATCAGCTGCGGCGTTTACGGCTATCCGCTGGAAGCCGCCTGCATTTTGGCGGTCGGCGAGCTGAGGGCCTGGCTGTCCGGCCGGCCTCATGGCCTGCGCGAAGTGAGGCTGGTGGCTTTCGACGCCCGCGCGCTGGGCGCTTACCGGCGGGCAATCGAAGCCTAGCTGACCTCGCCTTTGGCCGGACGCGGCAACTGGCCGCCGCAGTGCTTGCAGTGGCGGGCGTCCCAATCGTGCCCCTCGCTGAAACAATGCGGGCACAGCCGGGTGGCGGAGCGGTTTTCGGAAGGCTCGGGGGGGGAGCTGCGGGCGATCTCGGCGCTGACGATGCCGGTGGGCACCGCGATGATGCCGTAGCCGGTGATCATCACCAGGCTGGCCAACGCCTGTCCCAGCGGCGTTTTCGGCGTGATGTCGCCGAAGCCTACAGTGGTCAGCGTGACGATGGCCCAATAGATGCTGATCGGGATGCTGGTGAAGCCGTGCTCCGGGCCTTCTATCACATACATCAGCGTGCCCAGCACGATCACCAGCAGCACCACGGTCACCAGGAACACGGTGATCTTGCGCTGGCTGGCCATCAGCGCCTTGCGCAGCTGGGCCGCCTCTCCCAGGTGGCGGCTGAGCTTGAGGATGCGGAACATCCTCAGCAAGCGCAGGATGCGCACGTCGGCGAGGAACCGGCTTTCCGGGATGAACAGGCCGAGGTAGAGCGGCAGGATGGACAGCAGGTCGATCACGCCGAAGAAGCTCTTCACGTAGCGCATCGGCTTGTGCACGCAGATCAGCCGCAGCGCGTACTCGATGGTGAACAGGAGGGTGAACAGCCAGTCGAGCACGGTCAGCAGCGTGCCGTAGCGCTGGCGTATCGACGACACGCTTTCCAACATCACGCAGGCGACGGAGAGCAGGATGGCGGCGATCAGCGCCATGTCGAAAATGCGCCCGGCGCGGGTGTCGGCCTCGTAGATGACGATATACAGTTTGCGCCGCCAGCCGGACAGCGGGATCAGGGTTTCCTGGGTGGGCATATGAACCTTGCCTGTGTTTGCATTGACTATAACAAAGCGGTTTGAGTCCGCCGGCGTTTTCTCCGCAGCGGCGACGGGCCTGTTTCCAGGCCGGCCGCAGGCGGTCGGCGGCGGGTTAGAGAGGGTAGCCGGAGTTTGGTTTGCTGGATATAAGCAAACAATATTAGGTCGCCCGCATTGTATTGATTATGATGCCGTGGAATATCGGCATCGTCATTTTAGCAGGATGAGGAATAAGATCATGCGCATAGCCAATACCATCACCGACCTGATCGGCAACACCCCGCTGGTCAAGCTCAACCGCGTCACCGAGGGCGTCGGCGCCACGGTGGTCGCCAAGCTGGAATTCTTCAACCCGGCGCACAGCGTCAAGGACCGCATCGCGGTGGCGATGCTGGACGCGGCGGAGGCGGCCGGCAAGATCGGCCCGAACACCGTCATCGTCGAGCCGACCTCGGGCAACACCGGCATCGGCCTGGCGATGGTGTGCGCGGCGCGCGGCTACAAGCTGGCGATCACCATGCCGGAATCGATGAGCAAGGAGCGCCGCCAGTTGCTGAAAGCCTACGGCGCCGAGCTGATCCTGACTCCGGGGCCGGACGGCATGGGCGGCGCCATCGCCAAGGCGAAGGCGCTGGTCGACGAATTCCCCGACACCTATTTCATGCCGCAGCAGTTCGAGAACCCGGCCAATCCGGAGATCCACCGCCATACCACCGCCGAAGAAGTGTGGAACGACACCGACGGCAAGGTGGACATCTTCGTGGCCGGCGTGGGCACCGGCGGCACCATCACCGGCGTCGGCGAAGTGCTGAAGGCGCGCAAGCCCGGTGTGCAGATCGTCGCGGTGGAGCCGGACGCGTCGCCGGTGCTGTCCGGCGGCCCCAAGGGCCCGCATCCGATTCAGGGCATAGGCGCAGGTTTCGTGCCGGGCATCCTCAACACCGGCATCTACGACGAAATCATTCGCGTCAAGAACGAAGACGCGCTGCAGGTGGCGCGCGAAGTGGCGACCAAGGAAGGCATCCTGGTCGGCATCTCGTCCGGCGCGGCGGTGTGGTCGGCGCTGCAACTGGCCAAACGGCCGGAAAACGCCGGCAAGCTGATCGTGGTGGTGATCCCGTCCTTCGGCGAGCGCTATCTGTCCACCGTGCTGTTCGAGCATCTCGGCTGACGCCGGCAGCCCGTCTCTTGCCCTCGCCCGCAATCGATCGCAATACGTTTGCCGTTGACGGCGCGCGGGCTGGGCGGGCTACAATGGCCGCCATGAAAAGACAGCTCATCGCTTTCTCCCTGCTGGGCTCGCTGACCGCTTGCAGCGCGCTGCAGCAGCTGGGCGTGCCCATCCATTCCGGCTCCGGCGCCTCGTCCCGGCCGGCGCAATCGGCTCCGCCGCGCGCGGCCGGCAAGGTGGACCAGCTGCTGGCCGAAGCCAACCGGCTGGCCGACAAGGTCAAGTCGGGCGAGCTGACCCGCACCGCGGCGGCCGACCAGCTGAACGCCGCCCGGCTGCGCATCGCCGGCGGCAATCCGGTCGACAACGACAACTTCGCCGTCTACCGCCAGCTGACGGTGGAGCGCGACGCCGGCCGCATCGACTCCGACGCCTTCCGCGCCAAGCTGGAAGCGCATCTGCGCGAATGGATGCGGCGCTGGCCAAAATACTCGCCCAAGCCGGCCGATCCGGCGTTCTCCAATTTCCTGCTCAAGCTGTACGGCCTGCCGCCGCTGGGTTACTGATGAAGCCGAAGAAACACGCGAACGCCGCCTGCCCCTGCGGCGGCGGCGAGCTGGCGGCCTGTTGTGGCCGCTACCTGGGCCCGGACGCGCCGCCGGCTCCCACCGCGCAGGCCTTGATGCGCTCGCGCTACAGCGCCTACGCGCTGGGGCTGGAGGCTTACCTGCTGGCCACTTGGCATCCGTCCACCCGGCCGGAGGCGCTGCATTTGGACGAGGACGCCGGCGTGGTGAAGTGGATAGGCCTGGAGGTGAAGCGCTGCGAAGCCGGCTTGGAAGCCGACCGGGAAGGCGTGGTGGAGTTCGTCGCCCGCTGCAAGGTGGGCGGCAAGGCCGAGCGCATGCATGAGACTAGCCGTTTCCTGCGCGAAGACGGCCGCTGGTATTACGTGTCCGGCCTGGTGGCCTGAGCGGCGCTTGTCCTGGCGCAAGTTCGCGCCTATCAATGTTTGACCACGCGGCGCCATGGCGGGAGCATAAGGCATTCCTCTGCGGGAGAACGCCATGCTCACCGTCTATTCCGATTCCCACCGCCTGCAGCACGGTCAGTCCGAGCTGATCGACGGCACCCTCAAACCCTGTTTCGAAACCCCGTCCCGCGCCGACATGGTGCTGGCCGCCATCCGCGAGCGCGAGCTGGGCGACATCATCCATCCGCGCCGCCACGGCCTGGACCCCATCCTGCGCGTGCACGACGCCGACTACGCGCGCTTTCTGGAGACTGCTTGGCAGCGCTGGAGCGACATGGGCCGCGACTATGACGCGCTGCCCAAGATGTGGCAGGTCCGGAGGCTGAGAGAAGCGATTCCCGACCATGTGGAAGGCCAGCTTTGCTATTACTCGATGGATTGCGGCACGCCGATCACCGCCGGCACCTGGGCGGCGGCGACCGCGGCCGCCGATACCGCGCTGACCGGGGCCGATAGGTTGATCGGCGGCGAGCGCGCGGCGTTCGCGCTGACCCGGCCGCCTGGCCACCACGCCGCCTTCGACTACTGCGGCGGCTATTGCTTCCTCAACAACGCCGCCATCGCCGCCCAAGCGCTGCGCGACCACGGCATGCGCAAGGTGGCGGTGCTGGACGTCGATTACCACCACGGCAACGGCACCCAGGACATTTTCTACCGCCGCAGCGACGTGCTGTTTCTGTCGATACACGGCGATCCGCGCACAGAGTATCCGTTCTTCCTCGGCTTCGCCGACGAAAAGGGCGAAGGCGAGGGGCTGGGCTACAACTTCAATTTCCCGCTGCCCGCCGGCTCTTGCGTCAGCACCTGGTTCGTCGCGCTGGACTGCGCGCTGGATCAGATCGCCCGCTTCGGCGCGGAGGCGCTGGTGGTGTCGCTGGGCGTGGATACCTATCGCGGCGATCCGATCTCGCGCTTCCAACTCGATTCTCCCGATTTCGTCACCCTGGGCGCGCGGCTGGCGGGACTGAAGCTGCCGACGCTGTTCTGCCTGGAGGGCGGCTACGCGGTGGGGCCGATCGGGACCAATGTGGTCAATGTGCTGGCTGGTTTCGAGGCGCGCGGCTGACGCGGTTTTTTGCCGGGCTTTGGCCTATGCTTAAAGAGTCTTTCGCCGCCATGACGGCAGGCTCCGTCGGTGTTTGAGTCGCGGGTTCGGCGACGCGCGGATGGCCTGTCGTCGCGCGCCGCCAAGGCGTGCTGGCGGATGCCGGACGACGGGGGAGGTCTAGCCCTATATGAATGGAACGACCGAGTCCGGCTGGCGGCCGGCGGGCGCGGAGCAGCACAGGCCGCAGGGGTCGGGCAGGACCCGGCGAAGATGAACGAGAGAGCAGGGGAGGACAGAATGGGACTGGCCTTGAAAACCTTGTTGGCGGAGCTGGAGGCCCAGCGCGTGGCTTGCCCGGAAGCGGCGGCCGAGATGGAGCTGGCAGTGGTGCGCAGGCTGGAGGTGCCGCTGGACATCACCGCGTGCCGCGAATTGAGGGTGCTGGCCCATGTGTTCAACGGCGATCAGTCCAAATTAGCCGCGGCGGTGTTGCGCGCGGCGTTATTGGACATCCAGGAGCATCTGGACGACGATCTGGATCTGCTGGCGGAGATCGCCAAACGCCACATCGATTCATGCGCATAGGCGGGTAGACCCGCAGCGCCGCCATACAGGCGGCAACGGAGCCGGGCAGCGCCCGGCTCTTTTCATTGCAGCAGCGCTTCGATCCTGGCTGCCAGTTTTTCCGGCCGGGTGAACGGGGCGAAGCGCGCCACCACCCTTCCCTGGCGGTCCACCAGGAACTTGCTGAAGTTCCAGCGCACCGGCTGGCCCAGCAGGCCGCGTTTCTGCCGTTTCAGGTATTGCCACAGCGGATGGGCGCGGGCGCCGTTGACCTCTATCTTGTCGGCCATCGCGAAATCCACGCCGTAGTTCTTCTGGCAGAAGGCGCCGATCTCGGCGGCGGCGCCAGGCTCCTGCTCGCCGAACTGGTTGCAGGGAAAGCCTATCACCGTCAGTCCCTGTTCGCCGAAGCGGCGGTGCAGGGTCTCAAGGCCGGCATACTGGGGGGTGAAGCCGCAGCGGCTGGCGGTGTTGACCAGCAGCAGCACGCGGCCGCGGTAGTCGGCCATCGCCTGTTCGCCGCCGTCCAGGCGGCGGAAGGTGAAGTCGTAGATGTTCATGGATGACGAGGGGGAGAGCAAAAAACGATGATGGCTTCGGCGCGGCAGGCTGGCAAGCGGACGGAGCATAAAAAGGGGGCGCAGCGGCAAGGGGGAACCGCGACGCCCCAAGAAGAAACAGCTTGCTGTGCAAAGGGTCGGCACAACCGGGATGTCAGCTAACCCTTTGTTTAGCCTAGAACAGATGCCGGAAATTGCGAGCGGCTTTTGCGCGCGGCGCAAACAAAAAGGATGGCCGAGGCCATCCTTTTTTTCCTGCGCGTTTCCGCGGGCTCAGGGGCGCGGCAGCGTGACGCCCACCTGGCCCTGGTATTTGCCGGCGCGGTCCTTGTAGGACACGTCGCAGATTTCGTCCGACTCGAAGAACAGCACCTGGGCCACGCCCTCGTTGGCGTAGATCTTGGCTGGCAGCGGCGTGGTGTTGGAGAACTCCAGCGTCACATAGCCTTCCCATTCCGGCTCGAACGGGGTGACGTTGACGATGATGCCGCAGCGGGCGTAGGTGGATTTGCCCAGGCAGACGGTCAGCACGCTGCGCGGAATGCGGAAGTATTCCACTGTGCGCGCCAGCGCGAAGCTGTTGGGCGGAATGATGCAGTAGCCCTTGCCCGACACTTCGACGAAGGAGTTGGGGTCGAAGTTTTTCGGGTCGACGATGGTGCTGTTGATGTTGGTGAACACCTTGAATTCGTCGGCGCAGCGGATATCGTAGCCGTAGCTGGAGGTGCCGTAGGAGATCAGCTTCTGGCCGTCGGCGGCCATTTTCACCTGGTTGGACTCGAACGGCGCGATCATGCCGTGCTCGTCCGCCATCCGGCGTATCCACTTGTCCGATTTGATGCTCATGGTCGTAGGCCCGTTAGTGTCGATTGTGCGATGCCCGCGATTTTACCCGCTTCGCGCCATGTCGGGTGGCTGAAATCCACGGGGCGGAAGCGCCGGGGCGTTGCGCGAAGGGGAGGCGGGCTTGACCGAGGTCAAGCGCCAGGCGGATTGCGGCAATATGCCGCAGGCCGGCGGCAGGGGCTTCGATATACTAATGCAAACTATTCGCATTATCTGGGAATTGCTATGCAGTCATTGGATGGCTTTCCGGCCGGCGCCTGCGGCGTCGTGGACCGGTTGGACCTGAGCGACGAGGCGTTTCGCCGCGTGGCGGCCTTCGGCCTGACGCCAGGCTGCCGCTTTCATCTGCGCCGCGCCGCGCCCTGGGGCGGCCCGCTGCTGCTGGAGGTGGGTGCCACCCGCTTCCTGCTGCGCCGCAGCCTGGCCCGCCACATTCAGGTGAGGGCGGCGGCATGAAGCGTTTCGCGTTGATAGGCTTGCCCAACACCGGCAAATCCACCTTGTTCAACCGCCTGACCGGCATGTCGCAGCGGGTCGGCAACTGGCCCGGCCTCACAGTGGAGCTGATCAGCTCGCGCCTGCTGCTGGGCGGCAAGATGGTGGAGTTGATCGACCTGCCCGGCGTCAACGACCTCACCGGCTATACCGACGACGAGGCGGTGGTGCGCGACGTGCTGCTGTCCACGCCGTTCGACGGCGCGGTGCTGGTGCTCAACGCCAGCCAGTTGGACCGCCAGCTGCCGCTGGCGCTGCAAGTGATCGCCAGCGGCCTGCCCTGTCTGGTGGCGTTGAACATGGCCGATGAGGCCAGGCTGCTGGGCATTTCCGTGGATGTGGAGGCGTTGGCCGCAAGGCTGGGCGCGCCGGTGGCGCTGGTATCAGCCAAACGGATGGAGGGCTGGCCCAGGCTGAACGAAGAGTTGAATCGGCTGGCGGCCAGATCCGGACCGGCTGTTCACGCGCAGCTGGAGAGCGTGCCGGAGTCGCAACAGGCGATAGACCAGGCTCGCCGCCAGCTGGACGGCTGCTGGCGGCTGCCGCCGGTGCTGCCGACGCTGCTCTCCGAGAAGGTGGACCGCTGGCTGCTGCACCCGTGGCTGGGCCTGCCGTTGTTCTTCGCCTTCATGGCGCTGCTGTTCAATCTTACCTACCAGATCGGCACGCCGCTGCAGGACGCGGTGGGCGGGCTACTCGACTGGGTGAAGGACGGTGCGCTGGCGCCTATGGTGTCCTCGCTGCCGGCCATTCTGCAAAGCCTGCTGCTGGACGGCGTGTGGCAGGGCGTGGCCACGGTGCTGACCTTCGCGCCGATATTGTTCGTGTTCTTCGTGCTGATGGCGATGGTGGAGGACAGCGGCTATCTGGCGCGCGCCGCCTTTCTCACCGATGCGATGATGGCGAAGCTGGGGCTGGACGGCCGCGGTTTCGTGATGCAATTAATGGGCTTCGGCTGCAATGTGCCGGCCATCATGGGCACCCGGGTGATGCGCGAGCGCAGCCAGCGTTTGCTGACCATGCTGGTGATTCCGTTTTCGCTGTGCTCGGCGCGGCTGCAGGTGGTAGTGTTCTTCGCCGGCATCCTGTTCAGCAAGAGCCAGGCGCCGTGGGTGGTGTCCGGCCTGTATTTGATGACCTTCGTCGCCGCCATCGTCACCGCCTGGGTGTTCAAGCGCCGCTACCGCGGCGACGAGGCCTTTCTGCTGGAAGTGCCGCCGTACCGCCTGCCGGGCGCGCGCCACATGCTGACGCGCGCGGCGGGCGAGGTGAGCGCCTTTCTGCGGCTGGCGTCCACCTTCATCCTGGCCGGCGTGGTGATGGTCTGGCTGCTGACCCACATCCCGGCCGGCGACGGCAAGACCCTGGCTTACGCGCTGGGCGCGGCGCTGTCGCCGGTGCTGGACCCGATAGGCATACGCGCCGAGCTGGCGGTGGCGCTGCTGTTCGGCTTCATCGCCAAGGAAATCCTGCTGGGCAGCCTGGCGGTGATCTACGGCGTGTCCGAGGCCGGTCTGGGCGGGGTGCTGGTCCAGCATCTGGATTGGGTCTCGGCGATGAGCTTCCTGATTTTCACGCTGGTGTACGTGCCCTGCCTGTCCACGGTGGCGGCGATGCACCGCGAATCGAAAAGCTGGCGCTTCGCCGCGATGTCGGTCGGCTGGTCGGTGCTGCTGGCCTGGTCGCTGTCCTTCGTTTTCTACCAGGGCGTGCATCTGCTGCGCTGAACGCCTAGAATGACGGTTTGCATGACCCGGAACCACAGGACAAAAACATGAAGGGCGATCCCAAGACCATAGCGCTGCTCAACGACCTCCTGGCCGAAGAGCTGTCCGCCGCAGACCAGTACTTCATCCATGCCGAGATGTACAAGGACATGGGGCTGAACAAGCTGTTCGAGCGCATCGACCACGAGCGCGAGGACGAGCTGGAGCATGCGCGCACGCTGATCGCCCGCACCTTGTTCCTGCAGGGCCGCCCCGACGTGGCCCGCCGCGTGCCGATCAAGGTGGGCGAAGACGTACCGGCGATGCTGAAGGCCGATCTGGAAGTGGAATACCGCGTCGGCGCGCTGTTGAAGGACGTGATCGCCCACAGCGAAAGCGTGCGCGACTACGTGACCCGCGACGGCTTGATGGTGCTGCTGGAAGAAACCGAAAACGACCACGCGCACTGGCTGGAGCAGCAACTGAAGCTGATCGAGCTGATGGGCGTGGAGAACTACCAGCAGGCACAGATGTAAGCGCTGATCGCCATCGATCGAAATGCCCGGCCGCAAGCCGGGCATTTTCTTTGCCGCGCGCGGAGGCCTTGACCCTGCTCAGCATGGCGGCCGGCATTTTTCCGCACAATCAAGGACATTCCACTTTCAGCCGAAAGCTCCAAATGTCCGACGACCACGCAATCGACCTGTCCGTCACCTGGCTGGGCCAGACCATGCCCGGCTGCCTGTACAACGCCTCCGGCGTCTGGTGCCGCGAGGAGGACGAGCTGGAGGCGCTGCATGCCTCAGCCGCCGCCGCGGTGATCACCAAGAGCGCCACGCTGAAGCCGCGCGACGGCAACCCCGAGCCGCGCTATTGCCGTACGCCCTTGGGCAGCATCAATTCGATGGGTCTGCCCAACCGCGGCTTCGACTACTATCTGGACTACGCGCGCCACTATCGCTACGGCAGCGGCAAACCGCTGTTCCTGTCCTTGTCCGGCCTGTCGCTGGACGACAATTGCGCGATGCTGCGGCGCTTGGCCGAGGAGGGATTGCCGGCGGTGCCGGAAGTCAATCTGTCCTGCCCCAATGTGCCGGGCAAGCCGCAGCTGGGCTACGACTTCGCCGCCACCGCCGAGGCGCTGGACGCTTTCGACGCCGCCTATTCCGGCCTGTACGGCGTCAAGCTGCCGCCTTACTTCGATCCCGCCCATTTCGCCGCGATGGCGGAGATACTGAACCGCCACCCGCGGCTGGTCTTCGTCACCTGCATCAATTCGATAGGCAACGGGCTGGTGGTGGATATCGACAGCGAGGCGGTGGTCATCAAGCCCAAGGACGGCCTGGGCGGGCTGGGCGGCGATTACGTGCTGCCGACCGCGCTGGCCAATGTGCGGGAGTTTTTCCGGCTGCTGCCGGGCAAGGACGTGGTCGGCTGTGGCGGCGTGAAGAGCGGGCGCGAGGCCTTCATGCACATTCTGGCCGGCGCGCGCGCGGTGCAGGTGGGCACCTGCCTGTACCATGAGGGGCCGGGCGCCTTCTCCCGCATCGCGGGCGAGCTGGCGATGCTGATGCGGGTCAAGGGCTATCGCAGCCTGGACGCGTTCCGCGGCAGGCTGCGCACCCTGTAGGCGGTTTTTCTTAATCGAAGCGCCAGCACGCCATCGACAGCGAACCCATCCGCCAGTCGTCGTGCAGCTTGACCGGCACCGCATCGTCGTCCGACGAGCCCAGCGCCACCAGCAGCGGCTGGAAGTGCTCGTCGCTGGGGTGGTTCTCGTTCGGGTAGGGCGCGCGCTGTTGCCAGTGGACGATGTCGTCGCGGCGGTTTTCCAGCAGCGTCTGGTCCATCCAGTCGGCGAAGCCCGCCGCCCAGGGCGCGCGTTCGCTGCCTTCCGGACTCAGCTCCCATAGATTATGTGTGTAGCTGCCGCTGCCCATCACCAGCACGTTTTCGTCGCGCAGCGGTTTGAGCGCCTGGCCCAGCGCGTAGTGCTCGGCGGCGCCGGCCCTGTGGTGCAGCGAGATCATCACCAGCGGGATGTCGGCCTGGGGAAACATCAGCATCAGCGGCGTCCACATACCGTGGTCCAGCGGCCGCTCGGCGGTGGATGCCGCCGGCAGGCCGGCGGCATCCAGCAGGCCGATCACGCGCTCGGCCAGCGCCGTGTCGGTGGCGGCAGGGTAGCGCAGCGTGCGCAGCACCGGCGGGAAGCCGCCGAAGTCGTACATCGTATCGGGCCGGGGCTGCAGGTTGACGGTGAGGGCGCGCGCCTCCCAATGGGCGGACACGATGACGATGGCGCGCGGGCGCGGCCAGTCGCGGCCCAGCCGTTCCAGGAAATGGCGGGTGGGGCTGTCTTCTATCGGCAGCGTCGGCGCGCCGTGGGAAATGAACAGCGAGGGTTGTCGGGTAGTCATGATCTGTTGCCTGCAATGAGGGTATGGCAACAGCTTACGCCGGCATGGCGGTTAAAAAAACGTCGGTTTTCTCACTTAATTGTTTACTATTGTTTAATAAATCCGCTTAACGCGCGGCGGACGCGGCCACCGGGCGAGGAGTGGGCTCCACGCCGTGTTGCAGCCACAGCAGGCAGCCGGCGCAGAAGATGGCCAGGCCCAGCCAGCGGCGCCAGCGGCGACGCGGGGTAGGTTCGGGCTTGCCCGCCTGGCGGCGGGAGGGGAAGGGGCTGACGGTTTGCATGGCGGCGCTCACAAGAGTGTCTTACTATTATAATGATAATGATTATCATTTAAATCAAGAAAAACAAAAAAGCCGGCGGACCTGCGCGCCGGCTGGATCGGATTGACGTCAGACGCTCAGGCCCAATGCCTTGGCCACGCCGGCGCCGTAGGCGGGATCGGCCTTGGCGCAGTTGGCGATGTGGCGGCGCTTGATCGCCTCGTCGACGCCGCCCATCGCGCGGGCGGTATTGTCGAACAGCACTTGTTGCTGGGCCGGCGTCATCAGCCGGAACAGCGCGCCAGGCTGGCTGTAGTAGTCGTCATCGTCCGCTCGGAAGTCGTAGTGGTAGGCATCGCCTTGCAGCGCCAGCGGCGGCTCGTCGAACGCAGGCTGCTGCTGCCACTTGCCCTGGCTGTTCGGCTCGTAGCCGATGGTGGCGCCGGCATTGCTGTCCACCCGCATCGCGCCGTCGCGGTGATAGCTGTTGTGGAAGGGGCAGCGCGGCGTGTTGACCGGGATCAGGTGGTGGTTGACGCCCAGCCGGTAGCGCTCGGCGTCGCCGTAGGCGAACAAGCGGCCCTGCAGCATGCGGTCCGGCGAGAAGCTGATGCCCGGCACCACGTTGGCCGGGTTGAACGCGGCCTGCTCCACGTCGGCGAAGTAGTTCTGCGGGTTGCGGTTCAGCTCCAGCACGCCCACTTCGATCAGCGGATAGTCCTTGTGCGACCACACCTTGGTCAGGTCGAAGGGATTGAAGGGACAAGCGTCGGCCTGGGCTTCGGTCATCACCTGGATGTACATGGTCCAGCGCGGGAAATCGCCGCGGTCTATGCTCTCCAGCAGATCGCGCTGCGCGCTTTCTCGATCCTGGCCCACCAGCTTTTCCGCCTCGGCGTCGCTCAGGTTCTGGATGCCCTGCTGGGTATGGAAGTGGAACTTGACCCAGTGGCGCTCGCCCTTGGCGCTGATCAGGCTGAAGGTGTGGCTGCCGAAGCCGTGCATGTGGCGGTAGCTGGACGGAATGCCGCGGTCGCTCATCACGATGGTGACCTGGTGCAGCGCCTCAGGCAGCAGCGTCCAGAAATCCCAGTTGGCGTTGGCGTCGCGCATATTGGTGTACGGATTGCGTTTCACCGCGCGGTTGAGGTCGGGGAATTTCAGCGGATCGCGCAGGAAGAATACCGGGGTGTTGTTGCCCACCAGGTCCCAGTTGCCTTCCTCGGTGTAGAACTTGACGGCGAAGCCGCGGATGTCGCGCTCGGCGTCGGCCGCGCCGCGCTCGCCGGCCACGGTGGAGAAGCGCAGGAACAGGTCTGTCTTCTTGCCGATCTGAGAAAACAGCGCGGCGCGGGTGTAGCGGCTGATGTCATGGGTGACGGTGAAGGTGCCGAAAGCGCCGGAACCCTTGGCGTGCATCCGGCGTTCCGGAATCACTTCGCGGTCGAAATGGGCCAGTTTCTCCAGGTACCAGACATCCTGCAGCAGCATCGGACCGCGCGGGCCGGCGGTCTGCACGTTCTGATTGTCGACGACCGGCGCGCCGGCCGCGGTAGTGAGGTTGTGCTTGCTCATCCTGCTTTCTCCTTGAGTGGGGCGAATCTACGGAAGGGAACTCATTGCAGCCAGGCGAAGCCGGACCACATTTCCAGCAAGGTTTGATGCCAGTTCTGTTTCATGACTCTCTCCCGATAGTTGACGCTCGCAGTATCCGCAAGTTTGATAGTTTTGTTAAATCAATTATTTTAAGTTGATAGTTAGTTTTTCTTAATGATGGAGGGGGGCCGCGCGCGGGCGCAAAAAAACCCGGCGGGGCCGGGTTGTTCGCGGATGGGATGAGGGATCAGTCCCAGGGCACGTCGACGGCGCTGCCCGCGTCGGACGGGGCCGATTGCGGAGTTTGCGTCTGCGTCGGCACGGGGGCCACCGGCTGCGCCTGGCTGTCTTCCACGCCGCCCAGCGCTTCCACCAGCGCTTCCACCAGTTCGCCCAGTTCTTCGCTCATCAGGATGAAGGTGGCTTCGAACAGGCTTTCGCGGTCGTCGCCGGCCTGGCTGGCTTCGTCCTGCAACATGTCCAGAAACTGGATGCGCTTCAGTTGCAGGGTGTCGGTCAGCTGGAAGCGGATTTTCTCGTTCCAGATCAGGCCCAGCTTGGTGGCCTGCTTGCCGGTGGCGATGTGCTGGCGGATTTCGTCGCTGGTCAGGTCGATGCGGCTGCAGCGCACCACCGCGCCGTTTTCGCTGCCGTCCTTCAGTTCGCAGTCGGCGTCCAGCTCGAAGCCGCCGGGCGCTTCGCCGGCGGCCAGCCAGTCGGTCATCGCAGTGTGCGGCGCGATCTGGGTGCGCGGCAGCGCGGCGGGGAAGGGCGGCAGCGCCTCGCGCAGCTTGGAGACCAGCGCTTCAGCCTTGCTGGACGAGCCGGAGTCCACCATCAGCCAGCCGCGGGCGATGTCCAGGTAGGCGCTGGTGCGGCCGCTGCGCACGAAGGCGCGCGGCAGCAGGTCGTCGGTGATCTGCTCTTTCAGCGCCAGCTTTTCCTTGCGGCCGACCTTGCGCAGCTCCTTGTCCTCGATCTCCTGCACCTTCATTTCGACGAAGTCGCGGATCACCGAAGCCGGCAAAACCTTGTCCTCGCGGCGCATGGAAACCATCAGGCTGCCGCGGGCGGCGTAGACCGGCGCTTCTAGGTGTCCTGCGGGCGGAACCCAGCCTTCGCTGAACCAATCCAGGCCCATGCAGGGTTGAAACGGACGTTTTTCCAATGCCTGCAACAGCTTATCGGCGCCCACCAGGCTTTCGCCGCTCAAACGATAAAAAGATAGTTGCCTAAACCACATATTTGTTCCATAATGCGCGTCCTCTGAAGCCGTTGATTGTACCGCAGCAAGCGATGCAACAGCAGTTTTTCAGACAAGCAGTTTGTAAGTGGTCGTCGGAGTGTAGCTTAGCCTGGTAGAGCGCTACGTTCGGGACGTAGAGGCCGGAGGTTCGAATCCTCTCACTCCGACCAGTTAACAAATTACTTGTCAGAAAATGAAGTCTGAGGTAAAGTAGCTTCCCTCGACGCAAGTCGAAAAGCAGCAGAATCGGAGTGTAGCTTAGCCTGGTAGAGCGCTACGTTCGGGACGTAGAGGCCGGAGGTTCGAATCCTCTCACTCCGACCAGGATTCAAAAAAGCCTTGATTTTCAAATTCAGAGAATCAGGGCTTTTTTTACAGATTGGTTCGCCGGTATAGCTCAGTTGGTAGAGCAGCGCATTCGTAATGCGAAGGTCGGGGGTTCGACTCCTCTTACCGGCACCATAAAGATCAAGGGCTTAGTCGAGAGACTAAGCCCTTTTCTTTTCCGTATATTCCCTTCTCTAAGAATCTCATTTATTTCTGCTTCGATAGGTCATGGCCGGATTTTTAATCTTCGGATGTGCGGACTTGAAGCCTGCAGTCAACTTGCGTCTTCTTGATGAGAGAAGTTTTAAAACGGCGGGCGCGAAATTGGAGTGCGCGCTGAGGCTGATGGCGGGGTGTTTCGGGATGTCCTGCGATCGTTGATCGCGGCGGTGGATGGTTTGCGAAAAAATCGATAGATGATTCGAAACTTTGAATTGCGTTTCATTGCTTGTGGCTATTCAATGTGCAGGTCAATTTGAATAGCATGGAGTGAGAGCGTGAACCAATCTTCCCGCGCGCCGCTGATCCTGGCGTTGGTGCTGGTCGGCCTGAACCTCAGGCCGTCGATGGCGGCCATCGGGCCGTTGCTGACCTCGATCCGAAGCGGCATTCCCCTGAGCTACACATTGATTTCCTTGCTGACCATGCTGCCGGTGCTGGCGATGGGTTTTGCGATGTTCCGCGGCGCGCGTCTGGCGGCGCGCTGGGGCGAGCACCGCTCCATCGCGGTTTCCCTGCTGGTGATCGGCCTGGCCAGCTTGGCCAGGCTGTACGCGTCGACGGCGCTCGACCTGATCCTGAGCGCGGTGGTGGCCGGGGCGGGCATCGCCGTGATCCAGTCGGTGATGCCGGGCATCATCAAGAGCCGTTTTCCGGATGCGGTGGCGCTGCTGATGGGGGTGTACGTCACCGCCATCATGGGCGGCGCCGCGCTGTCCGCCTCCGCATCGCCTTTCATCGGCGGCTGGTTCGGTGGCTGGCAACACGCGCTGGCCGCCTGGTCGGCGCTGGCGGCGGTGGCGCTGGCCGCGTGGTACGCGATCCGAGGCGAGATCGTGTCGTTTTCCGCCGCCGAGCAGGGCGCGGCGGCGCCGGCGGAGTCGTTCTCCAGCCGACCGCGAGCCTGGTTGCTGGGCATCTTCTTCGGCTTGGGCACCGCATCCTATACCTGCGTGCTGGCCTGGTTGCCGCCGTTCTATGTGGAGCAAGGCTGGCAGGACACGCATGCCGGCTTGCTGCTGGCCTATCTGACGAGCATGGAAGTGGTGTCGGGCTTGGTGACGCCGGCGCTGGCCAGCCGCAGCCTGGATCGCCGCCCGGTGCTGCTGCTGGTGCTGGCTTCGGTGATCGCCGGCTTCTCCGGTCTGATTCTGGCGCCGACCGCTTATCCCATCGTCTGGGCCGGCTTGTTGGGTTTCGGCATCGGCGGGCTATTCCCGATGAGCCTGATCGTGGCGATGGATCACATGGACGCGCCGCGCCGCGCCGGGCAACTGACGGCCTTCGTGCAAGGAGTGGGCTATCTGATCGCCGCGCTGTCGCCGCTGATCGCTGGCTACATCAAGGACGTGTCGTCCAGCTTCACCCAGGCCTGGCTGCTGCTGGCGCTGGTGTCGGCAGGCATGGTGGCGATGGTGGCGCGGTTCCGTCCAGCCGAATATCCGCGGCACTTCGCGGTCCAGGCGGCGCGGCGCTGAGCTCGGGCTAAATGTTGGCGCAGGCGCGGATCAGTTGCTGGCGCAGCCAGATATTGGCCTGGCTGTTTGCCAGCGCCGCGCCCCACACCATGTCCAGGGTGAAGTCGGGCATGCCGTCGGGCACCGGGCGCGCGCCGATATTGGGCTGCTGGCGCTTCACCCGCTCGTGTATCCGCCGCGGCAGCATCAGCAGCAGATCCGTGCCGGTCAGCAGCTCGATGGCCGAATAGTAGCTGTTGGCCCGCGCCGCGATGGTGCGATGGCGGCCTTGGGAGAGCAGCCAGCCGTCCACCATATTGCTGTCTGAGATCCAGGGAGTGGGGAATACGTGCCGCCTCTCCAGCATGTCGTTCAGCGGCAGGGGGTGCGGGTCGTCCTCTCCGTCCTGCACCGCCAGCAGATGGTCGCGGAGCAATGTCTGGGTGGTAAGGCCGGGGTAGGTGCGATAGAAGCCGGGGCCGAAGAAGATGGCCAGATCGATCTGGCCGTTGGCGATATCCGCGTAGGGCAGGTCTTTTTCTGGTTTCTTGATATTGATCGAGACCCGGCAGCCGGCTTCCAGGATGTTCTTCATCAGTTCCGGCATCACCAGAATCTCGAAATATTCCGGCGCGTAGATGGTGAAGGAGGATGTGTCCGCGTTGGGGTTGAAGGCAGCGTCGTCCTGAGCGCATTCCGCCATCTGGTTCAGAATGCTCTGGATGCGGGGCGACAGCGCTTCGGCTCGCGGGGTCGGATTCATGCCGAGCCGAGAGTTGATGAACAGCTCGTCATCGAAGCAATCGCGCAGCCGCTTCAGGCAGTAGCTGATGGTGGATTGGCTGACGCTGAGTTGTTCGGCCGCTTCGGTAGCGCTTCTGTGCTTGTAGATCAGCTGGAAGATCACCAGATCCTGAAAGTCGAGCTTGCGGACTCGGTTGTTGAGCAACATGGCTTGTCGATCCTGGATGGATTCCATAAGCAAGTCTGCGAACGGGAATCATTTGTTTTTTGGCGGCGCTGGCCGGCGCGGCAGCGGCGTCGGTGCATTGGATGATGGGCGAGCGATGGCGTGGATTTCTCGATTGCGAAACAATATGTTTATGACATTATATTTCGTCGATTTATTATGACAAAGATCATGGTGACTTTGCCACCATTCCGTTTCAATCCTGAAATATTCAGCCGTGAGTAATATCCCTGTACGAATGATGTCTAGGGACGGCATGTCTTTGAGGCGCGGATCGGCTGAAAAATTATTTTCGAAAAATACTTGCAAGCGTATAGGGTAAGGGGTATATTTCTCCTCTCGACACGCAGCGCGTATCGAGAAGTGTTGGCGGTTAGCTCAGTTGGTAGAGCATCGGATTTTGATTCCGAGGGTCACAGGTTCGAGCCCTGTATCGCCTGCCAGAATTAAAAGCAAAAGGCCAGTTCGAAAGAGCTGGCCTTTTGCTTTTGCGCGTCAATTTCCTTTTTCGGGTGGCGTCGGCTGCTTGAAAGGCTCTTCCGGGGCTTCGCCTCTTTCCTCTTGTTTGTTCTCATGCGCTTGCTTGGCAGGTTGAAGCGATGCGAGCCTGCAAATCCATTTTCTGTCGTGATTGGCCCTGGGTTGCGGCGGGTTTGCGTCCGCGTGCTCGGTCGCGCCTGTTGGCTTGTTGTGTTGTTCGGCATGGCTGGTTTCGGGGCGGGCGTGGCGGGGTTTGCTGTGGCTGTGTGGCCTGGCAATGAGAAAGCCCCGGGCATTTGCCGGGGCTTTGGTTTTGGGCTGGCTTCGAGTGCCGTGTCGGCTTACTGTCCGCTGGCGGCGAGCAGCGGCGAATAGCCGAGTTCGCGCAGTTTCTTCATCGCTTCGTCCGCCTCGGCGCGGTTTTTGAACGGTCCCAGCTGCACGCGGGTGACGGTGTGGGCGGCGATGCCGTGTTTTTGCAGGTCCCGCACCAGTTTTTGCGCATTGCTCATGCTGGAGAACAGGCCCAGCTGAACTTGGTAGCCGACCGAGCTGCCCGCCGGTTCCGCCTTGGCCGGGCTGGGGGCGGCCGCCGTCGGGGCGGGGTTGGTCTCTGCTGGCGCCGGCGCGGCGCTTTGCGGCATTGCTGCGGCGGTTTCGGCGCGCGGCGCGGCGGCGCGTTGCGCCGGAGGCTTGGCCTGCGCTTCCCGGAACGGGGGCGTGACGGGTTTTGCTGCCGGCGCTTGGGGCGCGGCCTGTTGCTGAGCGTGAGCGGTTGGCGGCGCGGCGCGGTGCGAGGGCTGTTGATTGGCGACAGCCGGCGTCTTGCTCAGGTCGGGCGTCGCGGGAATGGTCTCGGCCGGCGACGCGGGCGCGTGGTTGGCGGCTTCGGCCGCCGGGGCGCTGCTTTGCGCGGCCGGCGCGCTGGCGGGTTTGATCTGGACGCTGATGGCGCCGGCGTCGGCCGATGAGGCCGGTTTGATGATCTTGCCGGAGCTGGGGCTTTGCGCGTCGCTGCTCATTTCCACCTTGGGCTTAGTCAGCGCGTCCATCAGCGGGATGGCCGCCAGCGCGACGGCGACCAGGCCGCCTGCGATCCAGAGCCGCTTTTTCAGCTTGCCGTTGAGATTGGATTCGTCTTCGCCGTCGTACGGCTGCTGCTGTTGGTTTTGTTCGCGCATGGTGCCTGATCGGAATGTGCAGCACGTGATTGAAAACGCTGCTAAAATAGCGGGTTCGTCAGAATTGGGTAACCCGAGTGGCGTAATAATACTCAAGTTTAGCCACTTGTCTTGTCGTTAGGGAGAATTTATATGGCAATCGAACGCACTTTGTCCATCGTTAAACCGGACGCTGTAGCCAAAAACGTTATCGGCAAAATCTACGACCGCTTCGAGTCCGCGGGCCTGAAGATCGTCGCCGCCAAGATGAAGCAACTGTCCCGCGCCGAAGCCGAAGGCTTCTACGCTGTGCACAAAGAGCGTCCTTTCTTCAAGGACCTGGTTGACTTCATGGTTTCCGGCCCGGTGATGATCCAGGCGCTGGAAGGCGAGAACGCCGTGCTGAAGAACCGCGAACTGATGGGCGCCACCGATCCGAAGAAGGCTGAAGCCGGCACCATCCGCGCCGACTTCGCCGAATCGATCGACGCCAACGCCGTTCACGGTTCCGACAGCGTGGAAAACGCTGCCATCGAAGTGGCTTACTTCTTCGCCGCTTCCGAAATCAGCTCCCGCTGATTCAAAAGTAGTTGAATGACCGGAGGTCGCCGCTGCCGGCGGCCTCTTTTGCCTGCTGAGGATTGCATGAAAACCAACCTGCTCGACTTCAATCTGGACCAGCTCACCCGGCATTTCGCCGAGATGGGCGAGAAGCCGTTCCGCGCCAAGCAAGTGATGCGCTGGATGCACCAGATGGCCGAAGACGATTTCGACGCGATGACCGACCTCGCCAAGAGCCTGCGCGCCAAGCTGCACGAGCGCGCTGAGGTGGGCGTGCCGTCGCTGATGACCGGGCAGGAGTCCAGTGATGGCACCCGCAAGTGGCTGCTCGACGTCGGCACCGGCAACGGTGTGGAAACCGTGTTCATTCCGGAAGACGACCGCGGCACCTTGTGCGTGTCATCCCAGGTGGGTTGCGCGCTGGAGTGCACGTTCTGCTCCACTGGCCGCCAGGGATTCAACCGCAACTTGTCCACCGCCGAGATCATCGGCCAGCTGTGGTGGGCCAACAAGGCGATGGGCGTGACGCCCAAGAACGAGCGCGTGGTGTCCAATGTGGTGATGATGGGCATGGGCGAGCCGCTGGCCAACTTCGACAACGTGGTCAGCGCGATGCAGATCATGCTGGACGACCATGGCTACGGCCTGTCCCGCCGCCGCGTGACGCTGTCCACCTCCGGCCTGGTGCCGCAGATGGACCGGCTGCGCGAGGAGTGCCCGGTGGCGCTGGCGGTGTCGCTGCACGCGCCCAACGACGCGATCCGCGACGTGATCGTGCCGATCAACAAGAAATACCCGCTTGCCGAACTGATGGCCGCCTGTAGCCGCTATCTGGAAAAGGCGCCGCGCGATTTCATCACCTTTGAATATGTGATGCTTGACGGGGTCAACGATAGGCCGGAACATGCTCGCCAGCTGCTGGAGCTGGTGCGGGACGTGCCTTGCAAGTTCAATCTGATCCCGTTCAACCCGTTCCCGAACTCGGGTTATGATCGCTCCAGCAACAACGCGATTCGCATTTTCCGTGAAATTCTGCAAGAACAAGGTTACGTGGTGACCGTGCGCAAGACCCGCGGCGACGACATCGACGCGGCTTGCGGCCAATTGGCCGGCCAAGTGCAGGACAAGACGCGGCGCCAGGCCAAGTGGACGCAGATCATCGAGGACAGGAAATCATGACGTCATGGCGGGGGAGATGGGCTGGATGGCTGTTGGCATTTGGCGTAGTCGCTCCCGCCGCGGCGGATGGCAATCCGCCTGAAGTGGCGAAGATCCGCAGCCAGCTGGCGGTGGAGTACGCCAGGATAGGCAACCTCAAGTCCGCGCTGGACAACGCCAACCAGGCGGTGGCGGCGGACGCGGCTTATGTCACCGGCTATCTGAGCCGGGCTTACGTGCTGGGCCTGCTGCAGATGGACGGCCGGGCGGAGCAGGACTACCAGCAGGCGCTGCGGCTGGAGCCCGGCAATCCGCAGGCCAACAATAATTACGGCTTGTTCCTGTGCGAGCACGGGAGGGAGCAGGATTCGCTGGCCCTGTTCCAGAAGGCGCTGGCCAATCCGTTGTATGATTCGCCACAATCGGCTTATTTGAATCTGGGCCGCTGCAGCGCCAAGCTGGGGCGGACGGATCAGGCCAACGATTATTTGCTCAGCGCCTTGCGCGTCGCGCCCAACTACGGGCCGGCGTTGAGCGAACTGGCCGAAATGCATCTGGGCCTGGGCAACGCCAAGCTGGCGGCGTTCTATTTCGAACGGCTGCGCGGCGGCGGCGGGATGGACGGCCTGGGCGCCGCCGAGCTGTGGCTGGGCGCCAGGATCGCCCGCAAAACCGGTAACGCGGCGCAGGAACGCGCATGCGAGAATGAACTAAAGAACCGGTTTCCGGACTCTAGGGAAACACAACTGCTGTTGAGTGGAAGCTGAGGATGGAAGAAAAAATCGAACATCATGACACGCCGAGGCCCAGCGGCATCGGCGCAACCTTGAAGGCCGCCCGGGAAGCGGCCGGCCTTGGCCTGGGGGAAGTGGCGGACAGGCTGAAACTGTCGCTCAGGCAACTGGAAGCGATAGAGCGCGACGATTTCGACTCGCTGCCCGGCGCCACCTTCGTCCGCGGTTTCGTCCGTAATTACGCGCGCTTCCTGGAAGTGGATTCCGAACCGTTGATGAAGGCGCTGGAGCAGCATTTTCCGTCGGCGGTGAACGACGTGGCCAATCTGGTCAAGGGCACCACCGCGCGCGAGCAGGCGCCCGAGCCGGTGGAAGCGGTGGAGGAAGCCGCGGAAGCCGGCACCGGCAAATGGGTGGTCCTGCTGTTGCTGGGCCTAGCCGTGGCGGGCGGCGCTTACTGGTACGCCAACCGCGATGGCTCGCCGGAGAAGCCGGCGGAGCGCGCCGCCAACGAGCTGGCGCCGATGCTGACCGAGCAGTCGTCGGCCCCGGCCGCCAAGGCGGCGGCTTCCGAGTCGGCGAAAGCCGCTGTTCAGGCCGCGAAGCCGGCCTCGGCGCCGGCAGCCGTGACGGCGAAGCCCGTGGCGTCCGCTGTCCAGGCCGCCGCGAAACCGGCGGCGAGCGCGCCGGCCAAGGTGGCCAAGACGCAAGCGGCCAGCGCGCCGCAGTCCCAAGGCACCGACAAGGTCAGCATCAACGTCAAGGATGCCGCCTGGGTGTCGGTGCAGGACGCCGACGGCCGCAGGCTGATTTACAAGGTGATGCAGCCGGGCGATCCGGCCGAGGTGGTCGGCACCGCGCCGTTCAAGGTGGTGATCGGCAACGCCAGCCAGGTGGAGCTGAGCTACAACGGCAAACCGGTGGATCTGGCCGACAAGATCAAAGGCACCACCGCCAAGATTCAACTCAAGTGATGCAGGGTAGCGAATGGATAGCGTGAACATCGCGCGCCGTCCCACCCGCCTGGTGCGGGTGGGACATGTTTTGGTGGGTTCGGGCGCGCCGGTGATGGTGCAGTCGATGACCAACACCGACACCGCCGACGCGGCGGGCACGGCCGAGCAGGTGTACCAGCTGGCGCAGGCCGGCTCCGAAGTGGTGCGCATCACCGTCAACTCGCCGGAAGCGGCGGCTCGCGTGGCGGAAATCCGCCAGCGGCTGGACGACCTGGGTTGCGATGTGCCGCTGGTCGGCGATTTCCACTTCAACGGCGACCGCTTGTTGAAGGAGTTTCCGGATTGCGCGAAGGCGCTGGCCAAGTACCGGATCAATCCGGGCAATGTCGGCAAGGGCGCCAAGGGCGACGACAAGTTCGCCTTCATGATCCGCACTGCGATGGAGCACGACAAGGCCGTCCGCATCGGCGTCAACTGGGGCAGCCTGGACCAGGCGCTGCTGGCGCGGATGATGGACGCCAACAACCGCGCAGCCAACCCGCTGCCGCTGCCCAAGCTGATGCAGGAGGCGCTGATCGTGTCGGCGCTGGAGTCGGCGGAGAAGGCGGTGGAGATCGGCCTGTCGCCCGACAACATCATCCTGTCGTGCAAGGTCAGCAATGTGCAGGACCTGATCAGCGTCTACCGCGAGCTGGGCAGCCGCTGCGACTACCCGCTGCATCTGGGCCTGACCGAGGCCGGCATGGGCAGCAAGGGCATCGTCGCCTCCAGCGCCGCGCTGGCCGTGTTGTTGCAGGAAGGCATAGGCGACACCATCCGCATCTCGCTGACGCCGCAGCCGGGCGAGGCGCGCACCAAGGAGGTGGTGGTCGCGCAGGAGTTGCTGCAGACCATGGGCCTGCGCAGCTTCACGCCGCTGGTCACCGCCTGTCCGGGCTGCGGCCGCACCACCAGCACCTTCTTCCAGGAGCTGGCCGACCACATCCAGAACTATCTGCGCGAGCAGATGCCGGTATGGCGGCTACAGTACCCGGGGGTAGAGGACATGAAGGTGGCGGTGATGGGCTGCGTGGTCAACGGACCCGGCGAATCCAAGCTGGCCGACATCGGCATCTCGCTGCCGGGCACCGGCGAAGTGCCGGTGGCGCCGGTTTACGTTGACGGCCAGAAGGATGTGACGCTGAAGGGCGACAACATTCCCGCGGAGTTCACCGCCATCGTCGACGAGTACGTGAAGACCCGCTACGGGGAGGGCGGCGCCAAGCGCCGCGAGGATGGCAACCGCATCATTCCGATCCGTTCGGTGAGCGTCTGACAAAACCAGAATCCAGCTGATACAAGAAGATAGCAATGGCTCAGAAATACCAAGCGGTCAAGGGCATGAACGATGTGCTGCCGGCCGAATCCTACCAATGGGAATACTTTGAAGAGGCGCTGCGCAAGCTGCTGGCCGACTACGGCTACCAGAACATCCGCACCCCCATCGTCGAAGGCACGCCGCTGTTCGTGCGCTCCATCGGCGAAGTGACCGACATCGTCGAGAAGGAAATGTACACCTTCGTCGATAGCCTCAACGGCGACAGCCTGACGCTGCGCCCGGAAGGCACTGCCGGCACGCTGCGCGCGGTGGTCGAGCACAACCTGCTGTACAACGCCACGCCCAAGCTGTGGTACATGGGTCCGATGTATCGCCACGAGCGCCCGCAGAAGGGCCGCTACCGCCAGTTCCACCAGGTGGGCGTGGAGGCGCTGGGCCTGGCCGGTCCGGACATCGACGCCGAAATCATCGCGATGACCGCCGATCTGTGGCGCCGCCTGGGCATCAGCCAGTACGTGCGGCTGGAGATCAACTCGCTGGGCAACGCCGAAGAGCGCGCCGCCCACCGCGAGGCGCTGATCGCCTACCTGGAGCGCCACGTCGACATCCTGGACGAGGACGGCAAGCGCCGGATGCACACCAACCCGCTGCGCGTGCTGGACACCAAGAACCCGGCCCTGCAGGAAATGGCCAACGCCGCGCCCAAGCTGTCCGACTACCTGGGCGAAGAGTCGCGCGCCCATTACGAGGGCTGGAAGGCGATGATCGCCGCGTTGGGCATCGAGTACATCGAGAATCCGCGCCTGGTGCGCGGTCTCGACTACTACAACCGCTCGGTGTTCGAGTGGGTGACCTCCGAGCTGGGCGCCCAGGGCACCATCTGCGCCGGCGGCCGCTACGACGGCCTGATCGAGCAGCTGGGCGGCAAGGCCGCCTCCGGCATCGGCTTCGGCATGGGCATGGAGCGCGTGCTGCTGTTGCTGCAGGACAAGGGCCTGTTGCCGGCGCAGCGCAGCGTCGACGTCTTCCTGGTCAACCAGGGCGAGGGCGCGGGCCTGTACTCGATGAAACTCGCGCAGAGCCTGCGCGCCGCCGGCTACTCGGTGGTGCAGCATCTGGGCGACGCCAGCTTCAAGTCGCAAATGAAAAAGGCCGACGCCAGCGGCGCGCAGTTCGCGCTGATCGTCGGTGAAAACGAAATCCAGGCCGGTCAGGTGGTGGTGAAGGCGCTGCGCGCCGAAGCCGCCCAGCAGACCGTGGCGGCCGATGCGGTTCTGGCCACCCTCGCCACTCTGAAAGCTTGATAGGAAGGGGGAACGCGATGGCGTTCGACTTGCAGGAACAGGAACAGATCGATTCTCTGAAAGCATTCTGGCAACAGTGGGGCAAGCTGATCGGCGGCGCGGTGCTGGCCATCAGCCTGGGCTACCTGGGCTACAAGGCTTACGGCATGTACGAGCGCGGCCAGTCCGAGAAGGCCGCCACCGCCTACGAGGCCGTCGACAACGCGGTGGCCGCCAAGGACATCGCCAAACTGAAGACCGCCGCCCAGCAGCTGCAGGGCGAGTACGCCGGCACCCTCTATGCTAGCCGCGCGGCCTTGGTGCTGGCCAAGGCCGCGTTCGACAAGAACGACCTGGCGCTGGCCGCCAGCCAGTTGGAGTGGGTATTGAAGAACGGCAAGGACGAGGAGCTGCAGGCGATCGCCCGTTTGCGCCTGGCTTCGCTGCTGCTGGACCAGAAAAAGTTCGATGGCGCGATCGGCGAGCTGAACCAGGCCCATCCCGCCGCTTTCGACGCCGAGTTCCTGGAGCTGAAGGGCGACGTGTTCGTCGCCAAGGGCGACAACAGCGGCGCGCGCGACGCCTACAAGGCCGCGCTGGCGAAGATGCTGGGCGACAGCCCGAGCCGCCAGCTGGCGCAGACCAAGCTCGACGCGTTGGGAGGCTGACCGCATGCGCCGCCAACTGTTGCTTACCGCTCTGACCTCTTCGCTGCTGCTGGCCGGCTGCGCCAGCTGGTTCGAGGGCTCAACCCAGTTCCAGCCGACGCCGCTGGCGGCGATCAAGCCGCTGCAGACGCTGGACGTCAAATGGACGCTGCAGCAGGCCGCGCCGGCCGCCAGCTTCCTGCCGGTGTACGCCAACGGCAATGTGGTGACCGCCGACGTCGAAGGCCGCATCCGCAACGTGGACGCGCTGTCCGGCCGCGCGCAGTCCGATGTGTCGCTCAAGCGCGCGTTGGCCAGCGGCGTGGCCGTCGCCGGCGACACCGTGCTGGTAGGCACTCAGGACGCCAAGCTGTTGGCCGTCAACCGCACCAGCGGCAAGATCCTGTGGGAACAGCCGCTGACCAGCCTGATGCTGGAAGCGCCGCAGATCGCCGGCGACATCGCCGTGGTCCGCACCAACGACGCCCGCCTGACCGGCTTCAGCCTGACCGACGGCAAGCAGCAATGGTCGGTGGTGAATGTGCTGCCGCAACTGACCGTGCGCAACAACGGCTCGATGCAGTCGGTGGGCAAGGAAGCGGTGATGGTGGGGCAGGCCGGCGGCCGCGTCGACATCGTCAATCCGCTCACCGGCAACACCATCTGGCAGGGCGCGGTGGCGACGCCGCGCGGCGCCACCGAGCTGGAGCGCGTCACCGACGTCACCAGCCGCCCGGTCTTCGACGGCGGCCAGGTGTGCGCCGTGGCCTACCAGGGCCGCGTGGCGTGCTTCGACGCCCGTTCGGGCAGCCTGCAGTGGGCGCGCGAGGTGTCGTCCAGCCGCGGCGTGGCTGTGGACGCCCGCAATGTCTACGTGACTGCGGAAGACGGCTCGATCTGGGCGTATGATCGCCAGAGCGGCCGCAATGTATGGAAAAACGACGACCTCAAATACCGTGGCGTCTCCGGTCCCGCGATGATCGGACGTTTCGTGCTGGTGGTGGACGGCGAGGGCTATGCCCATCTGCTGTCCAACGAGAGCGGAGGCATCGTCGGACGCAACAAGATCGGCACCACCGGGCCGGTCAATCAACCGGTGTCGCTCGGCTCCTCCGCCCTGATTCAGGGACAGGACGGCCGCTTGGCGATGCTGAATCTGGGATAAGCAGTTTTAGATGAAACCTACCGTAGCGCTGGTCGGCCGCCCCAATGTGGGCAAGTCGACCCTTTTCAACCGGCTGACTCGCAGCCGCGACGCGCTGGTCGCCGACCAGCCGGGCCTGACGCGTGACCGACACTACGGCCAAGGCCGGGTCGGCGAGAAGCCGTATCTGGTGGTCGACACCGGCGGTTTTGAGCCGGTGGTGGACGAAGGCATTCTGTTCGAGATGGCCAAGCAGACGCTGCAGGCCGTCGACGAGGCGGATGCCGTGGTGTTCCTGGTGGATGGCCGTTCCGGCCTGACGCCGCAGGACAAGATCATCGCCAACCGCCTGCGCCAGCTTGACCGCCCGGTATTCCTGGCCGTCAACAAAGCGGAAGGCATGAAGCACGCGATCGCCGGCGCTGAGTTCCACGAACTGGCGCTGGGCGAACCGCTGGTGATCTCCGCCGCCCACGGCGACGGCGTGCGCGAACTGATGGAACTGGTGCTGGAAGGCTTCCCCGACGAGGTGGAAGAGGAAGACAGCCGCCATCCGAAGTTCGCCGTGATCGGCCGCCCCAACGTCGGCAAGTCCACGCTGGTGAACGCCATCCTCGGCGAGGAGCGGGTGATCGCCTTCGACCAGGCCGGGACCACGCGCGACAGCATCTATATTGATTTTGAGCGCGAAGGCCATACCTACACCATCATCGACACCGCGGGCGTGCGCCGCCGCGCCAAGGTCAACGAGATGCTGGAGAAGTTTTCCGTCATCAAGACCATGAAGGCGATTGAGGACGCCAACGTCGCGGTGCTGGTGCTGGACGCGCAGCTGGACATCTCCGAGCAGGACGCGACCATCGCCGGCTTCGCGCTGGAAGCGGGCCGCGCCTTGGTCGTGGCGGTGAACAAGTGGGACAATCTGGACGGCGAGCAGAAGGAAAACGTGCGCCGCGAGATCGCCCGCAAGCTGAATTTCCTGGATTTCGCAAAGTTTCATTACATCTCGGCCATCGAAGGCCGAGGTGTGGCAGACTTGTTCAAGTCCATCGACGAAGCCTACCGCGCGGCCATGGCCAAGCTGGCGACGCCCAAGCTCACCCGCGTGCTGCAGGTGGCGCTGGAGCGTCAGCAGCCGCCGCGTTCCGGCCTGATTCGCCCCAAGATGCGCTATGCGCACCAGGGCGGCCAGAATCCGCCGATAATCGTGGTGCATGGCAACGCGCTGGACAGCATTCCGGCCAGTTATACCCGCTATCTGGAACACACTTTCCGTAAAGTGTTCAAGCTGCAGGGCACGCCGCTGAGAGTGCAGTACAAGTCGTCGGATAATCCGTTCGACAACGATGAAAAGGACAAGCCGCGGGCCAAGGCCAAGCCAATGTCCAAGATGCGGGGCAGGGAAAAGGAAGTTCGCTACGGCAAAAACAGCAAGAAATAGTACGGCGGAATGTTTTCTGCTAAAAATAAGCAGGCCGCCGCGCTGTTCGCTGGACAGTTAATACAACAATCAACGATTCGGAGAAAAACGAATGAGCTCTAAAGGGCAAATGTTACAAGACCCCTTCCTGAATATCCTGCGCAAGGAACACGTGCCGGTTTCCATTTATCTGGTTAACGGCATCAAGCTGCAAGGTCAGGTTGAATCTTTCGACCAATACGTCGTTCTGTTGAAGAACACGGTGACGCAGATGGTTTACAAGCACGCCATCTCCACCGTGGTTCCGGCCCGCCCGGTCAACATCCCGCACGAGCATCCGGCGCAAAAGCAGGAACAGGCGCAGGACGCTTAAGCCGTCTTCGCTTCGCCGATCGGGCCGATTGGCCGCATCCCAGGATGCGGCCATTCGGCCTTTGTCATTTATCGCCGTACTCAATATGGTTAGCAAACAGTGTTTGATCGTCCCGACTTAGGCGACCAGGCCATCCTGGTCAGCCTGGATTTTGGTGATGCCGACTACCAGGAAAGCGTCGCGGAGTGCGCCGAGCTGGTGCGCGGCAGCAAGGTGGAAATCCTGGGCATGGTGCAGGGCAAGCGGCAGCGTCCCGACGCGGCGCTGTTCGCCGGCAAGGGCAAGGTGGAGGAGATCGCCTCCATGGTGCGCGCCTCCGGCGCCAACGTGGTGATCTTCAACCATGCGCTGTCGCCAGGTCAGGAGCGCAACCTGGAGCGCGCGCTGCAGTGCCGCGTGATCGACCGCAACAGCCTGATCCTGGACATCTTCGCCCAGCGCGCGCGCAGCCATGAAGGCAAGCTGCAGGTGGAGCTGGCCCAGCTGTCGCATCTGTCCACCCGCCTGGTGCGCGGCTGGACCCACTTGGAGCGGCAGAAGGGCGGCGTCGGCTTGCGCGGCCCCGGCGAAACCCAGCTGGAAACCGACCGCCGGCTGCTGGGCATTCGGGTCAAGGCCTTGAAGGACAGGCTGGCTCAGGTGCAAAAGCAGCGCAACACCCAGCGCAAGAGCCGAAACCGCGCGGGCGTCGCCTCGGTGTCCATCGTCGGCTACACCAACGCCGGCAAATCCACGTTGTTCAACGCGCTGACCAAGGCCAACATCTACGCCGCCGACCAATTGTTCGCCACGCTGGACACTACCAGCCGCAAGCTGTTCCTCCACCACCAGGCCTCGGTGGTGGTGTCGGACACTGTCGGTTTCATCCGCGATCTGCCGCATACGCTGGTGGCGGCGTTCCGCGCGACGCTGGAGGAAACGGTGCAGGCCAATCTGTTGCTGCACGTGGTGGACTGCGCCAACGATACGCGCGACGCGCAGATAGACGAAGTAAATAAGGTGCTGGCCGAAATCGAGGCCGACGGCATCCCGCAGCTGATCGTGTGGAACAAGAGCGATCTGCGCGATCTGCCGCCGGAGATCGAGCGCGACGAAGACGGCGTCATCGTCTCGGTGCGGGTGTCGGCTTTGAAGGGCGAAGGCCTGGAACTCTTGCGCGAGGCGATTGCCGAACGGGTGCAACCTTTCGCAAACAACCATAAAGAACCATACGAGCATGTCGCAGAATGACCCGAACCGTGGCCGCAACGGCCAGAATGGGCCACCGGACCTCGATGAAGTGTTCCGTGATCTGAACCGAAAACTGTCCCGCCTGTTGGGCGGCAAGCCCAACAACGGCGGCCAGGGCGGCAATCAGGGCGGCCGCCCCGGCGCGTCGTTCACGCCGCCGTCGTACAAGGGCGGCGCCGCCGTCGTGGTCGGCGTGCTGGCCGCCTTGTGGCTGGCCAGCGGCTTCTACATCGTCGACGCCCGCGAAGAGGGCGTGGTATTGCGCCTCGGCAGCTACAACCGCCTGACCGAGCCCGGCCTGCAATGGCATGCGCCGTATCCGTTCGAGAAGGCCGAGATCGTCAACCTGACCGAGCTGCGCAGCATTGAGGTGGGCTACCGCGGCAGCGCGCAGAACCGAGTGCCGGAAGAGTCGCTGATGCTGACCTCGGACCAGAACATCATCGACGTGCAGCTGTCGGTGCAGTACGACATCAAGGACGCGCGCGCCTTCCTGTTCAACAACGCCGCGCGCGAGCGCGACGGCAAGGATCTGGTCAAGCAGGCCGCCGAAACCGCGATTCGCGAGGTGGTGGGCCGCAACAAGGTGGACTTCGTGCTGAACGAAGGCCGCGCCCAGATCGCCGCCGACGCCCGCAAGCTGATCCAGGACGTGCTGGACCGCTATCGCGCCGGGATCCGCGTCGCCAAGGTCAACATCAACGACGTGCAGCCGCCGCAGGCCGTGCTGGCGGCGTTCGACGACGCGGTGAAGGCCGGCCAGGACAAGGACAAGCTGCGCAACGAGGGCATGGCCTACGCCAACGAAGTGGTGCCCAAGGCCAAGGGCATGGCCTCGCGCCTGGTGCAGGAAGCCGAAGGCTACCAGCAGCAGGTGGTGGAGCGCGCCCAGGGCGATGCCGAGCGTTTCAAACAAGTGTTGCCTGAATACAACAAGGCGCCCAAGGTCATGCGCGACCGGCTGTACCTGGACATGATGCAGCAGATCATGAACAACAGCAGTAAGGTGCTGGTGGATCAGAAGGGCGGCAACAGCCTGCTCTACCTGCCGTTGGACAAGCTCACCCAGATGGCGTCTCCGGGCGCCGCCGCTCCGGCGCAAGCCTCCGCAACCCCGGCCCCCGAGGCCCCGGCCCAGCCGGCTTCGCCGCCTGCGGCGAAGAACGGGCGCGACGCGTCGCGCGGTCGTGATTTCTTTGGAGCGGAGCGATGACTGAAAGACTGATTCCCACCCTGGCGGCGGTGGTCGGCGTGCTGTTCGTCGCCAGCCTGTCGCTGTTTACCGTCGATCAGCGCCAGTACGCGCTGGTTTTCCAGTTCGGCGAAGTCGTGAAGGTGATCTCCGAGCCGGGCATCCAGTTCAAGATCCCGCTACTGCAGAACGTCCGCTATTTCGACCGCCGCGTGCAGACCATAGACGCCGAGGCGCCGGAGCTGTTCAACACCCGCGAGAAGAAAAACGTGCTGGTCGACAGCTTCGTGAAGTGGCGTGTTGTGGATGTGTCACAGTTCTACAAGAGTGTCGGCTCCGAGGCCGCCGCGGTGGCCAGATTGAAGCAAACCATCAACGACGGCCTGCGCGCCGAGTTCGGCCAGAAGACCGTCGCCGATGTCATTTCCGGCCAGCGCGACCAGGTGATGGAGACGGTTCGCAAGCGCGCGGACGCGGATGCGCGTAAAATAGGTGTGGAAATTCTCGACGTGCGCTTAAAACGAGTCGATTTTCCGGATAAAATAAGCAGTTCCGTCTACGACCGGATGCAGTCCGAGCGCCGCACCGTGGCCAGCCAGCTGCGCAGCGAAGGCGCGGCCGACGCCGAGCGCGTGCGGGCCGAGGCCGACAAGCAGCGCGACGTGATCCTGGCCGAAGCCTATCGCAAGGCGCAGGAGCTGAAGGGCGCGGGCGACGCCAAGGCTGCGGCGATCTACGCCGAGGCTTATGGCAAGAATCCGGAGTTCTACGCCTTCTGGCGCAGCATGGACGCGTACAAGGAGTCGTTCAAGAACAAGAGCGACGTGATGGTGCTCGATCCGAGCAGCGACTTCTTCAAGTATCTGAAGAACCCGCAGGCGGGGCAGGGCAAGAGCAAGTAGGCGACAATTGATTTTTTGAGAAGACTGGCCGGGGCGACCTGGCCAGTTTGCTGATGACAAGGCGGGGCTCCTCCCGCCTTTTATTCTGTTGAAACGAAATGCGTAATTGGCTGTTACCCGAATACATCGCTGATATCCTCCCGGCCACCGCGCGCCAGGTGGAGTCGGCCAAGGCCGCGATGCTGGAAGGCTTTCGCGTGGCCGGCTACGAGCTGGTGCTGCCGCCGCTGATCGAATACATCGACTCCCTGGTGAGCGAAGGCGACGACACGCTGGACCTGAAAACTTTCAAGCTGGACGACCAGCTGTCCGGACGCCAGCTCGGCTTGCGCGCCGACATCACGCCGCAGGTGGCGCGCATCGACGCCCACCTGCTGGGCGAGCGCACCGGCGTGACGCGCCTGTGCTATGCCGGCAGCGTGGTGCACAGCCGTCCGTCCGGCCTGACCAGCTCGCGCGAGCCGCTGCAGGTGGGCGCCGAGCTGTACGGCTACGCCGGCATCGAGGCCGATCTGGAAATCATCGAGCTGATGCTGTCCACGCTGGAGAAAACCGGCGTGAAGAAGTTGCGGCTGGACGTCGGCCATATCGCCATCTACCGCGGCCTGGCCGCGGCGGCCGGCCTGTCGCCCGAGGTCAGCCGCGAGCTGTTCGGCCTGCTGCAGAACAAGGACGCCGCCGGCATCGCCGCGTTGGTGGCCGGCGTGGCCGAGCCTTACAGGAGCGCCTTCCTGGCGCTGCCGGAGCTGTACGGCCCGGCGGCGGTGCTGGAGAAGGCGCGCACCCGGCTGCCGTCGCTGCCGGAGGTGGAGCTGGGCCTGATGCAGCTGTCCGCCATCGCCCGCGCGATGGAGGGCAGGGTGGAGCTGAGCTTCGACCTGGCCGAGCTGCGCGGCGACTTCTACCACACCGGCCTGATGTTCGCGGCCTACGCGCCCGGCTGGTCCGACGCGATCGCCCGCGGCGGCCGCTACGACAATGTCGGCCGCCGTTTCGGCCGCGCCCGTCCGGCCACCGGCTTCAGCCTGGATCTGCGCGACCTGCTGCGCATCCTGCCGGAGCGTGATCCCAGCCGCGGCATCCGCGTCTCCGCCCGCCATCTGCCGGCGGCAGCGGCCGAAGTGGCGCGCTTGCGCGCCGACGGCGAGATGGTGGTGGTGGATTACCTGGGAGAATCCGCGGCCGCATTGAATTGCGACCGAGAGCTGGTTCCCGCTGCCGATGGCTGGCAGCTGGCGCCGTTTCATTGAATTTTTGTTTGAATCTGACTGACGAAGAGGTTTTTTCCAATGTCCAAGAACGTTGTCGTGATTGGCACCCAGTGGGGTGACGAAGGCAAGGGCAAAATCGTTGACTGGCTGACCGACCACGCGCGTGCCGTTGTGCGCTTCCAAGGCGGCCACAACGCCGGCCACACCCTGTGGGTGAATGGCAAGAAAACCGTCGTGCGCCTGGTGCCGTCCGGCATTCTGCGTCCGGATGTCGAGTGCTTCATCGGCAACGGCGTGGTGCTGTCGCCCGAAGCGCTGCTGAAGGAGATCGACGAGCTGGAAGCCGCCGGCGTCAACGCTTCGGCCCGCCTGAAGATCGCCGAAGGCTGCCCGCTAATCCTGCCGTACCACATCGCGCTGGACCAGGCTCGCGAAGCCGCCAAGGGCGACGCCAAGATCGGCACCACCGGCCGCGGCATCGGCCCTTGCTACGAAGACAAGGTTGCCCGCCGCGCGCTGAAGGTGATCGACCTGTTCGATCCGGCCCGCTTCGAGACCAAGCTGAAGGAAAACGTAGACTACTACAACTTCCTGCTGACCAATCTGTTCAAGGCCGAGCCGGTAAGCTACGAAGCGATCCTGGCTGATACCATGAGGATGGCCGAACGCATCAAGCCGATGGTGGCCGACGTGTCCCGCACCCTATACGACCTGGACCAGGCCGGCACGCCCATCCTGTTCGAAGGCGCCCAGGGCACCCTGCTGGACATCGACCACGGCACCTACCCGTACGTGACCTCGTCCAACTGCGTGGCCGGCGCGGCCGCGCCGGGCGCTGGCGTGCCGCCGCAGATGCTGAACTACGTGCTGGGCATCGTGAAGGGCTACGCCACCCGCGTGGGCTCCGGTCCGTTCCCGACCGAGCAGGAAAACGAAATCGGCGCCTTCCTGGCCGAGCGCGGCAACGAGTTCGGTTCCGTTACCGGCCGTCCGCGCCGCTGCGGCTGGTTCGATGCCGCCGCGCTGAAGCGCTCGATCCAGATCAACGGCGTGTCCGGCCTATGCGTGATGAAGCTGGACGTGATGGACGGCCTGAAAGAGATCAAGCTGTGCACCGGCTACATGCTGGATGGCAAGCAGGTCGACATCCTGCCGTTTGGCTCCGACGCCGTCACCAAATGCGTGCCGGTGTACGAAACCCTGCCGGGCTGGACCGGCACCACCGTCGGCGTCAAGCGCTGGGAAGACCTGCCGGCCAACGCCCAGGCTTACCTGAAGCGCATCGAAGAGGTGTGCGGCGCCCCGGTCGACATCGTGTCCACCGGTCCGGACCGCGAAGAAACCATCGTGCTGCGCCACCCGTTCGGCCTGTAAGCCTCAGGCTTATGCCAGAGAAAAGCCCACCGCTTGCGGTGGGCTTTTTTGTAATTCATTCTTCATTTTTCCACATATTTGATGCAGGTTTGAGTTGGGGATAAAGAAATTTGGCCTATGCCAGTAAACTCGATCCGACATTGGCAGTTTGGACAAACCATGAATAGGCCCTGATCATCTTGACGGAATTCAGGGCCTTCAATCTTGCTTCGGTATGGGCCTGAAATCGGCTGTGTTTTATAGAGATCGTCGCCGCAACATGGGCAAGCGATGGGGGGAGTTTCCATGATTTCTCCTGCTTGTGTTAAAGCGTTGCCGAGTTAGGTGGGTTGCCACGGCGCCAACGCCAGCTCCGCGCGCAGCGGCTTGCCGCTTTGGCCGAACCAGCCGCCGCTCTCCAGCACTTGTCCCTGCTTGCCGAAAGCCGTCACGGTCAGTTTCGCCGCCGCGGGATCGACGTCCACACGGCAGAAATTGTCTTCCTGGGTGAAGTTCCAGGCGCGGTAGTCCATCCGGTGCGGCTTGCCGCCGGCGGAGAAGTCGAAGCCGTCTTCCTGTCCCTGCGCGCGGGAGTCGTGGACGAAGCCGGACGGGTCGCCGTCGGCGAAGGGGAAGGGCCAGTAGAAGGCCGAGGAGGTGATCGACAGCACGCGCAGCCGCTCGGCCTCGGCGGAACCGCTCAGGCTCAGCTCGGCGATATTGCTGCAATGGATGTCGCCGGACAGGAAGACCACGTTCTGCACCCGCTTCTCCACGATGAGCCGCAGCAGCGCGGCGCGGGTGGCGGGGAAGGCGGGCCAGGAGTCGGTGGCCTCGCACCAGCGGGCCCGGTCCGCGCCGCAGCCGGCGCGTCCGCTGCGGGCATCCATCGGATTGGGCGCGAACACGCTGGGGCTGATGATGAACTTGGGCGTGTCGCCCAGCTTGTCCTGGCAGTCGGTCAGCCAGGCCTGCAGCAGGTCGAGCTGGCTGGGCTCCTCGTCGGCCAGGCTGGGGCGGCCCAGCAGGTGGTTGTCGTCCAGATTGTCCGGCACGTCGTCCATATAGCGCTGGGTGCGCGAATCCATCGCGAAGAACGGGTAGCGGCCGCACTGGAACTGGTAGAACAGCCGCTGGCCGTAGCAGCTGGGGCCGTGCACCCACTGGTAGCTGCGGTAGGCGGCGATGGCCAGGTTGAACACGCGCCGGCTCTCGGCGCGGCGGACGCGGTCCTGGCTCCAGTTGTCCTCTATTTCGTGGTCGTCCAGGATCATGTAGGCCGGCAACTGGCGCAGCAGCCGGCGCATGTGGCGAGAGCCGAAGGCGCTGTGGTAGCGCTGCTGGAACTCCTCGAAGGTGTCGGCCAGCCCCAGCGGCACGTGGCGGTTGAGCATGTCGGCGTAGATCTGGTCGCCCACCATCAACAGCAGCCGGGCGGCGTCGCGCCCATCCTGCCCCTTGGCCTCCCGCAGCAGCGGCTCGAAGATGGCGTCGGATTGCTTGGTCTTCCACAGCAGGCCCGGATAGCGGCAGGAGCCGACGATGAAGCTCAGCCGGCCGGCGGGCGCGTCCGCCGCCGGGAACGTGCGGAAGCGGGCTTCGGACTCTTCCGCCGGCAGCGCCTCCAGATCGTCGAACCAGACTTCGGCGGCGGGCAGGCGTTTGGCCAGCTCGTCGTGGGACAGGCTGTCGTCTTCCGGCGCGGGGTCGTCCAGCAGCAGGGTGCCGACGCGGACGATGTAATCGGTGTCCGGGAGCAAGGGGACGGGGGCGCTGTCCGCCGGCTTCAGGCCCAGCTCCTCGCCCAGGGTGAAGGTGCCGGTGCGGTCGTACTCCCGCCGCAGCCGGAAATAATGGACGCGGCGCCGGCGCGGGCGGCGGCCGTTTTCCCAAACGATGGCGATCACGCCTATGGTGCGGCACTCGCCGTCTATGTCGGCGCCCTCGTCGCCGGCGGAGCCGCGTATCCAGATGCGCGCGCTGCTGGCGGTGGTGTGGCCGACGATGGGCCCGAGCTGGGCCGGTCTGAGTTTGCTCATGGGGGCTCCTGGGGCCGGACGCGGCGCGTCGGTCCCTTTCCTGATGCGGGTGCGTGGATGCGGCTGTTTTTATGATCTGCGCGGCGGCGTTGAGGCCGTCCGTGTTTGAAACATATGCCGGGAGCGGATGTTGTGGGGGAGCGTTTGGCGGGATTAAGTGGATGTACGGAGCTGGTCGCGGGAAAGGCTCAGTCCAAGTGCTGGAGGATGTTGACCAGCTTGCCCAGCGGGTCGCGGACGAAGAAGCGGCGCACGCCCCAGGGCTCCACCACCGGCCCGTATTCGATGGCGATGCCGGCGCTCTGCGCGCGCGCCAGCGCCTGCTCCAGATCGTCCACTTCGATCGACAGTTCCGGCACCGGGGTGCCGGAGCCGCCCTCGCTGGCGAAGCTGATTTGCGGCTGCATGGCGGCGTCGGATGCGTAAATGCGGATCCAGCCGTGGTCCATCACCATTTCCAGGCCCAGCACATCTTGGTAGAAGCGCTCCGCCGCGGCTGGCGTGGCGGTGGCGATATTGGCGACGATGCGCTGCACTTTCATCGCGCTCTCCCGGATATGGAATCGACTTGTTCAGCATAGCCGCAGCCCCGCCGCTGCGGCTCAGCTTTTGCCGCGGCCCGCCGGCTTGTAGCCGTCGTTCAGCGTTTTCAGGAAGGCCAGCATGTCGTCGATGTCGCGCTCGCTGAACATGGCTTTGCCACCCGCCTTGCCGCCGAACGGCGCTTCCATGTTGACGTTGGCCTGATAGCGCGCCGGCAGGTCGTCGAACTTGGCCACCTTGCCGTCTTTGCCCTTCGGATACCACTTGCCGGGGCGGGTGTCGCGTTCGGCGTAGAAGCGCAGCACCTGGCGCAGGTCATGGAAGGCGCCGTTGTGGAGGAAGGTTTTGCGGCGGGCCACGTTGCGCAGCGAAGGCGTGCGGAACAGGCCGCAGTAGTCGCCGCGGTTCTTGAAGTCGGTGCGCGCCGGGCCGCACAGGCCCAGATCGAAGTAATGGCGGTCGCGGTTGGCGGCCAGCTCCGGATTGCGCGGCGCGCCGACGGCGATGTGGCCGTAGTCGGTGAAGGCGGGGAAGGCGCCGCTCTCGCTGCGCTGGCTGATGTGGCAGGACGCGCAGTTGCCCTTGTCCGGATCGTTGAACGCCTTCAGCCCGCGCGCTTCTTTCGCGCTCAGCTTGGCCTGGCCGCGCAGGAAGGCGTCGTATTTGCTGTCGTAGGGATAAAACTCGCGCGGATTTTGCTGGAACACTTCCAGCGCCAGCGCGGCCTTGTCGAAGGCCTGGGCGGGATGGCTGAAGATGTCGCTGCCGAACAGTTTCTGGAAACGCGCGGCGGCGGCGGAGCGCCGCAGCTTGTCGACCACCGCGGCCGGCGTGCCGTTGGCCATCTCGTTGGCGGCCAGCAGCGGCAGCGAGGCCTGGGCATGGGCTGAGTCGGCGCGGCCGTCCCAGGTATAGCCGCCGGTGGGGCCAGCGTCTTCGCTGTCGTTGCCGTCGTTGTCGTGGAAGTGCTCGCTGAACGGCGGCACGCTTTGCAGATAGCGCAGGGAAGGCGCGGCGCGGGTGCCGGGCTGTTTACCATCCTTGCCGCCCAACTGAGCGGCCAATCCGTTCGGCGGGCCGTAGGCATGGGACGGACTGTGGCAGGTGGCGCAGGACATCCGGCCTGAGGCGGACAACGAACGGTCAAAGAACAGTTGGCGGCCTAGCTCCTCCAGCTGTTTGGCGCTGACCGGGCGCGGGCCGGGCGCGTAGCTGGCGCTCTGATAGGCGGGTTTGGCCGGAGCGGCAGCCTGGACGAGGCCGGCGCAGGCGAAGGCGATGGAGAGCAGAAGGCGTTGCATGATGGCGGTGTCGATTGCGGTGGCGGGACTGTACTTGGGGTTAATGACAAAAAGATGAAAATGGAAATACGGCATCTGTTCATACGAAAAATACTGACAGAATGTAAATGTAATGTAACATGCCGTCGCGATACTTCGCATTTTCCGTTAAACAGCAAGGAAATCCGTGATGCAACGTTTAGCCTGTGGCCTGGCGCTGACCCTGGTCGGCGCCGCTGTATTGAGCGCCTGCGGCAGCGGCGGCGGCTCTGCCTCCACCAGCGGGGTGGTGACCGGCAGTTACTTCCGCCACGCCAAGGTTTGCCTGGACCGCAACGGCAACGGCCGCTGCGACGCCGCCGAGCCCTCGGCCTATACCGACGACAATGGCGCGTTTCGCCTGAGCGGCCAGGGCGACGTGGTGGTGGAAGTGGGCACCGACGCCGTTCGGTACGACCCCGATACCCAGACCGCCGCGCCGGTGACTGAGCCCTTGGTGTTCCGCGCCCCGGCCGCCGCCAACGGCGTGGTCAGCTCGCTGTCTTCCGAGGTGGCCGATTTGATGGACGGAGGCATGGATCTTTCCAGCGCGCGCAGCGCGGTGGCCGCGCGGGTGGGGGTGCCGGCGGACAAGCTGCTGGGCGACCACAACAAGGAAAGCGATCCCGACGTCAAAGCCGCGCTGAAGGCGGCGATCAACCAGAACATCGACGCCATCGCCGGCGCGGTGAAGGAGGCGGGCGCCGGCGGCGACGTCAAGAGCAGCCTGCACCGGCGGATGGCGCTGTCTGACATCAAGAACGTGGTGGTGATTTACGCCGAGAACCGCGGCTTCGACAACCTGTACGGCCTGTTCCCCGGAGCCAACGGCATTCCCGGCGTCAATCCGTCATCCAGGGGCGGCTACGTCGCGCAGAAGGATTTCGACAACTCGACTCTACCGGCGCTGCCGCCGACCTGGGGCGGCCTGACCGCCGCTGGCCAGGCCGTGACGCTGAGCCAGGCGCAGACCATGGGCTTCGCCAATAAGCCGTTCCAGATCGACGATCCGAACGGCCTGAACGGCACCGGCGTGGCGGTGCCGCAATCGGTGGTGACTCGCGACCTGGTCCACCGCTTCTACAATAACCAGATGCAGATCAATGGCGGCGCTAACGACAAGTTCGCCGCTTATTCCGACGCCGGCGGCCTGACCATGGGCTATTACGACGGCAGCAAGATGGCGATGTGGAAGCTGGCCCAGCAATACACGCTGGCCGACAACTTCTTCATGGGCGCTTTCGGCGGCTCCTTCCTCAATCACCAGTATCTGGTTTGCGCCTGCGCGCCGCAGTATCCGAATGCCGATGCTTCGCCGGCCAAGGGCAGCATCTCTGCGATCGATACCGACGGCAAGGGCAATTTCGTGCGGCTGACGCCGGCGGCCAATACGCCGGCGTCCGTGCTCTCCGGCGCGGCCAAGTATCTGAACGACAATAATTTGACGCCCAAGGACGCGGCCGGCATGTACTATGCGGTCAACACCATGCAGCCGGCTTTCCAGCCCAGCGGCAACGCGCCGGCTTCCGGCGACGCCAGCGGTCTTTACGCCGATCCGGCCAAGGCCAATACCTTGCCGGCGCAGACTCAGGCGACCATCGCCGACCGCCTGGACGCGAAGCAGATCAGCTGGGCCTGGTATGCCGGCGGCTGGGCGCAGGCCACGTCAGACCGCAGCAAGATCTACAACGGCGGCGTGCCCAATTTCCAGGCTCACCATCAGCCGTTCAACTACTATGCCAGTTTCGATTCGTCCAAACAGGCGGCCTATCGCGGCCAGCACCTGAAGGATTTCGATCAGGATTTCCTGAGCGCCGCAGCCGCGGGAGCGCTGCCGCAAGTGGCTTTCTACAAGCCGCAGGGCAACTTGAACCAGCACGCCGGCTACGCCAGCGTGGCGGACGGCGACGCCCACATCGCCTCGGTGATCGCCAAGCTGCAGCAAAGCCCGCAGTGGAAGAACATGCTGGTGGTCGTCACCTATGACGAAAACGGCGGTTTCTACGACCACGCGGCGGTGCCCAAGGGCGACCGCTGGGGGCCGGGCACCCGCATTCCGGCTATTCTGATCTCGCCGTTCGCCAAGAAGGGCTATGTCGATCACACCCAGTACGACACAGCCTCCATCCTGCGCTTCCTGACCCGCCGCTTCGGCCTGCAGCCATTGCCGGGCGTGGCGGAGCGCGATGTCGCGCTGGTGAAAAACGGCGGCAAGCCGATGGGCGACTTCACCTCGGCGCTGACCTTCAACTAAGCCGCTACACTCTGAAAGCTGCCGGGCCGCCCGCTTTGTCGGGCGGCTTTTTGTTAGCGTTCATGACATTCGGTACGCTGATGGCTGCGGAGTGATAAACTGAAACGCTTCTCGCTCATATCTTTTTGTCATGCAGTTGAAAATCGCTCCCGGCATGCTGACGCCGCTCATCGTCGCCACGGCGTTGTTCATGGAGAACATGGACGCCACCGTGATCTCAACCTCGCTGCCGGTGATCGCGCAGGATTTGGGCGTGGACCCGATCTCGCTGAAGCTGGCGCTGACATCCTATCTGGTCAGCCTGGCGGTATTCATCCCCATCAGCGGCTGGATGGCCGACCGCTTCGGCGCCCGCCGCATTTTCCGCTCCGCCATCCTGGTGTTCATGTTGGGTTCGCTGTTGTGCGCGATGACCGGCAGCCTGCACGGCTTTGTTCTGGCGCGCTTCCTGCAGGGCATAGGCGGGGCGATGATGGTGCCGGTGGGGCGGCTGGTGATCTTGCGCACCATAGACAAGGCGGATCTGGTGCGGGCGCTCAGCTATCTGACCGTGCCGGCGTTGTTGGGGCCGGTGATCGGCCCGCCGCTGGGCGGGTTCATCAGCACTTACTTCCACTGGCGCTGGATCTTCCTGATCAATATCCCGATCGGCCTGCTGGGCCTAGCCCTGGCCGGGCGCTTCATCGCCAATCTGAAAGAGGATGAAGTGCCCAGGCTGGACTGGTGGGGCTTCTTGCTCACCGGCGCCGGCCTGTCGATGCTGATGCTGGGCCTGGCCACCGAAGGCAAGCACATGCTGTCGGCCACGGCATCCATCTGGCTGAGCCTGCTTGGCGCCGCGCTGTTGCTGATCTACCTGCGGCATTACCGCCGACAGACGCATCCGTTATTGGACCTGTCGCTGCTCAGGCTGTCCACGTTCCATGCCGGCGTGGCCGGGGGCTTCGTGTTTCGGGTCGGCATCGGCACCATTCCCTTCCTGCTGCCCCTGATGCTGCAACTGGGCTTCGGCTTTTCTCCGTTCGAGTCAGGCCTACTGACCTGCTCCACCGCGATGGGCGCGATCGGGATGAAGACCATTGTCTCCAAGGTGTTGCAGCGGTTCGGCTTCCGGCGGGTGCTGGTGGTGAACAGCATTCTGGCGGGATGTTCGGTGGCGGTGTACTCGCTGTTTCAGGCGGACACGCCGCATTGGCTGCTGCTGTTGGTGTTCGTGCTGGGAGGTTGCTTGCGTTCGCTGCAGTTCACTAGCTTGAACGCGATCACTTTCGCCGATGTCGACAAGGAGCGGCTTAGCCACGCCACCAGCTTGTCCAGCGTGGCGCAGCAACTGGCTGCCGGCTTCGGCGTGACGGTGGGCGCGTTCGCGTTGCAGGGCGCTGCCTGGATGCAGGGCCATCAACAGCTGACCGCCGCTGATTTCGGCCATGCTTTCCTGTTCATGGGCGGCCTGACCATATTGTCCAGCCTGCAGTTTTTGAAGTTGAAGCCGGATGCGGGACGGCAGGTGTCGGGCGGGCATGAGTGACAGCCGTCCGGGCGTGCGCCCGGAACGGCCGCTTGCCTGAGGTTAGCTTGGATTGGATGCTTCCCGGCCGAAGGCCCAGGTATCGCGCTCGCCGAACTCCAGCCAGCATTCGCCAGCCGCCCTGGCTTCCTGGCCGTAGGCGCGCAGCCGGTTTTCTCGCTGTTGCAGCAGGTATTCCCAGCGGTCGCCCAGATACATCGAGGCGAGTAGCCTGGCCGGCAGGCGGTTGTGGCCGGGCTCGTCGCGCACGCGCAGCCGCTCCAGCCGGATCACCGCCTGCGCTTGGCTTCCCGCCGGCAAAGGCTGGCGGGCGGTGGCCCTCAGCTGCCAGCCGTCGCCGTTCAGGATGACGCTATCGCCTTCGCTGGCGGCGACGGTGGCGCTCAGGGTGTTGTTGGCGCCCATGAACTGCGCGCTATACAGGCTGGCAGGCTGGGAGTAGAGCTCGGTCGGCGTGCCGGCTTGTTCGATGCGGCCGTGTTTGAGCAGCAGAATGCGGTCGGACATCGCCATCGCTTCGCCCTGGTCATGGGTGACGCACAACGCGGACAGTTTCAGCTCTATGATCAGTTCGCGCAGCCAGGCGCGGGCTTCCTCGCGCAGTTTGGCGTCCAGATTGGACAGCGGCTCGTCCAGCAGAATGACCGGCGGGTTGTACACCAGGGCGCGGGCGATGGCGACCCGCTGCTGTTGGCCGCCGGATAGCTGATGGGGGTAGCGCTGGCCCAGCGCGCCCAGGCCCAATTGCTCCAGCACCTGTCCCACGCGGTCGGCTATCTCTTTTTGCCCGGTCTTGCGCAGCTTGAGGCCGTAGCCGACGTTTTCCGCCACCGTGCGGTGGGGCCACAGCGCGTAAGACTGGAACACCAGGCCCAGCGAGCGGTTCTCCACCGGCAGGTTGTGGCCGGCGTCGCTGTCGTACAGGGTTTGCTCATTGAGGCGGATAGCGCCGGCGGAAGGCTGCTCCAGCCCGGCGATGGCCCGCAGCAGCGTGGTCTTGCCGCTGCCGGAAGCGCCCAGCAGCGAGACGACTTCTCCGGCATTGAGGGCGAAGGACACGCCTTTGAGGATGGGCGTGGCGTCATAGCTGAGAAATAGGTTGTCGACGATGAGCTTAGTCATGCAGTTTCACTCCCAGGCGCAGCGCCACGGCCAAGCCGGCGCCCACCATCAGAATATTGATCACGGACAGCGCGGCCACCTGGTCCACCGCGCCCGTGGCCCACAGCGATACCAGCAGCGAGCCGATGACTTCGGTGCCGGGGGACAGCAGGTAGACGGCGGTGGAGTATTCGCGCTCGAAAATCATGAAGATCAGCAGCCAGCTGGAAATCAGGCCGAAGCGGATCAGAGGCAGGGTGACGTCCAGGCTGGCGCGGCGCGGGCTGGCGCCGACGCTGCGGGCGGCTTCTTCCAATTCCGGCCCCACCTGCAGCAGCGCGCTTTGCACCAGCCGCATGCCGTAGGCCAGCCAGACCACGGTGTAGGCCAGCCAGATCGAAAACATGCTGTTTTTCGCGCCCTGCAGACCGGGGACGAACAAAAACACCCATAGAAAGGCGAGGCCGGCCAGGATGCCGGGCACCGCGCGCGGCAGCAGCACCAGATAGTCCAGCAGGCGGCTGCCCCAATCATGGCGGCGATGGCCGGCGAAGCCCACCAGCGTGTAGAAGCCCACCGCCAGCGCGCCGCCTATCACGCCTACGCCCAGGGTGTTGACGATGGCGCGCACGATGCTGTCTTCCTCGAACAGTAGCGAGAAGTGTTCCAGCGTCAACGCCTCGGCCAGAGAAACGCCTTCCCCCCAATGGCTGACCACCGAGCGTAGCGCGATGCCGGAAATAGGCACCGTAACGGTCAGCAGCAGCCACAGCAGCACGATGGCGACGGCGGGATAGCGCCAGGCGCCCAGCGACAGCGCATGCTGGCGACCGGCCTTGCCCTTCACTGTGACGAAACGGTTGGCGCTGCGCAGCAAGCGCCGTTGCAACAGCACCAGTGGAAAGGTGATGGCGATCAGGCAGACCGCCACCGCGGCCATCAGGTGATAGGAGGGAATGCCCAGCTTGTTGGTGAGCTTGTAGAGATAGGTGGCCAGCACCAGATGGCCTTCCGGATCGCCCAGCACTAGCGGCAGGCCGAAGATCTCAAAGCCGAGAAACAGCACCAGCACGCCGGAAAACAGCAGCGAGGGCATGATCATCGGCAGGCTGACGTCGCGCGCCACCCGGAACGGGCTGGCCCCGGCCACGCGCGCCGCTTCTTCCACGTCCGATCCCAGATTGCGCAGGGCGGCGGAAGCGTAGAGATAGATGTGCGGCACATGGGTGAGGCCGGCGATGACGGTGATGCTGGTCAGCGAATAGATGCTCCACGGCAACTCGTCCCAGCCGAACAGCTGCTTGAGCCACAGCGAGTAGAAACCCACTGGGCCGGCGGCCACCACGTAGCCGAAGGCCAGCACCATGGGCGAAACGAATACCGGCGTCAGCAGCAGCGGCTCCAGCCAGCGGCGGCCGGGCAGGTCGGTGCGGACCATCAAAAAGGCGAGCGCGCCGCCCAGAGGTATGGCGATCAGCGCCATGCCGACGGCGATGGCTACCGAGTTCTTCAGCGCGGACCAGAAGTCCGGGTCGGCGAAAATGAAGCGGTAGGCCCCCAGCCCCAGGCTTTTGTCCTCCATGAAAAAGGGCTGGTTGAGCAGGCTCTGGTACAGCACCAGCGACAGCGGCGTCATGACGGCCAGCGCGACGCAGGCGATGGTCAGATTGCGCCAGCAGAAGTGCAGGGCCAATTGGCGGCCGGGCGCGGTTGGCGGCGCCGACGGCGATGCCGCGGCGGTGGAGGAGGTATGCATTGCGTGGACTCCGGAATGTGGGCTGCCGGCGCGCAGACGATGCGGCGCGCGGGACGGAGTGCGGCGGCCCGGCCTAGGCGGCCGGGCGGCGGCTCAGTTCTTCAGCGATTGCTGCCAGTTGCGCATGAAGTCCAGCCGCTTGGCCTGGTCCAGGTAAACCAGCAGGCCGGGGCCAATCTGGATGGGCTTGATGCTGCTGCCCAATTGCTGGTTCAGCGCGGACAGGGAGGCCGCGCCGCCGACGTCGGACCGCAGCGAGAACAGGTCGGCCTGGTTGGCGAGAATGTCCTGGCCGCGTTTGGACAGCAGGTAGTCCAGCCATAGTCGGGCGGCGCTGGGGTTTCTGGCTTTCTTGGAGACGATGGCCAGCCGGCTGGCGACCTGGGTGTAGTCCTTGGGATAGACGTAGCCGATGGATGGGTCCTTCTTGGCCTTGGCGAAAGCGTAGGAGCCGAGGATGTTGTAGCCGATCAGATTCTCGCCGGAGGAGATGCGCTCCATCATCGCGCCGGTGGATGTCTGCAGCTTGACGCCGGATTGGCCCAGCGCGCGCACCAGGTTCCATACGTCTTGTTGGCTGTAGCGGTAGTCCTGGGTCAGAAAGTTGAAGCCGACGCCGGAGCGCTCGATGTCATAGGTGGTGACCTTGCCTTTGAAGCGCGAGGGATTGGCCTTCAGGATGCGGATCAGGTCGGCGCGGGTCTGCGGAATTTCTTCAGGCTTGAGCAGGCGCTTGTTGTAGACGATGGCCACCGGCTCGTAGGTGGTGGCGTAGGCCTGCTGCTGGTAGTGGGCCCACTTGGGCAGATTGGGTGTCTCGGGCGAGGCGTAGCTGGCGGCGTAGCCATCGTTGACCAGCTTCACCTGCAGGTCCATCGCAGAGCTCCACACCAGGTCGGCGCTGGCGCTGTTGGCCGCGTTTTCGCTGATGAAGCGGTTGTAGATCTCGGTGGTGTTCATGTCGTGGTATTCCACCTTCACCGCCGGATACAGCGACTGAAAGTCCTTGAGCAGCGGCCGGGCGACGGCGCTGTCGGTGGCGGAATAGATGATCAGCTTACCTTCCTTGGCCGCGGCGGCCTCCAGATTCTGATAGCTGGACGGATAGTGCGCCGGCGCCGCCCAGGCGGAGCCGCTTAACGCCGCGGCGCAGAGTGATAGTTTCAGCTTGCCTTGCATGATGCCTTCTCCTGTAGGAGCCCTGTCCGGACTCGTCTTGTTTCCGCCGCTCTATTGGCTGCGGTCTGGCAAGCATGGTATTAGAGTAAACCTTTCAATCCGCTTTCAGCTTGGCAAGTCATGCGCATTCTCCTGGTGGAAGACAATCTGGCTCTGGCCGAATCCCTGCTCAAAGCCCTGACGCAGGCGGGTTTCGCCGTCGACGCGATGCATGACGGCCAGGACGCCGACCATGTGCTGCATACCCAGGACTACGCGCTGGTGATCCTGGATCTGGCCCTGCCCAGGCTGGATGGCTGGGAAGTGCTCAGGCGTTTGCGGGCCCGCCGCAAGTCGGTGCCGGTGCTGATCCTGACCGCGCACGGATCGGTGGAGGACCGGGTGCGGGGGCTGGACATGGGCGCGGACGACTACCTGTCCAAACCGTTCGATCTGGTGGAGCTGGAGGCCAGGGTGAGGGCGCTGATACGCCGCAGCCATGGCCATGACCACAATCTGCTGGCGGTGGGCGGCTTGAGCTATGACGGCGGCAGCCGCGTGTTCACGCTGGCGGGCCAGGCCTTGAAACTGACTCCGCGCGAGCACGCGGTGCTGGAGCTGCTGATGCTGCAGGGCGGGAAGGCCATCAGCAAGGATGCGCTGTCCGAGCGCATTTTCGGCCTGGATGAATCCGGCAGCGCGGAAGCTATGGAAATCTACGTGCATCGGCTGCGCAAGAAGTTGGCGCACGGCGACGTCGGCATCGTCACCTTGAGGGGGCTGGGCTATCTGCTGGCGCGGACGGATGGCGGCCATGGCTAGCGGCCAGGCTTGGCGGCGTCCGGACAGCCTGCGGCTGCGCTTGTTGTGGGGGCTGTTGCTGCCCCTGCTGCTATTGCTGTCGCTGGACGCCTATCTGACCTATCGACGCAGTCTGGCCGGCGCCAACGCGGCATTCGACCGCATGCTGCACACTTCGGCCCGAGCCATCGCCAACGGCATCAGCAGCCACAGCGGAGAAATCCGGGTGGACATCCCGTATTTCGCCTTGCAGATGTTCGAAAGCAATGCCGCTGGCAAGGTGTTTTACCGGGTCAGCGATGAAAAGGGCAGGGTGTTGACCGGTTACGAGGATTTGCCGGCGCCGGCCAGAAAAGGCGCGGGCGCGCCGGCGCTGCAGTTTTCCGACGCCGACTATCTGGGCGAGGAGGTGCGCCTGGTCAGCCTGCGGCAAACGGTGCGGGACATGCTCACGCTGCGGGATCAGGATGTCTGGGTGCAGGTGGCGGAAACGCCGGAATCGCGGCAGGAGCTGGCGCGCAGTCTGTTGCTGGGCTCTTTGCTGCAGGAAATCCTGCTGGTGTTGACGCTGCTGCTGATCGTCTCGCTGGCGGTAAGCCGGGGTCTGCGGCCCTTGCGGCGTTTATCGGCCGAGGTGGCGTCGAGAAACGAAGACGATCTGGAGCCTCTGCCCAAGGCGGGGTTGCCCAGCGAGCTGGCGCCGCTGGTGGACGCGCTCAATCTGCACGGCGAGCGGCTGCAGCGTTTGTTCGCCGCCCGCCGCCGCTTCATCGACGACGCCGCTCATCAGCTGAAGACGCCGCTGGCTGTGATGCAGACCCAGGCGGAACTGGCTTTGCGCGAGGAGGAGCCTGGCGAACAGCGGTGGCAACTTCGTCGGTTGCTGGCCGGCCTGCGCCAGGCGGGGCACATGGTCGCGCAGTTGCTGCAGATGTCGCGGCTGGAGCCGGACAACGGCCAGCCCATCGAGCTGGAAAGGGTGGACGCGGCGGCGCTGGCGCGCGAGGTGGCGCTGGAGTGGGCCGCCGCCGCTCATGAGCGCGGAGCGGACCTGGGATACGAGGGCGAGGACAGTGTTTCGGTTCGCGGCAATCGCGCCCTGTTGCGCGAGTTGCTGAACAATCTGCTGGACAACGCCTTGCGTTACGCAGGAGAAGGGGCGGTGGTGACGGTGGAGGTGCGGGATGGACCGCATGCCTGCCTGGAAGTGAGGGACAGCGGTCCAGGCATTCCGGAAGCGGAGCGGGAAAAGGTGCTGCTGCGATTTTATCGCTTAGCAGGAGAGAGGCGCGAAGGCAGCGGATTGGGGCTGGCCATCGTCAGGGAGATCGCGGGCCGGCATGGCGCGCGCTTGTCGCTGGATCAGGCGATGGAGGGCGGATTGCGAGTGGGCGTGCATTTTCCCGAGTGCTGAAAAACGAAAACCCCATTGCCGAAGCAATGGGGTTTCGTCGAATTTGGTGCCCAAGAGAAGACTCGAACTTCCACACCCTTGCGGGCGCTAGGACCTGAACCTAGTGCGTCTACCAATTCCGCCACCTGGGCAAAACTCTAAATTGTACCGCTGCTGAAAATCTGGAACTGGAAGCACCAAATTTTGAATATCTGGTGCCCAGGAGAAGACTCGAACTTCCACACCCTTGCGGGCGCTAGGACCTGAACCTAGTGCGTCTACCAATTCCGCCACCTGGGCATTTGTTTCGCGATGCTTTAATTAATCTGTATTGGTGCCCAAGAGAAGACTCGAACTTCCACACCCTTGCGGGCGCTAGGACCTGAACCTAGTGCGTCTACCAATTCCGCCACCTGGGCCAACCAGATTTTCATGATGCCAGCTTAGCGACGGGCTTACAATAGTAAGATTGGTGCCCAAGAGAAGACTCGAACTTCCACACCCTTGCGGGCGCTAGGACCTGAACCTAGTGCGTCTACCAATTCCGCCACCTGGGCGTCGCTTTGCGGTATCATTCTGTTGCATCGCTGCAACGAGAAGCGAATTATAGACATAATTCTGAGGGTGTCAATGGCTCAAACCTCAAAAAAGCAAAAAAGTCCTTCCCTCCGCGAACAGGATCCGTTCCTCGAGAGGGAAAAACTCAAATATTCCAATCCCTTGCCCAGTCGCGAGTTCATCATGCAGATTCTCGCCGAGCAGGGGGTGCCGTTATTCCCGGATGAATTAGGCGGCATGCTGTCGATTCACGGCGACGAATCATCCTTCTTTGAACGCCGTCTGCGCGCGATGGAGCGCGATGGCGAGATCATCATTAACCGCAAAGGCGCGGTTTGCGTCGCCCAGAAGCTCGATCTGATTCGCTGCAAGGTTTCCGGCCATCGAGATGGTTTCGGCTTCGCCATGCCCGACGAGGGCGAAGGCAAGGGCAGCGACATCTTCCTGCCCGAGCGCGAAATGAAGAAGGTGATGCACGGCGACCGCGTGATGGTGCGTCCATCCGGCGTGGACCGCCGCGGCCGGCAGGAAGGCCGGATTGTCGAAGTGCTGGAACACGCGGTGACCAAGCTGGTCGGCCGCATCCAGCATGAGCGCGGCGTGTGGGTGGTGCGGCCGGAAGACCGCCGCATCAACCACGACATCCTGATCGAACCGGGCGGCGACGCCGGCGCCAAGGATGGCCAGGTGGTGATGGTGGACATTCTGCAGCAGCCGGACGCCCGTCATCAGCCGGTCGGCAAGGTGGCCGAGGTGCTGGGGAACTACGCCGATCCGGGAATGGAGATCGAGATCGCGCTGCGCAAGCACGCGCTGCCGCACCGTTTCCCGGATGACGCGCTGGCTCAGGCCAAGGAAACGCCGAAGAAGGTGCGCAAGAAAGACTGGACCAAGGATCGCGTCGATCTGCGCGAACTGCCGCTGGTGACGATAGACGGAGAAACCGCGCGCGATTTCGACGACGCGGTATATGCCGAGAAGCAGGGCAAGGGCTACCGCCTGGTGGTGGCGATCGCCGACGTCAGCTTCTATGTGCAGCCGGGCGACGCACTGGACAAAGAGGCGCTGGATCGCGGCACCTCGGTCTATTTCCCGCGCCGGGTGATCCCGATGCTGCCGGAGGCGCTGTCCAATGGCATCTGCTCGCTGAATCCAGACGTCGAGCGCATGTGCATGGTCTGTGACATGCAGATCAATGCCAAAGGCGAGGTCAAGAAGTACAAGTTCTATCCGGCGGTAATGCAGTCCAAGGCCCGCCTCACCTACAACCAGGTGTGGGATTGGCTGCAGAACGGCACCGACCATCCCATGCTGCCGCATGTGAAGGATCTGTACGCGCTGTTCAAGATCCTGCTGGCCGCCCGCTCCAAACGCGGCGCCATCGAGTTCGACTCGGTGGAAACGCAGATGATCTTCAATGACCTGGGCAAGATCGAGCGCATTGTGCCCATCGTGCGCAACGATGCGCATCGCTTGATCGAAGAGTGCATGCTGGCGGCTAACGTTTGCTCCGCCGATTTCCTGCAGAAAAACGGCCATAAGGCGCTGTACCGCGTCCATGAGGGGCCGACTGAGGAAAAACTGGAAAACCTGCGCACCTATCTGCGGCTGGTCGGCCTTGTTCTGGGCGGCGGCGACAAGCCCTCCGCCAAGGATTACGGCAAGCTGGCCGAGCAGATCCACGGTCGCCCGGACGCGCCGGTGCTGCAGACCATGTTGCTGCGTTCGATGCAGCAGGCGGTCTATACCCCGGACAACCACGGCCACTTCGGCTTGGCTTACGAAGCCTATACCCATTTCACCTCGCCTATCCGCCGCTATCCGGATCTGCTGGTCCATCGGGCGATCAAGGCGGTGTTGAAGGGCGGCAAGTACAAGCCGGGCAAGTGGGCGCAGCTCGGCGTGCACTGTTCGATGACCGAGCGGCGCGCCGACGACGCCAGCCGGGACGTCGAGTCCTGGCTCAAAACCTACTATATGCGCGACAAGGTCGGCGAGATCTTCCAAGGCAAGATCAGCGCGGTCACCAGCTTCGGCGTATTCGTGTTGCTGGACGATGTGTATGTGGAGGGGCTGGTGCACATCTCCGAACTGGGCAAGGACTACTTCCATTTCAAGAAGGATGTGCAAGCCATCGTCGGCGAGAAGAGCGGCGTTCAGTACCGGCTTGGCGATGTGCTGACCGTCAAGGTGATGGGCGCCAATCTGGAAAGCTCGCAGGTGGATTTCGCGCTGATCAAGGACTCTCCGGCGGCGCAAGAAGCGGCCGAGGGCGCTGTCGAGAAGCGGGGGGGTGCCCGCTCCAGCCGCCGTCGTCGCGGAGGAAAAGCCGAAGGAAGCGCAGGGTCGCATGCTGCTGCGGCGCCGGCGAGTAGCGAGCAGCCTGAATCGAAGCCGGCCGGTTTGCCGCGGGCACCGGCGGGACGCAGGCGTACTGCCCAGCCAACCGGAGAGGGGAAGGCTGCTCCTGTGTCGGGGGTAGGTCAGGCAGCCCAGCCCGCGGAAGGCAAGGCGCCAGCTTCAAAAACCGAGAGCGCGGTGCCTGAGGCGAGCATCCCAGCAGCCAAGCCGGTGGGCCTGCCAGCCGCGCCAAAAGGGCGCACCCGCTCGGCCAAGCCGGCGGAGGGCCAGGCGCCGGCAACAAAAGCCGAAGGAGTGGCCTCCAAGCCCGCAAACGCGCCGGCAGCTCCGAAGGGACGAGTCCGTTCCGCCAAGCCTGCCGAAGAAAAGCCGACAGGCGCTTCGGCTCCAAAGGCTTCTCCGGCTGCAGCCAAGCCGCCGGTCCGTCGTCAGGTGGCGACGGGCAGCCAGGATGCTCCGCCGGCGGCCGCGCCGACTCAAGGTCCATCTCAAACGCAGCCGGCGGCGCGCAAGCGCGGCAGCGGCAGGAGCAATGCCAAGAAGCGTGCTGGCGAGGAGTGATCAGCTGTTATCTATATTAATAGGTATAAGCAAACCGGCTCGAATCCGTGATTCGAGCCGGTTTTGTTTGGCGGCGACAGCTCTGGCATGTTGCTCAGGGAGAGGCGTTTTGCGTTTTCATGAA
>NZ_JAJOHV010000018.1 GCF_021129175.1 Chromobacterium piscinae | reverse complement strand
CCCACACCCGTCAACACCTTTCTGCAAAGAAATTGAAAAAATCTGGTCAAAACACTGTAAACCACTGATAACAATAGAAACAGGCTTCGCGAGCCTTCTGAACCGCTTCCACTAGCCCGCCGGCCGCCATGAATGGATAATCTTCGGTCCCTCCTTTTCATGCAGTTTCGAACGTGAACCACAAGACCTGGATCTTCGACCTCGACGACACCCTCCACCACGCCAGCGGCGGCATCTTCGACCATATCAACAAGCTGATGACCGAATACATGATGCGCCACCTCGGCGTGGACGAGACGGAGGCCTGCGCGCTGCGCTCCCGCTACTGGGCGCAATACGGCGCCACCATGCACGGCCTGTCCACCCATCACGGCATCGACCCGCAGCAGTTCCTGATCGAAACCCATCCGGTGGAGGTATTGGAACAGTGGCTGCAATTCGAAGACCGGCTGGCGGAAAACCTCAGCGCCCTTCCCGGCCGCAAGATCATTCTGTCCAACGGCCCGCAGCACTATGTGGAAGGCATTCTGCAGCGGATGCGGATTCAACATCATTTCGAATCGGTATACGGCGTGGAGCGGCTGAACTATATCCCCAAACCCCACCTTGACGCCTTCCATGCCGTGCTGGCCCGCGAAGGCCTGAATCCCGCGCATTGCATCATGGTGGAAGACTCCCTGCCCAATCTGCTGACGGCGAAGGAGCTGGGCATGACCACCATCTGGGTCAGCCATGAGCCGCGCAAACCCGCCCACGTCGATCACCGCGTCGAGAAGATCAGCCAGCTGCTGCGGCTGCATCTGGATTAAGCCAGCGCATATATATAGAAAAAGGCCGGGAAACTTCCCGGCCTTTTTATTGGACAACGCGGATACGCTTACTTCAGCTTGATTTCGGACCACACCTTGTTCAGCTCGCGGCGATCCTTGGTGTTCAGATCGTGCAGCTGTTGCAGGCGCGGCAGGTCGGTGGTGGTGGGGAAGATCGCCGGGATCTTGGTCAGCTCGGTTTTGACGAACTTGCCGGCGGCGGCGTTCGGATTACCGTTGCCCATCTCATTGGTCAGGCCGGCGGCGTTCTTGCCGTCCAGCATGAAGTTGATGAACTTGTAAGCCAAATCCTTGCGAGGCGCATCCTTCAACACTACGAAGTTGTCCAGCGACAGGGTATTGCCCTCCTTCTGCAGGCTGAAGTTCAGCGCGAAAGCGCGCTTGGCCTTCTTGGCATCCTGCTGGGCCTGGAACATATCGTTGGAGTAGCCGAAGGCGACATAGATGTTGCCGACGGTCAGTTCCTTGATATAGGACTGGTTGTTGAAGGCGGCCCAATACGGCTTGGCCTTCAGGATCACGTCGCGGGCGGCTTTCCAGTCGGCCGGATTGGTGGAATTGGCCGGTTTGCCCAAATACATCAGCGCGGCGGAGACCAGTTCGCGCTGCGAATCCAGCACGGTGACCTTGCCCTTGATCTTGGCCAGCAGCGCCGGATCGAAGATCAGCGCCCAGCTGTTGACCTTATCGCTCAGGCCCAGCTGCTTCAGCTTGGTCTCGTTGTAGCCGATCAGGGTGGTGGTGAACGCGTACGGGGCGGAGTACTTGTTGCCCTTGTCGAAGAAGCTGTTCAGGTAGCCCGGGTTCAGATTCTTGAAGTTGGGCAGCTGGGCTTTGTCCAGCGGCTGGGCCTTGCCCTGCTTGATCAGCGCGTCGACGGCGAAACCGGTCGGCACCACGATGTCGTAGCCCTTGGCGCCGGCGGCCAGCTTGGCCAGCAGCTCTTCGTTGTCGCCGTAGTAGTCCTGCACCAGCTTGCACTTGCAGTAGGCCTCGAAACTCTTGGCCGCGCTCTCGGACAGGTAGTTGTTCCAGTTGTACAGATGCAGCTCTTCCGCGGCGAACGCCTGGGTGGAGGCCGCCAGCGCCAGCAGCGCGAGGATCTTCTTCATTTCGTTTCCTTTGTATTGCACAGCTTGGTGGTACTACGAGTTAACCGGGAGACACCCCCTCGCGTCGCCCGGGTGCGGCGGCGACGGCAAGGCATTATGCTGCAACGCAAAACACCCTGCCGCCAGATCGGCCTTTCGGCCTGGCGGCTCAGCCGTTGGCGCGCAAGGCGCTCGGCGAAACCTTGGACGCGATGACGATCAACGCCAGCGTCAGCAGCATCAGCAAGGATGACACCGCGTTCACCTCCGGCGTCACCGCGATCTTGATCATCGAGTAGATCTCCAGCGGCAGCATGCTGGCGCCGGCGCCGGCGGTGAAGAAGGTGATCACGAAGTCGTCGATCGACAACGTGAACGCCATCAGCGCGCCGGCGATGATGCCGGGCTTGATCACCGGCAGCGTGATCAGGCGAAAAGCCTGGAACGGCGTGGCGCCGAGATCGCGCGCCGCCTCCACCAGGCTGTCGTCCATGCCCTGCATCCGCGCCCGCACCACGATGGCGACGAAGCCGATGCAGAAGGCGATGTGCGACAGCAGGATGGTGACGAAGCCCAGCTCCAGGATGCCGATCAGCTGGTTGACGATGACAAAGAAGATCACCAGCGACACCCCCATCAGCAGCTCGGGGATGGCGATCGGCGTCAACACCAGGAAGGGCAGCAGCCTGAGCTTGTACTTATGCAGCGCGATGCCGGCCAGCGTGCCCAGGATGGTGGCGAAGAAACTCGCGATGATGCCGATCAGCAGCGAGTTGCCGGCCGCGGTCAGCATCTTCTCGTTATGGAACAGCTTCTGGTACCACTTCAGCGTGAAGCCCACCCATTCGGCGTTCAGGCGCGAATCGTTGAACGAGTACAGCACCACGATCACCAACGGCAGGTAGAGGAACAGATAGGTCAGGCCGGCCGAAGCCCACAGCCATTTGGATTGCTTCTTAGCCACGCGCCTTCCCCTTTCTGGCCACCACGGCCCCCAGCACAGCGATCAGCAGCACGCCGCCGGTCAGCATGATGGACAACACCGAGCCGAACGGCCAATCGCGGGTGTCCAGGATCTGCTGCTTGATCAGGTTGCCTATCATAATGGATTCGGTGCCGCCCAGGATGTCCGGGATGGCGAACATGCCCAGCGCCGGGATGAACACCAGCGCCGAGCCGGCGAACACGCCGGGCAGACTCAGCGGCCAGGTCACGCGCCAGAAGCGCTGCCAGGCGTTGGCGCCCAGATCTTGCGCGGCGTCGAGCAAGGCCATGTCGTGCTTTTCCAGATTGGCGTACAGCGGCAGCACCATGAAGGGCAAATGCACGTAAACCAGGCCGACGATCACCGCGAACGAGGTGAACAGCAGCCGCACCGGCTCAAAGCCCAGCGTGGTCAGCACCAGGTTCAGCGCCTTGGTGAACGCCGACTGCGGCCCCAGGATGATCATCCACGCGTAGATGCGGATTAGGAAGTTGGACCAGAACGGCAGGATCACCAACAGCAGCAGCAGATCTCGGTACTTCTTGCCGGAGCGGGCGATCAGCCAGGCCAGCGGGTAGGCCATCAGCAGGCAGACCACGGTGGTGGTCAGCGCATAGCCGGCCGACTTGATGAACAGCTCGATGTACAGCGGCTCTTCCACCAGGCGGTGGAAGTTGTCCAGCGTCAGCTCCCAGACGCGCTGGCCGTCCTCGATGGTGAACAGCGGCGCCAGGCCGCCGTAGTCGCCGGGCTGGCGGAATGCCGCCACCAGCATGATCAGCGACGGGATCAGGAAGAACAATACCAGATACAGCAAGGGGGGCCAGGACAGCGCCCACTTGCCGAAACGATCACGCATCGCCATCGCTTACTCCGTCAGGAAACTGCCGGCGTCGAAACGCCAAGCGACTTCGACCACGTCGCCGTCGTCGAAGAACTTGGCCACGCCGGGAATATTGTTGGGCTGCATCGCCTCCACCAACACGCCGTCGGCCACCTCCACCACGTAGAGGGTGACGTCGCCCAGGTACAGGCAATCATGGACGCGGCCCTTGAAATAAGCCTCGTCCGGCAGTTCCGGCAGCTCCTTGTCGAGCTTCACCTTTTCCGGCCGCAGCGCCAGCCAGCCCTGCTGGCCTTCCTTCACGCCCGGCACCGCCTGGCACTTGACGTCGCCGCAGCCCTTCAGCCCCACGGTCATAGCGTCGCCGTGCAAGGCCTTGACCGTGCCTTCCAGCACATTGCACTGGCCGAGGAAGTCGGCGACGAAACGATTCTTCGGATAGCTGTACAGCTTCTCCGGCGCGTCCAGCTGTTCCACCTTGCCATGGCTCATCACCGCGATGCGGTGCGACAGCGCCAGCGCTTCGCCCTGGTCGTGGGTGACGTAAACGAAGGTGATGCCCACCTCTTTCTGCAGATTGATCAGCTCGATCTGCATTTCCTCGCGCAGCTTGGCGTCGAGCGCGGACAGTGGCTCGTCCAGCAGCAACAGGCGCGGACGGTCCACCAGCGCGCGGGCGATGGCCACGCGCTGGCGCTGGCCGCCGGACATCTCGTGCGGGTAGCGGTCGCCGAACTGGGTCAGGCGCACGTCTTCCAGCAATTCATCCACCTGGGCGGCGATCTTGCGCTTGTCCCACTTGGCCATTTTCAGCGGGAAGGCGATGTTCTCGCGCACCGTCATGTGCGGGAACAGCGCGTAGCTCTGGAACACGGTGTGCACCGGGCGCTTTTCCGGCGCCACCTGCGACATGTCCTGGCCATCCAGCAGAATCTGGCCTGCGTCTGGTTGTTCGAAACCGGCCAGCATGCGCAGCAAGGTGGTCTTGCCGCAGCCGGAGGGTCCCAGCAGGGTGAAGAACTCGCCCGCCTCGACCGACAGGCTGACGTCGTTGACAGCCGTGTAGTCGCCAAAGCGTTTGACCACGTTTTTGATTTCCAGGAGAGCCATCTATCTTCCCCGCCACGAAAAAGGGCGCCATTTTAACAAAAAATCGGTTTCCGGGGCCGCGAAAATCCCTTGTAAATTCAAGACCTCAGCTCACTTTACCGCCTGGCGCGCCCGACAAGTCAAGCCGGCGGGATAAGTTGCTCTTTTCACTGACAAAAACCCGCGCGCGCCCTCTTTCGGAGGACGCTGAAAACTTAAAATGGTTCTCACTGAAATGATGCATTTTGACAACAAACTTGTCTGAAACAAGCGATTCATGTCGCCAAGCGCCGCTTTTCATGTCGCCGCTGCGACAAACGCCCCGTCCTTTCCCAGCCCGGCAGGCTGATTACGCCGCGCCGCCAGCGGCCAGCATTGGCGACTTCCCTCGCGATGTCAATATCATCAATCGTTTACATTTAACCACAATGCAAAAGGACGCCCGCAGGCGTCCTTGCATGACTGATGGTCTGGCTGGATCAGAACTTGGTGCCGACACCGATGCCGAACACCCACGGGTCCAGCTTCAGCGTGCCCAGCTTGTTGCCGGCGGCGCTGACATCGGTTTTCACCCACAGCTTCTTCACGTCGACGTTGACGAACCAGCTCTTGTTGACCGCGTAGTCGGCGCCGATCTGCAGCGCGGGACCGAAGCTGTTGTTCTTCACATCCAGCTTGGTTCCATTCGGCAATTGCAAGCCGTTGCTATAGAAACGGGTGTAGTTGATGCCTGCGCCAACATACGGACGGAAAGTGGCTTCCGGCGCGAAATGGTACTGCAGGGTCACGGTCGGCGGCAGCACCGAAACCTTACCCACATCGCCGAAGGCGTTAGTCGTCACCTTATGGCGCGAGGTGCCCAGAATCAGCTCGGCGCCGATATTGTTGGTGATCATATAGGTGAAGTCCAGTTCCGGCGCGACGGCAGACTTGCCCTCCACGTTCAGACCGGGAACGGCGGAATTGTCCCAGCTGGACGAGGGATCGACATCGATCACGCGGAAACGTGCCAGAATGTCGCCTTGGGCGGCGAACGCGCCGGCGGACAGCATGCCGATCATGGCGGCGAGTGCGAGCTTCTTCATTTCTGTTCTCCAATGACTAGGTAATGCCGCCATGAACTATGCCGGCGTTGACAGCCATGCACGCCGGCAGTAGCGTGCGACGTCCGCAGGCAGATTATCCAAGCCCTTCCTCTCACACTTTGCGTCAGATCATGAAAAAGTCATGAAATATGCCGATCTACGGGAATTCATCGCCCAACTTGAACAAAAGCAGCTGCTGAAGCGCATCAATGCTCCGGTATCTCCCCACCTGGAAATGACCGAAATCGGCGACCGGGTGCTGAAGGCCGGCGGCCCGGCGCTGCTGTTCGAACAACCGGTCCATGACGGCCGCCGCTACGACTTCCCGGTGCTGGCCAACCTGTTCGGCACGCCCGAGCGCGTGGCGATGGGCATGGGCGCCGAAGACGTGATGCAGCTCAGGGAGATAGGCAAGACGCTGGCCTATCTGAAGGAGCCGGAGCCGCCCAAGGGCCTGAAGGACGCCTGGGACAAGCTGCCGCTGCTGAAGCAGGTGCTGTCGATGGCGCCCAAGGAAGTGAAGAAAGCGCCCTGCCAGGACATCGTCTGGGAAGGCGAGGCGGTCGATCTCGGCAAGCTGCCGATCCAGCATTGCTGGCCCGGAGACGCCGCGCCGCTGATCACCTGGGGCCTGACCGTCACTCGCGGCCCCAACAAGAAGCGGCAGAACCTCGGCATCTACCGTCAGCAGGTGATAGGCAAGAACCGCGTGATCATGCGCTGGCTGGCGCATCGCGGCGGCGCGCTGGACTATCGCGAGTTCCGCCAGCAAAACCCGGACAAGCCCTATCCGGTGGCGGTGGTGCTGGGCTGCGACCCGGCGACGATACTGGGCGCGGTGACGCCGGTGCCGGACACGCTCTCCGAATACCAATTCGCCGGCCTCCTGCGCGGCAGCCGCACCGAGCTGGTCCAGTGCATCGGCTCGGACCTGCAGGTGCCGGCCCGCGCGGAGATCGTGCTGGAAGGCCACATCCACCCGAACGATATGGCGATGGAAGGCCCGTACGGCGACCACACCGGCTACTACAACGAGCAGGACAGCTTCCCGGTGCTGACCATAGACCGGATCACGATGCGCGAAAATCCGATCTACCACAGCACCTACACCGGCAAGCCGCCGGACGAGCCCGCCATCCTGGGCGTGGCGCTGAACGAGGTGTTCGTGCCCATCCTGCAGAAGCAGTTTCCGGAGATCGTCGATTTCTACCTTCCGCCGGAAGGCTGCAGCTACCGGATGGCCATCGTCAGCATCAAAAAGCAGTATCCCGGCCACGCCAAACGGGTGATGATGGGTTGCTGGAGCTTCCTGCGCCAGTTCATGTACACCAAGTTCATCGTGGTGGTGGACGACGACGTGAATACCCGCGACTGGAAGGAAGTGATCTGGGCGATCACCACCCGGATGGACCCGGTACGCGACACCACGCTGATCGACCATACGCCGATCGACTACCTGGACTTCGCCAGTCCGATCTCCGGCCTGGGCGGCAAGATGGGCCTAGACGCCACCAACAAGATGCCGGGCGAGACCAACCGCGAATGGGGCACGCCCATCGTGATGGACGACGCGGTCAAGGCGCGCGTCGACGCCTTGTGGAGCGAGCTGGGGCTGTAACGGCCCGCCGCCAAGCAAAAGCCGGGCTTGCCCGGCTTTTTTCATGCCCGCGAGGCGTCACGCCGGCAGGCGATGGACAATGGCCAGCCAGCCGATGGCTCCTCCGCTTGCGCTCAAAACGACTGCCTCGTTCTCCAGCAGCAACAGGCCGCCATCCGGCAGCGCCTCGCCGCCGCAGCGCCACGCGCCGCGCTGCAGATGCAGCAGCACCAGATCGGCGGCCTCCAGCCGCACCGTCTCTCCATCGGCCGGAGACAGCCGCTCCAAGTCGCCGCGGCCCCAATCGCGCGCCAGCATCAGATTGCAATCGCGCAAGGCTCCGCCCAGCAGCCGGCACTGGATGCCGATCTCGCCGGTGAAAGCCACCACCTGGCCTGGCGCGTCCAATGTCAGATGGCGGCCATCGGCCAGGCTCAGCTCCATGCCCTCGCCTTCCAACAGGCCCAGCAAGCGGTCCACGCCGGCGAAATGGGAAAACAGTCCGCCTTCCGCCACCTCGGCGATGGACATCCGCACGGCGAACGCGTCGCGCCGCTGCGGATGCGGCAGCCGGAACAACTCGCGGGTGCGGCCGCCGCCATTGGCCCACGGCATGTCCAGAAAACTCTGCGGGGTCAATACGCGCATGCCGACTCCAGAAAAAATGAACGCCCACCCGGCATGATGCCGGATGGGCGTTCCGCTGAACAGCCGCGCTCAGCGCTCGGCTTCAGCGCCTTGCAAAATCACCTCCCTGCCGTACACCAGGCTTTCGGCGTAGCCGGCAGCCCGGTAGCGGATGGGATGGCCCAGCTGGCGGCGCAGCTGTTTCAGCGCCGCCTGATCCAGTCCCTTGCCCGGCTCCGCCGGCCGTATCGCCAGCACCGCGCCGTCGCTGCGCTCTATCCCCAGCTTCACCAGCGGATAGGCGCCCACTTCCACCAGCACGCCGCGCTCCCAGGGCTGGCCGCCCATCGCCAGCAGCGAGGGCAGCAGGGCCAGCAGCCACAGCGCGCGCCGCGTCACGGCTTCACCAGCAACAGATGGCTATTGGCCGGCACGGTGATCCGGGCCGCGCCGCGCGATACCGACAAGGCCTGGCGCCAGGTTTCCTTGCTGCTGTCGTTGCGCCAACCCACGTCGGATGCCTGGAAGCGCACCGCCGGCAGCGCCAGCGTCTTGCCAGCCGGGAAGTACTGGTTGGCCGGCAGGGTGATGGTCTTGGCTGGGAAGCCGAAGCCCGCCACGTCCTGGCTGTAGGCGCCCAGCCCCAGCGTGGTGGTCAGCCGCTGCAGCAGGCTGCTGTAATCGCCGCCGCCCACCGCGCGCAATCCGTCGTTCAAAGCGCTCTCTCCCTTGCTGGGGCCGGTCACCCACGGCTTCATCACGCCAGGGCCGAACTGGTGCAGCATCTGCATGCCCAGCGCCAGCGCCTTCGGATAGCAAGTGTAATCGTCGGCGGCGACGCTCCAGCCCTTCAGATTGCATGCCGGCTTGGCCAGGAACTGCTCGAAATCGCCGCGCGGACGCAGATCCGGATGCGAGTTGGCGTCGCGGCCGCGGCCGCCAGTGTAGGTATCGGCCGACACCAGGTAGCCCATGGTCTGGGCCGCCAGCTCGTTCTCCCATACCGTGGTCGGCGTCGAACCCGGCTTCTGGCGCAGAATCTTGTTGTAAGCGTACAGCACGTGCAGGTATTCGTGAGCCATCGTCGACAACGCCAGGCTCGGGCCGTTGTCCTTCATCGACCAGTTGCCCGGGTTGTCGGCCTTGGCGAAGGTGTCCAGATCGATGAAGGTCACCAGCGCCTGGTTGCTCTTGCCGATCACGTCGGCGCAGTCGGCGTCGCCCTGGCACATGCTGGCCGCGGCCGAAGCCAGCAGCGCGTTGGTCCAGCGCACGTAGCCGAGCAGGCGGCCGCCGCTGGTCTTGGCCGGATCGTTGAGCCGGCTCAGCACCAGGTGCACGTCCTTGGTGTCGCCGGGCAGGGCCAGACTGCGCCAGCTCGGGTGGATGTCGTTGCCCCAGGGCTCGCTGACCACGCTGGCTTCCAGCGGATAGACGCTGTTGGCGAAACGCTCCGCCAGCGCGTCGGCCTGGGCATTGTCGACGCTCACGTCCAGGCCGCCCTGGCCCCAGACATAGACCTTGCCGCCGCCATTGGGCAGATCGCGCACCGCTTTCAGCGTAGTGGGGCTGTCGCCATCCATATCGTGCCAGGTGCGCGCGTCGCCCAGCGCGTAGGCTTGCTGCTGCAGCGCGGCCTGCGCGCCGCTCAGCTTGGCCGAATGCTGCAATTGCAACCGTTGCAACACGCCGTTGCTGCTGTTCTTCGCCACCGCGTTCAACACCGCCTGGCTTTCGGCCTCCAGGCGATCCGCCACTTCACGGTCGGCGCCGCGCAGGCCGCTGCCGGACAGCTTGAACTGGGTGGAGGTATCGCCGCCGCTGACGCGAACCAGCTCGGCCTGCCAGGCCGAGGTCACCGGGCCGGCGACTTGCAGCGTCTGGTCGCGGCCGGTGGTGTTGCTGTAACGGTAGACCGAACCCGATGCCGCCCCGCCGGCGCTGGCCGGCAACTTGCAGCTGCCGCCCGCGCAATCCAGCGTGCCGACCTCGACGCCGCTGGCGCTGCGCTGGGAAAAAGCGACCGAAGGCGCACCGCCCGATCCGCTGTCAGCCGACGAACTCCCCCCGCCGCCGCATGCGGTCACCATTGCGCTCAGAATCACGGAAGCCAGGACTGTCTTTTTGATCTCTTTCATCACTTTGTCGTCTTTTTGTGGTTAATTTCTGAATACAATCTTGATATTAGCCACATGACATAAATCAACACAATGTCAATTTATTACAATTAATAGTCGGACAAATGCCGTCGCCTAGGCGGCTGAAGCGTCTCCATCCGGCAAACCTGCTATCATTCAGCGCATTTTCAGAATAAGGATCGACCATGGCATTCCTGCGCAACCCCAACTCCGCTCAACGTCTGAAACGGTTGAACGCCCGCCAGCGCAAGAAAATGCGCGTAGGCGAGTTCCGCGAGCTGGGTTTCCACCTGGTGGCAGAACTGCACGACGGCGCGGATGCCGACGCGCTGCTGGACGGCTGGCTGACCCGCTTCGACGAAGCCGGCATCAGCTTCGGCGGCCATTTCGACGGCAAGAACCGCCTGGAAGGCGTGGCCTTCCCGATCAGCGGCGTGCAGATCGACGAAGCGCTGCGCGGCGATCTGGTGACCTGGCTGCAGGCCCGCCCCGAAGTGAAGTCGCTGGAAGCCAGCGAGCTGATCGATCTGTGGCACGCCGCCTGAGGTTTGCTCTAGATGTGAAAAAGCCGGCAATCGCCGGCTTTTTTCTTGTCCGCCCGACTTATGCACAAGATCAGGCGGAGCTCGTTTTTATCCACAGGATTCATGACAGCTGCCGGAATACCCGGTAGCCGACGTAAAGCCAAGTCTCGCGCGCGAGAAAGCGGGACCAACTGGCCAGCGTGCGGAAACGGCTGGATTGGGTGGGCGCCGGATAGGCGCGCAGACCCAGGTCACCGGCCATTAGCACCGCGCGCCGCATATGCAGCGGATCGCTGACTAAAAGATAGGAGCGGATGCCAAACTGGTTGCCTAGGTCCCGGGCATTGGATAGGTTCTGCCAGGTGGTGCGCGACTGGTTCTCCACCAGCATCGCCGTCATCGGTACGCCTTGCCTAGCGGCGAACTCGCGCCCGACGTCCGCCTCGGCCGGATAGCCCGGCTCAGGCGTGCCGCCGGTGAACACGATCCAGCGCACCTTGCCGCTCTGGTACAGCTTGACCGCGTGGTTGATGCGCTCGCGGAACACCGGCGAAGGCTTGCTGCCCCAGGCGGCAGCGCCCAGCACCAGCGCGGCGTCGGCAGCCGGCACGTCTTCGCCGCTGCCGTAGTCGACAATGCTCCACGCGACATAGGCGAAGCCCAGCACCACCAGCAGAACCGCCAGCAGGAAGCCTCTTATCATCAAGCGTAAGTAGAGCATCGGCACCGCAAGTTAAAAGGAAAGGGATAAGCGATTGTAACCTCAATGCCGCCGCCGCGGGCAGCCCCGGGCTAACGTTCCAGTTCCCAGATCGCCGCCTGCAGGGTTTCCATCCGCGCCGCCAGCGCGGTCTGGGCATCCTGCAAGGCCTTGTTGTAAATGTCCCGTCCCATCTTGTCAGCCAGGAAATCCAGCAGGAAGCGGGCGTCGAAACTGCCGACCTCCAGCCCCAGCTGGTCGGACAGGTATTGCTGCAATTGCGGCGCCAGCTGTTGCAGCTGCTGCTCGCTGAGGAGGAATTGGGTGGCCATCGTCACATCCGGGTAAAAAAGCGATTATGGCATGGAGAGCGCGGCCGCCGGCATCGCAGACGACCGCCGCGACGCCGGATCAGGGCTCTTGGCACACCGTTTCAGGATGGCGCGGATCGCACTGCGAATTCCAGCTCCAGCTCAGCGCCTGCTCCTCATTGACCTTCAGTCCCAAGGCAAAGGCGGGGGACGACAGGTTGAGACTCAAGAGTTCGCTTGCCGCGTTGGAATACATGCCTGGATCCTGATTGACCGGCTGCACCTGCAGATAATTGCCCAGCCGCAGGGTGATCTGGCTATTGCCCAGCAAGTAGCGGAAGTTGTCTTGCACATAGCGCCCGACCGGGAAAGTCCTCCCATCCGGCAGGGAAACCACCTTGTCGGCGGGAACCAGCTTGTTCAGCCCACTCAGCAGGTTCTGGCCGGGCTTGTACAGCAGCGCATCCTTCACCTGCGCCAAGCTGGCCTGCACGCCGCTCTGGATCGCGCTGTCGATCTTGCCTTCAGCCTTGTTGATCAATACATCGCCGACCACCGGCAGAATCCAGCTCAGGTTCGAATCGCAATCGGTGGAGGAGGACGTCGTCGCGGTCATGCCGGCCTTGCCTGCGGCCATGCTGCCGTCGGCAGTGCCGTACTGAGCGGTGAGGACCATATTGCTCAGCGTCAGGGTATTGGTGCAGCTGTAGTTGATAACCCCGAGCTTGCGGCCGGAGTACCGGTTGCGCACTTGGTAGTTGAGTCCGGACAGGCTGATGTAGGCCACGCCGCTGGCATCCGGACGTATCGTCACCTGCGCGTTGCCGCTGACCGTCCCGCTCAGAAAAGTGGCGCCGTTCTGCGACACCAGCTGCGCCACCCGCCCATTCAGTCCTTGTTGCAGGATATTCGGCGTCTTCATCAGTTCCGACACCGCCTGCCAGACCGGGCCGCCCTTGCTGGCATCCTCCCGGTAGCTGAGCGCGCCGCCGCCGTAATTGAGCGTAGTGACGAACTGATCCGAAATGACTCTGGGAGTCCAGTCCGCTTGCGCGCTGCCAGCGGCAAGCAGAATGGCGATTGATAGGATTGAACGCATGACATTCCTTGGATTAGCCAGCCATCTCGATTGCAATGCGCCGCGCAGTGGCTGAATCTGCCCGACTGTTCTGATTAGTCGGTTAGATTAATGCACAGCCCATAAAACTACAATGGCATAAAAATGACTAAAACGCAGCGCTAAAACAACAGAACCATCCAAGCCATTCAAAACCAAGCGAAGCGCGAAGTCCGGGCTCATGCGGCGGCGAATGAAATGTCGATGATGCATCGTTCAAACCAAGCCCGCGGCAGAAGATCAGGAAACAGAGAATGCTACAGCCGCGACCACTCGTGTCCCAATCGCAACAAGCCTTGCTGCACTGCGCGCTGGCTGCGCCGCAGACAATCCCGCCATGGCTCGCGCTCGCCTCCCCGCCTCGGCCAGTGCCGGCAGAGCTGCTCGAGCAGCTCGAACCTCGACGGACAACTGTCGTAGCACAGCGTAATGCCGTCGGCGCAGCTTCGCCTGGCCAGGCGCGCCAGCTTGTCCGGCAACGGCGCCGGACTGAGGCAGACGCGGACGCCGTGGAACAAGCTGGAACGCCAGAAGCGCTGCTGGCAACGCCAGTCGTCCAGCAGGCAGGACCATGTCCGGGCAGGCAACTCGATACTCCACCACCAGGCGGGATGATTCATCGCTCGCTCCATTTTGTGCGGTGCACAATAAACGTTATACCTGCATCGGAACGCCGCCGCCAGCCGCTTGCGACGCGCATAAAAAAACCGGCGCGCGCGGCGCCGGCAAGCACGAGTCGAACAAAGGATGGGAAATCGTTTACAGCGTCACCCAGCGCGGCCGGGTCAGCATGTCCGGCTGCAGGATGTCGTCCAGCTGTTCGCGGGTGAGCAGGCCGTGGGCCAGCACCACCTCGGCCACGCTGCTGCCGTTGGCGTGCGCCTCGGCGGCGACGCGGGTGGCGGCCTCGTAGCCGATCACCGGGTTCAGCGCGGTCACCAGGCCGATCGAGCTTTCCACGCTCAGGCGCAGCCGCTCGCGGTTGGCGGTGATGCCCTTGACGCAGTGCTCGGTCAGCGTGTCGCAGGCGTTGGCCAGGTGGCCGGCGCTGCGGAACAGGCTGTAGGCGATCACAGGCTCGAAGGCGTTCAGCTGCAGCTGGCCGGCCTCGGCCGCCATGGTGATGGTGACGTCGTTGCCGATGACTTCATACGCCACCTGGCTCACCACTTCCGGAATCACCGGGTTGACCTTGCCCGGCATGATGGACGAGCCGGCCTGGCGCGCCGGCAGATTGATCTCGCCGAAGCCTGCGCGCGGGCCGGACGACAGCAGGCGCAGGTCGTTGCAGGTCTTGGACAGCTTGACCGCCGCGCGCTTGATCACGCCGGACAGCTGGACGAAGGCGCCGCAATCCTGGGTGGCTTCGATCAGGTTGGGCGCGGTGATCAGTTGGCTGCCGATCAGCTCGGACAGATGCAGGCACACCAGCCGGGCGTAGTCCGGATGGGCGGTGATGCCGGTGCCGATGGCGGTGGCGCCGAGGTTGATCTCCAGCATCAGGGCGCTGGCTTCCTTCAGCCGCTGCTCGTCCTCGCCCAGCATCACGGCATAGGTCTGGAACTCCTGTCCCAGCGTCATCGGCACCGCGTCCTGCAGCTGGGTGCGGCCCATCTTCAGGATGTCCTTGAACTCCTCGGCCTTGTCCTCGAAGGCCTTGCGCAGCGTTTCCATCCGCGACACCAGCTTGAGCACGCCCCAGAAGGCGGCCAGGCGCAGCGCGGTCGGGTAGACGTCGTTGGTGCTCTGGCACAGGTTGACGTGCTCGTTCGGGTGCAGATATTGGTACTCGCCCTTGGCGTGGCCCAGCAGCTCCAGCGCACGGTTGGCGATCACCTCGTTGGCGTTCATATTGGTGGAGGTGCCCGCCCCGCCCTGGATCACGTCGACGACGAACTGGTCGTGCAGCTTGCCGGCGCGGATCTCCTCGCAAGCGTCGACGATGGCCTGGGCCAGCTTGGGATCGAGGATGCCGAGGTCGCGGTTGGCCTGGGCGGCGGCCTGCTTGATGCAGGCCAGCGCGCGGATCAGGTCGCCGTAGCCGGCGATGGTCTGGCCGGTGATCGGGAAATTCTCGATGGCGCGCAGCGTGTGCACGCCCCAGTAGGCGTCGGCCGGCACGTCGCGGTTGCCGAGCAGGTCGTGTTCGATACGGGTGGACATCTGGAGGGTCTCCTCAGGGCGGCCGCCATGCGCGGCCTAGAATGCCCCGCACTGTATGCCCGCCCCGGAAGCTTGGCCAATTCCGAATGGCGATGGGGTCATGCAAGAAATGCATAACCCTGCGCCAGCCTTGTCCGGCGCGGCTTGCCTTAGAGCCTGTTCAAAGGCTAGCGAGACAAGGCGAAAACAGCTGAAGAAGCGGAGTGTACATACGGCACTGAGCATTCTGAAGCGGTTTTCAACGCAGTATCGCCGACGCCCAGCAGACTTTGAACAGGTTCTTAGAGCGGCTAACAAAAATCAGTTTCACGGCTGAGGCAAGGCGCGCCGACGCAGGCAGTACTTGAGTACGACAAGTCGGCGCAACGCCGCATCAGGAATTTTGTTAGCCACTCTTAGACTTCCGGGTAACGCTCGGCAAGGTAATCCCACAAGTCCTCCAGCGCCGCGCGGCCGCGGCGGTGGTCGCAATACAGTCTGACTTCCATCTCCACGCTCCATTCGTCGCTTCCGGCGGCCGCCAGCCGGCCGGCCTCGCGCTCCGCCGCCACCGAACTCTCCGGCAGGAAGGCCAGGCCGTGGCCGGCCAGCGCCATCTGCTTCAGCCCTTCGGCCATATCGGTTTCGTAGCGCAGCGACAGATGCGCCGGCTCGGGGCCGCCGACCAACAGCAAGTCGCTCATCAGCCGGAAATAGGCGTTGCTGGCGTAGCCGAGGAAAGGCAGCGGCGCGTCGGCGGAGCCGGGCAGCGCGTAGCGCGCCGCGCCGCCATCGGCCGCCGCGTAGGGCCGCAGCCGCTCTACGCCCAGCCGCAGGCCACCGTAGCGCGCGTCGTGCAGCTCCACCGGCTGTTTGGGGTGGTGGTAGCACATCAGCAGATCGCTACCGCCTTCGACGAAGGCCAGCACCGCATCATGCACATTGCTGGCCTGCAGCCGGCAGGACAACTTGCCGAAGCCGGCCTCGACCTCGGTCAGCCACTTGGGAAAATAGGAGAACGACAGCGTGTGCGGCACCGCGAATTCCAGCGTGCCCTGCGGCAAGGGCTGCAGGCCGCGCAGCATGGTGCGGGTGGTGTTGAGCTGGGCCAGCAGCGGCACCGCCTGCACCCGCAGCAGCTTGCCGGCGGCGGTGAGCTTGGTGGGATAGGTGGTGCGGTCTATCAGGTCCGCGCCCAGCCAGCTCTCCAGCGCGCGAATGCGGCGTGAAAACGCCGGCTGCGTCAGGTGGCGCAGCTCGGCGGAGCGGGTGAAGCTGCCGGTGTCGGCCAATACCAGGAAGTCTTCCAGCCAGCGGGTTTCCATCGCGGGGGTCCAGATGCGGGATGCCCGATGTTACACCGGCGCGGCACTTTCCGGCGCGACGGCGCTCTATCATCGGACTATTCTTTCCATGACAACCGTCTTGCCGATGACGCAGCCCTCCGCCACGCCGAAATGAACGCCGTCCTCTCTCCCCCGCCTGCCCGCTGGTCCGGCCGCGCGTTGGCCTTCGCCGCCAGCGCCGGCCTGCATCTGCTCGCCCTGCTGGCGTTGCCCGCGATGCGCTCCACGCCGCAGCCGGCCCCTGCGCCGCCGCTCAAGATAAGCATCCAGGCCATCCACGCCCGCCTGCTGCCGGCTCCGGCGTCGGAACGCCAAGCGCAAACGCGGCCCCCCGTTCCAGCAGAACCGCGCCGCAGCGCATCCTCCTCGCGCGCCGCGCCTGCATCCGCGCGCGGCCTCCCAGGCAAGGCGGCGGCCAGCGCCGGCAAGAGCGAAGCCCGGGTGACGCTGGAAGGCTTGCGCCAGCAGGTACGGCAGTTCACGCCGGAGAACCCGGACGCCAAGCCGCTGCCGGAAAACCCGGAGAAAGCCCGTCTCGCGCGCGGCATCGACCGGGCGGAGCGCGCCGATTGCAAGAATGCCTACGCCGGCCTAGGCCTGCTGGCCGCGCCGATGCTGTTGAAAGACGCGCTGGATAAAGACAACGGCTGCAAATGGTAGCTTGCAGCCGTTGATTGCGGGAATGGGAAATCGTCAGCCCTGCAGCGTCACCCAGTCCTGAGTGGCCTCGGCGGCTTGAAACTCATGCACCGCCTCCCGCATCAGCGCGAACGCCGACGGCGCGTCCAACCGGTTGCAGGCATCGGACAGGCGCGCCAGCAGCGATGCCATCTCGTCTTCGGCCAGATGGTATTCCTGCGCGCGCATGATGCGGGCGTGATCGGTAGGCTGCACGTTGTCGCCGATCAGCAGCTCTTCGTAAAGTTTCTCGCCCGGACGCAGGCCGGTGACGCGGATCTCGATGTCGCCGCCCGGCTGGCTCTCGTCCTTCACCTCCAGCCCGGATAGGTGGACCATGCGCCGCGCCAGTTCGATGATCTTCACCGGCTCGCCCATGTCCAGCACGAACACGTCGCCGCCGTCGCCCATCGCGCCGGCCTGGATCACCAGCTGCGCCGCTTCCGGTATGGTCATGAAGTAACGGGTGATGTCGGCGTGGGTCAGCGTGATCGGGCCGCCGGCCTTGATCTGGCGGCGGAACAACGGCACCACGGAGCCGGAGCTGCCCAGCACATTGCCGAAGCGCACCATCACGAAGCGGGTGCGGCTGCCGCGGGCGTGGCGGGTCTGCAGCGTCAGTTCGGCCAGACGCTTGGTGGCGCCCATCACATTGGTGGGGCGCACCGCCTTGTCGGTGGAGATCAGCACGAAGGTGTCGACGCCGCAGTCTTCCGCCGCGCGGGCGGTGGTGTCAGTGCCGAAAGCGTTGTTGACGATGCCGGCCACCGGATTGTGCTCCACCATCGGCACGTGCTTGTAAGCGGCCGCGTGGTAGACGGTTTCCACCTGGAACGCGCGCATCGCCTGGGTCAGCCGCGCATAATCGGTGACCGAGCCCAGCAGCGGCGTGCGCGGAATCCGCGGCGCGATCTGAGCCAGCTCCTGGTCTATGCTGTACAGCGCGAACTCAGACAGCTCGAACAGCACGATGCGCGCCGGGCGGTTCTTGACGATTTGGCGCGCCAGCTCGGAGCCGATGGAGCCGCCGGCGCCGGTGACCATCACCACCTTGTCGCGGATATTGCGCGCCAACAGCTCGGCCTTGGGCGGCACCGGCTCGCGGCCCAGCAGGTCCTCGATATCGACCTCCTTCAGCTCCTCCACCCGCGCCTCGCCGGACACCAGATCCGCCATGCCGGGCAGCCGCTTGATCGGCACCCGCAGCTTTTCCAGCGACTCCAGCACCTCGCGCTGGCGGCCGCGTCCCACCGACGGCATCGCCAGCAGGATGCACTTGGCCTGGGTGTCCTTGATCAGCGCCGGCAATTCCTCGGGCGCATGCACCGCCACGCCGCGGTAGGTGCGGCGGTGCAAATCAGAGTTGTCGTCGACGAAGGCCATCGGCCGGTATTCGCGGCCGGCCTGCAAGGCCAGCATCAGTTGCAGGCCGGCCTGGCCGGCGCCGTAGATGATCACAGGATCGCGCGGCGCTTCGGTGGCGTCGATGCGCCGCACCAGCCCGCGCAGCAGGAAGCGGCTGCCGCCGATATAGGCCATCGCGAACACCCAAAAGATGATCACCGACGTGCGCGGCATCGCCCAGATATGGAACATCTGTATCATGCCCTGCAGCACCAGCACCGACAGCGTGACACCACTGAACACCGTGTAGATGATTTTGTCGTCCAGATACTTCAGCACCGCGCGGTACAGGCCCAGCTTGATGAAGATCGGGATCGCCCACAAGGGCGGCACGATGAAGATCCACAGGTGCAGGTTAAGCTTGGGGTCCCAATAGCCGCCCAGGCGCAGGAACACAGCGCTCCACAGCGCCAGCGGCAGCAGCAGCGCGTCCATCAGCGCCAGCATCGCCATCTTGTTGTGGCGGGAGAAGGCTAACAGCTTTTCAAACATGGTCATTCTTTCGTATCCGGCCGCCATTGGTACAGCGCGTCCGGACAGCGTTCCTCGTTATCCTGGCCGTCGCCCAGGCTCAGTAATTTGAAACCATGCGCCTCGTAAAAGCGCCGCGCGCCGGCGTTGGCTTGAAACACATGCAGCCGGCAGGCCCGCGTCTGCCGCAATGCCACCCGCTCCAGCAGCGCTCGACCGATGCCGGCATTCCGATGGCCGGCGCCGACATACAGCTGATCCAGCCACAGCAGGCCATCTTGTTCCGAGCAAGCGGCGAAACCGGCGATCTCGCCGCCCCGCTCCGCCAGCCAGACGCCGCCCGCCGGCAACAGCGCGCCGGCGAACCAGGCGCGCACCGCCGCGTCGCCATGCGCCAGCGGCGCGTAAGGCATCTCGCGACGGCAGGCCAAATAAATGGCCGCCAGCGCGCCGGCGTCGGCGGCCTCGGCAGCGCGGATGGATAAGGTCATCGGCTAACGATCTTCATCAGGGTGGCGACGATGATGCGGATGTCTTCCCACAAATTATGGGTCTCGGCGTAGCGGACGTAATAGCCCAGCTTCTCCGGCAACACCTCGTCGATATAGGCGCGCTCCGGATCGGCGGCGCGGCCCAGTATCTCGTTTTCATCGATCATGCGAATCGACGCCCAGTCGGTAATGCCCGGGCGCACCGACAGCACGATGTCCTTCGCCTCGTCCGGATAGTGGGCCACATACTTGGGCACTTCCGGCCGCGGCCCGACCAGGCTCATGTCGCCGAACAGCACGTCAATCAGTTGCGGCAACTCGTCCAGCTTGGTCTTGCGCAACAAGCGGCCGGCGCCGGTGACGCGCGAATCGGCGCCGACGGTCAGTTGGCCCTGGCGCTCGGTATCCACCTGCATGGTGCGGAATTTATGGATGCGGAACAGCGTGCCGTTCCGTCCCACCCGCACCTGGCGGAAAAACACCGGCCCCGGCGAATCCAGCTTCACCCACAGCGCCACCGCCGCGAGCGGCAGCGCCAGTACGATGAGGCCCGCGCCGGAAGCGACGATGTCGAACAAGCGCTTTACCAACCGCGAGCCGTGGCGGCGCGGCCGGCAGCAGGGCGGCAGCAATTCGCCGCCCTTTTTTTCCAACCGCTCGCTCATGCGCCCAGAATCTCGCGCACCGCGGCGATGACGCGGGTCTGGTCATCGTCCGTCATCCGGGTGTACAGCGGCAGCGTCACTTCGGCTTCGAAAGCGGCGTCGGCCACCGGGAATTGCTCGCGCGTCAGCCGGTAGCCGTCGCGCCATACCGGCTGGCGGTGCAGCGGAATGAAATGCACCGAGCAGCCGATGCCCTTCTCTGCCATCCTGGCGATGAAATCGTCGCGGCTGATGCCGGCTTCCGGCTTGATCCGCACCGGGTACAGGTGCCAGGCGTGGTTGCTGCCCTCGTCCTTGGCGCGCGCCGGCAGGATCAGCGGCAGATCGGCCAACTCGCGGTCGAAACGCTGGGCCATGACCTCGCGCTTCGCGTAGAACCCGCGGATCTTCTTCAGCTGATGGATGCCCATCGCCGCGGCGGTGTCCGGCATATTGTACTTGTAGCCCGGTGCCACCACTTCGTAGTACCAGGCCGGGGTCTTGGACACGTAGCGATCGAAGGCGTCGCGGCTGATGCCGTGCAGGCGCATCACCTTGCAGCGGGCGATGATGTCCTTGTGCTTGGACACCACCATGCCGCCTTCGCCGGTGGTCATGGTCTTGTTGGCGTAGAAGCTGAATACCGTCACGTCGGAATCCAGCGTGCCGATCAGCTTGCCCTTGTAATAGGTGGGCATCGCATGGGCGGCGTCCTCGACGATCTTCAGCCCATGCTCGCGGGCGATGGCGATAATCTCGTCCATGTCGCAGGCCAGGCCGGCGAAGTGCACCGGGATAATGGCTTTGGTCTTGTCGGTGATCGCCGCGCGGATGGCGTCCGGGCGGATGTTGAAGGTCGCCGCGTCCACGTCCACGCACACCGGGTGCGCGCCCAGGTAGCGCACCACTTCGGCGGTGGCGGTGAAGGTGTAGGACGGCACGATCACTTCGTCGCCCTCGGTCACGCCGATGGCTTCCAGCGCCAGGTGCAGGCCGGCGGTGGCTGAATTCACCGCGATGGCCTCCACGCCGTCGCCCAAGAATGCCGCGAAATCAGCCTCGAACTGCTTGGTCTTGGGACCGGTGGTCACCCAGCCCGAACGCAGTGCGTCGACCACTTCGTTGATTTCTTCCTCACCGATGTCCGGCAAGGCGAACGGCAGAAATTTCGTTTCGCTCATCGTTTTCTCTTTCGTCTTTGCGCGGCCGCCTTCGGCCGCCGTCCATGTCCATCGCCGCGCGCGTCGCCCACGGCCTGCAAAATCTTTTGTCGGGCGGAAGCCCAAAGGAGTGTTCCGCCATCGCCATCAATTAACTGACTATGCCGGACGGGACGCCCGCCTCCTATCCTTGCAGTCTCACCGCGTCTAGAAAGCGGCGTGCCAACACCGCGTAGTCGTGGTTGGCTAGCACATAGGCCTTGCCGGCCGCGCCCATCGCATCGCGCTCGGCCAGCGGCAGCACCGCCATCCGTTTGACCGCGTCGGCGATCACCGCCGGGTCTTCCACGCCTATGCTCAAGCCCGCGCCGGCATCCTTCACCATGTCGTTGCCGGCCTCCACCGAGTGGATCACCGGCTTGCCCGCCATCATGTAGTCGAACAGCTTGTTCGGGTTGATGCCGAAGCGATAGATCGGCAGCTTGCGCCAGCCGATGTATAACGCGTCGCACTCGGCCAGAAAGGCCGGCACGCTGCGTTTGGCGATGGACGGCAGGAACATCACGTTGTCCAGCTTCAGCTCGGCGGCTCGCGCCACCAGCGCCTCTTTGTCCGGACCGTCGCCGACCAGAACGAAAGTCACCGGCGCGTCGCGCATCAAGGAAGCGGCTTCCAGCAGATAATCCAGCGCGTTGGCCAGGCCGTGGCCGCCGGCGTAGCCGACGATGAAGCGCCCATGGGCCTTCAATTCCGCCAGCCGCATCCGGTGTTCGGCTGACAGCGGCAAGGCCTCGCCCTGCCACTCGCCCACGTCCACCCCATTGGGAATCACCGCGTATTTTTCCGGCGCCATGCCGTGCGCCATCATATAGTCCCTGGCGCAGGGCAGCATCGACACCACGGTGTCGGCGCGCTTGTAGCCGAAATCCTCGGCCCACTGCAGCAGGCGGATGAACGGGTGCTTCGGCGACATGCCACCCACTTCCACCGGCGTCAGCGGCCACAGGTCGTGCACCTCGTACACCAGCCGCGCGCCGGTCTTGCCGGCGATCCACGCCGCCGGCACGGTGTCCAGCGGATAGGTGGACGAGGCGATCACCACATCCGGCTTCCACTCTTTCAGATAGCGGCGCGACAGGCCCATCACCTTGGCCAGGAAGCTGAAGATGTTCAGCACCCGGCCGATGCCATTGCCTTCGTAAGGGCGCGTCTTGCACCAGGTGTAGCGGATGCCGTCGATATCCTCGTCGCGGTACTTGCCGTCCACCTGCGGATGGGTCTGACGCAGGTGCGACACGTCGGCCGCCAGCATGTTCACTTCGTGCCCGGCCTGCACCCATTCGCGCGCCAGGTAATACGGGCGGAATTCCATGCCGTGGCGTGGGCTGCCGGCGTAGTGGTTGATGTAGAGAATTTTCATGGTTTACAGCGTCGCGTACAGCTTGATCAGCTTGTCGGCCTCGGCCGCCCAGCTGTATTTATTGAGCACCGCCCGCTTGCCGGACTCGCCGAGCGCGCGCATGCGCGCTTCGTCGCCCAGCAGCTCGTTGATGGCGGCGGAGATGGCGGCCGCGTCCTGCGGATCGACCAGCACGCCGCAGCCTGCGTCGTCGACGATCTCGCGCCAGACCGGGAAATCGCTGGCGATCACCGGCATGCCGGCGGCCATGTATTCAAATAGCTTGATCGGCAGCGCGTCGACGTAATTGGGCGTGGGGAACAAGGTCACCAAGCCGATCTTGCTGCGGGCCAATACCTCGGCCACGCCCTTGCGGTCCAGCACGCCCAGGTCGTTGACCCGCGCCCAGCCCGGCTCGGCCGTGACCTTGGCGCGGAGATCGCTCTCGCTCCACGGCCCGGCCAGGTTCAGCCGGGTGGAAGTGCCCGGCAGCGCGGCGACAATGGGCTCGATGCCGCGGATGCGGCTGATGCCGCCGATGTAGCACACCTCGTTGCGGCGGCTTTCCCACGGCGTGTCGCGCACCAGCTCTTCCAGTATCGGGAAGTTGCACACGTCCAGCGCGTTGGCGCCCAGCTTCTCGAAGCGTTTGCGGATGTGCGGGGTGGAGGTGACGATGGCGTCGAAGCGGCGCGCCGCCCAGTCCTCCAGCGTCTCGAAGCCGCCGGACACCAGCGGACGCACCGCGCCGGGTATCCAGTGCTTGGCCAGGATCTGGCGCGGCACGTCCTCGTGCACGTCGTACACCACCTTGATGCCGGCCTGCTTCAGTCGCACGCCGGCGGGGATCAGCTCCGGGTCGTGAAAGTGCACTACGTCCGGCCGCAGCTTCAGCGCGGCCTGGTAGACGCGCTTGACGGTGCCGGTCATCCGCGACAGCCGGCCGCCGGTCTTGGGGCCGACATCATGGATGCGCACGCCGTTGCGGATTTCCTCGCCCTGGCCGTCGGCGACGATCAGCGTCACCTCATGGCCGGCCGCCGCCAGCGAGCTGCACTCCTTGACGAAGATGCGGATGTCGTGGCGCGGATGGGCGGAGGTCAGGTGGGCTATTTTCATCAGGTTCAAACCTTGTTGGCGGCCAGTTCGCGGATCAGATCGGCGAAGCCGGCCATATTGGCCTGGTGCAGCGCCTTGGCCGCCACCAGGCCGCGGTTGGTCTCGGCCATGCCGCGCAGCGCGTCGTCGTCGGCGGCCTTGATCATCGCGCGGCACAGCTCCGGGCCCAGCCGGCCGGCATCCTCGGCGATCATGCCGTTGAGGCCGTCGATCACCCATTCGCCGTTGGCCGGCAGATTGGACAGCAGCGGCAGGCAGCCATGGCCCATCGCCTCCATCAGGCTGACGCTGGTGGCGTCCGAGCGCGGCACGCTGACGAAGACGCGCGACTCGGCGTACAGCTTGCCCAGCGCGGCGCTGTCGACGAAGCCGGCGAACTCGACGCGCTGAAGGCCCAGCGACGCCGCCAGCCGTTTCAGATTCTCGGTCTCGCCGCCGCTGGCGGCGACGACCAGGTTCCAGTCGGCGCAGCAGCCGCTGTTCTCCACCCCGGCCCAGCCCTTGAGGATGGCGTCGATGCGGTACAGCGGCTTATGCAGTCGGCAGGACAGCACCTGCTTCTTCTTGGCCGGAACAACAGGCTCCGGCGGCAGCGCGTCGATGCCGTAGCTCAGCAGGCTGATGCGGCAATCGCCGGCCAGCTCGCGGATCTTCGCCGCCATGTACAGCGAGTCGGACGTGATCGCGGCGGCGGCTTTGAGGTTGCCGCGCACCATCGCCCGCAGCAGCGGGTTCTGGTCGGGCAGCAGCAGCACGTCGGAGCCCCAGGCGGTCAGCAGCATCGGAATGCCTGAACCGGCCAGCGCGCGGCGGGCGTGCCAGGCCACGCTATTGGCCTGGTGGACGTGGACCACGTCGGGCTTCACTTCGGCGATCCAGTTCTTGAGCCGCGCGGCGGTGGACAACGCCTTCAGACTGAAGTCGACCCGCAACTCGCCTTTCAGATTGGCCGGACGGCGGTCCGCCGGCACGTCGCCGTTGCAGGCCAGGTACAGTTCGTCGACATGCGGCGCGATGCCGGCCAGAAAGCGCCAGGTATGGATGGAGGCCGAGCCCGCCACCAGCAGGCGGGCGATCTTGTCAGTCATTGGCCCAGGCCTCGTACAGACGGTGCAGCTCCGGACTCTGCGCCAGCCACTCGGCATCGCCGTCGCGGGTATCGCCGACCACCCGCGCCGGATTGCCGGCCAGGATGGCGAAATCCGGATACTCGCCGGCCGGCACGAAGCTGTAGGCCGACACGATGCTGCCCTTGCCCAGCTCCACGCCCGGCATCAGCACCGAGTGCGGGCCGATGAAGCTGTACGCCCCCAGCCGGGTGGATTTCTTCAGATAGCCGACATGGTTGTCGCGCGTCAGGTACTCGCGGCCATACAAACGAATCGCCACATGGCTGGAGTGGGTCAATACAGACACGTAGTTGGTGACCTGGCAGCCCTCGCCGATGTACAGGCCGCCGGAAGCGTCGATCAGATTGAAATGGCCGATGTAGACATTGTCCTCGACCATCAGTTTGTCGATGTGTTCGATGCGCGTCATATTGGAGACGCGGGTGCGCTTCAGGAACACGCCGTCGCCGCGCTGGAAGCCGTATACCATGCGCGGCCGCACCCATGCCGACAGCCGAAAGCGGATGCGGCTGAAGAGTCCATTCCAGTTCATCGTGCCGCCTTATAAAGCCAGGTGAAGTAAGCAAGGAAATAGCCGGCCATCACGACCGACACCAGTTGGAACGTGGCTACCGCATCCTGCCAGAGATGGAAGCCCAGCCACAACGAGCCCAGGAACAGCACGGCCTGCACCAGGGACAGGAAAAACGCGAAGCGCTGGCGATTGATCACCGGCGGCACCATGCCCAGCGGCGAGGCGACGAAATGGAACAGGATGTACAGCGACATCGCCTCGGCGTAGCGGCCTGCCTCGGCCCAGTTGCGGCCGAACACCAGCGTGAACAGCGGCTCGCCGAAAATCTGGATCACCAGGAAGGGAAACAGCGACATGCCGAACAGCGTCAGCATCATCTTGCGCAGGATGGGGCGCAGCGGCTTGCCCAGATTGCGCGCCTCGGCCAGCTCGCGGTAGGCCACCTGGGCCACCGCCTGGCCGATCAAGGCCGCCGGCAGTTTCAACACCCGCATCATCAAGCCGTAGAAACCGACCGCCGAGGTGCTGGCCAGCACGGCCAACACCGCCAGCGTGGCGGAGTCCAGCAGCGCCGTGCTCAAGGCGTGCGGCGCGTTGATCTTGGGAAATTCGATATAGGCGATCGCCGCCTCGCGCATGCCCTGGCGGCTGACGCCGCGCCGCCAGCCGAAGCGGGCCTTCAGGTCCTGCCAGCTTTGCGCCAGCAGCGAGCCGATCTGGCCAGCCAACTGGCCCAGGATCAGGCCGCCGGCGCCGGCGCCCAGCCAGCCGGCCAGCACCTGGGTGCCGGCCATGCCGAAAGACTGGGTCATGCGGCCGTTGGCGTTGGCCTGGTAGCGGCGATGGCGGTTGTTCCAGTTGGTCCAGGCCTGCATCAGGCCCGCCAGCCACACCGACAGCGGCAGCAGCACCAGCCAGGACTCCAGCTCTGGCGCGCCCAGACGGGCGGCGATGTGCGAATGGCCGCCCATCAACACCACCAGGCCGATCAACAAGGCCAGCGCGCTGGCGCACAGCAGAGACAGGCCCATCAGGTTGTCCGCACGGCTTTCCTCGGCCGGCAGCACGATGGCCATCTCGTAGCGGGCAGTGGCCAGCACCGCCAGCGTCGACATCCACGACACGTACACCGCCTGGATGCCCACCTCGTGCGGGTCGTACAGGCGGGTGATCAGCGGCGAGGCCAAGAGCGGCACCACCTGGGCCACCGCCGCCCCGGTGACCAGGGTGATGATGTGGCGGATGAAACCGCTTTTAGGCACGCGCAGCGACGACAATGACACCATCCGCTCAGCCCAGCGCCTTCTTCACCGCGGCGACGATGGCGTCCTGCGCCTCTTCCGTCAGGAAGGGATGCATCGGCAAGCTCATCACGCGGCGGCCGGCGGCCTCGGACAGCGGGAAGCTGCCCTCGCCCTGGCCCAGGTGGGCAAAGGCCGGCTGCAGGTGCAGCGGGATCGGGTAATGGACGGCGGTGGGCACGCCCAGCTCTTTCAGCTTGGCCTGCACCGCCTCGCGCTCGTCGACCTCGATGGTGTATTGCGCGTAGACGTGGGTGTTGCCCGCGCCGATCACCGGCACGCGCGCCACGTCCTTCAGCAAGTCGCTGTAGCGGGCGCCGATGCGCTCGCGGGCGGCCACCTCGTCGGCGAAGCTGGGCAGCTTGGCCAGCAGCACCGCAGCCTGGATGGTGTCCAGCCGGCCGTTCAGGCCGATGACCGGATGGTGGTAGCGGCGGTCCTGGCCGTGCACGCGGATCTCGCGGATCTTCTTGGCCAGCGCGTCGTCGCTGGTGAACACCGCGCCGCCGTCGCCGTAGCAGCCCAAGGGCTTGCTGGGGAAGAAGCTGGTGCAGCCGATGGTGGACAGGTTGCCGGACTTGTTGCCGTGCTGGCTGGCGCCGAAGCTTTGCGCGCCGTCCTCGATCACCGGAATGCCGTGCTTGTCGGCGATGGCGTTGATGGCGGCGAAATCGGCCGCCTGGCCGTACAGGCTGACCGGCATGATCGCGCGGGTGCGCGGCGTGATCGCCGCTTCCAGCAGGTTCGGGTCCAGGTTGTAGCTGACGGGGTCGATGTCGACGAACACCGGCTTGGCGCCCAACAGCGCGATCATCTCGCCGGTGGCGATGAAGGTGAACGGGGTGGTGATCACCTCGTCGCCGGGACTGATGCCCAAGGCCATCATCGCGATCAGCAGCGCCTTGGTGCCGTCGCAGACGCCGATGGCGTGCTTGGCGCCGGTATAGGCCGCCAGCTGCTCCTCCACCTCCTTCACCTCCGGCCCCATGATGTACTGGCCGTGGTCCAGCACCGCGTGGATGCGGGCGTCGATGTCGGCTTTCAGATGCTGGTATTGCGCTTTCAGATCGATGAACTGGATGGACATAAGAGGATCAACCCCAAATCAATATTTTGGAAAATCGCGCGGCGGCGGCCCATCCCAAACAATGAGGAGCCGCCCCTAGACAAGCCGCGCGGGCGGCGCTTACTCGCCGCTCTTGATCGGCGTGCAGTGGTTGCCGCCGACCTCGTAATGAATGCCGCACACCGGGCAGGAATGGGTACCGATGTCATTGGACAGGCGCTCGCCGCACGAGCACATCCAGCCGATGCGCTTGGCCGGCGTGCCCACCATCAGCGCGTAGGCCGGCACGTCGCGCGTCACCACCGCGCCGGCGCCGATGAAGGCGTACTCGCCCACCGTGTGGCCGCAGACGATGGTGGCGTTGGCGCCGATCGACGCGCCCTTCTTCACCACCGTGCGGCGGTATTCGTTCTTGCGGTTGACGTGGCTGCGCGGATTGTTGACGTTGGTGAACACCATGGACGGGCCGCAGAACACGTCATCCTCCAGCGTCACCGCGTCGTAGATCGACACGTTGTTCTGCACCTTGACGTTGTCGCCGATCAGCACGTCATTGCCGACGAACACGTTCTGGCCGAAGGAGCAGCCCTTGCCGATCTTCGCGCCGCCGCAGATGTGCACCCAGTGCCAGACGCGGGTGCCTTCGCCCAGGGAGGCGCCTTCGTCGACGATGGCGCTGGGGTGGATGTGAACCTGGCTCATTTCTGCCGCTCCCATTTTTCCAAAAGCTTGTCCAAGCGAGTCAATTGCTGCTCGGAGCGAGCCATCGCTTTTTCCTGACGGCTCATCAAGTCCTCATAGCGGGCATGTTGGCGCTCGGCCTCCCGCTGCTGCGCCGATGCCGCTGAAACTTGCTTCTGGGCTTCAACGTGGTTCCCGAAAGAAGAAAATATCAACATCAAAACGCCACCGACCAGCCAGAACCCCAGGCCCCACAATGCGCCGTCCACTATTTTTCTGAACATGCTGTCCGCCTTAATAATCCAGCGGCAGGCTGACGCGGCGGCCGTCGCGGGCCGACAGATACATCGCGATCAGCAATTCCAGCGACTTCAGGCCCTCGCGGCCGTCGGTTTCCGGCGTGGCTTCGCCGCGCATGGTCTTGATCACGTTGTCGTAGTACAGCGGGTGGCCGAAACCGTACACGCTGGTGGTCGCGTAGCTGGCTTTCTTGATGTCTTCATCCATCGCGTGCGGCTCGGCGAACTCCCAGTGCTGGATCTCGTTGACGGCCACGCCGCCCACGCGCACCGAGCCCTTCTCGCCCAGGATGGTGATGCTGCCTTCCAGATTCTTCGGATAGGTCAGCATGGTGACGTTCATGCTGCCCAGCGCGCCGGAGCGCCATTTGACGCTGACGGTGCCGGTGTCTTCCACCTCGATATTGCGCGCCAGCGTGGCGGTGTAGGCCTGCACGCTTTCCACCGGGCCGATCAGCCAGTCCAGCAGATCGACGTAGTGGCTGGCCTGATTCATGAAGGCGCCGCCGTCGAATTCCCAAGTGCCGCGCCAGCCGGCCGCGTCGTAGTACTCCTGCGGACGGGTCCAGAACACATTGACGTTGACCATGTAGATGCGGCCGAAGCGCTTTTCAGTCATCGCGCGCTTCAACAGCTGCAGCGTGTCGTTGCGGCGGTTCTGCTTGACCACGAACAGGTGCCGGTTCGCCTTGTCGGCGGCCTTGACCATCTCCAGGCCGTCTTCCCAGCGGGTGGCCATCGGCTTCTCGGTCATCACGTGGAAGCCTGCTTCGGAGCACTGAATGCTCTGGCTCGGATGCAGGCCGGACGGCGTGGTCAGGATGACGATGTCGGCGTTGGTTTGCGCCAGCATGTCGGTCAGGCTGGCGTGGCCGCGGGCGCCGGTGCGCTCGACGGCGGCCTTCAGCGCGGCCGGATCGATGTCGCAGACGTCGACCAGCTCGGCGCGGTCGGCGTGTTTCTCCAGCGCGCCGAAGTGGTTGTTGGCGATGCGGCCGCAGCCGACCAGGGCGAAGCGGATCTTGCGATCGGCAATCGGAGGAATCACTATCATTTGAACGTCCAGTAACGTACTGAATACACCAGTATCTTCAAATATTCGGTCAGCACCGCGCCGGCCTCATACCAGGCCAGGCTGTGGTACAGGTCGTTGCCCGGGTACACGATGTGCATGCCCCAGTCCACTTCCGGCCAGGCCTGGCGGAAAGTCTCCAGCGCCCGCCGCGAGTGGAACCACGAGGTCACCAGCGTCACGCGCCGCGGCTGATGCGAGGCCAGCGCCAGCCGGGTGAACTCGGCGTTCTGCCGCGTGTTTCTGGACTGGCACTCATAGCCTATCTTCCCGCGCGGCACGCCGGCCATCTGCAGCCGCTTGACAATCAACAGGCAATCGCCCTCGCCGCTGACGAAGACGAAAGGCGCGCGGCCCTGATGGTACAGTTCCGCCGCGCCTATCACCCGCTCGCCGCTCTCCCCGCCCAGCACCACGATCCAGTCCGCGCGCGGCTGGGGCGCCTCAGCCACCAGCCAGCTCTTGGAATAGCGGATCAGCGGCGTCATCGCCAGCACGGCCAACAGCGAGAGCGCGCCCAGCGCCGCCAGCCACGCTCCCGCCCGGGAAAAGCGCCCTTGCACGCCTTAAGCCTTGACGATGTGCTCGGCCGGCTCCAGGTACTTGCCGCGGCTGTCGACCACCAGTTGGGCCTTGGCCTTGATCAGCTCGTAGTCGAACTTGTCGTGGTCGGTGGCCAGCAGCACGCAGTCGTAGCCGGCGATGGACTCGGCGCTCAGCGGCACGCTCTTCAGATCGAACGCGTGTTCGCGCATCTTCGGGAACACCGGCACGTGCGGATCGCTGTACGCCACTTCGGCGCCCAGGTCGCGCAGTTTTTCCATCAGGAACACCGACGGGCTTTCGCGCATGTCGTCGACGTTCTTCTTATAGGCGATGCCCAGCACCAGCACGCGGCTGCCGTTGATGGCCTTCTTGCGCAGGTTCAGCGCGGAAGCCACCTTGGACACCACGTAGTCCGGCATATTGCTGTTCACTTCGCCCGCCAGCTCGATGAAACGGGTGTTGACGCCGTACTCGCGCGCTTTCCAGGTCAGATAGAACGGGTCGATCGGGATGCAGTGGCCGCCCAGGCCCGGGCCCGGGTAGTAGGGCACGAAGCCGAAGGGCTTGGTGGCCGCGGCGCGGATCACTTCGTGGATGTCGATGCCCATCCGGTCGGCGACGATCTTCATCTCGTTGACCAGGCCGATGTTGACCGCGCGATGGATGTTCTCCAGCAGCTTGGTCATTTCCGCGGCGCGGGTGGACGACACCGGCACCACCTTGTCGATCACCGCGCTGTACAGCGCGACGCCGATTTCCTGGCAGGCTTCGGTGACGCCGCCGCACACTTTGGGGATGGTGCGGGTGGTGAAGTCGGGGTTGCCCGGATCTTCGCGCTCCGGCGAGAACACCAGGAAGGCGTCGTCGCCCACCTTCAGGCCGCGCGATTCCATGCGCGGCAGCAGTTCTTCGTCGGTGGTGCCCGGATAGGTGGTGGACTCCAGCGACACCAGATGGCCTGCGCGCAGGTAAGGCACCAGGCTGTCGATGGTGTTCAGCACGAAGGACAGGTCCGGCTCGCGGTACTTGTTCAGCGGCGTCGGCACGCACAGGATCAGCGTGTCGGCCTCGCCGGCGCGGGAGAAGTCGGTGGTGGCTTCGAAGCCGCGGGTCAGGGCGGTGGCGATGCTGTCGGCGGAAATGTGCTCGATATAGCTGTTGCCGGCCATCAGGGCATCGACCTTGCTCTTGTCGATGTCGAAGCCCAAAACCTTGTAGCCGACCTCGGCGAAACGCAGCATCAGCGGCAGGCCGACATAGCCCAGACCCACGATGCCGATCACAGCGGATTTGTCCGCGATACGATTGAGCAGTTGCTGCTTGATCACGATGAAAGTCCCAACAGGATGTAAAAGCTTGAGCGGCAGACGCCCGTCTGCCGCCCGGTCATTCGGTACTCAGGTATAAGGTACTGCCACGTCTGACCCGGGCCTCGGGCCCGAAACCGGCGCTCGATGCGCGCGCAACGTGGCATTATACGCCGCGTTGCTCCGGCTTTTGGGTAAGCAAACGTAACCGCCGCGCGCTTTTCGCGGCGGATTTGTCCTGGCTCAGATCAACAGGTGCCCGGCGGTCTGCTGGTTGGTCTGCTTCAGCCGGTTGACGAACTCGCCGAACTCCAGCCCGAAGCGCCCTTCCAGCTCATCGGCGCGCTTTTTCAGCGCCTCCCACTGCGTCAGCGTCGGGCTCTGGCGGAAAGCGATCACCGCGACGTTGCCATGGGTGGCGGCAGGCAGTTCGATCACACGGCCCTCGAAAACGTTCAACAGCCGTTCGATGAAAGCCTGGTAGCGCTTGTCGCCGCTCCACCAGTTGGTGACGAACACGCCCTTGGGGCTCAGCGCGCGCTTGCAGTCCTCGAAGAAGTCTTCCGTCGTCAGCGCGTCGACGATCTGCAGGCCGTCGAAGCCGTCCACCAGGATGGCGTCGGTGGAGCCGCGGAAGATCTTCACGTAGTCGGCGCCGTCGGCTTCGACGATCTCGAAGAAATCGCCCTCCTCCGGCAACTGGAAAAAGGCGCGCGCCACCGCGATCACCTGCGGATTGATGTCCACCGCCACGCTGACCGCGTCAGGCAGGTATTCGTCGATGAAGCGGGCGAAGGAACCGCCGCCCAGGCCGATCTGCAGGATGTGCTTGGGATCGTCGTTCCACAGCAGAAAGCCCATCATCGCGCGGCTGTAGGACAGCACCAGGTCCGGCGGATCGTCGAGGTCCATCGAGCTCTGTATCGTTTCCGAGCCCAGGTGCAGCGAGCGGATGTTGCCCTCTTCCGAGATTTCCACCTCCGGCATCGCCTCCACCGCCGGCCGCACGCGGCGGCGGAACGGATGCAGCGCCCTACGCGCCACAGCCGCTCTCCTTGCCGCGCGAATCCAGGATGCTGATGGTGCGTTTTTTCGGCGCGTCCTCCACATCGTCCGCGTCCGGCGCCGGATCGCGGAATTCCTCCTTGTCGAAGGCGGTGTCGCCGTCGGCGAACGGCGCGTCGCCGGTCTGCAAACCGACAAAGTCGAACAGCTTCGGATCAGCCAGATGCGACGGAACCACGTTCTGCAGCGCGCGGAACATGCTCTCGACGCGGCCGGGGAAACGCTTGTCCCAGTCATTGACCATTTCCTTGACCACCTGGCGCTGCAGATTGGGCTGCGAGCCGCACAGATTGCACGGAATGATCGGAAATTCTTTCAGATCAGCGTAGCGGATGATGTCCTTCTCGCGGCAATAGGCCAGCGGGCGGATCACCATGTGGCGGCCGTCGTCGGACACCAGCTTGGGCGGCATCGCCTTCATCTTGCCGCCGTAGAACATATTCAGGAACAGCGTGTGCAGGATGTCGTCGCGGTGGTGGCCCAGCGCGATCTTGGTGGCGCCCAATTCGTCGGCCACGCGGTACAGGATGCCGCGGCGCAGCCGCGAGCACAGGCTGCAGGTGGTCTTGCCTTCCGGCACCAGCCGCTTGACGATGGAGTAGGTGTCTTCCTCGACGATGCGGTACTCGACGCCGATGGACTTGAGATACTCCGGCAGAACGTGCTCGGGGAAGCCCGGCTGCTTCTGGTCCAGATTGACCGCGACGATGGAGAAGTTGATCGGCGCGGACTTCTGCAGGCCCAGCAGGATGTCCAGCAAGGTATAGCTGTCCTTGCCGCCCGACAGGCAGACCATCACGCGGTCGCCTTCTTCGATCATGTTGAAATCATTGATGGCGTCACCAACGTGGTGGCGCAGGCGCTTGGCCAGTTTGTTGCCTTCAAACGCGGCCTTCTTGGCCTTGTCGTCGAGCGCGGCGTTCAGTTCGGACATGGGTACGGCTAAGAAATTGAAAAACAGGCGATTTTACCGTTTCCCGCCGCCAAAATCCATGGCGGCGGAAAACCGTCACAACACGATGCCGCGGCCGCCATCCACCGCCAGGATCTGGCCGGTGACGTAAGTCGCGTCCAGCAGCAAAAAAGCCACGGCCCGGGCGATGTCTTCCGGCACGCCGGTGCGCCGCAGCGGTATGCTCGCCTCGATCGCTTCGCGCCCCGCCGCGTCGAACGAAGCCTCGCTCTCCGGCCATAGATTGACGCCCGGCGCCACGCCGTTGACGCGCACCGCCGGCGCCAGCTCGATCGCCAGGCTGCGGATCAGCTGGGCGTGGCCGGCCTTGGCCAGGTTGTACACCACATGGCGCGCCATCGGCCGGTCCACGTGGATGTCGGCGATGCCGACAATCGCGCCGCCTCGCCGCGTCAGCTCCGGCGCTAGCGCCTGGCTGAGGAACAGCGGCGCTTTAAGATTGCTGCCCATCAGATCGTGCCAGGCGGCTTCGTCGATCCGGCCCACTTCGGTCGGGAAGAAACTGGACGCGTTGTTGACCAGGCCGTCCAGCCGGCCGAACGCCGCCACCGCCCGCGCCGCCAGCTCCGGCAGCGCCGCCGCGTCCAGCAGATCGGCCTGGGCCAGCTTGGCGCTGTCCGGCCGAATCGCGTTCAATTCCGCCGCCAGCGCCTCGGCGTCGGCGCGCGAACCGCGGTAGTGCAACACCAGCCTCAGCCCGCGCGCGTGCAGCAGCCGGGCGATGCCCGCCCCCACCCGGCGCGCGGCGCCGGTGATCAGAACCACGCGCTCATCTTGTTGTCGCTCTGTTAGCATTGCTTCCTCGAATCGAATTCCTCGCCCCTTCACGGGCGCTGCGCTTTGCACCACAATCGCGTCACATTGTAGCAGGACGACAGCCATGACCACCTTACCCGCCGCCAGTCCAGAAGCGCTGGCCACCAGCCAGGCCCTGTGCGGCCGCATCAGCCAGGCCGTCGCCGACGCCGGCGGCTGGATACCCTTTTCGCATTATATGGAATTGGCGTTGTACGCGACCGGCATGGGCTATTACGCGGCCGGCAGCAGCAAGCTGGGCGAGAGCGGCGATTTCATCACCGCGCCGGAGCTGACGCCGCTGTTCGGCCAGTCGCTGGCCCGCCAGCTGGCCGAGTTGCTGCCGCAGACGGCCGGCGCCATCTACGAATTCGGCGCCGGCACCGGCAAGCTGGCGATAGACCTGCTGGCCGAACTGGAGACGCTGGGCTGCTTGCCGCAAAAATACGTGATCCTGGACCTGTCGCCGGACCTGGTGGAACGCCAGCGCGACAACATCCGCGCCGCGCTGCCGCACCTGGCCGGCCGCGTCGAATGGGCCGATCGGCTGCCGGACTCGATAGACGGCATCGTCATCGGCAATGAATTGCTGGACGCGATGCCCTGCGAGATGGTGTTCCGCGACGAAAACCGCCAGCTTCGCCAGCGCGGCGTCACCATCCGCGACGGCGCCCTCGCCTATGAAGACCGCGATTTCGCCAACGCCCGGCTGGCGGAGCTCGCCGCGCAGCTGGTGCCGGACATTCCGCGCTACGAGACCGAGATCAGCCTGGCCAACCGCGGCTTCATCGCCACCGTGGCCGGCGCCCTGACCCGCGGCGCCATTCTGATGATCGACTACGGCCACGCCGCGTCCGAGTACTACCACCCGGAGCGCAGCATGGGCACGCTGCTGGGCCACTACCGACACCACACGGTGCAGGACCCGTTCTACCTGCCCGGCCTGATGGACCTGACTTGCCACGTCGACTTCAGCGCCGTCGCCCAAAGCGGCATCGATGCCGGCCTCGACCTGATAGGCTATACCAGCCAGGCGCAGTTTCTGGTCAACTGCGGCCTGGTGGACCGGCTGCAGTCGCTGGACGCCAACGACGTCAAAAGCTATCTGCCGGTGGCCAAGGCGGCGCAGCGCTTGCTGTCGCCGCAGGAAATGGGCGAAACCTTCAAGGCGATGGGCTTCGGCAAAGGCGTTTCCATAGACTGGCTGGGCTTCGCCCGCGGCGACCGCTGCTATACGCTGTGAGCCGCCGCCACAATCCCGCAAAAGCCGCTTGACAGCTCCCTGGGCGCTGCGTATAGTTCGCGTCTCGGTGCGACAGCATCGAAATGTGGCGAATTAGCTCAGTCGGTTAGAGCGACGGAATCATAATCCGCAGGTCCGGGGTTCGAGTCCCTGATTCGCCACCACAGTTTGACGAGAACACGCGAAAGCGGTTTCTCTTGGCGAATTAGCTCAGTCGGTTAGAGCGACGGAATCATAATCCGCAGGTCCGGGGTTCGAGTCCCTGATTCGCCACCAAATACAAAAAAGGCCAGCGCAAGCTGGCCTTTTTTGCTTCCCGCCCTCCCTGAATCCGTCTTCCGCGAGCGCATATCAACCATTCGGCCCGGCGCTATAATCAAGCATCGCTTCATTCGCCAAGGCCATTCATGATTCGCCGCGCCCTCCTCGACAGCTTCCGGCTACGGCTGGCCGCCTTGTTCGGCGGGCTGTTTCTCGCCTCGGCGCTGCTGGCCGCCGTCTGCCTCGACCAGGTGTTGTCCGACCGCATCATGCTCGACCAGGGAGAAGCGATGAGCAGCCTGGCCGGCAGCATCGCCAAAGCCATCGAAGCCAATCTGCGGGAACGCCACCGCGAAGTGCTGCTGCTGGCGCAGACCCCCACCTACATCCGGGCGCCGCTGGACGGCGACGAGCTGCGCCAGAGCCTGGAGCGCACCAAGCAGGCCTACAAGTACTACGCCTGGATCGGCATCGCCGACACGCAAGGCAAGATCGTTTCCGCCGCCGGCGGCATGCTGGTCGGCCAGAGCGCCGCCAAACGCCCCTGGTTCATCCACGGCCTGCACGCGCCCTTCGTCGGCGACATCCACCAGGCCGTGCTGCTGGCCAAGCTGCTGCCAGCCTCCTCCGCCCAGGGCGAGCCGCTGCGCTTCGTCGATTTCGCCTCCCCGGTTTACGACCCATCCGGCAAGCTGCGCGGCGTGCTGGCCACCCACGCGCTATGGGATTGGGTCGAAGACATCATACGCGAGCGGCTGCCGCCCAAATCCGGCCTGGAAACCTTCATCGTCGACCGTCAAGGCAACTTGCTGTCGCCGTTCGAGGCGGTGGGAAAAATGCAGGCGCCGGCGCCGATGCCAGCTGCGCAGACCTTCCGCCTCGGCCCCTGGCCCGGAGGCGGCGACTACCTGTACAGCGAATCCCGGGTGCAGGAGGCCGGGCTGGGTTGGCGCGTGATCGTCCGCCAGCCCAAGCAACAGGCGCTGGCGGCGCTGAACCGCCTGCGCGGCGCCTTGATGCTGCTGGGTCTGGCTGCCAGCGCGCTGCTGATGGCCGCGGTCTATCGGCTGGCCACCTCGTTCAGTCGCCCGCTGGAACAACTGGCCGGCACCGCGCAGCGCGTCGGCGGCGGCGAAGAGGACGCCGACTGGGCCATACGCGGCGGCACACAGGAGCTGCGCCAGCTGTCGGAAGCCATGCGCAACATGACCTCCTCGCTGCTGGCCCGCAAACAACAGCTGGCCGACGTCAACGCCAACCTCGAGCAAATGGTGGCCGACCGCACCGAACAGCTGCGCGAGTCCAACCACCTGCTGCTGCGGAAGGCCGCGGAACTGGCGCTGCAGGCGCGCCATGACGCGCTGACCAACCTGCACAACCGCATGGCCGCCAACGAGCAGCTGCAGGAAGAGCACCTGCGCTACAAGCGCACCGGCGCGCCATATGCGGTGTTGCTGCTGGACGTCGACCACTTCAAGCGCGTCAACGACACCTTCGGCCACGATGCCGGCGACCGCGTGCTGCGCCACATCGCCGATACGCTGCGGAATTCGGCGCGCGCCACCGACTTCGTCGCGCGCTACGGCGGCGAGGAATTCCTGTTGCTGCTGCCGGAAACCGACGCCGCAGGCGCGGCGGTGTTGGCCGAAAAAATCCGCGCCGCCGTCGAGCAATCGCAGGCGCCGGATGTCGGCCGGATCACGATCAGCATAGGCCTGGCCACCTCTGACGCCGCGGACGCGCAACCTGAGGCGACGGTGAAGCGCGCCGACTTGGCGCTGTACCGCGCCAAAGCCGGCGGCCGCAACCGGGTGGAAACCGAGACAACCGCCTGACCCCGCCAACTTACCCACAGAATCGGCGCGCCGCGCATTTTATCCACAGCTCGGCGCCCGGATGAACAATCAGCCGCCCGGCAGCGCCCGCTCCAGCAGATAGCCGACATCCACCGCCCGCGCGTCCAGCGCGCCCGCCACCCGCCCCCAGTGCCCATCCGCCAGCCTGCTGGCGATGAAGCCGTCGACCACCGCCGCCGGCGCGCATGCCCGCAGCAGGCAGCCCTGGGCGGTCAGCGCCAGTTGCTGGGCGAAACGACGGCCGAGCGCCTCCAGCTCCGGCGCGGACAAGCCCGCCATCGCCCGCAGATCCGCCAGCGCGGCGCGCAGGCGGCGATCGTCGCCCGCCTGGGCGGCCAACTCGTCCAACAGCCGCTGCCAAGCCTCGGGCTCGCGCTGCAGCGCCCGCATCACGTCCAAGCACATCACATTGCCCGAACCCTCCCAGATCGAATTGACCGGCGCTTCGCGGAACAGCCGCGCCATCGGCCCGGCGTCGACATAGCCGTTGCCGCCGAACACTTCCATGGTCTCGCCGGCCAGTTCCACCGCGCGCTTGCACACCCAGAACTTGGCCGCCGGCGCGACAATGCGCCTCCAGGCCGGCTCGTCGTTTTCAAAGCCCTCGGCCAGCCGCGCCGCCAGCCGCAGCGCCGCCTCGCTCTCCAGCGCCAGATCAGCCAACACCGCGCGCATCAACGGCTGCTCGGCCAGACGCTTGCCGAAGGCGACGCGCCGGCGGGCGTAGGCGATGGCCTGGACCAGGCCCTGGCGGATCAAGGCCGCGCTGCCGATCACGCAATTGAGCCGGGTATAGGCAGCCATCTCGATGATGGTGGGAATTCCGCGGCCGGGGTCGCCGATCAGCACGCCCCAGGCGTCTTGGAACTCCACCTCGCTGCTGGAGTTGCTGCGGTTGCCCACCTTGTCTTTCAAGCGCTGGATCGCCACCGCGTTGCGGCTGCCGTCCGGCCTCCAGCGCGGCACGTAGAAGCAGGACGGGCCGCCGTCGCGCAACTGCGCCACCACTAGGTGGGCGTCGCTCATCGGCGCGGAATAGAACCACTTGTGGCCACGCAGCGCGTACTCGCCGCCGCGCCCGCCGGTGCCCAGCGGCGTCGCCGCCGTGGCGTTGGCGCGCACGTCGGAGCCGCCCTGCTTCTCGGTCATGCCCATGCCCAGCCAGACCGATGTCTTGCGCTCTGCCGGCAGGTCGCGCGCGTCGTATTCGCGGCTGAGCAGCTTGTCGCCCAACTGCGCCCACAGCGCCGGCTCCCGCCTCAGCAGCGGAATCGCCGCCTGGGTCATGGTGGCCGGGCACAGGGTGCCGGCCTCCACCTGGCCATGCAGGTAGAACCCGGCTAGAAAGGCGGTCCAGCGCCCGGGGCGTTCGCTGTCGAACGGCAACGACACCAGCCCCTGGGCGCGGTACAGCGCCAGCAGCTCATGCCAGGACGGGTGGAAATCGACGCGGTCGACGCGCCGGCCGCGGCGGTCGAAGGCCTGCAGCTGCGGCGCGCAGCGGTTGGCCCGCTCGGCCAGCTCGAAGGTTTCCGCGCGCCCCAGCTTCTCGCCGTAATCGGCCAGCCAGGGCGTCGCCCAATCCGCGCCAGCGCGATGCAGCGCCTCCTTCAGCGCGACATCGGTGTCGAACAGACTGTAATCCTGCAACTCGTCGTACTGATTGCTCACCTCGTGGGTCTGCCAATTCATGCGCGCCGCTCCCGAATGGCTGCGCCGCCTCGCGGCGGCGCTCCAATGAACGTTTGCTCTATCGCTTCAGCTTAGCGGATCGGGCCGCCGGCCGCAGCCGGCCCAAAGCGCATCAGCACAGCGGCAGATGAATGTCTGTCAGCAGCAAATGCTCCGGCGTGTCGCTGGCCAGGTTCAGGTAATGGAAGTACACCGGAAAATCCCGCAACGTCTCGCCGCTGGCCGGCAGCCACTCCCGGTACAGATACCCGATCATATCGCCCAGACCGTGGTGCGACCCCGCGTGGCGCGCCACCGCGCAGCGCCCCCCCGGGATCTCTTTAGTCACCACGCCTTGCGGATTGCCCGGCACCGGCGCGGCGACGCTGCCGCAGATGTCGAAACGAAAACGCTCCGGTTCGGCGGTTTCCGGATTGTCGTAGGCGATGCCATAGGTCTGGCTGCTGGCGACCGGCGACAAGCCGCTCTCCTTGCGCCACGCGATGAAGCGCAGCGCGCTGTCGTTGACCCGCTCCGGCGGCCCCAGATGCTCCAGCGCCGCCACCATGACGGGCTGGACATTGACGATATTGACTTCCATGGTTTCCATTCTTTCTCTGACGGGAGGCGTCATCCGCGCGTGCCAGTCCGGCCAGTCCGGACCGCGCCGGAATTCGCTGGGCGAACAACCCAGCGCTTGCCGGAAAGCGCGCGAAAACGATTCGGGATTGTCGAAACCGCAGTCCAGCGCGATGGATGTGATCTTGCGCCGCGGCTGAAACGCCAACCAGTACGACGCCCGGCGCAGCCGCTGCATCAGGATGTAGCGGGCCACGCCCACGCCCAGATAAGCTGAAAACTGTCGGTGGAAATGGAAGCGCGAGAAATGGGCCAACTGGCTCAACCGCTCGACGTCGAGCGGCTGGTCCAGATGGCTGGCAATATGATCCAGCACTTTTTCGAAACGCCGCGCGTAGCGGCCCGCCTTGTCCATGCTCGTCCTCCATGGCGGCCACTATGCGGGAATGCGCGAAAACCTTCTTGACGCGGCTTGCTCTATTTCACGCCGCGCCCGTAACCGGCGCCGGGTATGCCAGCGTTACGATACACCCGGCGCTGGATGCGCCTCAGTCCGCCACGCGCGCCCAGTCCTCGACCAAGCGCTCCGGCGTGCGGCAAGCGCGGCGCTTCAAAACGAAGCCCTGGCAGCGCTCGGCGAAGCCGCGGCGGTTTTCCAGCATGTCCTGCCGCATCTCGTCCAGCTCCGCGCGCCGGCACAGCTGCAGACGGGCCGGGTCCAGCTCCTGCTTGCGCCGGACAAGCTCCGGCCAGTTGCGCTCGGCTGCGCCGGCCATGCTCAGCAGCCAGCTGCCGAAGGTTTCCGGATCGCGCGGGCCGATGTCCTGCACCATGCCCAGCCGCCAGGCCTGGCGCGCGCCGATGGGCAGGCAGTCGCCGCTTAGCCTGGCCGCCGTCTCGCCGCCCACTGCGCGCGGCAGGGTATAGGTCCAGTACTCGGAGCCGTACAGGCCCATGGTTGCATAATGCGGATTCAGCACCACGCCCTGGCGCGCCAGCACCACATCGGCGGCCAGCGCCATCATCACCCCGCCGGCGCCGGCGTTGCCGGCCACGCCGGCCACCGTCAGCTGCGGCGCGGTGAGGATTTCCAGACAGACGTCGTCTATCGCCTGGATGTTGCGCCACGCTTCCTCGCCTGGACGCTCCGCTGCCTGGATCACGTTGAGATGGACCCCGTTGCAGAAGCTCCCGCGGCCGCTGCGTATCAGCAACACCCGAGTGTCCTGCCGCTTCGCCCATTGCAAGGCCCGTACCAGGCGCTGGCAGTGCTCGGTGCTGAGCGCGCCGTTGTATAACTCGAAAGTCAGCTCTCCCACCCGGCCCACCTCGCGGTAGCGGATGGGCTGGTAGCTCTCCTCGCAGTGCGGATGGGTATCCACCGCCCACTCCAGCCGGGGCGCGGCGTCCAGCAGGCGACCTAGCTCGTGGCGGGCCGGCCGCTTGAAGGTTTCCTCGCCCGGCGCCGGCTGCCGCCGCACCGATCCTATCCACAGACTGGCGTCGCCGCAGGCCACCAGCACCGCGTCGTCGTGTACCGCCAGGATGCGGCCCGGCTCGCCGGTCCGGTGGTCGAGATGGGCGTCGCACAGGAAATAACGGCCGCCGGCCAGATCGGCCAACACGCCGGGCTGGCCATCGGCGGCGTCGATGCGGCGCTTGATCTCGCCCGCCGGCTGGCGCCAGTCGAAAGCGCGGTCAGCCTGCTTCATGTTCGGCTGCAGCCGGCCGGCCACCTGCGGATCGGCGTAATCGACCGCCTGCGGCTGATAGCCGCCGACGAACTTCTCCACCACGTCGCGGATGCAATACATCGCGGCGTCGCTGACCGGTCCGTTGTAGAGCTCGGACTTGCGGATGCCCGGCGGCAGGTCGAACTCGCGGCTAGACCACACCGGCCCGGCGTCCATCTCCTCAACCGCCTGCAGCGCGGTCACGCCCCAGCGTTTCTCGCCCTTCATGATCGCCCAGTCCAGCGCTGACGCGCCGCGGTCGCCGACGATGCCGGGATGGACGATCACCACCGGAAACGGACTGTCCCGCCACAACTCGGCCGGTACCCTGTCCTTCAGAAAGGGGCAAATCACCAGCTGCGGCCGCGCCTCCCTCACTTGGCGCGCCACCTCGTCGGCGTCGGTGAACAGCACCACGCTCGGCTTGTGGCCGGATTCGCGCAACTCCAGCCAGGCGCGTTGGGTCAGGCCGTTGAAGGCCGTGGACAGCAAAACAATTCTCAAGGCTTGCACTGCATTCTCCCGCGTATGGGCTCGGACAAGCGCCGCATGCTACGCAGAGAAAATTCAATACAATTTGACTGGAAACAATTTAAATGATTAAAGCATAATTAACCTGACCCATTGGTCAGTCCAGCCGTCCCCTCTCGGCCAGCATGCCTTCCAAGCCGCCTTCCCGCCTCAACCGACCGGCCATCTGCAAAAACGCTCGCGCCGCCGGACTGGCCTGCTCTTCGTCCAGCATCACCAATCCCACTTGGCGCAGCACCGCCGGATGCAGCGGCTTGCTGACATAGCCGGTCACATAGGGGCGCAGCGGCAACGACAGCTCGGCGACGACGGTGACCGCCTCGCCCCGCGCCACGGTTTCCAGCGTGCTGAGCAGCTGTCCGCAGCGGTAGCGGATGTTCGGCTGCAGCCGGGCGGCCTGGAACAGCCGGGTGACCAGCTCCGCCGAACCAGCGCCGGTCAACGCGAACGGCTCGCCGCACAATTCGCCCAGAGTCAGATTCGGCCGGCCCGCCAAGGCATGGCCGGCTGGCAGCACCGCCACCATTTGGTCCTCCACCAGCGGACAGCTGGCGAACCTCGGCTCGGGCAACACCGCGAAACCAACATCCACCCGCCGCTCCAGCAGCCATTGCAACACCTGGCTGTCCGTTCCCTCGTCGATATGCACTTCGATTCCCGGGTACTGTTCCCGGTAACGGGCCAACAGTCCCGGCAGCAGGCGCATTGAGGAGGTGGGGCCGAACGATCCTATGCGCAGCGTGCCCCGGCGCAGGCCGCGCGCGTCCGCCGCCTCCTGCCGCATCGCCTCCGCCAGCCCCAGCATGCCGCTGGCCCGAGGCAGCAATTGCCGGCCGATGTCGGTCAGTTCCGCCCGCCCCTGCTGCCGCCGCAGCAGCTCCACGCCCAGCTCCCGTTCCAGCTCGCGCACCGCGTGCGATACGCCCGACTGCGAAATCCCCAGCCGGGCCGCCGCCGCGGTGAAGCCCTGCATTTCCGCGACCAGGGCGAAAATCTCCAGTTGCGTCAGCGTCATCGGCCCGCTCCATCATGAGTAATCGCTCATTTTACCATGACTTGCATTTAGCATAAGAATATGCCTGATTAAACTAACTCCCTAGTCCGCCATGGAATCCGACACCATGCCCCAATTCGTCTATTCCGCCGCCGACGGCGCCTCCCAGATCTGGCCGGAAATCAATGGCCACTTCCTGTCGCTGCGCGGCATCCCGGACCATCTGCAGGCGGACACCCCCATCCGGGCGGTCTACCGCCGGCTGCTGGTCGGCTTCGACGCCATCACCTCCTGCGAGCTGAAGGACCTGTACAAGTTCACGCTCTGCCTGCAGCAACTGGCGCCGGAGGAAACCGACTGTCCCGAACTGCGCCTGCTGGTGGCTGCGTTCCGCGCCTGGGTGAGCTTCGACTACCCACGGGCCCGCCAGTTGTTCCGCCAGCACCTGGACGCCTATCCCAGCGACGTGGTGGCGCTGTTCTTCACCCATATGTTCGACTTCTGCACCGGCCACACGCCGGAACTGGTGCCGGACCTGGAGCGCTGCGATCGCCACATCGGCGCCGACCATCCGCTTTCCTCCTATTACCTGGCGATCAAGGCCTTTGTCACCGTCGAAGCCGGCCACCCGGGCCAGGCGCTGAAACTGGGGCTGGAATCGCTGCGCCATTGCGCCGACAACATCTACGGCATCCACGCCGTCGCGCATGCATTGCACGAGCAGGAGTGCTGGCAGGAACTGTGCACCTTCCTCGAACAATGCAAGGCGCAGTGGATAGACAACGCCGGCATGCGCATGCATGTGTACTGGCACCTGGCGATAGGCTACGAGAAGAGCCTGCAGACCGAGCAGTCGGTACGCACCTTCCACGAAATGTACGCGCTGAAGGATAGCCGCTTCGCCAAACAGGACCTGGACGCCGTGGCCTTTCTATGGCGCTACCGCCTCAATCATCCGGACGACTCCCGCTTCGACGACATCTGGCAGCAGCTGGCCTTCTTGTGGAGCGGCAGCATAGGCGCGTCGATGTCCCACTTCCACCGCCTGCACGCGGCGCTGGCCTTCGCCGCCAGCGGCCAGCCGGTGCTGATCGAAAAACTGATCGCGGAAAGCGACGGCTTCGGCTTGGACCCGCAGACCCACCAAACCGGCCTCACCGTGCTCAAGGGCATCCTGCATTTCGCCGAAGGCCGCGTCGAAGACAGCCTGCGCACCTTGCAGGCGGCGCAGCCGCATTGGAGCGTGCTGGGCGGCAGCCGTGCGCAGCGCGAGCTGCTGCCGCTGACCCTGCAGGCCTGTCAACGCCGGCAGGCCGGCCTAGAGGCGAACCATGCGCCGGCCTGAGCGCGACGCGTCTCCCCGGCTGTATCTGCAACTGGTGCTGGTGGCCGTGATCTGGGGCGGCACCTTCATCGCCGGCCGCCTGCTTGCCGGCGGCCTGCCGCCGCTGCTGGCCGCCTGCCTGCGCTTCACCATCGCCAGCGCCACTCTGCTGGGTTGCCTGGCGCTGACGCGAACGCCGCTGGTCCGCCCTGCCCCCGGACAAATGCTCAGACTGGCCCTGCTGGGCCTGTTCGGCGTGTTCGGCTACAACCTGTTCTTCTTCTATGGCCTGCAGCACATCGGCGCCGCCCGCGCCTCGCTGATCGTCGCGCTCAATCCCGCCATGATCGCACTGGCCTCCTTCCTGCTGCTGAAGGAAGCCTTGCCGCCGCTCAAGCTGGCCGGCGTCGCGTTGTGCCTGGCCGGCGCGGGGCTGGTCATCATCGGCAAGAACCCCGACGCGCTGACCGCCGCAGCCGGCTCCAGCGGCGATTTGCTGATTCTGGGCTGCGTCGCCTGCTGGGTGACGTACAGCGTAGGCTCGCGCGGCCTGTCGCAGGCGCTGGGGCCGCTACAGACAGTCGCCTGGTCCATCCTGCTGGGCACGTCGATGCTGTGGCTGACCGCATGGCTGCACGGCGACGCCAGCCTCGCCGCCATCGGCAAGCTGGATACCGCGCAATGGGGCGGGTTGTTCTATCTGGGCGCGCTGGGCTCGGCGCTGGCTTATATCTGGTACTACGACGGCATCCGCCGGATCGGCGCCACCCGCGCCGGCGTGTTCATCGCCCTCAATCCTCTCAGCGCGGTGCTGCTGGGCGCCGGCCTGTTGGGAGAGCGGCTGTCGCTGGAAATGGCGGTCGGCGGCGCGCTGGCCATCGCCGGCATCGTGCTCGGCAACCGCGCCTCCGGACCCAGCTGGCGCGGACTTCGCCCCTCCCGTTCCGCCTGAGCGCCGTTTCCGTTGCCAGCCCGCGGGCGGCAACGGATAATCGCCGTCCGTTTTACAAGGTGTGAACAAATGGATGAGACGAGCGTGCGCCTGTCCAAGCGCATGGTGGAGCTAGGCCTGTGCTCGCGGCGCGAGGCCGACGCCTGCATCGAGCAGGGCTTGGTGAAAGTAGACGGCAAAGTGGTCAATACGCTGGGCGCGCGGGTACGGCCGGAACAGCAAATCACGCTGGCCGGAACACCCCAGGCTCTGGCCACGCTGCCGGTGACGATGCTATTGAACCGCCCGGAGGGCGAGGACGCGCCGCCGGCGCAGCTGCTGGGGCCGGATAGCCGCTCGCCGCAGGACGGCGCGGAACAAGTCTGGCTGGCCCGCCACCGCCAGCACCTGAGCGTCCTCGGCGCCGTGGATGAGCGCTGCCATGGCCTGCTGGTCCTGACTCAGGATAAAAAGCTGCCGCGCCATCTGGCTGAGTGCGAAATGGAATTCCTGCTGCAAGTGGAGCGGGCGCCGGCGGCCGACGAGTTGAAAGCGCGCGTCGCAGCCATCCGCCTGGACGGCAAACCCTTGCGCCAATGCAAGATCAGCCGCCAGAGCGACCATCAACTACGCTGCGCCGTTTACGCGCCGCGCGCCGGCTTCTTCGCCGAAATCAGCCGCCAGCTCGGCATCAGCCTGCAAAGCGCGCGCTGCATCCGCATCGGCCGCCTGGCCCTGGCCGGACTGCAGCCGGGACAATGGCGCTATCTGCAGCCGTTCGAACGCTTCTGATCCTTGCCCGCGCAGCCCGCCGCCCCCCCCCGCGCGGGCTGCGCGCCTCCGGTTTTCCATGCGATGACGATGCGTATTGTCCCGCCGACGCGGGCGCCTCATACCGAGCAGATCAAGGCGCGCGGGACGGCTTCGTGCCAAAATGAAAGTTGAATAAAAAAATAAATTTATCGGAACTCGGTTCCTGATATTCCGTCTTTATACCATCCAGCCATTCAACCGGAATTCCGCCCATGCCCCACGACACCCCCTTGATCACCACCATCGTCGGCGGCCTGGTCTTCGCCTTCGCGCTCGGCGCGCTGGCCTTGCGCCTCAGGCTGCCGCCGCTGGTAGGCTATCTCTGCGCCGGCATCCTGGTCGGCCCGTTCACGCCGGGCTTCCAAGCGGATACCGCGTTGGCGCCGGAGTTGGCGGAGCTAGGGGTGATCCTGCTGATGTTCGGCGTCGGCCAGCATTTCTCGATCAAGGACCTGATGGCGGTGAAAGCCATCGCCGTCCCCGGCGCGCTGGTGCAGATCGCGGTGGCGACGCTGCTGGGCATGGGCCTGTCCCATTTCCTCGGCTGGCCCTTGGGCGAAGGCGTGGTGTTCGGCCTGGCCCTGTCGGTGGCCAGCACGGTGGTGCTGCTGCGCGCGCTGGAGGAATACGGCTGGCTGGACAGCGAGGACGGCAAGGTGGCGGTGGGCTGGCTAGTGGTGGAAGACCTGGTAATGGTGCTGACCCTGGTGCTGCTGCCCGCCTTCGCCGGCGCGCTGGGCGGCGGCCAGGCTGCGCCGTCGCTGGCCCAGCTGGGCTGGGCGCTGGCGCTGACCGTGGCCAAGGTCGCGGCTTTCGTCGCGCTGATGCTGATCGTCGGCCGCCGCTTCATTCCGTGGATGCTGGAGCTCATCGTCCACACCGGCAGCCGCGAGCTGTTCCGGCTGGGCGTGCTGGCCACCGCGCTGGGCGTGGCCTACGGCGCCACCCAGCTGTTCCAGATTTCGTTCGCGCTGGGCGCCTTCTTCGCCGGCATGGTGATGGCCGAGTCGCCGTTCAGCCACCGCGCCGCCGAAGAATCGCTGCCGCTGCGCGAAGCGTTCGCCGTGCTGTTCTTCGTGTCGGTGGGCATGCTGCTGGACCCGGAAGTGCTGCTGAAGGACACCCTGGTGCTGCTGGCCACCGTGCTGATCATCGTGGTCGGCAAATCGGCGGCGGCCTACGGCATCGTGCGCCTGTTCCGCCGCAGCCACCACACCAGCCTGCGCATCGCGGCCAGCCTGTCGCAGATCGGCGAATTCTCCTTCATCCTGGCCGGACTGGGCATGTCGCTGGGCTTGCTCAGCGCGCGCGGCCAGGCGCTGATCCTGGCCGGCTCCATCGTATCCATCCTGTTCAACCCGATGATGTTCGCGCTGGCCGAGCGCTACAGCCGCCGCGCGGAAGCTGCGGCCTGAGCCAGCGGATGCCGAACATTTGGCCGGCTCGGCCGCCGGCTATGATAGAATCGCGCGCAACGCGTTCAATTTGCTATGAAAAAACTCATCGCCACGCTATGCCTATTCTGCCTCGCCCTGCCGTCATCGGCCGGCCGCTTGCTGCCCGACGGCCTGGTGATGGGCAGGCTGGCCGGCGTCGAAGACTCGGGCATCGAGTTCGTCCGCTCCGACCGCACGCTGCTGCAGCGGCTGTCGGCGCTGATCGCCGTCGAGCCGCAGCATTTCGCGCTCGCCACCGGCCTACGCGTGTTCGATGAGCACAACCGCTTCCTGCTGAGCGGGCAACTGAACGCTCTGAAAGGCCGCACCATAGGCGTGACCTTCGATCAGCAAGGCAATATCAACCGCATCTGGGCGCTGGGCGACGACGAGATCGAGGCGCTGAAACAGCGCCAGGCCCAGATCCAACCCTGAAACCGAATACGAGCTGGAACCGAGTAGCAATGAAGAAGGTATACATCAAGACCTTCGGCTGCCAGATGAACGAGTACGATTCCGACAAGATGGCGGACGTGCTGGGCAGCGCCGAAGGCATGGTCAAGACGGACAACCCGGAAGAAGCCGACGTCATCCTGTTCAACACCTGTAGCGTGCGGGAAAAGGCTCAGGAGAAAGTGTTCTCCGACCTGGGCCGCATCCGCCCGCTGAAGGAAGCCAACCCCAATCTGATCATCGGCGTCGGCGGCTGCGTGGCCAGCCAGGAAGGCGACGCCATCGTCAAGCGCGCGCCCTTCGTCGACGTGGTGTTCGGCCCGCAGACGCTGCACCGGCTGCCGGATTTGATCGAAAGCCGCAAGCAAAGCGGCCGCTCGCAGGTGGACATCTCCTTCCCCGAGATCGAAAAGTTCGACCACATCCCGCCGGCCAAGGTGGATGGCGGCGCGGCCTTCGTCTCCATCATGGAAGGCTGTTCCAAGTACTGCTCGTTCTGCGTGGTGCCGTATACCCGCGGTGAGGAAGTGTCGCGCCCGTTCGAGGACGTGCTGACTGAGATCGCCGGCCTCGCCGCCCAGGGCGTCAAGGAAATCTCGCTCTTGGGCCAGAACGTCAACGCCTACCGCGGCCTGATGAGCGATGGCGAGATCGCCGACTTCGCGCTGCTGCTGGAATACGTACACGAGATCCCGGGCGTGGAGCGCATCCGCTTCACCACCAGCCACCCGCGCGAGTTCAGCCAGCGCATCATCGACTGCTACGCCAAGCTGCCCAAGCTGGTCTCCCACCTGCACCTGCCGGTGCAGAGCGGCTCCGACCGCGTGCTGATGGCGATGAAGCGCGGCTACACCGGCCTGGAATACAAGTCCATCATCCGCAAGCTGCGCGCGATCCGCCCGGACCTGTGCCTGAGCTCGGACTTCATCGTCGGCTTCCCCGGCGAAACCGAAGCCGACTTCGAACAGACGCTGAAGCTGGTGCGCGACTGCGAGTTCGACTTCAGCTTCGTGTTCATCTACAGCCCGCGCCCGGGCACGCCGGCGTCCAACCTGCCGGACGACACTCCCCACGCCGAGAAAGTGCGCCGTCTGGAAGCGCTGAACGAGGTGATCGAAGCCAAAGGCTTCGAAATCAATAAGGCGATGGTCGGCTCCGTGCAGCGCGTGCTGGTGGAAAACGTCTCGAAGAAAGACGCCTCGATGCTGGCGGCGCGCACCGCCAACAACCGCGTGGTCAACTTCGCCGGCCATCCGCGCCTGCTGGGCCAGACGGTGGATGTCAGAATTACCGAAGCCCGCCCGCACTCGCTGGCCGGCGAGGTGGTGATCAACGAGATCGCCTGACCGGGAGCGGAGCCGGCTTGCTATGCAATGCGCATCGCGCGGCGTATGCTCGGCTGGTTCCGATACGGAGGATTTCAAGATGTTCGTCGTCTCGCTGACCTATACCGCCCCGCTGTCCGATGTCGACGCGCTGCTGGATGCCCACGTCGCCTGGCTGAAACAAGCCTACGCCGACGGCGCCTTCCTGGCCTCCGGCCGCAAGGTGCCGCGCGAGGGCGGCGTGATCCTGGCGCGCGGCGAGCACGCGGCGCTGGAAGCCCGCCTTGCCAGGGACCCGTTCGCCAGGGGCGGCGTCGCCCGCTACGACATCATCGAATTCGTGCCCGGCATGACGGCCGCGGGGCTGGAAAGCCTGAAGGAAGCATGAACGCGAGCGGCATCAAGGCCCTGCTGCTGGACCTGGACGACACGCTGTTCGACGACAGCCACGCCACCCATCAGGCGTTTTCCGCCTTCATCGGGCCGCATGCCGCCCGTTTCGCCGAATCCGAAACCCAGCTGTTCCGCCGCTGGCGCGCCTGCGTCGATCGCCACTGGCGGCGCTTCGAGGCCGGCGAGCTGACGATAGAACAACAGCGCCACGAACGGCTGCGCGACTTTCTCGGCCTGCCGCATATCGCCGAAGACGAGGCCGCGCGTCTGTTCCAGCCGTATATGGACGCCTACCGCCGCCACCGTCGGCTCACGCCCGGAGCGGCAGGCTTTCTCGACGCCACCCGCCATTTGATCCGCATCATCGTCAGCAACGGCGGCGCCGAACAGCAGCGGGCCAAGCTGGCGCACCTGGGCATCGCCCACCACTTCCGCCACGTCGTCACCGTGGAGGACGCCGGCGCCGCCAAACCGGACCCGCGCATCTTCCGCCACGCGCTGGCGCTGGAAAGCCTCGCGCCCGGACATTGCCTGATGGTGGGCGACGACTTGGAACGCGACATCGAGCCGGCGAGCCGGCTGGGCATGGCCGCCTGCCAGGTTTCGCACGGCAGCCACGCCGCCGTTTTTCAACAGTTAAGCGAACAATTGCACACGCATGAGCACTAGCGAATCCCTCAGCTTCAACCCGGTGGACAACGAACGGCTGGCCCGCCTGTGCGGCCCCCTGGACGAGAACCTGAAACAGGTGGAAACCGGCCTGGACGTCGTCGTCCAGCGCCGCGGCGAAGCCTTCCGCGCGCAAGGCCCGGCCGCCAAGCTGGCGGTGGAGGCATTGACCCGGCTCTACCTGCTGGCGGAGAAACAGGACATCTCGGTCGACGACGTGCAACTGACCCTGGTGGAGCTGCGCCAGCAGCAATCCAGCGCCGAGCAGGAAGAATCGCCTGTGCTGGCCACCCGCCGCGGCGATCTGAAAGGCCGCACGCCCAATCAGGCCCGCTACATCAAGGCCATCCAGCAGCACGACGTCACCTTCGGCATCGGCCCGGCGGGCACCGGCAAGACCTACCTCGCCGTCGCCTGCGCGGTGGACGCGATGGAGCGCGACGCGGTCAAGCGCATCGTGCTGGTGCGCCCGGCGGTGGAGGCCGGCGAGAAGCTGGGCTTCCTGCCCGGCGACCTGGCGCAGAAGGTAGACCCGTATCTGCGGCCGCTATATGACGCCTTGTACGACCTGATGGGCTTCGACCGCGTGACCCGGCTGTTCGAGAAGAACCTGATCGAGATCGCGCCGCTGGCCTATATGCGCGGCCGCACGCTGAACCACGCCTTCATCATCCTGGACGAGGCGCAGAACACCACGCCGGAGCAGATGAAGATGTTCCTGACCCGGATCGGCTTCGGCTCGCGCGCGGTGATCACCGGCGACGTCACCCAGATCGACCTGGCCCGCCACCAGAAGAGCGGCCTGGTCGAGGTGGAGCGCATCCTCGGCCATGTGCGCGGCATCCACTTCCATCATTTCAACAGCAACGACGTGGTGCGCCATCCGCTGGTGCAGAAAATCGTCGACGCCTACGACCATTACCAAAGCAAGCAAGATGAAAAAAGCTAAACGCAACCCGCTGCTGGCCCGCCTGGCCGAGCGGCTGGAACTGACCCTGGACGTGCGCAGCGACGCCGCCGCCCTGCCGGAGCCGGCGCTGATCCGCCGCGCCTGCCAGGCCGCGCTGCGCCGCGACGTCAAACAAGCGCAGATCAGCATCGTCATCGTCGACGCCGCTGAAGGCCGTCAGCTCAACAACGACTACCGCGCCAAGGATTATGCGACCAACGTTTTGTCCTTCGCGCTGAACGAAGGCGAGCCGGTGGCCGGCCTGCCGCTGTTCGGCGATCTGGTGCTGTGCGCGCCGGTGGTGGAGCAGGAAGCCGCCGAGCAGAACAAGGACCTGATGGCCCACTACGCCCACCTGCTGGTGCACGGCATGCTGCACCTGCAGGGCTTCGATCACGAGGAAGACGAAGAGGCCGAAGCGATGGAAGCGCTTGAAACCGTAATCGTTAAACAGCTAGGATATCCCGATCCCTACCACGAGGAGCACATCTAAGAAATGGAAGACCCCAGTAAACCGCGACCCAGTTGGCTTGAACGCCTGTCCACCATGCTCTTGCGCGAGCCGGAAGACCGCGAGGAGTTGATCGAGCTGTTGCACAACGCCTTCGAGCGCAACCTGCTCGACGCCGAGGCCCTCGGCATGATCGAAGGCGTGCTGGAGGTCAGCGAGCTGACCGTGCGCGACGTGATGATTCCGCGCAGCCAGATGCACGTGCTGAACATCGACGACCCCATCGCCCGCTTCCTGCCGACCGTGATCGATTCCGGCCACTCGCGCTTCCCGGTGATAGGCGAAAGCAAGGATGACGTGCAAGGCATCCTGCTGGCCAAGGAGTTGCTGCGTTACTTCCATGCGCCCTCCACCTTCAATCTGAAGAACGTGCTGCGCCCGGCGGTGTTCGTGCCGGAATCCAAGCCGCTGAATGTGCTGCTGCGCGACTTCCGCGCCACCCACAACCACATGGCGGTAGTGGTGGACGAATACGGCGGCGTCTGCGGCCTGGTGACCATCGAGGACGTGATCGAGCAGATCGTCGGCGACATCGAGGACGAGTACGACATCGACGACGATGAGGACGACATCGTCCCTGTGCGCGGCAACGAGCGTTACCGCGTCAAGGCGCTGACCGAGATCGAAGACTTCAACCACTACTTCGGCACCGACTACGCTGACGACGACGTCGACACCGTCGGCGGGCTGGTGATCTCGCTGACCGGCCACCTGCCCAAGCGCGGCGAAAAGATCGAAGCCGCGGGCCTGCGCTTCACCGTGCTGCGCGCCGACAGCCGCCGCCTGGACACCCTGCTGGTGGAGCGCATCCAGGCCTCCATCGACATGGCCGAATAAGGCTATGCTGAATGCAGCCGGCAGCCGCCGGCTGCAACCTCGTATCCAACTGCAACAAGCCCCATGCGAATCCTGATCCTGCTATTGGCCGCCGCGCTGGCCGGCGCCCTCACCCTGTTTGCCTTCGCCCCCTATCGGCTGTTCTGGCTGATGCCGATCACGCTGGCCGCACTAGTCGAGCTGCTGCAGCGCGAGCCGCGCCGTGCGTTCTGGATAGGCTACGCCTGGGGCCTCGGCGCCTATGTCAGCAATTTCCGCTGGATCTACGACAGCCTGCACGACGTGGCCGGCCTGCCGGCCTGGATCGCCGCGCCGCTGGTGCTGCTGCTGCCGGCCTATCTGGCGTTGTACCCCGGCCTGGCCTCCTGGCTGGCCTGCCGCATCGATCCGCGGCCTGGCGTGCGCTGGCTGCTGGCCTTCCCCGCCGCCTGGGAATTGGGCGAATGGCTGCGCGGCTGGGTGATGACCGGCTTTCCCTGGGGCGCGGCCGGCTACTCGCAGATCACCGAAAGCCCGCTGGCGGGCTACGCGCCGGTCGGCGGCATCCACCTGGTCAGCTACCTGGTGGCGCTGTCCGCCGGCGCGCTGGCCATGCTCGCGCGCGCCGGCATGCGGCAGCGCATCGGCATCCTGATCGCCGCCGCGCTGGTCTGGGGCAGCGGCGTGTGGCTGCGCGACATCGAATGGACCCATCCGGTCGGCAAACCGATCACGGTGGCGCTGGGCCAGGGCAATATCGCGCAGGAATTGAAATGGTCGCCGGAGAACCTGGAAAACTCGCTGCTCACCTATTACCGCCAGGTGGCGATGACTCGCGCCGACCTGATGATCCTGCCGGAAACCGCGCTGCCCTTGTTCCTCGATGACCTGCCATCCGGCTACCTGTCGATGATCCGCGGCGAAGCCTCTCGTTCCGGCATGGCGCTGGCCACCGGCATTCCGCGCCGCACCAACGACGGCCGCGGCTATCTGAATTCGGTGGTGGCGCTGTCCGACCCCAAGATGCCCTACTACGCCAAGGACCATCTGGTGCCCTTCGGCGAGTTCGTGCCGCTGCCGGGCCTGATAGGCTGGATCTACCAGCACATGGACATGCCGCTGTCCGGCTTCAGCCGCGGCGGCGCCGATCAGGCCCCGCTGACGCTGGCCGGACATAAAGTGGCGTTCAACGTCTGTTACGAGGACAGTTTCGGCGAGGAGCTGATCGGCCCGGCCTCCCGCGCCGATATCTTGGCCAACGTCAGCAATCTGGCCTGGTTCGGCCGGAGCGAGGCGATGAGCCAGCACCTGCAGCTGTCGCAGGCTCGTTCGCTGGAAACCGGCCGCTACATGCTGCGCGCCACCAATAACGGCATGACCGCCATCATCCGACCGGACGGCGAGATTTCGGCGGTGGCAGCCCCGTTCACCACCCAGGTGCTGACCGGCTTCGCCCAAAGCCGCCAGGGTCTGACGCCTTACATGCGCGTCGGCAACTTGCCGGTCATCATCGGCTGCGGCGCGCTGCTGCTGCTGGCCCTGCTGCTGGGTTGGCGCCGCCGCGGCCAGCACTAGGCCGCATTGATCAAAAAAGCCCGGCTCGCAGCCGGGCTTTCCGCATCCACTCCCGCGCGGCCGCCGCGCCGCTCAGCCCCTGACCGAGAAGCGCGACACCAGTTGCCGCAAATTGGCCGCCAATTGGTGCATATTGTGGATGGCCTGCGACGCCGATTGCGATGCCGACGCGTTGCTGGTGGCGCTGTGGGCGATCTGCTCCACGTGCTGGGCGATGGTCTGGCTGGCCGCGCTCTGCTCCTGCAGCGCGTGGGAAATGTCGCCGATCACGGCCACCACGCCGCTGGCGCTGTCCTGGATGCGGGCGATCTCGGAACCCGCCTGCTCGGCCAGCCCCAGCCCCGCCTTCACCCGCGACACCGCCTCCTCCATGCTGTGGCGGGAATGCTCGGCCCCCTGCTGCACATCCTGGATCATAGAGGCGATTTCCTGCGTCGCCTGCGCCGTGCGCTCGGACAGCTTGCGCACCTCGTCGGCCACCACCGCGAAGCCGCGCCCCATCTCCCCGGCCCGAGCCGCCTCGATCGCCGCGTTCAAGGCCAGCAGATTGGTCTGGTCGGCGATATCCTTGATCACCTGCATGATGCTGGAAATGGTCTGGGTCTTGTCCGCCAGGCTGGTGATGATGCCCGAGGTCTGGTCGACCGCGTCGTTGATGCGCCGCATTTCGCTGACCGCCTCGGCGATCACCGCCCCGCCGCTCTTGGACAGCGTGCCGGACTCGTTGGCCAGATTGCGCGCATCCTGCGAGCGGTCGGAAATGTGATTGACGCTGACGGTGAGCTGCTCGATCGACGCCGCCATCGCCGTGGCCGCCGCGCTCTGCTGCTCGGAGCCGCGCCCCACCGCCTCGGCCTCGCCGGTCACCTTGCTGCTGACCTGGGACAGCTGGTTGGCGCCGTCGATGATGTCGCGCACCAGCCGCTCCAGCTCGCGCTGCATCGCGCCCACCGCCGACATCAGGCTCTCCTGATCGCCCTCCCTCACCGCCACGTCCTCGTCCAGATGGCCGGCGGCGATGCGCTTGACCACCGCCACCGTCTCCTGCGGATCCGCGCCCAGCTGGCTCAACACATTGCGCAATATCATGCCGCCCATGCCCAGCAGCACCAGCAGCGCCGCAGCCAGCACGCCGCCCAGCCACAACAGCTCCCGATGGAAGGCGGCTGAAACATCGTCCAGATAGATGCCCGTGCCGACGATCCAATGCCACTTCGGCGTGGTGGTGACATAGGAAATTTTGGGCTGCGGCTGATCGAAGCCGGGCTTGCTCCACACGTACTCGCCATAACCGCCGCCGCCGGGCGATGAAATCGCGTTCTGGAACAGCGTCTTCAATTCGATGCCGTTCGGATCCTTCACTCCGGCGAGGTTCTTGCCGATCAGCTCCGGTTTGGCGCCGTGGGCGACATAATTCCAGTCCGAGTCATAGGCGAAGAAATAATCCGCCTTCTCGTAATGCATCGAACTCAGCGCTTTGGACAGCATGCGCTTGGCGTCGGCCTCGCCGATCTTGCCGCTCTCCACCAGCTTCTCGTAGCTGGATACTAGGCCCACCGCGCTCTGCACCAGATTGCGCACCTTGTCCTGCCTGTCCTGCAGCATCACCTGGCGCTGGTTGTACACCGACACCACGCCCAGGCCGCACACCACCGCCACCACCAGCGCCATCAAGCCGACCAGCCGGGCCTTCAAGCTCATGCCTGCGTTTGCCATTTCCCGCTCCTTCCCCAACCCCGCACGTATTCGTGCTTGTTTTGATAGTTCGATTACAAAATTATTCTAGAAACGGATGCCCCCCGCCGCCACGCCGTTTTGCGCATTCCGATCAAGCGCAAGGCTAGCAGGCATGAAAAAGCCCGGACATGCCGGGCTTGAGGGACGGGTCGATCAGACGCGGAAGCTGGAGAACAGCTGCCGCATGCTGCTGGCCGAGTGCGACAGCTCGGACAGCGTGTCGCGCACGGTTTGCAAGGCGTCGTCGCTGTCGACGATGCGGCCGTTGATCTGCTCGGTGCTCTGGGCGATCATCGTGGTGGCCTTGTGCTGCTCGCTGGTGGACAAGGTGATCTCGTTCATCTTGGCCATCACCTCCTGCATCGCCTGCTGGATCTGTTCGATGCGCTGCACCGCGCCCAGCGTCAGTTCCACGCCGCCGTCGACCGAGCTGACGGTGCGCTGCATATTGCTGACCGCCTGGCTGGTTTCCTCGCGGATGGTGCTGACCATGCCGGAAATCTCCACCGTGGCCTGGCCGGTGCGCTCGGCCAGCTTGCGCACCTCGTCGGCCACCACCGCGAAGCCGCGGCCCATTTCGCCGGCGCGCGCCGCTTCGATCGCCGCGTTCAGCGCCAACAGATTGGTCTGGTCGGCGATGTCTTTGATCACATTGGTGATGCCGCTGATCTGCTGCGAACGCTGATCGAGCGAGCCCAGCATCGTGGACAGCCCCTTCACCGCCTCGACGGTGCTGTTCATCTCCTGCGAGATCTGCTGCATGCCGTGCGCGCTCTCGCTGGACACCTGGCCGGTATGGTTGACCAAGCCGTCCGCTTCGCGGGCCGCGTCGGCGATGTGGGAGATGCTGACGGTGATCTCCTCCAGCGTCGCCGCGTTGGAGCTGGACACATCGGAAATCTGGCGCGAATCGTGCGCCACCTTGTCCACGGTGTCGGTCACGCTCTCGACGCCGCCGGTCACCCGTTCGGCCTCTTCCTTCACCGCGATGAACATCTTCTGCAATTGGCCGATGAAACGGTTGAACGCGGTGGCGGTTTCGGCGATCTCATCCTGGCCGGTCACCTGGATGCGGCGGGTCAGGTCGCCTTCGCCCTGGGAAATTTCCAGCATCGCGTTGCGCAGGCGGCCCAGGCCGGCCAGCATCTTGCTCAGCATCACGCTCGCCACCGGGATCAGGATCAACACGCACAGCGCGCCGATGCCGATCACGGTCAGCAGCAAGGTGTTCAGCGGCCCGGTGACCACCGATTCGTCGGTCACCACGCCCAGCAGCCAGTTGGTGCCCTCCACCGGCTGCACCTCGATCAGCTTGCTCTCGCCCCCGATGCTGACCTCCTGCATCGTGGTATCGGTCGCCAGCTTGGTCAGGCGGTCGCCGGTCAGCTCCGGCACTTTCTCGGACAGCGGCTTCAGCGTCAGGCTGGCGTCCGGGTGGGCGATCACCTTGCCGCTCTTGTCCACCAGGAAAGCGTAGCCGTTGCCGCGCAGCTTGACCGACAGCACGGTCTTGACCAGGTCGTCGATGAAGATGTCGCCGCCGACCACCGCCTTCAGCGTGCTGCCGTCCTTGACCGGCGACACGAAGGTCACCACCAGCTTCTTAGTGTCGAAATCGACATAGGGATCGGAGACGCCGGGGTTGCCGCTGGCCGCCGCCTGCTGATACCACGGCCGTGCAACCGGATCGTAGCCTTGCGGTTGCGGCTTCATGTCGGAGCGTATCATCACGTGATCGGCGGTGCCGATATAGGTCATGTCGAAGCCGCCCGCCTGGCTCATCCTGGCCAGGGTCTGCCGCGGATCCGGCGTGCCCACCAGCGGATTGGCCGCGATCACCACGCCCACCTTGCTCTTGTACCAGCTGCTCACCAGGGCCGAGTAGCCCTTGGAGGTGCCGCCCAACTCATTATCGACGCCACGGACGATCTCATTCCGCATCTGGCCGTAGACCAGCACGGTAATCACCATACCCAGCAATACCAGCAGCAGGGCAATCACTGCAATCAGCTTGACACGCAAAGAGCGCATTACACTTCCTCCTCATCCCCAATTACTTGCCAGGCCGCATCGACCGCGGGCTTGCGGCATCGGGCGCTGTTATCTTGTAAGCCTCTACTCAGGTTTAGTCCGAATAAGCATAAAGCTCAACGAACAATTCCCTTCTCGCAAATTTTGCCCTCCATTTTTCCAGATGGCATGAAACATCCACTCCATCGGCAGCGCCGGCCATCGCACGACAGTCCGACAATAAGCGGTGGGCATCTCAATGTAAATGCCCGGTCGCAGATATGCAATGCCCACGTTACAACTTGCCGCGCCCATCCAGGCGCCATGCTTGAAAATCGGCACGCCGCACCCGTCCCCCCGCCGCCTCCGTGCTAGCATGCCGTCTATACGACAATGGAGACCCCCATGCACCTGAGCGCCATGTTCGTCCATCCGGTGAAGTCCTGCCGCGGCATCGCCTTCGACCGCGCCTACGCGGGCAAGCTGGGCTTGCTTCACGACCGCGAATGGCTGCTGGTCAGCCCGGACGGCCAACAGATCACCGCGCGCACGCATCCCCAACTGGTCACCGTCCGCGCCGAGCTGTTGCCGGGCGGCGTGCTGCTGCATCGCGCCGGCCAACCGCCGATCTTCGCGATGGCCACCGTCTACACCCGGCCTCACCCGGCCCAGGTGTGGAAGGACGGCTTCCAGGCCTGGCACGGCGACGAACGCGTCGACGCCTGGTTCGCCGACATTCTCGGCTGCGAATGCCGGCTGCTGTGGCTGGGCGCGCAATCCAACCGACCATTCAAGGGCGGGACCGAGAAGATGAGCTTCGCCGACGGCTACCCTTTCCTGCTGGTCAACCAGGCCTCGCTCGACGATTTGAACCGCCAGCTCCCCGAGCCCGTCACGCTGCGCCACTTCCGCCCCAATCTCGTCGTAAGCGGCGCGTATCCGTGGGAAGAGGACGATTGGCAGGTGATCCGCATCGGCGAGCTTGAATTCGACGTGATGAAGCCCTGTGTGCGCTGCGTGCTGACCACCGTGGATCCGGACTTGGGCGAAAAACGCGCCGACGGCGAGCCGCTGCAGACCCTGGTCCGCACCCGCCGCCTGGATGAAGGCGTCTGCTTCGGCATGAACCTGCGCGCCCGCAACGAAGGCGTGCTTGAGCTTGACGCGCCGGTCGAGGTTCTGGAGCAGCGCTACAGCTTCTAGACTGGGCTGCCGGCAAGTGCTTACAATCTGTCAATGAATCTGCAAGCGCTCATTGAAGATATCCGGCAGCAAGTGCTGCCGTTTTACGACCGGGGCCAGGTCGCCGACTACATCCCGGCGCTGGCCTCGGTGCCTCCGCATCAGTTCGGTTTCGCCATCCACACGCTGGATGGACAGGAATATGGCTGCGGCGAAGCCGACGTCCCCTTCTCCATCCAAAGCATCAGCAAAGCCTTCATGCTGGCCCTGACGCTGCAGGCCGACGGCGAGGCGCTGTGGCGCCACGTCGGCAAGGAACCGTCCGGCAATCCGTTCAACTCGCTGGTGCAGCTGGAATACGAGCATGGCATTCCGCGCAATCCCTTCATCAACGCCGGCGCGCTGGCGGTCACCGATCGAGCGATCAGCCATTTCGGCGACTCGCACTTGCAGCTGCTGGCCTGGCTGAGGAATGAGGCCGGCAACCCCGGCCTCGCCGCCGACGAGGCGATCGCCGCTTCGGAACGCGAGCACGGCGACCGCAACGCGGCGCTGGCCCACTTCATGAAAAGCTACGGCAACCTCGACCATCCGGTAGAGACGGTGCTGGATCATTACTTCCACAACTGCAGCATCGCGATGAGCTGCCGCGAGCTGGCCCGCGCCGGCCTGTTCCTGGCCAACCACGGCGCCTCTCCCCAGACCGGACGACAATACCTGACTCGCAGCCAGGCCAAACAGGTGAACGCCGTCATGTTGACTTGCGGCACTTACGACGCCGCCGGCGAGTTCGCCTATCGCGTCGGCCTGCCGGTGAAAAGCGGCGTCGGGGGCGGCCTGCTGGCGGTGATTCCGGGCAAGATGAGCATCGCGGTATGGAGTCCTCAGCTGGATGCCCGCGGCAACTCGGTGCTGGGCCTGGAAGCGCTGGACCGCTTCACCACCCGCACCGGACTATCCATCTTCTAGACGCGACAAAGCCGGGCCCGCTAGGCAAACCCGGCTTTCCAGACATGAAAAAAGCCAGCTCCAAGGAGCTGGCTTTTTCTTTCAACTTCGTCGATTAATCGGCGGAGTTGTCTTCTACGGCAACGGCGTCTTCCGGACGGTCCACCAGCTCTACCAGAGCCATCGGGGCGTTGTCGCCCTTGCGGAAACCGTACTTCAGGATGCGCACGTAACCGCCATTGCGGGTAGCGTAGCGCGAGCCGAGCACGTCGAAGAGTTTAACCACGATTTCGCGGTCACGGGTGCGGTCGAACGCCAGACGACGGTTGGCGAGAGACGGCTTTTTGCCGAGCGTAATGAGCGGCTCGGCCACACGACGCAGTTCCTTGGCCTTCGGCAGCGTGGTCACGATAACTTCGTGCTTCAGCAGCGAGTTGGCCATGTTACGCAGCATCGCCAGACGATGGCTGGTCGTGCGGTTCAGTTTACGATTACTGTAACGATGACGCATTGTTAATGTCCTTTAGTCTCAAACTTACGGCTTTTCCAGACCAGCCGGAGGCCAGTTCTCGAGCTTCATGCCGAGAGTCAGGCCCTTGGAAGCGAGAACTTCCTTGATCTCGTTCAGCGACTTGCGGCCGAGGTTCGGAGTCTTCAGAAGCTCGGTTTCGGTGCGCTGGATCAGATCGCCGATGTAATAAATGTTCTCTGCTTTCAGGCAGTTGGCCGAACGGACCGTCAGTTCAAGATCGTCTACCGGACGCAGCAGGATCGGATCGATCGGCGGCGCCTTTTCAACGACTTCTTCAACCGCTGTGCCCTGGAGGTCGGCAAAGATCGACAGCTGGTCCATCAGGATGCGGGCTGCGTTGCGCACAGCCTGCTCCGGCTCGATGACGCCGTTGGTCTCGATGTCGAGAACCAGGCGGTCGAGGTCGGTACGCTGTTCCACACGGGCGCTTTCCACAGCGAAGCTCACGCGGCGAACCGGCGAGAAGGAAGCGTCCAGTTGAATGGTACCGATGGAACGGTTGTCGTCATGGCTGGTGCGAACGGACACCGGCTGATAGCCGCGGCCCTTCTCCACCTTGACCTCCATGTCGATCTTGCCGCCGGAGGAGATGTGACAAATCACGTGTTCCGGATTGATCACTTCCACATCATGCGGCAGCTCGATATCGCTAGCCAAGACAGCGCCCTCGCCTTCCTTTTTCAAGGTCAGCACGACACTGTCGCGACCATGCAGCTTAAGCACTACGCCCTTGAGGTTGAGGAGGATGTCAACGACATCCTCCCGCACGCCGTCAAGTGCGGAATACTCATGCAAAACGCCAGCGATAGTCACTTCGGTCGGAGCATAGCCCGGCATCGACGACAGCAGGATACGACGCAGCGAATTGCCCAGAGTATGGGCATAGCCGCGCTCGAACGGCTCCATCGACACGCGAGCGTGAGTGGCGGAAACCGGCTGTACGTCGATCAGACGAGGTTTCAGAAATTCCGAAGCGCTGTTTTGCATAGTCATTCCCTAAGAGCTAGCGATTACTTGGAGTAGAATTCCACAACGAGTTGTTCGTTGATATCGCTAGACAGTTCGGAACGTTCCGGAGTGGATTTGAAAACGCCTTCCATTTTCTTGGAGTCAACAGACACCCAAGACGGGAAGCCGCCTTGCTCGGCCAGAGCCAGGCCTTCGACGATACGGGCCTGCTTCTTGGCCTTCTCACGGACGGTCACTACGTCACCGGCTTTAACCTGGTAGGACGGAATGTTCACAACCTGGCCGTTCACAACGATAGCCTTGTGGCTGACCAGCTGGCGCGCTTCGGCGCGAGTGGAGCCAAAGCCCATGCGATATACAACGTTGTCCAGGCGGGACTCAAGCAGCTTCAGCAGGTTTTCACCCGTGGAGCCCTTGCGGCGAACAGCTTCCGCAAAGTAATTGCGGAACTGACGCTCTAGTACGCCGTAGATGCGGCGGATTTTCTGCTTTTCACGCAGCTGGACGCCGTAGTCCGACAGACGGCCGCGACGGGCGCCGTGCTGGCCGGGGGCAGCATCCAGTTTGCATTTGGAATCCAGTGCACGACGCGCGCTCTTCAGGAAAAGGTCGGTGCCTTCACGACGAGCGAGCTTGCACTTCGGGCCAATATAACGTGCCATGTTCTCACACTCTCCGAATTAGATACGACGTTTTTTGGGCGGACGGCAACCGTTGTGCGGTACCGGCGTCACGTCGGAGATGCTGGTGATCTTGAAACCCAGCGAGTTGAGTGCGCGAACAGCGGATTCACGACCCGGGCCCGGGCCTTTGATACGAACTTCGAGGTTCTTCACACCATATTCTTGGGCAACTTTACCAGCGTGCTCTGCAGCTACCTGAGCAGCAAAGGGTGTACTCTTGCGCGAGCCCTTAAAACCAGCGCCGCCAGAGGTAGCCCAAGACAGTGCATTGCCTTGACGGTCGGTGATAGTGATGATGGTGTTGTTAAACGAAGCGTGCACGTGCACGATGCCTTCGCTAACAGACTTGCGCACTTTTTTACGTACACGGACAGCTGTGTTTGCTTTAGCCATTCTCTGTGTTCCTTAGTTTACTTCTTGCCGGCAATCGCCTTGCGCGGACCCTTGCGGGTGCGAGCATTGGTGCGAGTGCGTTGACCGCGGCACGGCAAGCCGCGACGATGGCGGAAGCCGCGATAGCAGCCCATGTCCATCAGACGCTTGATGCTCATTGTGATTTCACGACGCAGATCACCTTCAACGGTGAACTTGGCGACTTGATCACGCAGAGTCTCCATCTCAGCTTCAGTCAGATCCTTCACCTTGGTGGAAGGATTCACGCCAGCTGCAGCACAAATTTGCTGAGCGCGAGTCTGACCGACGCCGAAAATTGCCTGCAGGCCGATAACGGCATGCGCATGATTGGGGATGTTTACCCCTGCAATACGGGCCATACTCTTTCCTTAAGCCTTAAGACCTTGAAAAGTTTGCGATTGTATCACGCAAATCGAGGTCTAACAAATGTTAGCCTTGTTTTTGCTTGTGACGCGGGTCCGTGCAGATCACGCGAACTACGCGATTGCGACGAATGATTTTGCAATTACGGCAAATCTTCTTTACAGAAGGCTGTACTCGCATGTTCAGATCCTTTCAAATCCAAAAAAGAGCGAATGCGTTACTTCGCACGGAACACAATACGGGCTCTAGACAGATCGTATGGAGTCAACTCCACAGTCACCTTGTCGCCCGGCAGGATGCGGATGTAGTGCATCCGCATCTTCCCAGAGATATGCCCGAGTACCACGTGTCCATTTTCAAGCTTGATCTTGAAAGTTGCGCTGGGCAAATTTTCCAAGATCTCGCCCTGCATCTGGATAGTGTCTTCCTTAGCCATATAACCCAGTGTCAACTCGTGTGTCAGCGGGTAAGGGCGTTGCCTTTGAAGTTGGCCTTCTTCAGCAAGCTCTCATACTGATGCGACAACACGTAGGACTGCACCTGCGCCATGAAGTCCATCGTCACCACCACGATGATCAGCAGCGATGTACCGCCGAAATAGAACGGCACGTTCCACTTCAGGATCAGGAATTCCGGCAACAAGCAGACCAGCGTGATGTAGATCGCACCGATCAGCGTCAGCCGCAGGATGATCTTCTCGATATAACGAGAAGTTTGCTCACCTGGACGGATGCCCGGAATGAAAGCCCCGCTCTTCTTCAGGTTGTCAGCCGTTTCCTTCGGGTTGAAAACCAACGCCGTGTAGAAATAGCAGAAGAAGATGATCGCCGCCGCGTACAGCAGCACATAGATCGGCTGACCCGGATGCAGCTTGTCAGCCACGCCCTTCAGCCAAGCCATGTGCTCGCCCTGGCCGAACCAACCGAGAACGGTGGCCGGGAACAGGATGATGCTCGAGGCGAAGATCGGGGGAATCACCCCCGCCATGTTCAGTTTGAGCGGCAGATGCGTGCTCTGGCCTTGCATGACGCGATTGCCCACTTGACGCTTGGCGTAGTTCACCAGCACCTTGCGTTGGCCACGCTCAGCGTAGACAACAAGGAAGGTGACCAGGATCACTCCGACAAACAGCAGCACGGCAAACAGGATGGGCAAAGAGCCCTGGCTGGTCAGAGTCAGGGTCTTACCGATCGCAGCCGGAACACCTGCGGCGATACCCGCGCAGATGATCAGCGAGATACCGTTGCCGATACCGCGCTCGGTGATCTGTTCGCCCAACCACATCAGGAACATGGTTCCAGTGACCAGAGACACCACGGTTGTCAGGTAAAACTCCCACTGAGCAGTCATCACCAGATTAGGCTGCTTGTACAACATCACCGCGATGCCGAAACTTTGGAAAGTTGCGAGCGCCACGGTGGCATAACGCGTGTACTGGGTTATCTTGCGACGTCCCGCATCGCCTTCCTTCTTCAGCTGCTTCAGGCTGGGCAGAACCTCGGCCGCGAGCTGCAGAATGATGGAAGCCGAGATGTACGGCATGATGCCCAGGGCAAATACCGTAAACCTCGAGAGGGCGCCGCCCGAGAACATGTTGAACATGTCGAGCAGGCCCGTCTGCGATGTGTGGAACAACTTCGCTAGTTCGGCAGGGTTGATACCCGGGACCGGAATATGGGCGCCGATACGATAAACGATCAGCGCGCCAATCAGGAACCAGATACGACGCTTCAGATCACCAAACTTATTGGCATTGGCCACTAGAGAAGTATTCGCCACAAATTTATGCCTTATTCAATGCTGCCGCCGGCAGCCTCGATGGCAGCGCGGGCGCCAGCGGTAACGCTGATACCACGCAGTTTGACCGCGCGCTCAACCTTGCCGGACAGGACTACTTTGGCAACGAGTGCCTGAGCAGCCACCAGACCGGCTTGCTTGAGAGCCAGCAGATCGATTTCATCGACCGGCAGCAGGTTCAGTTCGGACAGGCGAACTTCGCATACGAAGCGAGCCGTCAGAGACTTGAAGCCGCGCTTCGGCAGACGACGTTGCAGCGGCATTTGACCGCCTTCGAAGCCTAACTTGTGGAAGCCACCGGCACGGCTCTTCTGACCCTTGTGGCCGCGGCCGCAAGTCTTGCCCAGGCCGGAACCGATGCCACGGCCTACACGGCGCTTGGCATGCTTGGCGCCGACGCCCGGTTGTACGGTGTTCAGCAGCATCTCTTAGCCCTCGAATTTGAGCAGGTAGCTGATCTTGTTGATCATGCCACGGTTTTCAGGGGTATCGAGCACTTCAACAGTCTGACGAATCTTCTTCAGACCGAGACCGCGGGCGCAAGCCTTGTGAGACTCCAGGCGACCGATCAGGCTCTTTACCAGAGTGACCTTGACAGTCTTGGCGTTACTCATGACCCACCCCCAGGATGTCCTCGATGCTCAGGCCACGCTTGGCGGCGATTTGAGCCGGGGTATTGATCTTGCTCAGGCCGTCCAGAGTCGCGCGAACCACGTTGTACGGGTTCGTGGAGCCGTGGATCTTGGCCGAAACATTGTGAATACCCATTGCGTCGAAGATCGCGCGCATCGGACCGCCGGCCTTGACGCCAGTACCATCCTTTGCCGGCTGGATCAGGACGCGAGTCGCGCCATGACGGCCTTCAACGGTGTGCTTCACGGTACCGTTGTACAGCTTGATCTTCACCATGTTGTGGCGGGCTTGTTCCATCGCCTTTTGTACGGCAACCGGAACTTCCTTGGAACGGCCCTTACCCATGCCGATACCGCCGTCGCCATCACCAACCACGGTCAGAGCGGAGAAAGCCATGATACGGCCGCCCTTAACCACTTTGGTGACGCGGTTGACGCTGATCATTTTCTCGACCAGACCGTCGCCGCGATCTTCCATTTCGTGCTTAGCCATTCTTTACTCCGAATTAGAATACGAGGCCGTGTTCGCGAGCGGCGTCAGCCAGTGCCTTCATGCGACCGTGGTATTTGAAACCGGAACGATCGAAAGCAACTTGCTCGATGCCAGCGGCTTTTGCCTTTTCGGCAATGCGCTGGCCGATCACGGCTGCAGCTGCCACGTTGCCACCATTGGCCATTGCGGAGCGAACATCGGCTTCCAGCGAGGAAGCGCTGGCCAGTACCTTGTTGCCGGTCTCGTCAATGATCTGGGCGTAAATGTGGCTATTGGTGCGGTGTACAGAGAGACGCACCATCTTGAGCTCCGCGATCCGTGCACGGGTTTTACGTGCGCGGCGGAGTCGAGTCTGTTTCTTGTCCATGTCAGTGCCTCAGTTACTTCTTCTTGGTTTCTTTCAGAACCACAACCTCGTCGGCATAACGCACGCCCTTGCCCTTGTAAGGCTCCGGCGAACGGTAAGCGCGAATCTCGGCTGCGACCTGGCCCACGAGCTGCTTGTCAGCGCCCTTGACCAGAATCTCGGTCTGAGTCGGAGTCTCAACTTTGACGCCAGCGGGCATCTTGTGAGCCACCGGGTGCGAGAAACCCAGAGACAGGTTCAGGGTATCGCCTTGGGCTTGGGCACGGTAGCCCACGCCGACCAGCTGCAGCTTCTTCTCGAAGCCCTTGGATACGCCGTTCACCATGTTGTTCAACAGGGCGCGCAGGGTGCCGGACATGGCACGTGCGAACTTGCTGTCGTTCTTGGCGGCGAAAGTCAGCTGGTTGTTGTCCAGCTTGACTTCCACGTCGTTGCACAGAGCGGTGCTCAGGGAGCCCAGGGCGCCCTTGACAGTCACATCTGCAGCGCCGAACTTGACTTCGACGCCGGCCGGAATGGCTACCGGATTCTTAGCTACGCGAGACATTTGACCCCCTTACGCCACGACGCAGAGCAGTTCGCCGCCGATACCGGCAGCGCGCGCCTTGCGATCGGTCATCACGCCACTGGAGGTGGACAGGATCGCCACGCCCAGGCCGTTCATGACCTTCGGGATTTCGGTGGAGCCCTTGTACACGCGCAGGCCAGGACGGGATACGCGCTCGATGCGCTCGATCACCGGACGGCCAGCGTAGTACTTGAGCTGGATATCGAGAACAGGCTTCTTCTCTTCGCCGGCGACGGCGAAGTCTTCGATGTAGCCTTCTTCTTTCAGCACCTGCGCCAACGCAACCTTCAGCTTCGAGCAAGGCATGGAAACCTTGGTTTTGGAAGCTTGTTGGCCGTTGCGGATGCGGGTCAACATATCGGAAATAGGATCGTGCATGCTCATTTATGTGTCTCCTATTACCAGCTGGCCTTCACAACACCCGGAATCTCACCCTTCATGGCGATCTCACGCAGCTTGTTGCGACCCAAACCGAATTTACGGAACACACCACGCGGACGACCGGTCACGGCGCAGCGGCGACGCTGGCGAACCGGAGAAGCGTTGCGCGGCAGTTGCTGCAGTTGCAGGCGGGCGGCGAAACGCTCTTCTTCCGAGAGGTTCTGGTTGTTGATGGTGGCGATCAGGGCTTCACGCTTGGCGGAGAACTTCTCAGCCAGCTTGACGCGCTTCTCTTCACGGTTAATCAGTGCAAGTCGTGCCATGTGCTTAACCCTTGAACGGGAACTTGAACGCGGCCAGCAGAGCGCGGGCCTCTTCGTCAGTCTTCGCCGAGGTAGTGATAGTGATGTTCATACCACGCAGAGCATCGATCTTGTCGTACTCGATTTCCGGGAAGATGATCTGTTCTTTGACGCCCATGTTGTAGTTGCCGCGGCCGTCGAAAGACTTGGCGGAAACACCACGGAAGTCGCGAACTCGCGGCAGCGCGATGGTGACCAGGCGGTCCAGGAACTCATACATGCGTTCGCGACGCAGAGTTACCTTGCAACCAACCGGATAGTCGTCGCGAATCTTGAAGCCTGCGATGGACTTGCGAGCGGTGGTGACGACCGGCTTCTGGCCGGCGATCTTTTCCATGTCGCCCACGGCGAATTCCATTACCTTCTTATCGGCAACGGCTTCACCCACGCCCATGTTCACGGTGATCTTCTCGATACGCGGAACTTGCATGATCGACTTGTAGCCGAACTGTTTCATCAGTTCCGGCACTACGCTGTCTTTGTAGAAATCGTAGAGACGTGCCATGTTTGCTCCTTAGGCGCCGATAACTTCGCCGCTGGACTTGAACACGCGCACCTTACGGCCGTCTTCAAGAACCTTGAAGCCTACGCGGTCAGCCTTTTGGCTTGCCGGATTGAAAATCGCGACGTTAGAAGCGTCGATGGGCATGGTCTTCTCGACGATACCGCCAGCTACGCCACGTACCGGGTTCGGCTTCTGGTGTTTCTTGGCGACATTCACGCCTTCCACAACCAGCTTGGTTTCCAGAACACGCAGGACAGTGCCGCGCTTACCCTTGTCTTTGCCGGTGATTACTACGACTTCATCACCCTTGCGAATCTTGCGCATGCGACCTCTCCTTACAGCACTTCAGGAGCCAGCGATACGATCTTCATGAAACGCTCGGTACGCAGTTCGCGCGTAACGGGTCCGAAGATGCGTGTGCCGATCGGCTCAAGCTTGTTGTTGAGCAGAACAGCAGCGTTGCTGTCAAACTTGATCAAAGAGCCGTCGGGACGACGCACGCCTTTGGCAGTGCGTACCACGACCGCGTTGTATACGTCGCCTTTTTTGACGCGACCACGCGGAGCGGCATCCTTGATGCTCACCTTGATGATGTCACCTACGCTAGCATAGCGACGCTTGGAGCCACCCAGCACTTTGATGCACTGAACATGACGTGCACCAGTGTTGTCAGCGACCTCAAGCATGGTCTGCATTTGGATCATTTGAGATTACCTTTCTAATCCAACTTTATCCGTCACTTTCCACTGCCGTTAGCCTGGGCATGTGTCGCCAGACTCGAACAGCGGAAACGCCACAGAACATTCTGTGGCGTGTCAAACGGCCAGTTTTGGACCCCGTAAGGGCGGAACTCCTACGCAGTTAGCGCGTAGGAGATGGCCATTATACAGAGGGACGCAGCCCTCTGCAAGCTTTATACCTGACGAGATTTCTCAACCAGGCCAGTTACCACCCACGACTTGGTCTTCGAGAGCGGGCGGGACTCGCTGATGATCACCAGATCGCCTGCCTTGAACTCGTTGTTTTCGTCGTGCGCGTGGAACTTCTTGGAGCGACGGATAATCTTGCCGTAGATCGGGTGCTTTACTTTGCGCTCGACCAGAACGGTCACAGTCTTATCCATCTTGTCGCTGACCACAACGCCGGTCAGCGTACGTACTACTTTGGTTTCGCTCATCTTAAACTGCCTTTTCTTTCAGAACGGTACGTACACGAGCAATGTCGCGACGCACTTTCTTCAGTTCAGAGGTCTTGGCGAGTTGCTGAGTAGCGTGCTGCATGCGCAGCGCAAACTGGGCCTTCAGCAGGCTCAGCAGTTCCACCTTCAGCTCGTCAACAGTTTTGGCTTTCAGTTCGGACGCTTTCATTACTGACCTACCTGTTTGGTTACGAACACAGTGGCGATCGGCAGCTTGGCGGCGGCCAGACGGAAAGCTTCGCGAGCGAGTTCCTCGGATACGCCATCCATTTCGTACAGCATCTTGCCAGGCTGAATTTCAGCCACGTAGTACTCCGGAGAGCCCTTACCCCCGCCCATACGGACTTCGGCAGGCTTGGAGGTGATCGGCTTGTCCGGGAAGATGCGGATCCAGATGCGGCCGCCACGCTTGATGTGACGGGTCATCGCACGACGCGCAGCTTCGATCTGACGCGCGGTCAGACGACCACGACCAATAGCCTTCAGACCGAAATCACCAAAGCTCACCTTGTTGCCACGAGTGGCGATACCGGTGTTACGGCCTTTGTGCTGTTTACGGTACTTGAGTCTAGTTGGCTGCAGCATTGCGGGCACCCTTTCTCATTTTCTTCTCGGGAGCTGCCGGCGCGGCCACAACTTGGCCCGGCTTCAGCTCGCCTTTGTACACCCATACCTTGATGCCGATGATGCCGTAGGTGGTCTTGGCTTCAGAGGTGGCGTAGTCCACATCTGCGCGCAGGGTATGCAGCGGCACGCGGCCTTCGCGGTACCATTCGCTACGAGCGATGTCGATGCCGTTCAGACGGCCGGACGACATGATCTTGATGCCTTCGGCACCCAGACGCATGGCGTTCTGCATGGCGCGCTTCATGGCGCGACGGAACATCACGCGCTTCTCCAGTTGGGAAGCGATGCCGTCGGCGATGATTTGCGCGTCCAGTTCCGGCTTGCGAACTTCTTCGATGTTCACGTGGACCGGAACGCCCAGGCGCTTTTGCAGTTCTTGCTTCAGAACTTCAATGTCTTCGCCCTTCTTGCCGATCACGACGCCCGGACGGGCGCTGTGAATGGTGATGCGGGCGGACTTGGCCGGACGCTCGATGGTTACGCGGCCAACCGAAGCATGACCCAGACGCTTCTTCAGGAATTCGCGAACTTCGATATCCTGCTTCAGCATTTCCGGGAAGTTCTGCGAAGACGCGAACCACTTGGAAGACCAGTTTTTGTTAACGGCAAGACGGAATCCCGTCGGATGAATCTTCTGACCCATTTCTTACCCCTTAATTGCCAACGGTCAAGGAAATGTGGCAGGTCTGCTTTTCGATGCGATTGCCACGACCCTTAGCACGGGCAGTGAAACGCTTCAGACTAGCGCCCTTGTCAACGAAGATGCTGGTGACACGCAGGGTGTCGATGTCAGCGCCTTCGTTGTGCTCGGCGTTAGCGATTGCAGATTCCAGCACTTTCTTGATGATTACCGCGCCCTTCTTCGGGGAGAAGGCCAGGATATTCAGCGCCTGGGCCACGGACTGACCGCGGACCAGATCGGCCACCAGACGGCACTTTTGAGCCGAAAGGCGAACACTTTTCAGATTTGCAGATACTCTCATCGCTTCACCTTACTTCTTCTTCGCCTTCTTGTCGGCAGCATGGCCTTTGAAGGTACGAGTCAGAGAGAATTCACCCAGTTTGTGGCCGACCATGTTTTCAGAAACATAAACCGGAACGTGAGTGCGACCGTTGTGCACAGCGATGGTCAGACCAATAAAGTCCGGCAGGATGGTCGAACGACGCGACCAGGTCTTGATCGGACGCTTGTCGCTGGTTGCCCGTACCGCATCTACCTTCTTCAGGAGATGCAGATCGACGAACGGGCCTTTTTTCTGCGAACGTGCCATTGTCAATTACCCTTTGGTGGAATAGCGACGGCGTACGATCATGTTGTCGGTACGCTTGTTGCGACGGGTACGGAAGCCCTTAGCCGGAGTGCCCCACGGGCTAACCGGTACGCGGCCTTCGCCAGTGCGGCCCTCACCACCACCGTGCGGGTGGTCGATCGGGTTCATCGCCGTACCGCGAACGGTCGGGCGAACACCGCGCCAACGGGAAGCGCCAGCCTTGCCCAGCTTGCGCAGGGAGTGCTCTTCGTTACCCACTTCACCAACGGTCGCACGGCAATCGACGTGCACCAGGCGGATCTCGCCAGAGCGCAGACGCAGTTGAGCGTACACGCCTTCGCGAGCCAGCAGCATTGCAGAAGCGCCAGCGGAACGAACCATCTGAGCGCCCTTGCCGGGTTGCATTTCCACGCAGTGGATAGTGGTACCCACCGGGATGTTGCGGATCGGCAGAGCGTTACCGGCCTTGATCGGAGCCTCGGAGCCGGACAGCAGCACGGCGCCAACCTTCACGCCGCGCGGAGCGACGATGTAGCGACGTTCGCCATCGGCGTAGCACAACAGGGCGATGTGGGCGGTGCGGTTCGGATCGTATTCGATGCGTTCCACTTTCGCCGGGATGCCATCCTTGTTGCGACGGAAGTCGATCAGACGGTAGTGCTTCTTATGGCCGCCACCACGATGACGCGTGGTGATGTGGCCATTGTTGTTACGGCCGCCGGTCGAGTTTTTCTTCTCAACCAGGGCAGCGTGCGGAGCACCTTTGTGCAGGTCAGGGTGTACCACCTTGACAACGGCACGGCGGCCCGCGGAAGTCGGTTTTACCTTAACGATAGGCATGCTCTATCTCCTTACTCCGCCGCGGCCGGGCTAGCGGTCAGGTCAAGCTCTTGACCCTCGACCAGGCTAACATAGGCCTTTTTCCAGTCACTGCGACGACCCGTGCTGCGGCCGAAACGCTTAACCTTGCCCTTGACGTTCACAGTGGACACGCCGTCAACTTTTACGTTGAACAGCATTTCCACGGCGGCCTTGATTTCCGGCTTGGTTGCGTTGGTAGCAACACGGAACGCCACTTGCTGATTTTTCTCAGCGATCATGGTGCTCTTCTCGGAAACGATGGGCGCAAGGATTACTTGCAACAGACGTTCTTGGTTCATGCCCACTGCTCCTCCAGTTGCTTCACGGCGTCGCGGGTGATCACGGTCTTCTTGAAGCGCAGCAGGCTGTACGGGTCAGCTTGAACCGCTTCGATAACCAGCATGTTCGGCAGGTTACGCGAAGAGAGATAGAGGTTTTCGCTCAGTTCATTGGTGATGAACAGAGCCTGCTCCAGACCCATCGGCTGAACGGCGCCGACGAATTCCTTGGTCTTCGGGCTGGCAACCGACAGGTCGTCAACCACGATCAGGCGTTCGTCACGCACCAGCTGCGACAGGATGGTCGCGATGCCCGCACGGTACATCTTGCGGTTGACCTTCTGAGTGAAGTTCTCGTCCGGCTTGTTCGGGAAGGCACGGCCACCACCACGACGGTTCGGGGTAGAGGTCATACCGGCACGAGCGTTACCAGTGCCCTTCTGACGGAACGGCTTCTTGGTCGAGTGCTTCACTTCAGCACGAGTCAGCTGGGCGCGGTTGCCGCTGCGCGCGTTCGCCAGGAACGCGGTCACAACCTGGTGCACCAGAGCTTCGTTGTATTCGCGGCCGAACAGAGCGTCGGACACTTGCAGGCTGCCAACAGCCTTGCCTTGGGTATTGATTACATTCAATTCCATCACGCACCCGCTTTCACGCTAGGACGCACGACGACGTCGCCGTTCTTGGCACCCGGGACTGCGCCCTTGACCAGGATCAGCTGACGCTCGGCATCGACACGAACGATCTCGAGGCACTGAACAGTGCTCTTCACGTTGCCGTATTGACCAGCCATGCGCTTACCCGGGAAAACGCGACCCGGATCTTGAGCTTGACCGATGGAACCCGGCGTATTGTGCGAACGCGAGTTACCGTGCGAAGCACGGTTGGAAGAGAAGTTGTGGCGCTTGATCACGCCGGAGAAACCCTTACCCTTGGAGGTGCCGGTTACATCAACCAGTTGACCAACGGTGAAGATTTCGACAGCGATAGCGTCGCCCGGCTTGAAGTTGGACAGCGCGTCGGCGGACAGAGCGAACTCAGCCAGACCCAGACCGGCTTCAACGCCAGCTTTGGCGAAGTGACCGGCAGTAGCCTTGTTGACACGATTGGCCTTCTTGGAGCCATAGGTAACCTGAACGGCAGTGTAGCCGTCGGTTTCAGCGGTTTTGATTTGCGTGACGCGATTGGAGGACATGTCCAGCACAGTTACCGGGATGGTTGCGCCATCTTCGGCAAAAATGCGGGTCATGCCGACTTTGCGACCGACAAGACCTAAACTCATGTTTATTTCCTTTTTCAGGCGCCGATTGCGATTGACCGGCATAAAAAACACGACATAAAAAACAAAAGCGGACTCGCCAAAATGGCGAGTCCGCTAATGTATCACAGAAAATTCAAGAATCGCAAGCACTTAGCCCGCAAACCCTTGAACTTAAGCGATTACTGCAGCTTGATTTCCACATCCACACCGGCCGGCAGGTCGAGCTTCATCAGAGCATCAACAGTCTTGTCGGTCGGGTCTACGATGTCCATCAGACGCAGGTGAGTGCGGATTTCCAGCTGGTCGCGGGAAGTCTTGTTCACGTGCGGGGAACGCAGAACGTTGAAGCGCTCGATTTTGGTCGGCAGCGGAACCGGGCCTTTGACAACGGCGCCGGTGCGCTTGGCGGTTTCAACGATTTCCTGAGCGGAACGGTCGATCAGATTGTAATCGAACGCCTTCAGGCGGATGCGGATCTTTTGGCTAGACATGAGAAATCTCCGCTTCCGTTACTTGATGATCTTGGCAACGACGCCGGCGCCGACGGTACGGCCGCCTTCGCGGATAGCGAAG
>NZ_JAJOHV010000017.1 GCF_021129175.1 Chromobacterium piscinae | reverse complement strand
CCAGGCCTGGGGCCAGGCGCGCGAAGTCATCGCCGACGCCGCAGGCAAAGCCGGCATCCGCAACCCATTCCGCTTCCAGGGGCAGTATCATGACGACGAGTCCGGGCTGCACTACAACCGTTATCGTTACTACGATCCGGAGATCGGGCGGTTTATTTCGCGGGATCCAATTGGGTTGATGGGTGGGATTAACATCCACAGCTATGCACCTAACCCCACAGAGTGGGTAGACCCCATCGGTCTCAGCAAGAAAAAAACTAACGCTGGAACTAAAGCAGTTAGTTGTCCATGCGAACAAGATGATCCTTGCGGCAGCCCAACCAAGGTTGACTGGACATCTCATGGAGGTAAGCATGTCCCATCAAAGAATGCATCGTGGAAAGACACTGTGAAGAGTACCAAAACAGGTGCCGCAAAATACAAGCCAGAAGTAAATATTCAAGCCCTTGAGCGATCAGCCTGGGCCACTGGCACCCCAGTTTCAACGGGCGGGAAAAACACTTCTTGGAAAGTTGCCTCTATGCCTGACGTCATTGGTGCCAGCGAAGGAAAAGAAACTAATTTGATGCGAGTCGAATGTAGTCAAGGTGTCATACACGGTCACCCAATCAGCCAAACCGAATACAATAAATTAACAAGGAGATAGTTATGTTCTGGGGAATCGACATAAAAGACTGGCATGTCACATATGATGATATCTCATTTTTAGATACGGCCTTTGATCCAGTCGCACAGCAAGACTACTTAAAAGAAGATATGCTTCAGCTTGAAAAAAAAGACCAGAATTTATTAATTGATGTATCATGGAGGCCATCATTTGACCCTGATGGAAGATTTATTATCGTATTGATAAAAAATCAAAACTGGGACAAACCAGCATCTCTCACTGAAACAAGGTCAATACACAAAACAAAAGAAACGATTACCAGAATAATCGAAAATATTTAGTAGCAATATCAAGAAAAGCTGTTTCACCCCATGACAATCTCTAAAAAGCTACACATACTTTTTAATCAGAAAGCAATAGACTGCGTAATTAGCCTATAGCAGGCTAAAATATTATCTGACCAAGTATATCTGGAAGCGTACCCAAACCAACGAGAGTCTGGGTACGCTACTGAAACATCCTACTCTATGCCGTTTCCCCCAGCACATCCTCGTGCTATGATCCCCACCTTCCCTCCTGGCGCTGCTGCTGGAGGTACCTGCCCATCTGGATAACCGGAGGGGTAACTGTACCTATTGCATCAGATGCCATCATGACCTCTATTTCCCGCTTGAAAGCCGCCCTGCAACGCCAGGGCATTCATATTGAACGTACCAACAATATTTACCGGTTGCGCACTGCCGACTCCGAAGCCACCGTGCTGCTGCCGGATGGCCTCCCTTTGGAAGAAAAGGCCGTCAAACAGCTACTCGGTTTCGCAGCCACACGCTCCGCTGATGGCCACCACGGAGTATGCAAAGCCTGCGCCACACCGGATTTCCACCCAGGAGGCATCGCGCCAGTTGGCGCCGTAGTGGCCACCGATCCGGAATTCGTCATCCCCGCCGCCATAGGCACCGATATCAACTGCGGCCTGCGCCTGGTGAGCACAGGCCTCCAGTATGAGACCATCGCTCCATACAAAGACGCGCTGCAATCTCGGCTCACCCATGTGCTGCTGGATAACGGCCGCAACCTGCCTGTATTCAGCCGCGGCTTTGCCGCGCTGTTCGACGCAGGACCGGATGCCTTCATCGACCTGCTGCCGCGCGAAGGCCTGTGGGCCGGCATAGACAGAACCCGCCTGCTGAATGAGCTGGCGGCCTGCGTAAGCCTGGATAGCTTTGACTCCGCGGCCCGCTACGCGCCAGAGGCGCTGGTAGGCACACGCGAGCTAATACGCGACCCTAGCCTGGGGACCCAAGGCGCGGGCAATCACTTCGTTGAGCTCCAAGTCGTGGACCAAGTGCTAGACCGCCACGCGGCTTACGCCGCCGGCTTGGCCAAAGACGATGTGGTGTTCATGATCCACACCGGATCCCGCGATGTCGGCTTCTATGTAGGCACGCGCTGGATGGACAAGGCGCGTGCGGCTTGGCCTCGCCAGATGAAGTATCCGGAGCATGGCTTGTTTGGCCTATCCGGTGCGCTGGCGGATGAATATTTGATCGCCATGGGCACGGCTGCCCGCTATGCCTGGGCCAACCGCATGGCGCTGACAGAAATGGTGCGCTCAGCCATCGAGGCAACGCTGGGGCAGTCCAATAGCCGCTTGGTGGTGGACGTGCCGCATAACGTGGTACTGCGAGAACAGGGCCTCAACATCCACCGCAAGGGCGCCACACCGGCGCGCGAAGGCGAGCTGGCGTTGATACCCGGATCCATGGGCGATTTCAGCTATGTCGCAGCCGGTCTTGGCCATCCCGACTGGCTATGGTCCTGCAGCCATGGCGCGGGCCGCAGCATGCGCCGCCAGGCGATGAGGCGACTGGCGGCGGAGGTCGCGCCCGGCAGTTGGCAATGCGTGACCTTGCGCGAGGAAAGGCGCATAGAAGAAGCACCGCATGCCTACAAGCCCGTCGGCCCCGTGATCGCCGCGCAAGAAGAAGCCGGACTAATCCAAGCCGCAGTTCGGCTGCGCCCTTGGCTAACGTTCAAAGCCTGACCCAAAACAATGCGACATGCCAAATACAAGCTGGACAATGATGCTTCAAGCATTCACCATCATATCCGATACGATTTGGACCAGCCTTTTGACTTATATGCGCGCCAGCGGGGTCTAGCCGCATCACCGTCTTAACTCTCAACACGCATCGCGCGCGCCCTGGAGAAGCATAGAAGATGACTCCCCCACAGTTCATCGCCTTTGGCGAAGCCCTGACCGATTTCATCCGAGTGGACAGCGACACCTGGCAGTCCCGCCCGGGCGGGGCCGGCTGGAATGTGGCCAGGGTGGTGGGCAGGCTGGGAGTGGGCGCCGCATTCGCCGGCGCGGTCAGCGACGATCTGATGGGCAGCCAGTTGCTGGAGGCCTCCGCCGCCGCCGGCCTGGACACCCGTTTCATCCAGGCGCTGCCCTATCCGCCGCTGCTGGCGATGGTGCCGTCCAGCCAGCCGCCATCGTATTTCTTCGTCGGCGACAACAGCGCCGACCTGCGCTTCGACCCGGACCTGCTGCCGCCGGATGGGCTGGACACGCTGCGCATCGCCTACTTCGGCAGCATCAGCCTGGCCCGGCCGCCCTTGGCAGACCGGCTGCTGGCGCTGGCGCATGAGCTGGCCGCGCGCGGCGTGATCATTGCCTTTGATCCCAATATGCGCAGCGCGATGAGCGAAGCCGGCTACCGCCGCCGCTTCGAAGCGATGGCTGGCCTGGCCAGCTACATCAAGGTTTCCGATGAGGATCTGCAGCAGCTGTTTCCGGCGCTGGATCAAGCTCATGCGTTGGAAGCCCTGCGCCGCCTCGCGCCCAAGGCATCCATCCTGTTTACCCGCGGCGCAGCCGGCATGAGCCTGATCGGCCCAGACGGTGTGCTGGAGCAGGCGGCGCTGCCAGCCGTCGTGGCGGACACCATAGGCTGCGGCGATGCCTCCATCGGCGGCCTGATCGCCAGTCTGCTGAAATACCCGGCCCGGACCATGGCGGAACACCTGCGCTTCTCCGCCTCCACAGCCGCCTGCACTGCCAGCCAGGCCGGCGCTTATGCGCCGGACGAAGCGATGGTCAACAAGAAACTGGCGGGGCCGTCGGCCGCTTGACCTGTATCGAATCGCAGTGGGGATGGCGCTACAATCGCGTCATGACCGTTTCATTATCAAGGCCCAACCGATGACTAGCCCCGCCTGCCACGGCTTGATCGATACCCGCTTCGGCCCGGTGGCCGCTTGGCTGGACGCGCGTGGCGCGCTGCTGCGCTTGCTGTTCAATCCCACGCCCGAGCAACTGGAGAAACACGCCTGCCGACGCGACGACGCCGCGCTGGCCGAAGTGGCGCGGCAGTTGGCCGAATACCAGGCCGGCGAGCGCCAAAACTTCGATCTGCCGCTGGCGCCGCTGGGCACGCCGTTTCAGCAGAAAGTATGGGCGGCGCTGCGGGCCATTCCCTATGGCCATACCCTCAGCTACAGCGAGCTGGCGCTCGCCCTGGGCGCCCCGGACGGCGCGCGGGCCGTGGGACGGGCCAACGCCACCAATCCCATCGCGCTGATCGTGCCCTGCCACCGAGTACTGGGCGCGGACGGCAGCCTCACCGGTTACGCCGGCGGTCTGCCGCTGAAGGCCGCGCTGCTGCGCTTCGAGTTGGAACGCAGCGCGCCGCCGGGTCTGTTCGGCGGATAGCCCCCTCCAACGAATGCGCCCGCCCCGCAAGACATGACACGCAAGCGCCGATGCCGCGTCCTTCATCCAGACCGCTCCAAACAAGGAAACTCCATGAAACATGCGCTATTCGCCGCCGCGCTGCTGACTCTGGCCTTGCCCGCCTGGGCCAAGGTTTACCAGTTCAAGGACTGGGCCGTGGCCTGCGACAACATCCGCCACTGCGAGGCCAACGGCACCCAGGCCGGGGACGGCGACAATCCGGTCAGCCTGCTGCTGTCGCGGGACGCCTGCCCCGGCAGCCGCTTGAGCGCCCAGCTCTATGTCGACGACCCGGATGAGGGCAAGGTCGGCAAGCTCACGTTGCAGGTAGGCAGGATCAAATGGACCGGCATCGGCGCCGAACAGCCGTTCAGCGATGCGCAGACCACGCAACTGCTGGCGGCCATGCTGGACGCCGACGAGGTGGCGCTCGCCGACGGCAAGCGGGAATGGACGCTGTCATTGGCCGGCCTGAAAGCCGCGCTGCTGAAAATGGACGATGCGCAGGGGCGGGTAGGCACCGCCGGCGCGCTGGTGAAGAAAGGCGGCAAGCCGGAATCCGCGGCACCCGCCGCCCAACCCGCGCCGCTGCTGGTCCCGCTTGCGCCTCCCGACGCCAAACCCGACGACCAGAAACTGCTGCCAGCCATCCTGAAGCAGCTGCGCGCCGTCAACAAGGAATGCTGGGACGAGCTGCCGGACCAGGAGCATCCCGATGTCCAGCTGTACCGCTTGAGCGCCAGCCAAGTGCTGGTGCTGCGCGAATGCGGCCGCGGCGCCTACCAGGGCAGCTACAAGGTTTGGACCAGCGGCGACGCGCCGCCCTTCCATCCGCGCGAAATCCAGCTGCGCGGCAGTGACGGCAAGGAAACCTTCCTGATGAATGCCTCCTTCGACAAGGGCGAGCTGTCCAGCTACGCTAAGGGCCGCGGCATCGGCGATTGCGGCAGCGGCGCCAGCTGGGCCTGGACCGGCAAGGTCTTCAAGCTGATGTCGGCTCAAGAAGCGCCGCAATGCCGCGGCATCGCAGGCGGCGTGTCGCTGCGCACCTGGGTCACCCGGCAGAAGTAAACACCGGTCCCCAATCCAGCAAACCGGCAAGGGGAACAGAGCTCATGGGCAGCCGATGAGAGCCGCCACGCCGTTTCCCCTGCCCCACGCCGGGCGCTGGCGGCCAGCCCCCGCGCGGGCTTATACTGCGCAATCTTCCACTCCTCTTACGCAAAGAAAGGAGGTAAATATGGTTTTCTCTGCGCGCCCAATCATGCTGGCTCGCTTGTTTAGCGCATTTGAAAGCTCTTGCCTGCCATCCATCGCGCTGCGATAAGCGGGTTCGAGCAAAGCCACACTCCCATCTTTCCAGAGTCCTTTCTCGACTCATCCCCGTTGTCGCCAGCGCTCCTGTTGACAGGGACCATCACGTCCCCAGCAAGCGAGTGCACATAGCATGACAACCCTAATTTCCGCATTGTCCGTACAACTGGACGCCGGCCACGGCCCGCTGTTCCAGGACCTTTCCTTCACCGTGAAACTGGGCGACCGCATCGGCCTGATCGGCCACAACGGCTGCGGCAAGAGCACGCTGCTGAAATTGTTGTCCGGCCAGCTGGAGCCCAATAGCGGGGAGATTCAATACGCGTCCGCCTGCCGGCTGCAGCATGTCGAACAACACCTGCCCGAGCGGCTGTACGCGCTGAGCGCGCGCCAGGCCTTGCTGGAAGCGGTGGAGCCGAACCAGCATTGGCGGGCGGACAGCCTGCTGGCCGAGCTGGAGCTGGAAACCCAGGCCGACACGCTAGTTTCCGGCCTCAGCGGCGGCCAGCACACCCGGCTGCTGCTGGGCCGCGCCGTGCTGCGCCAGCCCAATCTGTTGCTGCTGGACGAGCCCAGCAACCACCTGGACCTGCCGTCGCTGCTGTGGCTGGAGGATTTTCTCTCCCGCTGGCCGGGCGGCTTCATCCTGGTGTCGCACGACGCCAGGCTGCTGGACCGCGCCACCCGCCACAGCTGGGTGATGCGCGACGCGCGGCTGCACCGTTTCGAGCTGCCATGCAGCCAGGCGCTGGCCGAGCTGGCCGAAACCGACGAGGCCGCCCGCGCGCGCCATGCCGGCGAGCAGAAGGAGATAGACCGCCTCGCCGCCAGCAGCAAGCGGCTGGCGATCTGGGGCCGCGAGCACGACAACGAAAAGCTGGTGCGCAAGGCAAAGTCGATGGAGAAGCGCATCGACAGGCTTAAGGACGAGCAGACTTTCGTCAGCCGCGGCAGCCCATGGCGGCTCAGCCTGCAAGGCCAGGCGCTGTCGGCCGACAGCCTGCTGGCTTTCGAGTCGCTGCCGGTGTCGGCCGCGCCCGGCGTGCCGCCGCTGTTCACCGCCGCCGAGCTGTGGCTGCGCCCCGGCGACCGGGTGGCGCTGCTGGGCGCCAACGGCGCCGGCAAATCGTCGCTGCTGCGCCAATGCTGGCTGGACATCCAAGCCGGAGAAGCGTGCGCCGGCTGGCGCTGGCATCCGGCGGCCAGCATCGCCTATTACGACCAGTCGCTGCGGCAGCTGGCCGACGAGGCGACGCTGATCGACGCGCTCTATCCGCTGGCGCCATTGCCGGAAGCGGCGCGCCGGCACGCGTTGATCGCCGCCGGCTTCGCCTATGCCCGGCACAGCCAGAAAGTCAGCGCCCTCAGCGGCGGCGAACGCGCGCGGCTGCTGTTTCTGGCCTTGTCGCTGGCCAGCCACCATTTGCTGTGGCTGGACGAGCCGACCAACCACCTCGACCTAGACGGCAAGCGCGAGCTGGCCAGCGCGCTGGCGGCCTTCCCCGGCGGCGCGTTGCTGGTCTCGCACGATCGCGAGCTGATCGAAGCCGCCTGCAACCGCTTCTGGGTGCTGGACGACGGCCGGCTGCGAGAATGGCCGGACGCCGACAGCGCCTACGCCGCGCTGTTCACCACGCCAGCCGGCTCCACAGGCTTGCCTGCCACCGCGGCAGAGACAGCCGCGCCCGCCCCGGAGAAACCCAGCGGCGAGGACGCGCAGTGGCAGCGGCTGTGCGAACTGGAAGCGCTGCTGGAAACCGACCTTGCCCGCAAACCCAAGCATCAGAAACCGCAGCTGCAGCAGGCATGGCGCAGCGAAATGCAGGCGCTTGAACAAGCGCTAGGCCTGTAACCCCCTCCCCCGGAAGCCATGCGGCGCTCCGGGGGATTTTTCCTCCCGGCTAGATCGGCGGCGTTTCATCCGCGCCAAACGCGTTTCATCCCACGCTTTCGGCAATCCGTCGCATGTCGATATCATCTCCTGCGGCGCTCTCCTACAGTCACATCACAAACCAAACAGGAGAAACTCCATGAACTACTTCGACACCGCCGCGCTGTTGGACGCTCTGATCCAGCTCTGCCATCATATCCCGTCGTACTGGCTGCAATTGACGGACTGGGCGGGCAATATGGACTGGGGCCATCTCGTCCTGTCCGCGCTGCTGACCATCCTGGCCGTCAACGCCGTGATCGTGCCCGCGGCGCTGGTCTGGCTATCGCTGGACTTCACGCAGCCCAAGCGGCTGTTCCGCCAGGCCCATTTCAAGATTCCGACGCAGCGCAAAGAGGTGAAGCATGGATAATCACAACCGCCCGGCGATGAGCCAGGACCACGCCGGCGCGATTCTGCAAACCGTAGAACGAGTCTGGTGGAGCTTCGTCGACAAGGTTGCGCGGCTGGGGTGGGGCCGGCTGGCGCTGGCCTCCCTGCTGGCGATGATCCTAGGCGGCATTCTGCAGCTGCACATGCTGGCGCTGACGCTGGTGCTAGTGTCTATCCTGGTGAAGATACTCGCCGGCGGCAAATACCAGGCCGAGCGCGCCGCCGACCAGGCCATCGCCCGCAGCGAGGAGGCCGAGCAACAGGCCGAGCTGGAAACGCTGCAGCGCCAGCTGGCGGAAGCGCGGATGGGCGCGCTCCAGGCGCAGATCGAGCCGCACTTCCTGTTCAATACCTTGTCGTCGGTGTGCCAGCTGATGGAGGACTCGCCGGTCAAGGCTCTGTCCATGCAGAAAGCGCTGATCCGCTACCTGCGCTCCTCGCTGCCGGAATGGCGCGACTCGCCCGGCGAAACCAGCCTGGGCCAGCAACTGGAGCTGTCCCGCGCCTATCTGGAAATCATGCAGTTGCGGATGGAAGACCGGCTGCAGGTCCGGCTAAAAGTGCCCGAATCGCTGCTGGCCGCCCGTTTCCCGGTGATGATGCTGCAAACGCTGGTGGAGAATGCCATCAAGCACGGCCTGGAGCCCAAGGCCGAGGGCGGGTCCATCGAGGTGGGCGCCAAGGTGCTGGACGGCAGGCTCAGGCTGGAAGTGCGCGACGACGGCGCCGGCTTCCCGGAGCAGCCCGGCCAGGGCATGGGCCTGGCCAATATCCGCGAGCGGCTGGCCATGTTGTACGGACCGCAAGCGGAGCTGGCGCTGGAAGCGCCCGAATCCGGCGGCACCCGCGCCACCATCGTCCTGCCCTTCGCCCTCAGCTGAAAGGAAACCATGAGCAAGCTGACCGCCCTGATCGCCGACGACGAGCGCCTGATGCGCGAACAATTGCGCGCCGCGCTGGAGCGGGTGTGGCCAGAGCTGGACATCGTCGCCGAGGCCCGCGACGGCGGGCAGGCTGTCGAGCTGGCGCGCGAGCATCGGCCCGATCTGGCCTTTCTGGACATCACCATGCCGGTGCAGAGCGGCATCGCCGCGGCGATGGAGCTGGACGGGCTGTGCCCGGTGGTGTTCGTCACCGCTTACGACCAGTACGCGATCCAGGCTTTCGAGGAAGGCGCCATCGACTACCTGCTCAAGCCGGTAGAGGACGACAGGCTGGCGCGCACCCGACAACGCTGGCAGCAGCGGGCGCCGGAAGCCGCCGCGCCGGACTGGCAGTCCGCGTTGAAGCAATTGAGCCGGCAACTGGAAAAACCCGCCCACCTGCGCTGGATACGCGCGTCGGTGGGCAGCTCGATGCGGATGATCGCCACCGAAGAGGTGCTGTTTTTCCAATCCGACGAGAAATACACCCGGGTGCAGACCGCGGGCGGCGAGGCGCTGATCCGCATGCCGATCAAGGAGCTGCTGCCGCAGCTGGACCCTGACGAATTCTGGCAGGTGCACCGCTCCACCTTGGTGCGGGTGGCCGCCATCGAACAAGTGCGCCGCGACGACCGCGGCATGCAGCTGCTGCTGCGCGGCTATCCGCAGCCGCTGGAGGTGAGCCGCAGCTACGCCCATCTGTTCCAGCGGATGTAGCCAAACATCTTCAGACATGAAGGGGATGCCGGCCTCGCCGGCATCCCCTTCTGGTTTTCCAGACCGCCCGCCAGCGCGGCGGGACAAAATCCGTCCTTACTCCATTCGGAAAGCCAGCGTGGTCTGCTGCATCCGCTCCGCCACCACCGCCAGTTCGCGCGTCGCCTGCGAGAACACCTCCACCGCCACGCCGTTTTCCTTGGACATCGCCGCGATGGCCTCCACCCGCCCCGCCAACTCCGTGCTGGCCTGGCGCTGCTCGCCCACCGCCATCGCGATCTCGTTGATTACCGACACCACGCCGGCGGCGCGCTCCTCCACCGCGCTGATGGTGGCCGACGCGTTCTCGGCCGCCACCACCACGTCGGCGACGATTTGGCGGCTGCTGCGCATGCCGTCCACCGCCTCGCGCGCGCCGCCCTGGATCCTGCCTATCATATTGGTGATTTCCTGCGCCGAGCTGGTGGTGCGCTCGGCCAGCATGCGCACCTCGTCGGCCACCACGGCGAAGCCGCGGCCCTGCTCGCCGGCGCGCGCCGCCTCGATCGCCGCGTTCAGCGCCAAGAGGTTGGTCTGATCGGCCACGTCCTTGATCACGGTGGCGATGCTGCCGATCTGCTGCGCCTGCTCGGACAGCGACTCCAGGCTGTCGGCCGAGCTGCTGACGCTCTCGTTGACACGCCTCACCTGCGCAGTGGAATCCTGCACGTCCTTGTTGCCGGCTTTGGCCTGCTGGCCGGCTTCGGCCGCCTGCTCGTTGGCGTGGCTGGCATTGCTGGCGCATAAGTCTATGCTGACCGTCAGCTCCTCAATCGATGCCGCCGCGCTGGAGGTGGCATTGACCTGCTGGCCGATGCTGGCGCTGACCTGTTCGGTGGAGGCCGCCAGCTCTTCCGAGGTGGCGGCGACCATCGCCGCCGAACGGACGATCTCGCCCACGGTAGCGCGCAGCCGCTGCTGGGTATCGGCCAGCGAGCGCATCATGTCGGCGACTTCGTCCTTGCCTTGCGGCCGGATGTCGCCGGTCAGATCGCCGCCGCCTATCTTCTCCATCGCCGCGCCCGCGCTGCGCAGGCTGCCGACGATGCCGTGCTGTATCGCCAGCCCCAGGCCAATCAACAAAAGCAAGCCGAGCACCAGCACCGAGATCGCCGTCGTTCGCACTTGCTGGTATTTCGCTTCCGCCTCCTGCTCCGCTTGATCGGCCAGCTTAGTGTTGATTTTTGACAGTTCGGTCAACACGTCGTCGGCAGTCTGGAACAGCGGCCGGCATTGCTTGGCCATGATGGCCAGCGCCTTCTTGTTGTTCTCGCCGTTGCCGGTGTCGGCGTAACTGAGATCGCGCATCTGCTTGCACGGCACCTCCATCGCCGCCCAGGCGGCATCGAAGCGCCTCAATCCATCCACCTCGGGAGGCGTCAGCTCGGTCTTGCGATACATGTCCAGATACCGTCTTACCTCGGCTTCCTGCGTATCGCGCGTGGCCGCGACCTGGTCCATTTCTGGCTTTTCGGTTTCGGCGATGTAGCGGTAATCGGAACGGCTGACATAAGCCGCCTGCTTGGCGGCCTGGCCCAGCCAGCGCACCGGCTGCAACATATTCTTATGCATGTCGGTGGTCAGCTCGAACATGCTGGAGGCGCCCAAAATACCGTTAAGGCCGATAATGAACGCGGCGGCGGCGCCGACGACGATCAGGCTGAAGATTTTCAGCCGGATGCTGAATTGGGAGAGAAATTGAGTCACGCTATGCTCCAAGCGGCCAGAGGTCATTACACCTAGCGTTTTAGTTGAGACTAGAAGCAATCACCAAGCCCTCCGCCGCCGCCCGATGGCGCAACCCGCATCAAAGCGTCCGCCATGCTTTGCGGCGGCGCATGTGAAAACGCCCCCGGCAGCGGACAACACTGCCGGGGGCGTTGGAAAGACAGCTGCTGATCAATCCATGCGGAACGCCAGCGTGGTCTGTTGCAGCTTTTCCGCCACCATCGCCAGCTCGCGCGTCGCCTGCGAGAACACATCCACCGCGATGCCGTTTTCCTTGGACATCTCGGCGATGGCTTCCACCCGCCCGGCCAGCTCGGTGCTGGCCTGGCGCTGCTCGCCCACCGCCATCGCGATCTCGTTGATCGCCGACACCACGCCGGCGGCGCGCTCTTCCACCGTGCTGATGGTGGCCGACGCGTTTTCGGCCGCCACCACCACGTCGGCGACGATCTCGCGGCTGCTGCGCATGCCGTCCACCGCCTCGCGCGCGCCGTCTTGGATCTTGCCTATCATATTGGTGATTTCCTGCGCCGAGCTGGTGGTGCGCTCGGCGAGCTTCCTCACCTCGTCGGCCACCACGGCGAAGCCGCGGCCCTGCTCGCCGGCGCGCGCCGCCTCGATCGCCGCGTTCAGCGCCAACAGGTTGGTCTGGTCGGCCACGTCCTTGATCACGGTGGCGATGCTGCCGATCTGCTGCGCCTGGTCGGACAGCGATTCCAGACTGTCTGCCGAGCTGGTCACGCTTTCGTTGACCCGCTTCACCCGGACGGTGGAGTCTTGCACGTCCTTGTTGCCGGCCTTGGCCTGCTGGCCGGCTTCCGCCGCCTGCTCGTTGGCCTGGCCGGCGTTGCTGGCGCACAGGTCTATGCTGACCGTCAGCTCTTCTATCGACGCCGCGGCGCTGGAGGTGGCGTTGACCTGCTGGCCGATGCTGGCGCTGACCTGTTCGGTCGACGCCGCCAGTTGCTCGGAAGTGGCCGCCACGCTGGCCGCCGAGCGGATGATCTCGCCCACTGTGGTGCGCAGCCGGTGCTGGGTGTCGGACAAGGAGCGCATCATTTCCGCGATTTCGTCCCGGCCGCTGACCTTGACCTCGCCGGTCAGATCGCCGCCGCCCATCTTTTCCATCGCCCGACAGGCTTCCTTCAGGCTGCCGACGATGCCGGTCTGGATCGCCAGCCCCAGCGCGGTCAACACCACCAGCCCCACCGCCAGCACGGTGATCGCCATGGTCCGCAGCGCCTGGTACTTGCCCTGGGCGTCGTCCAGCGATTTGTCCGCCAGCTTGATATTGATGTTGGACAGCTCGGCCAACACGTCATCGGCGGCGGTGAACAGCGGCCGGCACTGCTTGGACATGATGACCAAGGCCTTCTTGTTGTTCTCGCCGTTGCCGGTGTCGGTGTAGCTGAGATCGCGCACCTGCTTGCACGGCCCTTCCATCGCCGCCCAGGCGGCGTCGAAACGCTTCAGGCCGTCTACTTCGGGCGGCGTCAGCTGGGTCTGGCGGTACTGGTCGAGAAAACCTTTCATCGCCGCCGCAAACTTGTCCCGGTTGGCCTGCACTTGGTCCATCTGCGCCTTCTCGGACTCTGCAATGAAACGGTAATCGGCGCGGTTGACGTAAGCCGCCTGCTTGGCGGCTTGGCCCAGCAGGTAAACCGGCTTGAGCGCGTTGTCGTGCATGTCCTTGGTCAAGTCGAACATGCTGGAAGCGCCGGAAATGCCGTTGACGCCGATGATCAGCGCGGCCAGCACGCCAAGGACGATCAAACCGAAAATTTTGGCGCGGATGCTGAATTGGGCAAGAAGTTGAATCACGCTATGCTCCCTACTGCCTAGGTAGTTACACATAGCGTTTTAGTCGAGACTCGAACCAATCACCAGTCATGATTCGATAAATTTGCCAATGCCGGGCGTTGGCACGCCCGGCGGCCAAATCAGTCCCGCAACGACTTCCGGTAAAAAATGCGGCTGTGCCCGGGCGGGTAGTCGTCCAGCTCGCCGAAGCGCTGGTAGCCCAGGCTTTCGTAGAAGCGCGGCGCCTGGAAACTATGGGTGTCCACCCAGGCGCCGACGCAGCCGCGCGTCCTCGCTTCAGCCTCGGCCTCTTCCATCAGCCGGCGGCCCAGCCCCAGGCCCCGCGCGCCGGACGGCGCGGCCAGCAGCTCGGTGTACAGCCAGCCGTAACGGGTGTAGCCCCACAGGCCGCCTACCACCTGGCCGCCCTCGTCCTCCACCCGGATCACCAGCGGCCGGTGGTCGCCGGCGCCGACTTGGGCATCGTTATAGGCAACCAGGGGCGCGACGATGGCCGCTCGGGTTTCGGCGTCCGCCGCATCGCTCAACACGGTTTTGTACTGCATGTCTTTCTCGTTTTTCTCTGTTCAAAATTCGCTTATTCAACGACGAGGCCGACGCCGCGGCCGCGCGGATCGGACGCGGTTTCGGTCTTGTCGCCGCTCACCCTCACCGCCTGGATGTCGCCCATCCGCCAGCCCTGGTCCTTCAGCGTATAGCCCATCGCCTTCAGCTCCTGGGCGGCCTGGCCGGCCAACGGCGCGTACTGGTCATAGAAAATGGTGTCCTTGGGCAGCAGCTGATGATGGACGCGCTGCGCCGCCACCGCGTCTTTCAGCGACAGCTTGTAGTCGTACAGATTGTTCAGCACCTGGAAGATGGAGGTGAAGATGCGCGAACCGCCGGGCGTGCCGATCACCAGCTCCACTTTGCCGTCGCGGGTGACGATGGTGGGCGACATCGACGACAGCATGCGCTTGCCGGGCGCGATGGCATTGGCGTCCTTGCCCACCACGCCGAAGGCGTTGGCCACGCCGGGCTTGGCGCTGAAATCGTCCATCTCGTCGTTGAGCAGGAAGCCTGCGCCCTTGACCACCACGCCGCTGCCGAAATCGAAATTCAGGGTATAGGTGTTGGCCACCGCGTTGCCCCACTTGTCGACGATGGAAAAGTGGGTGGTCTGGCGCGGGTCCAGTCCCGGCTTGATGTCGGGCGTCGGCGAAATGGCGGTGGGGTTGATCTCGGTCGCGCGGCGCGCGAGATAAGCCGGGTCGATCAGCTGCGCCGCCGGCGTCTTGACGAAGTCCGGATCGCCCAGGTAGTCGGCGCGGTCGGCGAACACCCGCTTCTCGATCTCCGCCAACAGGTGGATGTAGCGCGCGGAGTTCAACGCCACGCCGGTGAAATCCGACGCCCGCTCCTGCTTGATGCCCAGCAGCTGCGCCAGCGCGATGCCGCCGGAGCTGGGCGGCGGCGCGGTATAGACCATCCGGTCGCGCCAACTGATCTTGATCGGCTCGCGCCACTTGGCGCGGTAGTCGTTGAGGTCGTCGGCAGTGATCAGACCCTTGTCGCGCTTCATCTGCGCCACCAGCAGCTTGGCGGTGTCGCCCTGGTAGAACTCGGCCGCGCCGTAGCGGGCGATGCGTTTCAGCGTGGAGGCCAGCTCGGGCTGGCGGAAGGTCTCGCCGCCCTTCATCTTGCCGAAATACTGGGCGAAGTTGGTTTTGCCTTCGAACAGCTTCACCGCCTCGTCGCGGTACTGGTATTGGCGGGCGGCCACGGTGAAGCCCTGCTCGGCGTAGTTGATCGCCGGCTCCAGCAACTGCTTCCATTGCAGCTTGCCGAAGCGCTGGTGCGCCTGCCACAAGCCCATCACCGTGCCCGGCACCCCGGCGGCGCGCGCGCCGACCAGGCTCATGTCCGGCGACACCTTGCCGTCCTTGTCCAGGTACATGTCGCGGCTGGCGGCCTTGGGCGCCACTTCACGGTAATCGAGGAAATACGGCTTGCCGCCCTGGTAGATGGTCATGAAACCGCCGCCGCCGATATTGCCGGCTTCCGGATAGGTGACCGCCAGCGCGAAAGCGGTGGCCACCGCGGCGTCCACCGCGTTGCCGCCGGACTTCAGGATTCGCGCGGCGACTTCCGCGCCGTATTGGTCCGGCGAAGCCACCGCGCCCTGGCCCGCCAGCGCCGGCAGGGCGATCAGCAGAAGGCCGCCGCCGGCCAGCGCGTTGCGGGACATGGAAACCAGTTTCATAGCTCACCTCCTCTGTAGGCTGACATAGGATGCTTATGCCATTTGTTAAGAAAGTGTGCCACACATTTAAGGTAAATTCAGACTGGCAATATTCCATGCCGCTTCAATGCGCAGCCGCTCATAAGCGATCCAGCGCGTCCCGCAGTTCCCTCACCAGCGCCGCCGAAGTTTCCTGCCGCGCGTATTCATCGACGCCCGGCACGCCCATGCCGACGCCGCCGCGCCGGTAGCGCATCCCGCTCTCCGCCATGCCCCGCGCCGACGCGTGGAATTCCACGCAACCGCTCGCCGCCGCCAGTTCCGCGATATTGCCGGCGCGCACGCCGGCGCCGGGCATCACAGTCAGTCTCGCCCCGGCCTGCTCGCGCAGGCTAGACAGCAGCGCCGCGCCCTGCGGCGCGCTCGGCGCCTGGCCGGAGCTGAGCAGGCGCGTGCAACCGGCAGCGATCACGTCCTCCAGCGCCCGCCGCGGATCGCGCGCCAAGTCGAAAGCGCGGTGAAAGGTCACCGCCATCGGTCCCGCCAGCGCGGCCAGCTCGCGGGTGCGGGCCGCGTCGACATCGCCGTCCGCGGTCAGCAGGCCCAGCACCACGCCATCCAGCCCCAGGCTGCGGCAAACCTCGACATCATGCGCCATCGCGTCGAACTCCAGCGTGGAATACAGAAAATCGCCGCCGCGCGGGCGAATGATGGCGTGCAGCTTGATACCCAGCTTGCCGCGCGCCATCGCCAGCGTGCCATAGGACGGCGTGGTGCCGCCCTCGCCCAGGTTGTCGCACAGCTCCACCCGCTGCGCGCCGCCTTCCTGCGCGGCTATGCAGGACGCCAGCGAACCGGCGCAAATCTCCAGAATCTTGCTCATTCCCGCTCCTTTTCCTTATTCCAGACCGCTCGCAAACGCCAAGGTGCCCCAAAAACGCAAAAACCGCCGGCGCGAAGCGCGGCGGCGGTTTGGCGAAATAATGCAGCGAAAGCTCAGGTGACTTTCATGCCGCGGCTGGCGAACAGCGCGCGCGCATGCGCCACTTGCTCGGCGGTGGGGATAGGCGTGTCGTTCAGCTGGTACTCCATGCCCAGCTGCGCCCACTTGTCCTTGCCCAGTTGGTGGAAAGGCAGCACCTCCACCCGCTCCACCACGTCGCCCAGCGTGGCGACGAAATCGGCCAGCCGCTCGATGTCGGCGTCGCCGTCAGTCAGGCCGGGCACCAGCACATAGCGTATCCACATCTTCTTGCCGAGCCGCTGCAGCCGCTGGGCGAAGTCCAGCGTAGGCTGCAAGGGCTGGCCGGTCAGGGCCTGATACTTGTCGGGATCGGAATGCTTGATGTCCAGCATCACCAGATCGACATCGTCGAACCATTCGTCCGTCACCCGCTCATGCAGGAAACCTTGGGTATCCAGCGCGGTGTGCAGGCCGAAGCGTTGCTTGATCGCATGGAACAGCTCGCCGACGAACTCATGCTGCATCAGCGGCTCGCCGCCGGAAATGGTGACGCCGCCGGCGAATTTAAGAAAACGGGCGTAAGACGCAACTTCGGACAAGGCCTGCTCCACCGTCACCTGGCGGCCGTTGTGCAGCTTCCAGGTATCCGGGTTATGGCAGTACAGGCAGCGGAATTGACAGCCCGAGGTGAAAAACACGAAACGCATGCCGGGGCCGTCGACGCCGGCGCCGCTTTCGGTGGAATGCAAATAGCCTATGGTGCCGGCGCTGGCGCCTTGGGCGGTATGGTCTGCGGCGATGGGTGGGGTCATTGCCGTATCTCCGGTATATCCATGAAAAAGGCGGGGCGTTCCTGGTGGAAGCCCCGCCCATTGCTGCTTGAGGCTAACTCAGCTTACATCTTGCCGTGGAAGGTACGGTTGATCACGTCCATCTGCTGCTCGCGAGTCAGCTTGATGAAGTTCACGGCGTAGCCCGACACGCGGATGGTCAGCTGCGGGTACAGTTCCGGGTGCTCCATCGCATCCAGCAGGGTTTCGCGCTTGAACACGTTGACGTTGACGTGGAAGCCGCCGCCGGCGATGTGGCGCTCGCCTTCGCAATCGAACGGCGTGCAGTTGGCGCTGCTGAACTCGGTCGGATGCGCGGAGCAGAAACCGTCCAGGCAGTTAGCCAGGTTCAGGATGCGCTCTTCAGCGGTGTGGCCCAGCGCGTCAGGCGTGGCCGAAGCGGTCCAGCTGATGCCGTCCAGCGCCGAGTCGTACGGCAGCTTGGCCACCGAGGCGCCCGCGGCGACAAAGCCCTTCACGTCGCGGCCGTTCATCGGGTTGGCGCCCGGGGAGAACGGTTCGCCGGCGCGGCGGCCGTCCGGGGTGTTGCCGGTCTTCTTGCCGTACACCACGTTGGAAGTGATGGTCAGCACCGACTGGGTCGGCTTGGAATCGCGATAGAAGTACGGCTGGGCCTTGATCTTGTCCATGAAGGACTGGGTCAGCCACACGGCGATGTCGTCGACGCGGTCGTCGTTGTTGCCGTAAGCCGGGTAGTCGCCTTCGATCTTGTAGTCGACGGCCAGGCCTTCTTCATTGCGGATGATGTGGACCTTGGCGAACTTGACGGCGGACAGCGAGTCGGCGGCCACCGACAGGCCGGCGATGCCGCAAGCCATGGTGCGGACGATGTCGCGGTCGTGCAGCGCCATCTCGATGCGCTCGTAGGCGTACTTGTCGTGCATGTAATGGATGCAGTTCAGCGCCTTGACGTAGGTGGCGGCCAGCCAGTCCATCATCTTCTCGAACTTGGGCATCAGCTCGTCGTAGGTCAGCACGTCGCTGGTGATGGGCTCGAAACCGTGGGCCACCAGCGCGCCGGATTTCTCGTCGCGGCCGCCGTTGATTGCGTACAGCATGGCCTTGGCCAGGTTGGCGCGGGCGCCGAAGAACTGCATCTGCTTGCCGATCTTCATCGCCGACACGCAGCAGGCGATGCCGTAGTCGTCGCCCCAGTAAGGCAGCATCAGATCGTCGTTTTCATACTGGATGGCGCTGGTATCGATGGAGACCTTGGCGCAGAAGTTCTTGAAACCTTGCGGGAAGCGGGTGGACCACAGCACGGTCAGGTTCGGTTCCGGGGCCGGGCCCAGGTTGTACAGGGTGTTCAGGAAACGGAAGCTGTTCTTGGTCACCAGGGTGCGGCCGTCTTCGCCCATGCCGCCGATGGATTCGGTCACCCAGGTCGGGTCGCCGGAGAACAGTTGATCGTATTCCGGAGTGCGCAGGAAGCGAACAATGCGCAGCTTGATCACCAGATCGTCGATCATTTCCTGGGCTTCAGCCTCGGTCAGCGCACCGGCGGCGATGTCGCGCTCGATGTAGACGTCCAGGAAGGTGGACACGCGGCCGAAGGACATGGCGGCGCCGTTCTGTTCCTTGACGGCGGCCAGGTAGGCGAAGTACACCCACTGCACCGCTTCGCGGGCATTGGCGGCCGGGCGGCTGATGTCGTAACCGTACTTGGCGGCCATCTGCTTCAGCTCGTCCAGAGCGCGGAATTGTTCGGACAGCTCTTCGCGCTGGCGCATCACTTCATCGGTGAAGGTGGCGTTGTCCAGCTCGTGGAACACTTGCTGGCGCTCGGCGCGCAGGAAGTCGGTGCCGTACAGGGCCACGCGGCGGTAGTCGCCGATGATGCGGCCGCGGCCGTAGGCGTCCGGCAGGCCGGTGATCACGCCAGACTTGCGGCAAGCCATGATTTCCGGGGTGTAGACATCGAACACGCCCTGGTTATGGCTCTTGCGATACTTTTCCCACACTTCCTTGATCATCGGGTCCAGCTTGAAGCCGAAGGCTTCCAGGCCGTTCTCGACCATGCGCAGGCCGCCGTTCGGCATGATGGCGCGCTTCAGCGGGGCATCGGTTTGCAGGCCGACGATCACTTCGTTGGCCTGGTCGATGTAGCCGGCTTCGTGCGCGGTGATGGAGGAGCCGCGGTCGGCGGACACGTCCAGCACGCCCTTGGCGCGTTCCTGCTTCAGCAGTTCGCCCAGAGTATCCCACAGCTTCTTGGTGCGCTCGGTGGCGCCAGCCAGGAAGCTGTCGTCGCCTTCGTACGGCTGATAGTTCAGCTGGATGAAGTTGCGGACATCGACCTTGCTCTGCCAGTCGCCTGCGGCGAAGTCGCGCCACGGGTTGGCTTGGGTAGCATTTTGAGTGATGGCGTCCATCTGGTGCCTCCTTCTTGGCTGATCCAGTAAGTGTTAGATATTGAACACATCGTACATTCGGATTCGAAAATTTCGCTTGATCTTAGTCAAGTCAACCACCGCTTTCGGCGCGTTTTCGATTCCGCGGCGCAACATGCCAGATGCGTCCAATGTCCTTATTTTCTCAATGGTTTATAGCAAAATCGGCGCGGTACGCCATGTACCGCGCCGACTACATTCGAAATCGAACATCCACATGCCGTCCGCCGGCCGGAATGTTTCCCTAAAGCATCAGACAGCCTGCAGCGTGTGGCGTTCCAGCCGGAACACCACCAGGCCCACGCCGATGGCGCCGCCGACAATATTGCCCAACGTGGCCGGCACCATATTATGCAGGATGCCGCCCCACTCCAGGCCAGCCATGCCCTGCAGCTTGGCCAGCGCGAAGAAGGCCATGTTGGCGATGCTGTGCTCGAAGCCGGAGAAGAAGAACACGAACACCAGCAACATGATGATCAGCAAGCGCGCCGCCTCGTTGGCCAGCCGCATCGGCACCCAGACCGCCAAGCAGATCACCCAGTTGCACAGCACGCCTTTCCAGAAGATCTCCAGCGAAGACGCATGGACTTTGTGTTCCACCACGCTGAACAGCAGATGGTTGGCGGGCAACGCGCCCATGCCGCCGGCACCGGCCAGCACGGCGACGAACAGCAGCACGCCGATCAGGTTGCCGATATACACCACCGCCCAGCTGCGCAACAGGTTGCAGGTGCGGCAGCGTCCGCTCAGGCGGCCGACGGTGAAATACATCACATTGCTGGTGAATAGCTCCACCTTGCAGACGATGATGCTGACCAGCGCCACGCCGAAGAAGCCGGAAGTGGCGATGTAATAGCCGGAATCGCCGGCGGCGAAGAACACCTGGCCCAGTTTCAGGCTGACCGCAAGCACAACGGCGATCAGGGCGCCGGCCATGGCGGCGCTGAGCAGATAGCGGCCGGGCTCGGACAGCAGCACTTCCTGCTTGCTGGCTGCCTCGTCGACCACATAGGCGAGGGTGGATGGGTGGCTCATTTCATTTCGTCTCTTCAATAGTGGGTAAGCTGGCGCAGAGCGGACGCGGGCCGGGGCCGTTCGCATCCAGTGCGACTTCCCGCAAATTTTATGTTCGTTTTAGTAAATTTGTGTTTGATAACAATCAAGACTGCATCCGGTCCCGCTTAGCGTCCGCCCGGTTGATGCCCGCCAGCGTACGATCATCCCACTCATATCCAGCGGAATAGCCGCGTAGAAAATCAAGCGATTGATTTAAAAAATAATTTGGCAATATCAGCCATGATCTCAGACTAACTATCCACCGCAGGCTTGACTCCACGCGGCTGGCCATGGATCAACTCAAGCATGGCCTAGCCGCGGCCGAGACTTACGCTCACCAGTTCCGAAAACAATATTGTTCATTTTTGATAATTATTTTTCACAATCGAACATTTTAGATCATACCAATAACCAAGGATAGTACTGTTTCGAACAACTTCAATCATATTCGAACAAACGGCTAGCCTTCCCACTCATTGCTTCGCCCACCTGCCAAAACCACCAGAAAAATTGTTTAAATTCAGAATCTTGAAAATAAAAACCATGATGGAAGCTGACAGATAGACTGCGTATCCGCATGCATGGCAATGCCGGTTTCCATCCTAAGATTCATCGCTTCAGCCTCTCTAGCGACGCAAATTTGTTGCCGAGCAATTACTCCATACAACAATTGATGCCAAGCCTGCCTTGCAAGATGCGCGAAATGTAAAAAATTGGAACAATTAATGAATTAAAACATTTTCAAGAAATTTTATTGCTCAAAATTTAAAAAAATAAAAATTAATTTCAATTAAACCCGAAAAGCATTATGAATTAATTCCGCTTTCCGCTACCTGACTGTGTTCATTTGTTCATTTGATGACAAATTTATCTTGATTAGAATCAACTGATGTTCTTAAATGTGTACCTTTCAAACTACAAAGCACTTACGATGAGCAGCAAGTCAACCGGATAGGCATCCACCGCTCGGGATCGCGCCGGTTAGAACAGCTTTCTCCCGATGGCCTGGTTTGAAAGACAAAGGCTCAGGACATCGGACCTAGTAATTGCGAAATATTCGTTTTGTAAAAGGCACCTCATCATGTCTCAAGCAATCGCCTCAACCGCTCCCCGTTCCGGCTCGTCCGGATGGACCAAGCACGACACCACCTGGATGCTCGGCCTGTACGGCACCGCCATCGGCGCCGGCGTCCTGTTCCTCCCGATCAACGCCGGCATCGGCGGCCTGTGGCCACTGATGCTGATGGCCATCCTCGCCCTGCCGCTGACCTTCTTCGCCCACCGCGGCCTGACCCGCTTCGTGCTGTCCGGCAGCAAGGAAGGCGCCGACATCACCGAAGTGGTGGAAGAGCACTTCGGCATCGGCGCCGGCAAGATCATCACCCTGCTGTACTTCTTCGCGATCTACCCGATCCTGCTGATGTACAGCGTGGCCATCACCAACACGGTGCTGTCCTTCCTCAATAACCAGCTGCACATCGAAGTGGGCAGCGGCATCGCCACCCGCGCGGTGTTCTCGCTGGCGCTGATCCTGGGCCTGATGTCCATCGTGCGCCTGGGCGGCCAAGTCATCGTCAAGGCGATGAGCATCCTGGTCTACCCGTTCGTGGTGGTGCTGATGCTGCTGGCGCTGTACCTGATCCCGCAATGGAGCGACACCGCCATCCGCCATGCCGGCAGCCTGGGCGACGCCGTGTCCAGCGGCGCCTTCTACAAGACGCTGTGGCTGGCAATTCCGGTGATGGTGTTCTCGTTCAACCACTCGCCGATCATCTCGTCCTTCTCCGTCGACCAGCGCAAGCTGCACGGCGATGACGCCGAGCCGGCTTCCAGCCGCGTGCTGATCCGCGCCCACACCATGATGGTGCTGACCGTGATGTTCTTCGTGTTCAGCTGCGTGTTCAGCCTGAGCCCGGCCGATCTGGCCGCCGCCAAGGCCCAGAACATCTCCATCCTGTCCTACCTGGCCAACCACTTCCAGAACCCGGTGATGGAATGGGTCGCCCCGATCATCGCCATGGTCGCCATCAGCAAATCCTTCCTGGGCCACTACCTGGGCGCCAAGGAAGGCTTCAACGGCCTGGTGGTCAAGCAGCTGCGTCAAAATGGCAAGACCATCGAGTCCTCCAAGCTGGACCGCTACACCGCCGTGTTCATGATCGTGACCTGCTGGATCATCGCCACCATCAACCCGTCCATCCTGGGCATGATCGAAACCCTGGGCGGCCCGGTGATCGCGATGCTGCTGTTCCTGATGCCGATGTACGCGATCCAGAAAGTGCCGGCGATGAAGAAGTACTCCGGCGCCGCCAGCAACATCTTCGTGACGCTGATCGGCCTGATCGCCATCTCCGCCATCTTCTACGATCTGATCGCCTGATCGTAAGCAAACAGGCCGCGGATCGCGGCCTGTTCTCCTTCTGTACCAGCTTCAAAGAGGTAGCATCATGTTCAGCATGAGCGACATCTACAAAATCGGCGTAGGCCCCTCCAGTTCCCACACCGTCGGCCCGATGAAGGCCGGACACCAGTTCCTCGGCGCGCTCAAGGAAACCGGCAAATTCAACCAAGTCAACCGCGTCCACGTGGACTGCTACGGCTCGCTTGCCCTCACCGGCAAGGGCCACTGCACCGACCAGGCCATCATCCTCGGACTCGCCGGCAATCTGCCGGACACCGTGGACCCGGACGCCACCGCCAGCCTGATGGCCGACGTGGAGCAAACCGGCCAGCTGACGCTGGGCCGCACCCACCAGCGCGTGGCCTTCGGCATGGATTTCCACACCGCCAACCTGCCGCTGCACGAAAACGGCATGCAGATCCACGCCTATATCGGCGATGAGAAGGTTCTGACCAAGACTTACTACTCGATCGGCGGCGGCTTCATCGTCGACGAAGAGCACTTCAACCAGTCCAGCTGCAGCGACACCCCGGTGCCCTACCACTTCGTCACCGCCCAGCAACTGATGGACATGTGCGAAGAAACCGGCCTGTCCATCGCCGCGCTGGTGATGGAAAACGAAAAAGCCTTCCACGAAGTGGGCGAGGTGCAAGCGCACTTCCGCCGCGTGTGGGAAGTGATGAAAAGCAGCGTCGAGCGCGGCATGCGCACCGAAGGCAACCTGCCAGGCCCGATGCGCATTCCGCGCCGCGCGCCGGCCCTGCACCGGATGCTGACCAGTTCGCTCACCGTGGCCAAGGACCCGATGAGCGTGATGGACTGGGTCAATATGTACGCGATGGCGATGTCCGAGGAAAACGCCGCCGGCGGCCGCGTGGTGACCGCGCCCACCAACGGCGCCTGCGGCATCGTGCCGGCGGTGCTGGCCTACTACAACCACTTCATCCAGCCGCTGGACGACGACAGCTGTCTGCGCTTCTTCCTGTCCTCCGGCGCCATCGGTTGCCTGTTCAAGCTGAACGCCTCCATCTCCGGTGCCGAAGTGGGCTGCCAGGGCGAAGTGGGCGTCGCTTGTTCGATGGCCGCGGCCGGCCTGACCGAACTGATGGGCGGCAGCCCGTCCCAGGTGTGCATGGCGGCCGAAATCGCCATGGAGCACAACCTGGGCCTGACCTGCGACCCGGTGGCCGGCCAGGTGCAGATTCCCTGCATCGAGCGCAACGCCATCGCCGCGGTCAAGGCGATCAACGCCGCCCGGATGGCCATGCACCGCGTCAGCAGCCCCAAGGTGTCGCTGGACAAGGTGATCGCCGCCATGTACGAAACTGGCAAGGACATGGACGCCAAGTATCGCGAAACCTCCTGCGGCGGCCTTGCTCTGCAGATCAAGGTGGAAAACAAGGCGGTGCCCACCCAGGCCATCCGCTGGGTCGACGACGCGGCCTGAGCCCCGCAAGTTCCCATCGACGCCGCCGGTCTCCCGGCGGCGTTTTTGCATGTGGCGCGAATGGCAACACTGCGCGAGCCCCGCCGCGTCTGACATTCCACGCTCCCTGACCATCTCTACCTGACAGTTCCGACTAAAACAGACCTGTCTTTTCTATCAGTATTCGCAGCCTCCCCAGCCACCCGCGGCACATACTCGCCGCATAACCGGTCCAAAACCGTTTCCCGCAAGGCCTTCAGAGCCTCTCCGCCCGCACCGGGCGTCGCGTCCCGCGAATCCGGATGCCAACGATAAAAACTCGCTAGTGGCTGTGTCGCTTTTCCTCATTGGGGCATGACTCCGCCATGCGCTTATCCGCGCAGGGCCGAGGCTTTTTCATCAATCCCGAGCAAGACAGGCTCGCCGCGCCCCGCGCGTGGGCCGTCATGGAGATTCACGATGAGTTTGATCAAAGTTGGCCTTGTCGGCATCGGCGCGCAAATGCAGGAAAACCTGCTGCCGTCCTTGCTGCAGATGCAGGACATACGGATCGTCGCCGCCTGCGACAGCGATCTGGAACGGGCGCGGCGCATCCACCGCTTCATCTCGGACATTCCGGTGCACGACAACGTGCCGGACATGCTGAACCAGGTCCAGCTGGACGCGGTGATCATGGCCGGCCCGCCTCAGCTGCACTTCGAAATGGGGCTGCTGGCGATGGGCAAGGGCGTCAACGTGTTCGTCGAGAAGCCGCCGTGCGCGACGCTGGAGGAGCTGGAAACGCTGATCGACGCCGCGAACCGCAGCGACGTGGTGTCCGGCGTGGGCATGAACTTCAAGTTCGCCCGCCCGGTGCGCCAGCTGCGCGAAATGACCCTGGTGGACGAGTTCGGCGAAACCCTGCACATCCAGCTCAACCACTACGCCAACAAGCCCCGCGCCCCGCTATGGGGCCTGGACTCCACGCTACGCTCCTTCCTGCTGGCGCAGGCGATCCACACCATAGACCTGGCCATCACCTTCGGCGACGGCGAGCTGCGCCGGGTGCAGTCCAGCGTCCAGCGCCACGAGGACGCGCTGATCGTCAAAGCCGACATGGCCTTCTCTTCCGGCGCCACCGCCAGCCTGCTGGCCGGCACCAGCTTCCCCTACTTCGAATTCGACATGAAGCTGGTCAGCTCCACCTCCACCCTGGTGGAGCTGGACAACCTGTGGAACATCACGCTGCACGAGCCCGAGCACGCCACCCGCCCCACCGGCACCGCCAAGCGCTGGCGCGGCGCCTGGCAGCCAGGGCCGCTGGACTCCGGCTATGAGCGCAGCGGCTACCACGGCGAGTTGCACCAGTTCTTTCAGGCGATACGCGAACACCGCCGCTTCGAGGCAGACTTCGCCAGCCTGTTGCCCACTTACCGCGTGATTGAGGAAATCTGCTCCGCCGACGCCGTGGCCCAAGGCCTGCAGAACGCCAACAGCCGGATACGCACCGGCATCGAATCGCTGTCGCTGTAATCGAACAGGAGCCTTTCATGACCGAAACCATCGCCGCGGCGCAAACCGCCGACCGCGTCATCTCCGACAAATACCGTCCGCAGTACCCGGACGACCTTCCCGCGCTGGAGCGGGCGCTGCGCGGCGCGCTGTCCGGCACCAGCGACACCGTGGCCGCCTACGAGCAGGCGCTGGCTGGCTGGTTCGGCGCCGCCGAAGCCGTCGCCCTGTCCTCCGGCGGCGCGGCGGTCAGCGTGGCGCTGTACGCCGCCGGCGTGCGGCCGGGCGACGACGTGCTGCTGACGCCCAGCTGCCCGCTGTGCACCGTCTACCCCATCATCGCCGCCGGCGCCAACCCGGTGTTCGTCGATACCCGCATCCATGGCTTCGGCGCCGACCCCGACTCGGTGCGCGACCGCGTCTCCCCCCGCGCCGTGGCGCTGATCGACATCCCGATGTGGGGCTATCCCACCGAGGTGGACGAGCTGCGCGAACTGGCCGACTCGCTGGACCTGAAGCTGATCCTGGACCTAGCTCACTCGCACGGCAGCACGCTGCACGGCAAGCACCTGTCCGCCTACGGCCACCTGTCCTGCTTCAGCACCCACGAGCGCAAACCGCTGGCTACCGGAGAAGGCGGCTTCGTGCTGACCGACGACGCCGAGCTCGCCGAGCGCTGCCGCTCCTACAGCCGCTTCGGCAACCTCAACGGCGCGGACTTCGGCCTCAACTACAAGCTGGCCGCGCTGCCGGCTGCCCTGGGCCACAGCAGGCTGGGCAAGCTTTCCGAGCAGATAGACCTCCGGCGGACCCACGCCCGCCATCTGCTGCAGCGGCTGCGCCATCCCCAGGTACGGGAAAAGCTGATCATTGAAGGCGGCAATCCCAACTATTACTTCCTCAATCTGGAGCTGGACTTCGCCGACAACCGCGCCTTCATCGACTACCTGGACGCCCGCGGCGTGCCGTCCGACATCAAGCGCTACGGCTGCCAGGCGCTGTACCGCTTCCCGGCGCTGGCCGAATACCGCCTCGACTGCCCAAACGCCGAGGCGCTGCTCTCCGGCATGACCACGCTGCCCGTGCACCCCGCGCTGAGCGACGCGGAGCTGGATTACATGGCCGACGTCATCAACGGATACCAGGCGCCATGATCACCGACCGCGCGATGCAGCGCGCCGGGCTGGAGCGGCATTTCACCGCTTCAGCCTTCGTGCTCAACCCCCACCATGAAGTGCTGCTGCTGCGCCACCGCAAGCTCGGCGTCTGGTTGTACCCGGGCGGCCACGTCGAACGGCACGAAACGCCGGACGAGGCGGCGCTGCGCGAGGTGCGCGAGGAAACCGGCATCCATGCCAGGCTGCTGGGCGAGCGCGATGTCGCACTGGAGGACGAAGAAGCCGACGTCTCCGCGCTGCACCGTCCGTACCGGGTGCTGTGCGAATACATCGCCGATCCGAAAACCCCGCACTACCACCTGGACCTGATCTACCTGTGCGCCACGCCCGAGCGGCGCTGCCCCCCGGGCCGGGAGGCGGTGGAGGTAGGCTTCTTCCCGCGCGAGCGCCTGGAGCAGCTGCCGATGTTCGCCAATTTCCGACGCATGCTGGAACGCCTGTACGACGACGATGCCGTGTGGCAGGCGGTGCAGCAGGGAGTCCGATGATGAGCACGCTTGCGCTGGAAACACGCCATATCGCCGAAACCTGCGTCCATGACACGCCGGACGATGTCGCCGAGCTGGCGCGCGCGCTGCGCGACGGCCTGTCCGGCACCGCGGAGATCGTCGCCGAATACGAAGCGGCGCTGGGCGATCTGTACGGCCTGCCGCACATGATCGCCGTCTCCTCCGGCGCGGCCTCGGTCAACGCCGCTCTGGCCGGCGTCGATTTCGCGCCTGGAGACGAAGTGGTGCTGGCGCCCACCTGCCCGATCTGCACCGTGCTGCCCATCCTGGCCCTGGGGCTCGTGCCGGTGTTCTGCGATGTGGCGCCCGACAGCTTCGGCCTGGACCCGGACGATCTCCAACGCTGCCTGGGGCCGCGCACCTGCGCGGTGATCGAGGTGCCGATGTGGGGTTATCCCATTCCCTCCCACCGGACCTGGACGCTGCTGCGCGAACGCGGCATCCCGCTGATCCAGGACTTGGCGCACTGCCACCTGACCCGGCTCAACGGCGACTGGCTGGCCCGCATCGGCGACATCTGCTGCTTCAGCACCCACGACTGCAAATTCATGTCCACCGGCGAAGGCGGCTTCGTCATGACCGCCGATCCGCGCCGGGCCGAGCGCATCCGCGCCTACACCCGTTTCGGCAACCTCACCGGCCAGAGCGTGGGCATCAATCTGAAGCTGGGCGGCCTGCAGGCAGCATTGGGGTTGGCACGCAGCCGCCAACTGACCCGGCATCTCGACATCCGCCTGAGCAACCGCGAACGGCTGCTGGCCGCGCTGGACAACCCGGCGCTGCGCGAATTGCCGCTGCCCGCGCATGGCCAGGCCAATGGCTACGCTCTGCTGCTGCAGGCGGTGGGCCACGACGGCCGGCAACTGGTGCGCTATCAGATGGCGCGCGGCATCCCGTCCGATATCGGCAAGTACGACAACCAGCCGCTGTACCAGCTGCCGCTGCTGGAACGCTACCGCCGCGATTGCCCGAACGCCGCCCGGCTGCTGCGCTCGCTGACCACGGTGCCGCTGCATCCGGACCTGACCAGCGAAGACCTCGACTACATCGCGAGGACATTGAATGACTACTCCCCGAGTTGAAGCCGGCCACGCAGTGGTGCTGGGCGGCAGCATCGCCGGTTGCCTGGCGGCCGCCGCGCTGGCCCGCCGCTACGCCCGCGTCACCATTGTGGAGAAAAGCGATTTCCACGATGAAACCGGCGCGCGCCAAAGCGTGCCGCAAGAACACCACGTCCATCTGCTCTTGCAGCGGGGCAAAGAGATCATGGAGGCCATCTTCCCCGGTTTCCTGTCGGAGCTGGAGCAGGCCGGCGCGTTGGTCGCCGACCTGGGCCACGACGTCAAGTGGTATCAGGCCGGGCGCTGGAAAAACCGCTATCGCTGCGGCATCCACGCTCATTACTGCAGCCGCCGGCTGATCGACACCCATCTGCGCCGCCGCGTCTCGCGGCTGCCTCAGATCACGGTGTTGTCGCGCACCCAGATGGAAGGGGTGGATTTCCGCCGCGACGGCGACAAGCTGGCGGTCGCCGGCGTCCGGCTGCGCAACGACGACCATGCCTGGACGCTGGACGCCGACGCGCTGGTGGACGCCAGCGGCCGCGGCACCCGCCTGCCCGGCTGGCTGGAAACCGCCGGTTTCGGCGCGGTGGAAAAAAGCATGGTGAAAACCGACCTCGGCTATGCGTCGCGCATCTACCGGCGCTGCCCTGAGTTCGCCAGCCAATGGAAAGTACTGCTGGTGCTCGCCACGCCGCCGCATCAGCGCGCGATGGGCGTGATCAGTCCGATAGAAGGCGACCGCTGGATGGTGACCACCGGCGGCTGGTTCGGCCAATATCCGGACCGCGACCCGAACGCCTTCCTGAAAGCGCTGGCCGCGCTGCCAATGCCGGACATCCACCAGGTGATACAGAACGCCGAACCGCTGTCCGACGTGTCGGTATTCCGCATGCCCGGCAGCCTGCGCCGCCATTACGACCAGCTGTCGCGCTGGCCGGACGGCCTGCTGGTGGTCGGCGACGCGCTGGGCAGCATGAATCCGCTGTACAGCCAGGGCATGACGCTGTGCGCGCTGGAGGCGGAATGCCTGGGCGAGAACCTGGACGCGCTGCTGGCCGGCGGGCTGGGCTTCCAGGAGCTGCAGGAAAAGCTGTGCCGGGTGCTGGACCCCGCCTGGCAGATGGCGGTCACCGAAGACCTGCGCTTCCCGGAAACCGAGGGCGAGCGCGACTGGCGCACCCGTTTCCTGCACTGGTACGGCGCCGGACTGACCCGACTGTCCGCCTACCACCGCGGCGCGCTGGAAGCCCAGATCGGCGTCAGCAACCTGATCGTCAGCCCGTCCCGGCTGTACGCGCCGCCCATCGCCGCGCGCATCGTGCTTGGCTCGCTGCGGACCGGCGGAGGCCATCCATGAGCGCGGCATCGTGGCTGGCCGGAGTGCGCCACCTGGTCTTCGACTGGAACGGCACCCTGATCGACGACATTGATCTGGCGGTGGCGTCGGTGAACCGCTGCTGCGCGCGCTTCGGCGCGGAACCGGTCACCCGCGAGCGCTACCGGCGCGAGTTCGGCTTCCCGATCGCCGAGTTCTACGGGCGGCTGGGATTCAACTTCAAGCGTCATCCGTTCGCCGACATCGTCGCCGTCTACCTCGAGCATTTCGACGCCCATGTCGCGCGCTGTCCAATGCACGACGGCGTCGCGGAACTGCTGGAGCTAGCCACCGTCCGCGGCATTGGCGCCTCGGTGCTGTCGGCGTCGCAGCGCGACGTGTTGTTGCGCACGCTGGACGCCAAGCGGCTGCTGGGCAGTTTCCAGCATGTGGTCGGCCTGGACCACACCCACGCCTCGGGCAAGCTGGATGAAGCCCGGGCATTGCAATCCCGGCTGGCGCTGCCGCCGGCAGATACGCTGTTCATCGGCGACACGCTGCACGACTGCGAGGTGGCGCGGCAAGTCGGCTGGCGCGCGCTGCTGGTGGAAACCGGCCATCAGGACCGGGCGCGGCTCGACGAAGGAGATGCGCCGGTCTGCGCCAGCCTGGCGGAATTGCTGCCGGCGCTGTCCGCGCCGGCCGCGGCGGGAGAACCCTCATGAATTCCCTTTACCCTCTGCTGGCGGTGCTGGCCGCCTCGCTGGCGATGCGCGGCATCGTCTATTTCTATTACCGCGACAGCGGGCCGGTGATGCGTAGGCTGCGGCTGCTGCCGCGCATCAACGACAATCCGGAAACCTATTATCGTCCGCTCGACAATTGGCTCGCGCCGCTGCCCTTCGTCTGGACCTGGCTGGACATCGTGGCGGCGGTGATGGCGGCCGCGCTGGCCGACTCCGCCGTGGGCTGGGCGCTGGTGACGCTGTGGAGCGGCGGCCGCATGCGCGCGCTGCAGGAGTTCGGCCACAACGCCGTCCATTTCGCGCTGTGCCCGTCCCATGCCTGGCAATGGTGGCTGAGCGACATCTTCTACCAGTTCCCGGTGTTCAAGCGCGACATGCACAGCCGCCACAAAACCCATGGCGACCATCACCGCAAACCCAATCACCCGGAACTGGACCCCAACCGCGCCCGGGTGTTCGCTGGCGGCTATCTGGCCGGCCTGTCGGATGCCGCCTTCCTGGCCCGCCTGCTGTACCCGCTGTGGCCGGCCGGCTTCTGGAACAACCTGAGCACAATGACGCGCAACAGCCTGCTCAACCATTCCAAAACCACGGCGCTGGCCCGCTGCGCGACGCTGCTGGCGACCGGCGCGCTGCTGTACTGGGTCGGCGGCTGGGCCGGCGTGGCCTTCGGCTGGCTGCTGCCGCTGTTCACCTCCTACCCGGTATTCGCCTGGGTGTCGCTGCTTGCCGAACATCGCTGGTTCATGCCCGGCTTCCCGCAGGAGCGGCTGGAGCTGGAATACCTGATGGGCCGCCCCACCGACTACTTCGGCGTCAGCGGCTGGCTGGTGCGGGTGTTCATCGCCCCCACCTCTGACGCCTACCATCTCGTCCACTCCCTATACCCCGGTGTGCGCTGGAACTACCTGCCGGCGATAGACCGACACCTGAAGATCCACGACCCTCGCTACACCGAGCATGCCAGCGAGGGCCTGCTGCGCTGCCGCGGCAACGCGCCGTCGGCGCTGTCCGAACTGCGCGAACGGCTGGTGGCCCCGCCGCTGGCCGGCCGCCTCTCCACCCAAGGAATCCACCATGACTGAATCCCATCCGGCCCGCATCGGCATCATAGGCGGCAGCGGTTTCCAGCGGCTGCTGGGCCTGACCGACGCCCGCACCGTCCACTGCGCCACCACCTTCGGCGCGCCGTCCTCGCCGGTGGTCACCGGCTATCTCGGCGGCGTGCCGGTAGCCTTCCTGCAGCGCCATGGCCCAGGCCACGCGATCCCGCCCGCATCGATCAACGTCAAGGCCAATATCGCCGCGCTGCGCAGCGTGGGCTGCGCCCAGATCCTGTCGATGAGCGCGGTGGGCAGCCTGCGCGAAGACGTGCCCCCCGGCCATTTCGTGCTGGTCGACCAGTTCATCGACCGCACGCTGATGCGCGACAAAACCTTCTTCGGTCCCGGCCTGGTCGGCCATGTGCCCTTCGGCGATCCGGTCTGCGGCCGCATGCGCGAAGCGCTGGCCGACAGCGCCGCCGCCGCGGGCGTGCCGGCGCGCGACGGCGGCACCTATGTGGTGATGGAGGGGCCGCAATTCTCCACCCGCGCCGAGTCCCGGCTTTACCGCCAGTGGGACGGCACCGTGATAGGCATGACAGCGATGCCGGAAGCCAAGCTCGCCCGCGAAGCCGAGCTGTGCTACGCGCTGGTGGCCATCCCCACCGACTACGACTGTTGGTTCGAATCGCAGGAACCGGTCAACGCCGCGCTGGTGGCGGAACGGATGGCCGAAATCGGCGACAGCGCGCGCCGGCTGGTGGAAGAAGCCGTGCAGCGCCTGGGCCGCCACGGCGGCGCCTGCCGCTGCGGCTGCGACCGCGCGTTGGACACCGCCATCATGACCGCGCCCGAACAGCGCGACCCCGCCATGCTGGCGCGGCTGCTGACCGTGGCGCCGAATGCAAACCGATTGACGAACAAGTAAAAGGAAACGCTGCATGAGCAATACCACCGCGACCCGGGAAAGGGTGCGCATCCAACGCGTGGAAGTGCTGTCCGATGACTGGTACGTGCTGCGCAAAACCACCTTCGACTACCTGCGCCGCGACGGCAGCTGGCAGACGCTGTCGCGCGAAACCTACGACCGCGGCAACGGCGCGGTGATCCTGCTGTACAACCGCTCCCGGCGCACGGTGATCCTCACCCGCCAGTTCCGCTTCCCCGCCTTCGTCAACGGCCACGACGGCATGCTGATCGAGGCCTGCGCCGGCCTGCTGGACCAGGACGACGCGGAAACCTGCATCCGCCGCGAAACCGAGGAGGAGACCGGCTACCGGATAGACAATGTGCGCAAGGTATTCGAGGCCTTCATGAGCCCAGGCTCGGTCACCGAGAAGCTGTTCTTCTTCGTCGGCGAATACCATCCCCGCGACAAGGTGGGAGATGGCGGTGGCGTGGAGGAAGACGGCGAGGAACTGGAGGTGCTGGAACTGCCGCTGCAACAGGCGTTGGCGATGGTGGACTGCGGCGACATCGCCGACGGCAAGACCATCATGCTGCTGCAATACGCGCAATTGCACCGGCTGCTGGATTAAAACAGGCAGAAACCACCGCGACGGGCAGGTTTTGAGGAGCCCAGCGCCCGCTGCGGACCGTGTCGAGACGCAAGCGGCGAGGCCTCCAGCCATCGTCGGCGACACAGGGATCTGCCATCCGCCAGGCGCGGCATGCGTTCGGATGCCCCCACCCCACACCTCAGGATCAACCGCTATGACAGACAGCCCCCGATCCACCCGGCCATTCCGCCGCGACGGACCCACCTGGTTCCTCTATCTGGTGCTGGCCGTGTTCGGCTTCCAACAGTCGGTGCTGGGCTCCACCCTGCCCTTCCTGCGCGCCGAGTTCGGCTACGATCCCATCCAGGTCGGCTGGCATTTCACCAGCTACGCCGGCGGTCTGGTCGCGTCCGGCCTGCTGGGGGGTTGGCTGCTGCCCAGGTTGGGCCTCGGCCCGCTGGTCCGCGGCGCTGCGGTCGCCATGGTGCTGGCCGTGTTGTCCATCACCCAGGCGCGCGGCTTCGCCGGCACCCTGGCCGCGGCGATCGCCATGGGCCTGACCGGCGGCGTGCTGCAATCGGCGGTGCAGGCCGGCCTGGCCTGGCATCAGGCCGAGCACCGCGACATGGCGATGGTGGAGGCCTTCATCTTCGCCGGCGCCGGCGTGTTTTCCGGCCCGCTGCTGGTCGGCCAGCTGGCCGCGGCCGGCATTCCCTGGCGCTGGACACTGCTGGCGGCCGCGCTGGCCCTGGCGCTGGTGCTGCCCCTGCCTGCGCCCGTCGGCCGTCCTGCGCCGGCAGCCGGGTCGAGCAAGCCCTCGCGCGGCGGCGTGCCGCTGGCAGTGGCCTTGTGCTGGGGCTCGGTGCTGCTGGGCATAGGCGCGGAATGGGGCATAGGTTTCTGGGGCGCGCAGTTCCTGGAAAGCCGGCTGGGCCTGGGGCCGGCGCAGGCGGTGAGCCTGATGTCGGTCTTCTTCGGCGGCACCGTGTTCGGCCGCATCGTCTCCAGCCGGCTGCTGGTCCGGTTCGACGGCCGCAACATGCTGATGGCGGTGATCCTGCTGGGCGGCGGCGCCATTCTCGCGCTGTGGGCCAGCTCGCTGCCGTCCGCCACCATCGCCGCGCTGGCCCTGGCCGGCATGTGTCTGGGCAACTTCTTCCCGCTGCTGATCAGCAATGCGATCCGGCTGGAGCCGGACCACGTCGGCCTGATCTCGGTGGGGGCCACCCAGGCGGTGGGCGTTTCCCTGCTGGTGGTTCCCATCGCATTGGGCTATATCGGCCAAGTGGCAGGCCTCGTCAATGCGATCGGCATGCTGGTTATTCTGCCCCTGCTGATGGCCGCGGCCTGCCTGGCCGCCGGCTACCGCCATGCGCTGCCACACAAAGCCTGAGACTTGAGCAAAAAGGAGAACAATGATGAGCCAAGCCGACTTCACCCTGCTGTTCGATCTGGACGGCACCCTGGTGGACACCGACATCCTGCACTTCGGCGCCTACCAAACGCTGCTGGCCGATCACAAACGCAGCATCACCATGCAGATCTACAAAGAGCGGATCATGGGCGCGCCCAACGACGCGATCATGCGCGAGCTGTTTCCCGACCTGTCCCTGGACTCCCACCGCCGGCTGGCCGAGCGCAAGGAGGAACTGTTCCGCGCCGCCATCGGCAAACTGGAGCCCACGCCCGGCGCGCTGGCACTGTTCGAATGGGCGGAGGCCCGCCGCGTGCCGATCGCCGTGGTCACCAACGCCCCCCGCATCAACGCCGAGCGCATGCTGGCCGGGCTGGAGCTGCTGGGTAGGATAGACGCGCTGGTGATAGGCGAGGAGCTGCCGCGCGGCAAGCCGGACCCGCTGCCTTACCTGACCGGGCTTCAGCGTCTGGGCGGACGCGCCGAGCGCGCGCTGGCCTTCGAGGATTCGCTGTCCGGCGCGCGCGCCGCCAGCGCCGCCGGCATCCATACCTTCGGCATCGGCACCTCGCTGCCCGCCGCGTCGCTGCTTGACGCCGGCGCCGACGAGGTGATCGCCGACTTCACCGCCGCCGAGCTATGGCGGCGGCTGGACGCGCTGGAGCTCGGCGCGGAAGCAGAGGAGTCCGGCGCATGAACCCGTCCATTCCTCCGGCGGGGCTACCCGCCGACGCCGTCCGCATCGAAGCCGCCACCGGCAGCGGCGCGGGCGGGCATCTGGTGGCTTACAGCGCCTTCGAGCCCTATGAGCTGGCCGACTACCTCGAAGCGCTGAGCCGCCTGCTGCCCGATGTCGCCATCACCGTGTGGCGCATGCCCACCTCCAGCCTGACAGCTTTTCTGCTGTCCGACCCCGAGGGCGACCTGGTGCTGGGCTGGGCCGACACCGCCGCTCAGAGCCCGGGCATCGCCGCCCGCATCGCGCCGCCGGCGGCCGGCGGCTGCGACGCCGATGGTTTCTACCGCCCTACCGGCTTTTCGCTGGCTTTCGTCGCCGATCCCGCGCTATTGCAAGCGCGCGGCGCCGAGACGCCGACGCGCTGGTCCGATCTGGCAGCGCCGGCGCTCCGCCAGGCGCTGCTGTTCCCAGACCCCCGCCGCTCCGGCGCCGGCTACCTGGCCTTGACCACCATCCTGCAATATTACGGGCCGGAAGACGGCTGGCGGCTGATGGTGGAGATAGACCGCAACGTGATCGACTACCCCGGCTCGGCCTGGGAACCGGCCGCCCGCGTCGGCCAGAACGGCGCGGCGCTGGGCATCACCGTGCGGGTGGCGGCCCGCCGCCGGCTGAGCGACAACCCCGCATTGATCCAGGCGCTGCCCCAGGATGCGATAGGCGCGGAAGCGGAAGTCTACGGCGTCCTCGCCGGCAGCACGCAGCAAGCGCTGGCGCGAAGGGCGCTGGACTGGGTGATGTCAGACGAAGCCGCAGACCTGTTCCGCCATCACGCCAAGCTATTGCTGCGCGGCGAGCGCGATCCCGCCTTGTTTCCCATCAATCCGGAGCGCGCCAGCCGCGAGCGGCCCGCCGTTCTGCAACGCTTCGACGCGCTGATGCGGCTGCGCGCCGTCCGCGCGCCAAAATCGGAGGCCACCCCATGATCACCCGCGCCGCATTCGGCATCCTGCCCGACGGAGAAGTCGTCGAAAAGATAGAACTGGCGCTGAGCAACGGCGTCAGCGCCGCCATCCTGTCCTGGGGCGCTACGCTGCAGTCGCTGCGCTGCCCGGACCGGCACGGCCGTTTCGACTCGGTGGTGCTGGGCTACACCCGACTGGACGATTACCGGCAGGCAGGCGGCCGCCTGGGCGCCACCATGGGCCGCTACGCCAACCGGATCGAAAACGGCCGCTTCCAGCTCGACGGCCAGTGGCATCAGGTGGATCAGAACGAAGGCCGCCATGCGATACACGGCGGACCGGAAGGCTTCGACCGCCGCCTGTGGCAAGTAGCCGCCGTGGCCGACCTCCCCGACCGGCCCGAAGTGCTTCTGCGGCTGGAAAGCCCGGACGGCGACCAAGGCTTTCCCGGCAAGCTGATCCTGACCGTCAGCTACGCGCTGAAACCGCTGGGCGATCTGGTGATCAGCTACGAAGCGAGCTGCGACCGGCCCACCGTGTTCAACACCACCAACCACGCCTATTTCAACCTGGCGGGCGAAGGCAGCGGCAGCGTGCTGGACCACAGGCTGGCCATCTTGGCCGATCACTTCCTGCCGGTGACGGAAGAACTGATTCCCACCGGCGAGATCCGCGGCGTGCAGGACACGGTGTTCGATTTTCGCGAACCCAAGCCGCTGGGGCGGGACATACGCGCCGACGACGCGCAAATCCGTCTGGGCCGGGGCTTCGACCATTGCTACGTGCTGTCGCGAGACGGCGCCGAACCCTATCCCAGGCTGGCCGCGCGGGCGGTGGAAGACAGTTGCGGACGCCAGCTGGATGTGCTCACCACCGAGCCCGGCCTGCAACTGCACAGCGGCAATGTGCTCACCGGCCGCCACCATGGCGCATCCGGCCGCGCCTACCGGCAATCGGACGGTTTCTGCCTGGAGGCCCAGCACTTCCCCAACGCGCCCAACGTCTCCCACTTCCCCAGCGCTATCTTGCGGCCGGAGCAGCCATACCGCAGCACCACCATCTACCGGCTGGGCATCGCCCCATCCCGCCAGACGTAAACCGCCGGGCGGCGAAGCGGCGGCTTGCCCGGCGACGGCAAGCCGCCTACCATGGGCGCGGAACCAGAACACGAATCCGCCATGCTCCAAGCCGACTTCACCCTGCTGTTCGATCTGGACGGCACCCTGACCGATACCGACGAACTTCACTTTCACGCCTTCCGCTCCCTGCTGGCCGAACATTGCCGGGAGCTGGACCACGACAGCTATCTGCGGCACGTCCACGGTTCCACCAACGAAGCCATCATGCAGGCGCTGCTGCCTGACCTCCCTGAACGGCACCAGGAACTGGCTGAGCGCAAGGAAAAGCTCTTCCGCGCCTCGATCAGCCAATTGCGGCCCACGCCGGGCGCGCTGCGGCTGTTCGATTGGGCGCGAGCCAACGGCGCTGCCATCGCCATCGTCACCAACGCGCCGCGCGCCAATGCCGAATTGATGCTGGACGGCCTGGGCCTCGCCTCCCGAGTGGACACGCTGGTGATAGGCGACGAGCTGGCTTACGGCAAGCCCCACCCCCTGCCCTATCTCGCCGGCCTGGCCCGGCTGGGCGGACGCGCCGAACGCGCCTGCGCCTTCGAGGACTCCCTGTCCGGCATCCGCGCCGCGAAGCAAGCCGGGCTGCACACCTTCGCCATCGCCGGCATGCTGCCCGAGGCCGCGCTGCGCGAGGCCGGCGCCGACGCCGTCATCGCCGACTTCAACGCGCCGGAGCTATGGCAATGGCTGGAGCAGGCTGACATCCGCGCGCCCCAAACCTGAGCTTGGACGCCGCCGCGCACACTCGATGAGACATCCGTGCGCCGCGGAACAGGCATTCCGCCCTTTTCAACCCTTGCAACAGGAAACGGACGACGCACTCCGACCTTGCATCCGCTCAAGGCGCGCCGGCGCGGCGCCGACAGTTTTGCCAGCCGCGCTAAACGAAGGCTGAATACAGTCCGCAGACAATCAGGCAGCACCCGCAGGCCCGTTCCAGCCAGGCTCCGCCCTGCCCCCGGGCCATGCCGCCCAGCCACCGCGCGGCGGCCGCGCACAACAGGAACACCACCAGCACTGTCAGCAGGAACAACGGCCCCAGCAATAGCATCTGCCGTCCCGCGTCCTCTCCCGGCCGGATGAACTGCGGAAAGTACAATGCCAGGAAGACGATGATTTTCGGGTTCAGCAGCGTCGAGGCCAATCCGCTGCGGAAATTGCCCGAGCCCGCCCCGGACGCGCCTTTCCCCGCTATGCGCAACTGCGCCGCGCCCAGATACAACAGATAAGCCGCCCCCAGCCACTTCAGCCATGACAGCGCGGCCGGCGCAGTCTCCGCCAATGTCCCCAAACCGCCTAGCACCATCAGCAGCAGAATGGCGTCCGCCAGCACCACGCCCAGCGTCACGACCGCTCCAGCGCGCCATCCGCGCTGCGCCGAGGCCCCTGCGATCAGCAGCAGCGACGGCCCCGGCATCAAGGTGACCAACGCCGTGGCCGCGATGAAGTTCCAGATCATGCCGGCCCCTCAGCGCAACAGGCCCAGGCTGCCGGTCAGCTGCCGCACTCGCTTGCCCGGCCCGCACAGAGCCAGGCCCTGATACTGGATCTCCTCTTCCGGCGTGGACGCCAACGCCGCCGCATACTCCTGATAGCTGCGGGTGGCGCGCGTGGCGCTAGCCAGCTCCACCAGCGTCAACTCCGCCTTGCAAGCGGCCGCGCGCAATGCGCGCAGTTGGTCCGCGCCGGCCTTCAACACCGGCATCGGCACCGTGGTGATGCCCGTCCGAGGCTGGCCGCGCGCGTCGGGCAGGTCCTGTCCCACCAACTCAGGGTGGCGCTTGCCCAGCGACATCGCCAGCACGGCGGCGGTATTGGCGATGACGCCGAGCGGCAGATCGGGATCGACGATGATGGCGCAACGGATATCGTCCATGAGCGGCTCTTTCCAATGATGAGATACCGCCTCACTATGCGCCGCCGCCAAATGATCTACAATTAAGTACAATTGAAATTCAATAATCTAAAAAATAGAACAATGATAGATGAACTGCGCGCGCTGGCTGTCTTTGCCAAGACCATCGAAACCGGCTCCTTCCGCGCCGCCGCTCGCGCGCTGGGCCTGGCGCCATCGGTGGTCAGCCATCACGTCTCGCAGTTGGAAAGCCGGCTGGGCGTCGCCTTGCTGTACCGCTCCACCCGACGGCTGTCGCTGACGCCGGACGGCCAAGCGCTTTACGGCCACGCCCAGGCGATGCTGCAAGCGGCGGAAACCGGACTCAACGAGCTGGCGGGACGCGCGGCCGAACCCGCCGGCGCGCTCAGGCTGAGCCTGCCGGCCTTCTTCGCCCGCGGCCCGCTCACAGCCAGCCTGGCGGCATTCTCCCAATGCCATCCCAAAGTGGAGCTGGAATTGGATTACAGCGACGAAAAACGCGATCTGATCCGGGACGGCATCGACCTGGCCATCCGCATCGGAGAACTGCAAGACAGCGCGTTGAAGTCGCGCCGCCTGTTCGACATGCCCCGCCTGCTGGTGGCCGCGCCCAGCTTGCTTGACGCCCGCACCGCGCCGGCATGTCCCGCCGACCTGGCCGACTGGCCCTGGCTGGGCATACGGATGCGCGGCAAACGCAAAACTCTGATCGACGCCGCCGGACAGCGGCACGATTTCGCCATCCAGCCGCAGATCACGGTCAATAGCGTGGACGCGGCCTGCCAGCTGGCCGCCGCCGGCTGCGGCCTGGCGACGCCGCCCGCCTTCCTGGCGGAAGGCGAGCTGGCGGCGGGCAAACTGCGCGTGGCGCTGCCCGAATATCGTGTGGAACCGCTGGGCGTCTACGCCGTCTGGCCCGCCAACGCCACGCGGGAAAGCCTGACGCTGCGCCTGGTCCGTTTCCTGGCCGAGCTCCCTCCACATCAATGACACATTATGCCAATGTTATTATTCAGCATCCAATGCCCTTGGAGGCAGACCATGCAGAGTCCACGCGATCTCGACGCGGCGAGCTGCAACGCGCGAAGGGATGGGGCGAGCCGAGGGATGGGGCGAGCCGCTGGAGCTGAACGACGGCGATGCCGCCACGCCGGTCGAGCTGAGAACGTCGTACAAGATATTGAAAGACGCCGGCTGCGTGCCGGCCGAAGTGGAAGCGATACGGGAACTGGCCGCCCTGCGGGAAGAACTCGCCGCGCTGGAGCCGGATACCCCAGCCTGGCGCGGAAAACAGGCCCAGATCCAGCAAAAAACGCTGAATCTGGCCTTGTAACTGAAGCGTCTGCGCAACGGCAGCTAACTTCCCTCCGCCCGGCGGGCTAAACGAACAGGAACCACAACAGCAGGCCCAGGCCTGCTGCCACGGTACAGCCCGCCAACAGCTTCATCGGAACGTCGCCGCCCAGCCTGTCCGCCGCGCCGGCGCGGGAGAAGGCCAGTCCGAGCAGGAAAAACACCGCCAAGTCGAACAAGCCGTGGGTGGTCCAGTGATGGCCGGTCAGCGACGCCATCCAGCCGTTCAGCGCCGGCAGGCTATCCTTCAGCCAGGCCAATGCGGTGTTGAACAGGATGGCGACGCAGGCCGACAAGGCAAAGCCGCCGGCGTATCGGTTCAGAGTATTGTCCATCGCTAGCCTCCATGCTGCAGCAGCGCCGCCTTGACGCCATAGCTGATGATGGCGCCGCCGCCCTCCACCGCGAACGCGGTCAGCGCCAGCAAAGCCGCAGTCGCCGCCGTCATCCGCCGCGCAGCTGGATTCTTGTGCAGCCGGCCAGCCGCCACGATGGGCAAGTAAAACGCCAGGATCAAGACGATGAAGAACAGATGCTCCTTGGTCTCCATCACCAGATTGTGCGCGTAGGGCAGCGGGCCTTTCAGGATCAGCGCCTTGTCGTGTCCGTAGAAATGGACATACCAGTAGCCGCCCAATATCCAGGACAGGCCGATGCACAACGCCGTAGCCCGCGACGCCAGCCTGATCCGCGCCGCGTTGCCCTCCGACGCGTTCAAGGTCTCTACCAGCACCCACACCGCCGCGATGATGCCCAGCGCGCCGAAAGTCGGGTGCGACAACAATAGATAGTCCATGCTCCGCCTCCTCCGCTTGCGCTGCCCCGTCCCGGACAGGCCGCCTCCCCAACATAGGCAATGGCGGCGGCCATCGCCCGCGCTGAAGAAGCCGGATTTGATCAGGAACAAACCTTCTGCGCCAAATCAACTTCCTTCCGAATAAACAATGGGATAGAAGCATTGAAACAGCCGCGGCGCGCTGCCGGAAGCCAGCTTGCTATTGATCGCGCAAGCTGCGCAGCACCGTCAACAAGCTGGCGAGGTTATCGGCGACGCCTAGCTGGCTCGCCCGCTCGGCAAAACCCGCGCCCGCCATGGTATCCACGCTGTAGATCTGTATCGCGCCGATGTTGGACACCGACTGGGCAAGCGTGGTCATCTGTTGCTGCGAGGAGACGGCATTCTCGTACAGGATGCCGGTGGAGTGGGCCATGGACTGGTAGATCGACCCCATCGCCATGGCGGGCGCTTCTCCCAGCACCTTGACGTTGGACTGGGTGACGGCATCGGTGATCTGGCTGTTGACTGCGGTGGGGAAGGCCATCTTGCATCTCCTGCGCGGTTTGGGGAATTCAGACTGGCAGCCGCAGGGAAATGCTTCAATCAGTGACAGTACTTACTGGAGCCATGGAAACGTCCAGGCCATCCGGTGCGGCTCCCCGCGCGGAAGCGAGAGACACTCGGCTCCCCTTACCATCTCGGCGTCGACAAGCGGCGGACTCAGGCCTCCTGGCTCTCGCCATCCTTCAAACGGTTCACCAGCGCCACATAATCGGTCATCGCCTGCTCGCGGCTCATGCCGCGCCTGGCAGTCCAGGCGTCGTGCTTGGCCCTCCCCACCATGTCCGTGATGCCCGGCCGCTCTCCCGCGGCGTCGCCTTGCGAGCCCTGCTTGTACAGGGCGTACATCGCCAACAAGGTGGCGTTGTCCGGCGCCTTGCGCAGCGTGCGCGACAGCGCGGCCGCGGCCTCAAACGCCTTTTCCTGCTCACTGGGCCCGTCCGACAGCGGCTCGCCGCCGAAATGGCTGTCCTCGGCGTCCAGATCGTCCGGAAACCACCTGGCCTCCAGCAGCTTGCCCTTGCGCATCTGCACAGCCAGCACCCCGGGCGAGGCGAGGCCGCGATGCAGCAGCGTGGCCGGCTGCACCGCCATGCCGGCATTGATCACCGCCGCGCCGAAGGCGGAGAAGCTGGCGCCCTCATCCGTCCACTTCCGCAGCCGCCGCAGGCCCTTGCGGCCGGGAAATGCGCCGCTGCTGCGGTTGCGCCCCGGCTGCAGCCAGGCGAAATCCGGGATGCCCAGCCGGTACAGGCCGGCGAAGTCGCCCTGCTCCAACACGCCCCGCGCCAAGGCCAGCAGCTCCGCCATCTCCGCCGGGGCCATGGCCGGATCGACCCTATTCATGCCGAAGCCGCCCGCCGCGCTGGCATTGAAAAATTCCAGCACATGCTTGCCGACGATTTCCCTGTCGTTGTCCACGCACACCATGTGGTAGCTGTCTTCCAGCACCACCATGCGCGCCTGGCCGGCGCGCTTGCCGCTGCCGATGCGCTCCACCAGGAAATGCGCCGAGCGCAGGCTGGTCAGTTCGTCCTCGCGCGCGTGCACCACCAGCGTCGGGCAGGCGATCTGGTCCAGCCCCCGCATCGCCGCGGCGCGCAGCCGATCCACCTCGCGGATGCAGGCCAGCGGCACCCAGCCGTAATGGAAATTCTCCCCGCGCTCGAACTTGGCCTTGACGATGGCCCGCAGCTGCTCGTTCTTGATGCCGTAGGGTTCCTCCTCCGCCACCTTCATCCGCTCCGGCAATCCGGGAATCCGATACAACAAGGGCCGCAGGCCCCGATACCAGGGCGTGGCCCAGCCGTCGATGTACACCGGCGGGGCCAGCGCCACCAGCCGGCCCTTGGCGTGACGCTCCAGCTTGGCCACCTCCAGCGCCAGCAAGGCGCCCATGCACATGCCCATCACGTGCAGCACCTCATGCTGGCCGACGATTTCGCGGTACTTGGCGCGCGCCGCCTCCAGCCATGCCTCCATTTTGACGCCGGACAAATCCTCCGGCCGCGTGCCATGGCCGGGCAGCGTCAGCGCATGGGTGACGAAGCCGGCGTTCTTCAGCCGCTTGTGCATGGAGCCCAGGTCGTATTGCGTGCCGCCCAGGCCATGGATCAGGAACACGCCGGGCTCAGCCATTGCCATTCTCCAGAGGCTCCGGCCTCAGCATGCCCACCACCATTTCCACTTCGTCGTCCGCGCCGCGCACGCAGGCCAGGCGCTCCCGCACTCGCAGCCGCTCCCCGTCCGACTGCACCACGGTGTAGCTTTGCTCGCTGGCCCAGGTCTCGCCGCTGGCCACGCTGCTCCACGTCGCCTCCACCAGGCCGCGCTCGTCCGGCTCGATCCGCTCCAGCCACTCGTCCAGGCTGGAGATATGCGCGACATCCTCGCCCAGCACCTTGTCCGCCCCCATGCCCCAGGTGGCGTGCCCGGTAGCCGCTTCATATTCCACCGTCGCCACGCCCACTTCGCGCATGATGCGCTCGTAGCGCAGACGCCAGGCCTGGGCGTCAACCAACGCCTGGCGGCGGCCGTCCGACAGCGCCCTCACCGCGATCATCACCGCGGCCCATATCGTCACGAAGCCCTGCACCTCGATCACCGCCTCGCCGGAAAACCCCTCGGCCACCGCGAACGGCCCGCCGCCATGAGCGGTTCGCCCAATGATAAGCAAGCCGCCCAGCAACAAGGCGACGGCGCCGCCGCGCGGCCCCCACAAGGCGGCGGCGATCAACAGGAAAGGCATGGGAAGATAGGCCAGCGTGGCGGCCACCTGGCCGTAGCGCTCGCCGCTGTGATCGATGAAAACCAAGGCCACCGCGCATAGAAACAGCAGAAAAGCCGCGCCGCCGCCCAGAAACTGCATCATCGGCATGCCGCCAGACAGCTGCAGGTGAAAGCCCCGGAACGCGGTCACCACCGGCGTCAGCAGCAAGATGCCCACCATAGTGGACAACACCCACGCCACGCCCTCCAGCGTCAGATTCAGGCCGGGCCGCTGCCATTGCCATAAGGCCATGGCCAGCGCGCCGCCCAGGCAGGACGCCAGCGCCGCCCCGCACAGGAACAGAGCCATGCCGGCCGGGGTATCCGGATCGTTGCGCCCCAGGCTGGCCACCCAGCAGCCCATGGCGCCGCTGACCACCTCGATGCTGGCGAAAGCCGCCGCCCCCGCCGGACTCAGGCCATGCGCAACCATGCCCCAGATCACCGACCCCAGCCACACGCCGGCGAGGATGGCCGGCCAGCGCCAGCGGGGGGAGATCAACAACGCGGAAAAAGTCACCCCGCTGCCCAGCCAGACCGGCATGGTTTCCGTGACGGAACTGGCCAGCGATCTCGAAACAAAGGCCACCGCGAGAAACAGCGCGGCAACCAGCAAACCCGTTCTCAACTGCTGCATGGCGACTCCTTCAGCCTCAACCATTGCAGCATAGGAAGCGCCACCCAAGCGCCGCAAGCAGCGGAAAGATTGGATGACAAACCTTTCCATGCGTGGCGCGCGCGCATGCGGTCTTTAGCGGGTGGCGGGACTGCGGTTCACAGGTAAAAATCGGCGCGTAGCTGACAGCGGCACCCGGTGCATCCCCACGCACGTGGGGAACAGCGACCGCCAGCCGGGTGGTAATCTGCTCATTGCGGTTCATCCCCACGCACGTGGGGAACAGAACCCAAATTCCAAAAGCGCGCAAAAGGCCTGCGGTTCATCCCCACGCACGTGGGGAACAGACCCTGCCGCTGATGCCGCCATCTCTTACCGACGGTTCATCCCCACGCACGTGGGGAACAGTGATAAACCATCGTGCGATCCTAAAACAGATTCGGTTCATCCCCACGCACGTGGGGAACAGACCGGAGCCGGCTGGCACTCAAACTCCGCCCACGGTTCATCCCCACGCACGTGGGGAACAGGCTCGTGCCAAGAGTCGTCCAAAAGCACTATTCGGTTCATCCCCACGCACGTGGGGAACAGTTCATAATGGTTTTAATGCGCTCAGGCGTGCGCGGTTCATCCCCACGCACGTGGGGAACAGGCCTCGACAAACCTCTTCATCCGAACCCACGGCGGTTCATCCCCACGCACGTGGGGAACAGTTGCCCTGATTGCGAAGCTGCTGGGCTTCGTACGGTTCATCCCCACGCACGTGGGGAACAGCTGCTGCAGCTGCCAAGGCCTGACATGTCCGTCGGTTCATCCCCACGCACGTGGGGAACAGGGCAGGATCTGCTTGAGCCGCTGGATGTCGGTCGGTTCATCCCCACGCACGTGGGGAACAGGTTGTAAACCTCCATGCGACCCCAAAACTGATTCGGTTCATCCCCACGCACGTGGGGAACAGGTAGCTCATTTCCTTGAGCTTGGAGATGGCCGCGGTTCATCCCCACGCACGTGGGGAACAGGGCAAGACGGTGCTGCTGGATGTTTACCAAACCGGTTCATCCCCACGCACGTGGGGAACAGGCAAAGGCTCGCAGTGGGGCCACACCGCCATCGGTTCATCCCCACGCACGTGGGGAACAGGCGTTGAAGTGGAATTTAAATCCGTTGATCGCCGGTTCATCCCCACGCACGTGGGGAACAGAGGAACTGCTCCTGCACCGGCACGCGCTCGCCCGGTTCATCCCCACGCACGTGGGGAACAGGGGAACAAACACTGTCACGGTAAACGGTGGCACGGTTCATCCCCACGCACGTGGGGAACAGTTCGGCATTGAACTGTATGAGACCGATCATTCCGGTTCATCCCCACGCACGTGGGGAACAGATGGCCTGCGGGCTGTCGACAAAGGTCTCTGGCGGTTCATCCCCACGCACGTGGGGAACAGACGTGGTCATGCGGCGCTTTAATGCCTGCCGGCGGTTCATCCCCACGCACGTGGGGAACAGTTATCTCCGGGAGGATTAAATGTGGCGGGCTACGGTTCATCCCCACGCACGTGGGGAACAGGCCGAACATCATCTGGAAATTCGATGACACGGCGGTTCATCCCCACGCACGTGGGGAACAGGAATATCCGAATGACGGCGTCGGCCAGCTCGACGGTTCATCCCCACGCACGTGGGGAACAGCAAGGTCATGTAATAGCTTTCTCGTCATGGCTCGGTTCATCCCCACGCACGTGGGGAACAGGTCACCTCGCAATACCGGAGCCAGCGCTGAACCGGTTCATCCCCACGCACGTGGGGAACAGTTCCCGCTGCAGTGGGCGCAAAAGCGGTTTGGCGGTTCATCCCCACGCACGTGGGGAACAGGCAGCAGCCTGGGCGGCGGCGTCGTTCTGCGGCGGTTCATCCCCACGCACGTGGGGAACAGTCACCGGCGGCAGCAAGCGCCCGTTGTACGGACGGTTCATCCCCACGCACGTGGGGAACAGTTGACCTGCTGTCCGGCGTGCGCACGGCCAAGCGGTTCATCCCCACGCACGTGGGGAACAGACCAATTGCAAGCAATTGATTTTGAAAAACAAAAACGCCACCTAAAAATCTACCGATTTTCAAAGAGCCAAATCGCCCTCTGGAACAAAGCGATCCTCATGCTATTCACTGCTCTCTTCCGGTACCGGTGGCGGCAGAAAAGACACCAATTTCGCGCCGTCGAACTCGGCCGGCATGCGGCGGTTGGCCCCAAGCGTGACGAAGTCGAAGCCGGCCTCGGTGGCGGCCTGCCAAGCCATCACCGCGTTGCCATCTTCCAACCCGTCCTCCACCTGCTGCCATAGGTAATCGCGGATCTTGCGGTTGTAGTTTCCAACGTAGACCCCGGCGCGGATTTCCAGCAACCAGATCGCCATCCGGCCGCGCAGCCGGGGCGGCGCGTTCTCAAGTACGATGACCAGCATCGCCCAGCCCCTCGTCTTCCGGAAACGCCGCGTCCACCACGCCCTGCGCCTCCGGCTTGTCCAGGCCGCCGGCGTCCAGCATGGTTTCGATGTCCGGGATGATGCGCTCCAGCAGCCTGGTTTTGCGGAACATGTCGCGGCAGCGCTGGCGCACCTCGCGCTCCACGTTGTGCACCGGCTTGGCGGCGACGGCGAAGGCCACCGGCACCACGGTTTCGAATTTGTAGACGTCGGCCACGTCGTAGACGAAGGACAGCGGCTTGCCGCTGTGGATGAAGCCTATGGCCGGCGCGTAGCCGGCCGCCAGCACCGCCGCCTCGGTCACGCCGTACAGGCAGGCGGTGGCGGCGGACAGGCAGCGGTTGGGGATGTCGGCCTGGTCCCAGTCTTCGCGGTCGTAATTGCGCGCCTGCCATTTGACGCCGTACTGCTGCGCCAGCTGCTGGTACATGGCCCGCACCCGCGCGCCCTCGATGCCGCGCAGCTGTTCCACGCTGCGCTTTTGCGGCGGCTCGTCGCCAAAACGGCGGCGGTACATCTCGCGCACCACCTTCAGCCGCGCGTCCTCGTCCAGCGCCAGCCGGGCCTGGTACAACAGCCGGTCGGCGCGCGCGCCGCCGGGCTGGCCGGCCGAGTACAGCCGCACCCCGGCCTCGCCCACCCACACCAGCAAAGTGCCCACCTGGGCCGCCAGCTTGCAGGCGGCGTGCGATACCCGCACGCCCGGCTCCAGCATCAAACAGGCTACGCCGCCCACCGGGATATGGGTGCGCACGCCAGTGACGTCCACCGCGACGAAAGCGCCGTCCAGCACATCCAACTGGCAGCGCTCGACAAATAAGACGGAAAGCCGCTCCTTGATCGGGAGCGGCTTCAAGGGCGGGAGGGGTTGGCTCATCCCGTTTCCTTTACAACGGCGCCAAAGAGAGTAAGCCCAAACCCATGGCTTTGGCGTGCCCCAGGCCTGACGCCACTGCCAAACGCAATTTCTGCGCATCGTCCACTGCCAGCACACCATCGAAGCGCGCCGCCTGCAAGGTCATCAGGCTGCCTGGCTTACGCAGCCTCCATTGCTGACTCATCCCGCGTTGCACATGCTGAATCATCGCGCCTGACTTCTCCAGTTGTCGCGCCAGCCAAGCCAGTTGCGCCTCTTCCGCCTGCAAACCGTAGCGCTTACCTTCCTTCGTCACCGTGGGGTTGGCCAATAGACGGAAGAAGTAGCGTTTGTCAGTTTGCACCAGCGCCTCCAGCGACAAAGGCTTGCAAGCGATAGTCTGTACGTAGCCGAACGATTGCCAGTTGCCCGGCAGTTCCGACTGTACCAACACCATGGCCTCGCCTTGCGCGGCGTCATGTCGCTCCAGCCTCCACAGAAAGCGCGCAGGCTTGGTATGCCCATCTGCCGCAAATGCCCGGCACAAACTCCTGTGCATGTCATAGGCGTTGGCAAGATCGCGGCGCGCCGCAGCCAGCCTGGCGTCAAGCGTCAGTTGTGTCAGGTACATCCACCACCTCCGGCTTTACAAAACGCGGCCCGAAACGCCGCTCGGCAAATGGCGCGACCGGTTGGTCCAGCCGCACCGCGCCTTCGCTCGGGTGTTCGCTCATCAGGCGCAAGGACTGCCCTTTATGTTCGGCGCGGCACGGCGCGATGCGCGGCCAAGAAGACAGCACCTTCTGAGCGGCTTCATCCTGAATGCCATCTGGCAGCCAGACCGGTGGACCGGGTGGCATGGCCTTGCGGCCCAGGGACAAAGGCCAAACAGGTCGTTGCAAAGCCTTCTGTATGGTCGCCAGCAAACCGCGCTCGCCCTCCAGCGCCACCAGAAACGCCGCATCGGCCAGGTAATAGCGTGGGCTGATCACTGTGCGTTTGGCATCCGTCTTGCCTGATGCAAGCAACACACCGGTAGCAGTCTGGTAATCGCGCATCAGCAGGCCCTCACGATCCACCCGCACGCTCATTCTCAGCGCAGCCAGATCATCCAGCGGCGCGGCGCGATCCCTCCCCAGCGCCGCGCATATCAGCCCCAGCACGCCAGACTTGGATGGCTCCAAACCGCTGTCGCGTTCATCGAAACGGCTGGTCGTTCCCCATGATTGCATGGGGCCGGCCAGCCTGAGCAGCAACGTGGCCATTTCATTGCTCCAACTTGGCGCGGGCTTGCCTCACCACCCAGTCGGCCAGCGCATTCAAGCTGGGCAGTTTTTCTCCCTTGCCCGCAGGCCAAGCGCCGGACAGGTCGATATAAGCCCAGGCATCGTTCGCGTCGCCGTAGATGCCCGCTAAATTGCTGTCGTAGTCGGCCAGAGCAGCCACCGAGGGCGCGGTCAGCGCTTCGCCGCCGCGCGCGTACACCGGCTTTTCAAAAGCATTGGCCAGATTCAGCGGGCTGGCATGGCGGATGGCCACGCCGATAAAACTAGGCGGGTTATGCGCAGCGAAGGTGTTTTGCTTGCCGGTGGGAATGGCGCGCGCCGTCGCCAGGGTCAGAGCATGCAGGCCGGTCAATGCCAGTTCTTTGTCATGCTGCAGATTGGCCGCCAGTTTGGCAGGATCGACCACCGAATAGCGATAGAAGGTGGCGGAATTGAATTCCACCTGCCCTATCATGCCCGCGCCGGTCTCGTCCGCGCCGCCCATATCGTCTACCGCGGTGAAGTAGTCAAACTCGCGCTCCACGCGATGCGTGCTGATCGCGTGCGCCACCTGGCAGGCGGCGTCCTGGTTCACTTCCGGCATGTCGGCCAGCATGCGGCCAAATAGAGCCACGTCCAGCGCCTTGCCGCCATTCATGATGGACTTGGCCTGTTTCACCACCTCGGCTGGCGCGCTGGCCTTGGCGTCTTTCTTACTCTTTTTCTCGCCGTTAACCAGCGTGGCCAGAACATCCCAATGCTCGTTCACCAGCTTGGAGAAAGCGTCGATCTCCTGCTGCCCAAGGAATAGCAGGTACTCGGTCTTGCCGTCGTCCTTCAGCTTGAGGCCCGCAGCCGCCAAAGCGGCCTCGATGCGGACATCCACGTCCTCGCTCTCGCGACCGTATTGTTCGCGCAATTGCGCCCGCAGCAGTTCCAGCAATTTTTTGGTGCGCACCCCCTGGTTTTGCGATGGGAAATCCGCCCCCAAGCGAATAGTGCGCTTGAGGCATTGGCTGCTGACCCGGGCGCGACGGTAGCCGCCAAACACGGCATCCTTGGGCGCGCCGGTATCGTCGCGGTTCAGGTTGGACGGCGCGAAATTCTGAATCAAATGGAATTCGACAAACAGACTCATGGCTATCTCTCTGGATAATGGAAAAAATCAGCCTTGCTCGGTTTCATGCTGGCGATAGAAATCCCGCGCCCAATTGCGGCGCACCTTGTCGCGCGAGGTGGTGCCATCGTATTGCTCCCTTTGCCAGGGCGACAGCCAATAATTCAGATCCCGCAGTAAAGCCTGGTAATCCAGTCCGTAACCATCCGCCGCCAGCAGCGTCACCGCTTGGCGCAAATAGTTGGGCAGCTGTTCCGGTTCCGCATCCAGCAAAGTGATGAAGCGCTTTTCCACACTGTCGCTTTCTCTCGCACGCCAAAGCTTGCCGAAAGCAGCGGCCAGACTCTGCCCCGTTTGATGCTTGGGCAGCAAGGCAAACAGGCTGGCCGCGATATACAGCGCCAGCCGGAAGCTGTCTTCTGCGTGGCTGTCCGGAGGCACGAAACGCTCTACATGGGGAAAGGCCGGCGGGTATGCGCCGGGCGGGAAACCAACGCTGCGGCGCAAAGCGGCCAATGCGCCCCTATCCTGCTCGGCCAATTGCTGCAAATGCAGGATGAAGTCCTGCGCGTGTTCAGACATGGGCTTGCTCCTCGACAGACGATGGGGACTTCAGCGGTTTCAACAACGAGCGATAGGCCGGCTCCGCTCGCTCCTGCGCGCGAAGCGCCTTGGCCGTGGTGCCGGACTGCTGACATGCGGCGATCCAGGCCTGCTCCAGCGCAGCACGACGGGAAGCGGCCCAATGAGCATCCGCCTGGTCCAGGCGAGATTCGCCTATCAGATCCAATAGGCGCGGCAATTGGCGCTCCAGCGCTGAAAAATAAAGCGTGCCGGCCGGGCCATTTTCAAACAGGCTGCGCGCCCGGCTGCGGGTATCTTTGTGCGATTCATCGGGCATGGAGTAGGTCAGCATCATTGTTGCAACGTGGCTAAACTGAGTGAAATCTTTCTCTGATAGACTCAAATGGTCTCGCAATTCATCAGCCGCCTCAGGTTGTAACAAAAGGCATGCGGGAAGTACTAAATGATCGAGCCGCCATCTTTCAATTGCAGCTGCTTTTCTAGGTTTCATTGCCCAACCTGCTACCATTACATCTAGTGACACTCCAGATTGATTGGCCAAAATACTATTAGCCCAAACCAATACAGGGGCACGCAATCCACTTTCCTGCTGAACATCTGGCAGGAGAGTCGCCATATCTCGCCATATCGCACGCCCTGCCTGAAACCCGAGTTTAACTACCGACTCTTTTCCCATGAAATAGTTAACCATTGGATCAGGAACGTGTTCACTTTCTTCAATTGCCACCCCCTCAGAAAAGAGAATATGTCCGACCAAATTCAACGGACCATCTTGCAATAAAAGAACTGCCCGGCACTGTCTTGTATATCTATCATTTGGCCCTGTTACCAATTTAGAATCAGCAGATAACTCTGCCATTGTGATAGCTTCCTTTTCCCAAGAAGGAAGATCATTAATTTCTGGCTTACAAGGATGCAACGCCAAAACCAAAGTTTTAGCTAAATTCGCCCCCAACGGCAAAACTGCAGCACAGTTTGCTAATGGCCCAGCCCGATCAGATGTACGAAGAACTTTCACCAAACCACCGGGAACACTCTGCAAACACCCGAGTAGATGACTTAATGCTTTTTCCAAAGTAATTGGTTGTGGATAGTCATCAATTGAGTGGTCAAAAAGTACCGGCGCATTGCCGGTGCTGCTGGACAGGGCGATCTGCGTCCACGGTTTGGTTTTGTCGCGGGTTTCTTCCGCCGTGGCCAATGCCGCCACCTGCATGAAGGGAAATTCGGGATGAAACAGGAAGAAACGCTCCCGCCATTGCTCAAGGTAAGCGTGGATCAGATCGACCGGCAGCCCCTCTCGGTAGTAGCCCGCCATGTCACGCGATGACCACTGCCCCTTGCCATGAGCCAAGGCCCGGTGAAAGATGGCGAGCAGTAGCCGGTATTGCGCAATCAGATTGGGCGGATCGGTTTCCGCCAAACCGCTCATCTCTCCCGCTCGAGCAAACAGTTCGAGCAAGCCGACCATCTCCACCCGGCCATCCAGCTTGCGCACCGGCAGCCAGGTCTCATCCAGCAGATTGAATCTTGCGTTCATGCCCTCTCCTGTTTCGGCTCCGGGCCATACACCAGGCCCAGGCAAGGATCCAAATTAACCAGCGTATTGCCCAACAGACTGCCGCCAGGCTGCAGCAACAAGGGCTGGCAATGCGCCAGCAGCGCATGTTCCTGCAGCGCCGGATACAGGGGCTGCTGCAACAAGGCCTGGACCACATCCTTGCGGGACAGCTTGATCTGCCGCGCGTACAAGCGTTTGGCCAGCGCGTCATCTACCGCCTGCTGCGGACTGAATGGCGCGTCATCTGGAGCCAGTCGCCAGTTGCCGTCGACATCCGGCCATAGCGGCAGCGCGGTAACGCCGTCTTCGCCCAGCCGCGTCTTGTTGCGCAGGCCGAGAATGTCGTCTTCATCCGCGCCATGCGGCTTGTCCGCGTAGGCATAGGCGGGCTCGGCATTGGAATCGATAGCGATATGGCTGGCCAGCTGGGCTTGGAAAGTCGTTTTGGCACCGTGGCGGGTCTTGTCCACCATCTCGATCCGGTCCTGCAGTTCCTGGGACAAACGGCTCAAGTCCGGCCATGGCGCGTAAACCGCCTGCACCAGCCGATCGATATCCAGCGGCAAACGCCAGACAGGCTCATTCAATAAAATGGCCCAAGTCACCAGGCACAGATAATCGCCATAAATGCTTCCCCACTTGGTCTGCTTCAGCTCCGGCAGGCGGTCCGGCAACAAACCGGCAACCCGCAAATGCGGCGTTTGATGGCTAGAGGGCCGCTGCCCGCGGCGGTGGCGATGCAGCCGGCCGGCCCGCTGCAAAAGCAAGTCCACCGGGGCGAGGTCGGAAATCAGGAAGTCGAAGTCGATATCGAGGCTTTGTTCCGCCACTTGCGTAGCGATCAGCAAGGCTCGCTCTGGCCGTTGACCGGAAGCATCCGGCGCGCCAAAAGTCCGCAAGACTTGCCGCTCGCACAATAGCCTTTCATCCGCGGGAAAACGGGCGTGGAACAGCAATAGCTCCACGTTTTCTCCCAGCCTTCCCGCCAGCATGGAATACAGCTGCTGCGCCCGGTCCACGGTATTGACGATCACCGCGCCGCAGCCGCCATGTTCCAGCGCGGCCAACGCGGCAGCGGCGATGCTTTCCAGCGACTCATCCAGGCCGGACACCGTGATCGGCTGCTGTTCGCGTACGTTGAATGTCTCGCCGCGCACTCCGCTGCGGTCCGCCAGCAAAACTCTTGGATAGGGCAAAACCGGAATAATCGAAGTGTCGACTCCCCAGGCGTTCAACAAGCGCGCCCGCCGGGCGTCCGGCAAGGTGGCGCTCATCAGAATCACCGAACAGCCCATGCCCTTGAGCCAACGCAGCAAGGCTTCGATCAATGTGCTGGTATAGGCGTCATAAGCATGGACTTCATCCAGCACTACAACCTTGTCTGCCAGACCCCACAAGCGGACAAAGTGGTGTTTGACGTTCATCACACCAAACAGCGCCTGATCCACCGTGCCCACGCCATACGGCGACAACAGACCGCGACGACGCTGGCCGAACCAGGCGGACGAGCGTACTGCGTCGTCCCCTTCATCCCCCCAGACATTGCGCAGCTTGGCCACCGTTTCATTCATGGCCGCGCCGCCATGCGCCAGCTGGATGTCCAGATGGACCCCAGCCGCGAACGCGCGCAAAAACACCAGTGCGCGTTCGAACAGTGCGTTGCCGGTAGCTTGAGTAGGTAAGGCGAAATTGATGCCGCGATAACCTTGCCTGGCCTGCAGCCGCAGGCTGGCCAGAAAGGCCAGCTCGGTCTTGCCCTCGCCCATCGGCGCTTCCACCACCATCAAGGCAGGCCCGGTCCCCTCCTCCAGCAGCGCCTCCGCAACACGCTGCAGCGGCCGAGCGATAAGCCGCTCCGGCGCGTTCAGGATGCGCGTCAGCAGCTCATCGCAGGTAAGATCGGGCTGTTGGAGCAAGGCACGTTTAGGTGGCCAACCCAGCTTGTCGCCATCCGCCAAGACCGCACGTGCGATTGACTGCGCGCTTTGGAAATGTTCGAGCGGCGTTGCGCCGCGCTCTCCCGGCGGAAACCACTCGGCGTTGGAGCCTATCCAGTCGCATACGCTGGTCAGACCAGCCAGCCACTCCACTGCGATCAGCGATAGATCGCAATCCTGCGGCAAATCGGGCGGCGCAACCGTATCCCAATAAACGTCGAACAGCTGCTGCCGCGCCTGCTTCCAGGCATCCGGCTCGCGCAAGGGCGCGCCCTTGCGCATATCGACGAAATTAAAACCATGATGGGCGCTGACCGACTGCGCCACGCACAAGGACCAGGCAAAAGGCGTATCGCGCGCCTGCAACAGCGCTGGCAACAGGCTAGCGGTAGCCTGGTCGTGACGGTCTTGCTCCAAAGCCTTTTCCGGCATGAACGGCAGACCCGCCCGCTCATCCAGCAATCGCCCCTCGTTCCACTTCGCCTGAAAACCAGGCGTAGCCTTGCCCAGATCATGCAAACCCACCAAGGCAGCCAACCATGGAAACACCGCACACTCGGGCAGGCCGAAACGCAGCGCCAACGCCTTGGCCGAAATCCCGCAGTAGTCGAGCAAAGCTCTGGTCACCGCAGCCACGTCCAGCATGTGACATAACAGGCCATGGCCAGTCGGGTCACCGCTTTTGGCCCATAGCTGTCGGACCGCGGGGTGCAGATCATCAAAACTTAGTCCGGTTACACTGGAGGGTTCATGAACCTCTTTTTTGCCGTCCAACTCTGTCTGCATCGCCTCTCCCAGTGAAAACCGATCTGCCAACTGGAACCAACCCAAGCGCGCAGGCTATCAGCCCAAAAGCACATTGTCATTTTGGTCAATAAGAATATTGACATAACTCATGCCATGAAACTTCTCTAGGCAGCAACTTGCAGGGTCGAGAGTTGTACCTGCCGTTTGGCCTGACGATTCCCACAACCATCGCCCACGCTTCAATCCCCATATTTTTGAAATCCCGTATCACTACCCATAAAGAAAGCCACGTCTTTTCTCGAGCCAGGGGCGTGGGAAACACACAACCAAACCGGACGCAAATGTGCATACCGCCGGCTCATCCCCACGCATGTGGGGAACACTTCTTGATCGGCACCTTGTAGACGTTGGCGATCGGTTCATCCCCACGCATGTGGGGAACACGCTCTTGCATGCGCCCCAGCCGGCGGGCCGACGGTTCATCCCCACGCATGCGGGGAACACGATGATCGCCATCATTTGCGGACCGAGGCCGCCGGTTCATCCCCACGCATGTGGGGAACACTCGGCATTGACGGTCTTGCCCTGCGCGCCGTCCGGTTCATCCCCACGCATGTGGAGAACACTCCCGCAATGACTGGATCAGCGCGTGGATGTCCGGTTCATCCCCACGCATGTGGGGAACACAGAATCGGGCATTCATGGAAGTTGCTCCACAGCGGTTCATCCCCACGCATGTGGGGAACACGCCAGCGACTCAACCCGGCGGGCGTCTCCGGACGGTTCATCCCCACGCATGTGGGGAACACGGCCAGCGCCACATCGATGCCGGCGCTGACCCCGGTTCATCCCCACGCATGTGGGGAACACCCCGCTGGAAGTGGGCGCGGGCGTGGCTCATGCGGTTCATCCCCACGCATGTGGGGAACACGAGGAGAGTAAGCGACGCAGCGCCCATTCCGCCGGTTCATCCCCACGCATGTGGGGAACACCGAAGGGCAGGCCAGGAATTTCATTCAGTTCGCGGTTCATCCCCACGCATGTGGGGAACACTTCGCCTGCGCCGCCTGGTCCCGCATCATCCGCGGTTCATCCCCACGCATGTGGGGAACACGATTCCGCCAAGGCCGACAACCAGGCGCGCGCCGGTTCATCCCCACGCATGTGGGGAACACCCGTAGCAGATGCAAATTCAGCATCCGCAGGGCGGTTCATCCCCACGCATGTGGGGAACACACCAATCTCAAGATTCTGATTTCTAAAGATAAAAACCCACCCTAAAAATCTACCGATTTTTCCGCTCAAAAAATCACCATCTCGATCGCTCGGCAATGCCGCTCGCCGGCCATGGCAAACCGCCGCTCCATGACCGGCAAAACGACATCGGCATTATCGCCGCCGCTTACTTACCGGCGCAATCCGCCACCTGCAGCAGTCTGGGTGGCTGGCCGGCCAGCTCGGCCAGCAGGCTTTGCGGCGGCAGGGTTTGCTTATCGTAGCGGACCGGCGCGGAGCCGAAGTTGGCGGTGAGCCGGCTGCCGTCGGCAAAACGGGTTTGCTGCAGCGTGCGCTCGGGGTTGAGCCAGGAGAAACCGGTCAACGACTGGGTGGCCAGCCGCTCATGCAAGGGGCGGAAGGCGCGGTCGGCGCATTGCAGCTGCGGCAAGCGGGCCTTGAGGCTGGCGGCGGACAGGTGGAACAGCGGCGGCACGTTGTACAGCCACTGCGCCAGCAGGTTGTCGGCGTAGCCGTTGGAGAATTTCAGATTGTCGTACAGCCAGTGGTTGGTGGTGATCACCGAACCATGGAACACCGCCTGGTACAGCGGCAAGCGGTATGGCGCGCTGAAGTAAAGATCGCGGTACGGCTGCTTCAGCGGCACTTTCTTGAAGAAGGTTTCCGGCTGGTTGGACGGATACCAGCGGCCCAGAAAGTACGGCGACTGCTTGTTTTTCTGCAGATCGGCATCGCCCCAGCCCATCACCGGAACCTGCATGCCGTGGGCGAAGGCGATGCCGCGGCTGGTGGCGGCGTTGCCCATTTCCGATCCCACCGGCAGCCGGTAGGCGTTCGCCACCCATTGCATAGACTTTTCATAGCCGGCCGCCATCTCCGCCTTGCCGGTCTGGCGACCGGAGGTGTAGTCGTCGAACACCATCCCGGTGGCGTAGGCATCCAAGAACCAGCTGTTGAAGCCGGTGGCGGCATGCAGCGCGCGGGTGCGCTGTTGCAAGGTGTCGCGCACGCAATCCGGGTTGGTGTAATAGCCGGATTGCTGGAAGCCGGCCTTCTTCTTGCCATTGGCCAGCGTCACGCCGCAGTCGCGGAAAATAGCCTCGCCCTGCTGAGCGGTGAGCCAGTCCTCGCGATAACCCGGTTTCAGCGCGGTTTCGTAGGAGTCGTAGGCGGTCATCAAATAACCGGCATCCACGCCTGCCTTCACCGCCTGCGGCTGCCACAGCCCGCCCTCCCAGTTGTCCGCGCCCAGCCACAGCCGCTTGAGTCCGGCTGCCTGCAAGGCGGTGATGGTCTTGCGCGACAACCCGCCGCCCCAGCGCGACGCATCCGGCCGCAATGCCGGGCCGAACAGCCGTTCCGCCAGCGCGCGCAGCCGCTGATAAGGCGCGGCCATCCGTTCCCAGTCCGGCTTCTTGCCCAGCCAGCCGGCGCGGGCTTCAGCGGTCAGCGCCTGATTGACGGCCTCCATCAGCGCGCGTTGCTGGTAATGGTCCGGCTTGGCGCCGGCCTGGCGCAAAACCTTGCCGGCCTCGGCGTCGAAACGGCCGCGCAGCCTGGCCGCCAGCGGGTCCGGCCCGCGCAGCAGCGTCAGGAAGGCCGGCCAGTCGCGCACGTCGGACGCATCCAGCAGATTATTGCCCCACAGATAGACGTGGCTGGCGCCGATCAGCTTGGCGGTGTCCGGCTGCGCCTGGATCTTGTCGGCCAGCGTTTGATAACGGCCTTGCTCGATCAGCCATTGCCGATAGCGTTGCGCGCCGGCCAGCAGATTGTCGTCGGCCAGCCGCAGCAGCAGCGTCATCGGCCGCTGCTGATTCAGCGGGTTGAATTCGTGGCTCAGGCCAAGCGCCAGATTCGAACCGTCGGCGCGGATGGCCAATTGATTGTTGAACGGCTCCAGCAGCAGCCAGTGCAGGCTGCGGCGGCCATAGTCCATGCCCCACAGCGGCAGGCTGAGGTTTTCCGAGGTGTCCAGGCCGTCGCCGGCGAAGCCGGGCAGGAAATCGCGCCACAGCTTGCTGCCCGCCGGGATGTAGCTGCCCTCGGCCAGGGGCAGCAGCAGGCCCTTGCCCATCGCGGCCGCCGGCTGGCGCAGCAGCTCCACCCTGCCCGGCGCTTTGGCGTTCAGGGTCAGCGTCAGGTCCCGGCCTTGCAGCTTGGCCTGCCAGCGGTAACGGCCGTCGTCCCATTGCCAGTCGGCGGACTGATCGTCCTGGCGCAGCGCGGACACCTTGCGCGCCGGCACGCCGTCGGACACCCGCCGCGCCGGCTCGCCCGCCGGCGTCACCTTCAGCGCCAGCGTGGCCGGCTCCAGCTCCACTTTCCATTCCGGGTTCTGCAACACCAGCCCGGCCCAGGCCGGCAGGGATATCCCCCACGCCGCCGCCAGCGGCAATATTTTGATCAGACGCGTCATGCCCTCTCCCGCAAATCGGTCATTTCGATAGACCGCATTGCAGCGCAAAAGGAACAGGCAATTGTCAGGATAATGTCAGAACTGGCTCAAGGGCGCGGCCACGCGGTGGATCTGGCGGACGGCGATGGGCCCTCTGAACTCGGCGCGCAACAGCGACACGCTGGCCCACAGCTTCTCGCCGGGGTTGGCCGGCCAGCGCAGCGTCTGGCCCAGCTCGCGCCGCTGCCACCAGCGCAGTTCGAAATCCGGCTGCGACAGCAGCGCCTGTTCCAACCAGGGCCGCGGGCAGGCGGATGGCTGGGTAGGCGGACGCGGCGTCAGCTTGCGGCCGTCGCGCCGCAGCCAGTCCATCGCGGCCATGCCCGGCAGCGACAGATCCTGCCGCCAGGTCTCGCCGCCGCTTTGCGCGCTCAGCCTGTACACGCCCGGCGGCAAGGCGGCGGACTGGTCTTCGCTTTCCAGCTCGAACTGGCGGCCGTCGTAGCGCGTCTTCGCGCCGGCCAGCAGCTCGCGGCCGTCCGGCAGCCGCAGCGACCAGCGCAGGTCGCGCCGCGGGCTGACGCCGTTCAGCCTGACGATGTAGGAACGGCTGAGCGGGATGTCGCGCTGGATCAGGTCCAGCTCCAGGTCGCCCAGCCACGCGGGCGGCGCAGCCGGCGCGTCGCGGCCGCACTGGCCGGCAACCATCTCATGCTGCAACGCAAGCCAGGCCTGGCGCTGCGCGGCGCTGGACATCGCGGCCCCCAGCGCGTCCAGCTGGCGCCAGGCGCCGGCGCGGTCGCCGGAAAGCAAGGCGTGATAGGCCGGCTCCAGCGGCGTGGCGGGCAGCAGCGGCGCGGCGGCCGCCTGCGCCGTCCAGGCCAGCGCCAGCCAGAACGGCGGCTTCACGCCTCGCCCCCGCTCAGCCGGTAGCCGACGCCGCGCACGGTTTCGATCGGGATGTCGGGCAGTTTCTGCCGCAGTTGCAGCACGTGGGTGTCCACGGTGCGGGTGGACGGGAAATGCTGGTAGCCCCACACCTGGTTCAGCAGCTCGTCGCGGGTGAACACACGGCCCGGCATCCGCGCCAGCATCGCCAGCAGGTCGAATTCGGTGCGGGTGAGCGCCACCTCGCCGCCGCGCCAGGCTGCCGCCAGCCTGGCCGGAAACAACTGCAGCTCGCCGCAGGCCAATGCGCCCTCGCCCAGCGGCCGCAATTGGGCGCGCACGCGGGCCAGCAGCTCGACATGGGCGAAGGGCTTGGTCAGATAATCGCGCGCGCCGGCCTCCAGCCCGGCCACCCGGTCGTCCAGCTCCACCCGAGCGGTGAGCACGATCACCGGCAGCGCCTTCAGCGCCAGCCACTGCGGCAACAGGCGCAGCGAATCGCCGTCCGGCAGCTGGCGGTCCAGTATCGCCAGTTCGGCCTGCCGCCAATGGGCGGCCACTTCGCCGCCATCGCGCAGCCACAGGCAATCGTAGCCCTGCTGCTGCAGGAACTGGCGCAAGCCCGCGCCCAGTTCGGCGTCGTCTTCAATCAGCAATATCGTCACACGGCAACTCCAGCGCGAATGTCGTCGGCGGCCCTTCCAGCGTCAGCCGTCCGCCCAGCCTGTTCATCACCCGCCGCACGATGGCCAGGCCCAGCCCCATGCCGGCATCCGCGCCCAGCTCGCGCCGCAACAGCGACAAGCGGTAGCGCGGCAGCGCGCCGCCGTCGCTCACCGCCAGCCGCAGCCGGCCCTTCTCCCAGCTGGCCAGGATGCGCACCGGCGGCCGGCCATGCTGGCGCGCGTTGCGCAGCAGATTGTCCAGGCACAGGCACAGCCAGTAGGCTGGCAGCTTCAAATTTCTATCCTGATCCAGACAGTAAGTCGCCCCGTGGCGTTCCGCGAAGCTGTCCAGCCACTCCGACAAAGGCAGCGGCTGCGGCGCTTCCAGCCGGCTGTCCGCCGCCAGATAGTGGCGGCTGGCGTCGGCCAGCTGGCGCAGCCGCAACACGCCGTCGGCCAGCCGGCCGAAGCCTTGCTGCGCGCCGGGCGGCAGTTGATCGAAACCGGCGCGGAAGTCCTCCACCACATTGCCCAGGCCGGCGATGGGCGTGCGCAGCTCGTGAGTGAGCATCTGCAGCACGAAGCGCCGCTCCCGCTCCAGCCGGCGTCTCTGCAGCCAGCCATAGGCCAGCGCGCCGGCAAGCGCCGACAGAGACAAGCCCGCCAGCGCCCGCCACCACCATGGCGACGGCGGCAACGGCTGCGCGCAGATCCGGCCCAGCGGCTGCGGGCAGGCGTCGCCGTCGGCCAGCGGGCTCAGCGCCAAACCGGCCGATTCCGCCAGCGGCCGCCATTGTTCGGCGCCGTAGCGCCGCCAGGACGCGCCGTCGCGCCACCACAGCGCGCCGCCGTCCAGCAGCCAGCGCTCGCCGGACAGCAGCGCGGCCAGGTTGTCGTCGCTCAATCCGCCGATGCCGGCAAAGGCCTCCGGCCGCTCGCGCACGTGCAGATAAGGCTGCAAGGCAGGCGCGGAATCGGGATGGCGCTGCAGATAGTGCCAGGCGTAACTGCCGCCCAGCGGATGGATGGAATGGACGGCGAACCATTCTGGCGGCAGCGTTTCGCCACCGCACAGCGCGCGCTCGAAACGCAATACATCGGCCGGCAGCGCCGGCCACGGCGCGCGGCACTGGCCGCGGTGGCGATACAGTGCCTGCAATTGGATAAGGGGAAGCTGGTCCAGCGCCGGATACAGCGAATCCGGCCGCAGCAACGCGGCGTCCAGCTGCTGCAAGGCGGCCACCGTCGTCTCCGCCTGTGGGCGCTCGGCGCGCAGCGCGGCCTGCAGCGAGGCGACATCGGCGCGGGCGTGCAGGCTCAGGGCGATCAAAAACAGGGCGAGAAGGCGCGGCATGAATGGGATTATAAGGCCCGCCGCAGCCAGCCCGCAGCGCCGCGCTTCCGTGGTAAGCTGCCGGCGTTTGTTTCTCCATCGTTTCGCCTCATGCCACCTCGCAGCTGGGATATCTTCTGTACCGTCATCGACAACTACGGCGACATCGGCGTCGCCTGGCGCCTGGCGCGCCGGCTGGCGCGCGACCACGGCCACGCCGTGCGGCTGTGGGTGGACGATCTGGACAGCTTCGCCCGCATCGCCCCGGGGCTGGACCCGGCCCTGCCACGACAGGTACTGGCCGACATCGACATCCTCCACTGGCCGCAGACGGATTTCCCGGCCGATATCGTCCCCGCCGACGCGGTGATCGAGGCCTTCGGCTGCCGCCTACCGGACAGTTTCGAGAACGCGATGGCGGCCCAGGCCGTCAAGCCGGCGTGGATCAATCTGGAATACCTGTCGGCCGAGGACTGGACCCTCAGCCATCACAAGCTGCCCTCGCCCCACCCCAGACTGCCGCTGACCAAGCATTTCTTCTTCCCTGGCTTCGACGCCGCCAGCGGCGGGCTGATCTGCGAGGACGGTCTGATAGACGCGCGGACAGCCTGGCAAGCGGACGAAGCCGCGCAAAACGACTATTGGCTGCGCCGCGGTTTGCCGCGGCGCGTGGCCGGCGAGCTGCGCGTCAGCCTGTTCGCCTACCACAACCCGGCCGCCGCGCAGCTGCTGCAAGCCTGGGCCGACGGCCCGCTGCCGGTGCGCTGCCTGGTGCCGGAAGGCAAGGTGCTGCCCGATGTCGCCGGCCTGTTCGGTCGCGCGCTGCGCGCCGGCGACCACGCCCGCCTCGGCAATCTGGACGTTCACGCGCTGCCGCTGAGCGACCAGGACGACTACGACCGCCTGCTGTGGAGCTGCGATTTCAACTGCGTGCGCGGCGAAGACAGCCTGGTGCGCTCGCAATGGGCGGCGCGGCCCATGCTGTGGCACATCTACCCGCAGGACGACGACGCCCATATCGCCAAGCTGGAAGCTTTTCTCGAGCAATACTGCGCCGGCCTGCCGCCCGGGATGGCCGCCGCGGTGCGCACGCTGAACCTGGCCTGGAACCGGCACGGCGACATCGCCGCCGCCTGGCGCGACGCCGCGCCCTGGCTGCCGGCGTGGCGCGAACATGCGACAAACTGGCAACAGCATCTGCTGAAAGACGGCGATCTCGCGGCCAGACTGCTGCACTTCGTCGGCGAAATCAGCTAGAATGCCGTGTTTTGTCGGGAATCTTTCCCGGCTTCATTTCAAGAGTTTGGGAATTAGACAAGCATGAAAACCGCACAAGAACTGCGCGCTGGTAATGTATTCATGGTCGGCAGCGACCCGATGGTTGTTCAAAAGGCTGAATTCAGCAAATCCGGCCGCAACGCCTCCGTCGTCAAGATGAAGATGAAGAACCTGCTGACCGGCGCCGGCAGCGAAGCCGTATACCGCGCGGACGACAAGTTCGACGTGGTGGTGCTGGATCGCAAGGACTGCACCTACTCCTACTTCGCCGACCCGATGTACGTGTTCATGGACACCGAATTCAACCAGTACGAAGTGGAAGCCGACAACCTGGGCGATACCCTGAACTTCATCGTCGACGGCATGGAAGACATCTGCCAGGTTACCTTCTACGACGGCAAGGCCATCTCCGTGGAACTGCCGACCACCGTGGTCCGCGAAGTGGAATACACCGAGCCGGCCGTGCGCGGCGACACCTCGGGCAAAGTGCTGAAGCCGGCCCGCTTGGTTGGCACCACTTTCGAAGTTCAGGTTCCGGCCTTCGTCAACACCGGCGAAAAGATCGAAATCGACACCCGCACCAACGAATTCAAGAAGCGCGCCTAAGCCTTCTGGATTGTTGTGCCGAAAAAGCGCCCCAAGGGGCGCTTTTTTGTTTTCGGACGCGGCCAGGCTGGCAACGCCGCGACACCACTCCAGCCGTCCCCCGTCACTCATCCCCACAACCGTGGGGAATATTCTCGAACCCTCAAGCCTTGAGGCACTAGCTTTGGCTCATCCCCACGTGCGTGGGGAACACCCGTTGTAGAGGCGGGCGACGTCGGCCCATTTCGGTTCATCCCCACATGCGTGAGGAACACTCCTTGGGGATCACAAATCCGATTTCCCTGGCCGGCTCATCCCCACGTGCGTGGGGAACACCTCGCCACCGACATCACCATCCCAACGGTCCACGGTTCATCCCCACGCACGTGGGGAACACTCGACAGAGTCGCGGTAATGGGTCCCCAGCACCGGTTCATCCCCACGCACGTGGGGAACACATACACGAAGAACCCGCGAAGAAGGCGTTTTTCGGTTCATCCCCACGCACGTGGGGAACACCCCTGCAGCTGGGCCTGGAGTGTTACTTACTACGGTTCATCCCCACGCACGTGGGGAACACTTTGTGTTTTGCTCAGGCCGCGAACAACGCGCCGGTTCATCCCCACGCACGTGGGGAACACGCATCAGCCAGGCGTTGACAGCGTAAGCCTGACGGTTCATCCCCACGCACGTGGGGAACACTCAAGATTACGCATCCTGAATCTCCACTCCCTGCGGTTCATCCCCACGCACGTGGGGAACACGCTGTTGCGGACGCGTTGCTGCGTGTACCGAGCGGTTCATCCCCACGCACGTGGGGAACACCCGGCCAAGATTCGGCGCCTGGTGCCGGACGGCGGTTCATCCCCACGCACGTGGGGAACACCCCAGCCCGGCGATCCCCAATTTGACGCCGAGCGGTTCATCCCCACGCACGTGGGGAACACGGGTCCTGTTTGCTATGGCGATCAACCAAACCCGGTTCATCCCCACGCACGTGGGGAACACCATTCGACGCCACCATTCAGCGCTGCAACCAGCGGTTCATCCCCACGCACGTGGGGAACACGTCCTGAACCAGGTCAGCGGGCTGGTGGCCGGCGGTTCATCCCCACGCACGTGGGGAACACGCTTATTCATGCCGAATCCTCCATCGTCAACTGCGGTTCATCCCCACGCACGTGGGGAACACGATACCTGCACCGACGACGGCCATTTCACAATCGGTTCATCCCCACGCACGTGGGGAACACACCATTTTCAAACTGCTGATTTTTAAAGATAAAAAACCACCTCAAAATTCTACCGATTTTTCTGGTCGAAAACCGCCGCTCAAATCGTCCCGCCAAGCGCCACACGGCATCAGGAAATCTTCCCTTCGCCATCATTTCGAAAAACGAAGCACGGAGCTTGCACGGCAAGGTTTCCAGGCTCCATAGCCTACCGTCATTCCATCGACATGCAAGCAAAAAGCACCGGCCCGGCGCTTTTTTCATGCCCGCCTCCAACTGGTATACTGTTTCTCCGCTCCATCCCGCCCAAATCGCGCCATGTCCGATCTTTTTTCCGTCGAACCGCAAAAACCGCTGGCCGAGGCCTTGCGCCCGCAAGCGCTCGACCAGGTGGTCGGCCAGCAGCACCTGATCGGCCCGGGCAAGCCGCTGAGCCTGGCGGTGGCGTCCGGCAAGCCGCACTCGATGATATTGTGGGGCCCGCCCGGCGTGGGCAAGACCACGCTGGCGCGCATTCTGGCCGCCAGCTTCGATGCCGAGTTCATCCCGATCTCGGCGGTGTTCGCCGGCGTCAAGGACATCCGCGAGGCGGTGGAAAAGGCGCATGCCGTGCTGCAGCGTTCCGGCCGACGCACCATCCTGTTCGTCGACGAGGTGCACCGCTTCAACAAGAGCCAGCAGGACGCCTTCCTGCCCTTCGTCGAATCCGGCCTGATCACCTTCATCGGCGCCACCACCGAAAACCCGTCGTTCGAGGTCAATTCCGCGCTGCTGTCGCGCGCCCAGGTCTATGTGCTGAACAGCCTGAGCGAGGATGAGCTGAAGCAATTGTTCGAGCGCGCGCGGTCGGAAGGCGCGCTGGACGGGCTGAATTTCGACGACGCGGCCGTCTCCACGCTGACCGGTTACGCCGACGGCGACGCCCGCCGCTTCCTGAACTTGCTGGAACAGACCCGCACCGCGGCGCAGACCCGCGGCGCGGCGCACATCGACCCGGCTTTTCTGGAAGAAGTGCTGACGCTGAACGCGCGCCGCTTCGACAAGGGCGGCGACGCCTTCTACGACCAGATCTCGGCGCTGCACAAATCAGTGCGCGGCTCCAATCCGGACGCCGCGCTGTACTGGCTCAGCCGGATGCTGGACGGCGGCGCCGACGCGCGCTACCTGGCGCGGCGCATCGTGCGCATGGCCTGGGAAGATATCGGCCTGGCCGATCCGCGCGCGATGCAGATCGCCAACGACGCGGCGCTGACCTACGAAAGGCTGGGCAGTCCGGAAGGCGAACTTGCGCTGGGACAAGCGGTGATCTATCTGGCGGTGGCCGCCAAGAGCAATGCCGGATACAACGCGTATAATCAGGCCCGCGCCTTCGTCAAACAGGACAAATCCCGCCCGGTGCCGGTACACTTGCGGAACGCGCCCACCCGCCTGATGAAGGAACTGGGTTACGGCCATGCCTACCGCTACGCGCACGATGAGCCCCACGCCTACGCCGCCGGGGAAACCTATCTTCCGGAGGGGCTGGAAGACATCGAGTGGTACCGTCCGGTGCCGCGCGGGCTGGAAAGCAAGATTCAGGATAAACTGGCCTTTTTGCGTCAGCTGGATGCAGACGCCCAGCAAAATCCCGATAGTGAAAAACAGGAATAATCATGCTCGACATCAATCTACTTCGCAATGACATCGAAGCCGTCGCCGCCCGTCTGGCGGACCGCGGCTACACCCTGGACACCGCCGCATTCAATCAGCTGGAAGCCGAGCGCAAGTCCCTGCAATCCCGGATGCAGGAACTGCAAGCCAAGCGCAACGCTACTTCCAAACAGATCGGCATCGCCAAGAGCAAGGGTGAAGACGTCTCCGCCATCATGGCCGAAGTAGCCACTCTGGGTGACGAGCTGAAAGCCGCCGAACAAGGATTCGACGGCGTGCAGGGCAAGCTGGACGCCTGGCTGATGTCCATCCCCAACCTGCCGCACGAATCGGTGCCGGCCGGCAAGGACGAGGCGGACAACGTGGAAGTGCGCCGCGTCGGCGTGCCGCGCCAGTTCGACTTCGAAGTGAAAGACCACGTCGACGTCGGCGCCCCGCTGGGCCTGGATTTCGACACCGGCGCCAAGCTGTCCGGTGCCCGCTTCACCGTGCTGAAGGGCGACATCGCCCGCCTGCACCGCGCCATCGCCCAATTCATGCTGAACACCCATACCGGCAGCCACGGCTACGAAGAGCACTACACCCCGTACATCGTCAACGACACCGCGCTTTTGGGCACCGGCCAACTGCCCAAGTTCGCCGACGACATGTTCAAGGTGACCCGCGGCGGCGACGAGTCCGCCGTGCCGCAATACCTGATTTCCACCTCGGAAGTGACGCTGACCAATACCGTCGCCGACACCATCCTGCAAGAGAGCGAGCTGCCGAAGAAGATGACCGCGCACTCGCCGTGTTTCCGTTCCGAAGCCGGCAGCTACGGCCGCGACACCCGCGGCATGATCCGCCAGCACCAGTTCGACAAGGTGGAGATGGTGCGCGTGGAGAAGCCGGAAGACTCCTACGCCGCGCTGGAAGAAATGGTGGGCCACGCCGAGAACATCCTGAAGGCGCTGGAGCTGCCCTACCGCGTGATCACATTGTGCACCGGCGACATGGGTTTCGGCTCGTCCAAGACCTACGACCTGGAAGTGTGGCTGCCGGCGCAGAACACCTATCGCGAAATCTCCAGCTGCTCCAACTGCGAGGCCTTCCAGGCCCGCCGCATGAAGGCGCGCTACAAGGACGAAAACGGCAAGAACCAGCTGGTTCACACGCTGAACGGCTCCGGCCTGGCGGTAGGCCGCACCCTGGTCGCGGTGCTGGAAAACTACCAGAACGCCGACGGCAGCGTGACCGTGCCGAGCGTGCTGCGTCCGTTCATGGGCAAAGACAGGATCGGCGGCTAAGCTCCGGCTTCCGATGAAAAACCGGCGTCTCCCGACGCCGGTTTTTTTACGCCTCCGCGCCGGCCAGGCTGCAGCTCAGCAGCGCCTCATAATCAGCGCGCGGCAGCGGCCTGCTGAACAGATAACCCTGCGCGCAGTTGCATCCCTGCTCCAGCAGGAAACGCCGCTGCGCCTCCTCTTCCACCCCCTCCGCCACCACGTCCAGCCCCAGGCTGCGGGCGATGGAGATAATGGCGCTGGTGATGGCGGCGTCGTCGCCGTCGCAATGCAGGTCGTCGATGAAGGAGCGGTCTATCTTCAGTCCGCGCACCGGCAAGCGCTTCAGATAGGACAACGAGGAATAGCCGGTGCCGAAGTCGTCGATGGACAGATACATGCCCAGCTTCTGCAGCCGGAACAGCGTGTCCACCATGCCGCCGGCGTCCTCCATCACCACGCTCTCGGTAATTTCCAGCTCCAGCGCGCCGCTGTCCAGGCCATGGCGGGCCAGCGTCTGCTCAAGCTCGGCGACAAAATCGCCGTGCTTGAGCTGGCGGCCGGAAACGTTCACTGCCAGCCGGCCCGGCGCCAGGCCAGCGTCGCGCCAGCGGCGGGCGTCGGCGCAGGCGGTCTCCAGCACCCAGGCGCCGATCTGCGCGATCAGCGCGCTTTCCTCGGCGATGGGAATGAAACGGTCCGGCGGCACCAGGCCCAGCTCGGGATGCCGCCAGCGCAGCAGCGCCTCCGCGCCCACCAACGCGCCGCTGTCCAGCGCCACCTTGGGCTGGTACCACAGCTCCAGCTCCTGCTGCGCCAGCGCGCGGTGCAGGCTGTATTCCAGCTTCAACCGCTCCAGCGCGCGCGCGTTCATGTCCGGGGTGTAGAACTGGAAGCCGTTCTTGCCGCCATCCTTGGCGCGGTACATCGCGGTGTCGGCGTGAACCAGCAGCGTGTCGGCGTCGCGGCCGTCCAGCGGGAACATGCTGATGCCTATGCTGGCGGAGATGAACATCTGCTGGCCGGCCACGCCGGACAGCTCGGTGACCGCGTCCAGCATCGCCTGCGCCCGCGCGGCCACCTGGGCTTCGCCGGCGGCACCTTCCAGCAGCAGCGTGAATTCGTCGCCGCCCAGCCTGGCCACGGTCTCGGTGGGCAGCAGCCGCGACTGCAGCTGCCGCGCGATGTGGATCAGCAACTGGTCGCCGGCGTAGTGGCCCAGGGTGTCGTTGACCAGCTTGAAGCGGTCCAGATCGATGAACAGCAGCGCCAGCTGCTGGCCGGCCGCGCCGGCCCGGTCCACCGCGCCCTGCAGCCGCTCCAGGAACAGCGTGCGGTTGGGCAGGCTGGTCAGCGCGTCGTGGTTGGCCAGGAAGTGCAGCCTTTCCTCGGCCTGCTTCCGCTGGGTGATGTCGGAAAATACCGCCACGTAGTGCAGGCATTCGCCGTTGGCGTCGCGGATCGCGGTGATGCTCAGGTGCTCGGTGTACAACAGGCCGCCCTTGCGGCGGTTCACCACCTCGCCCTGCCAGCGTCCGTCGCGCAGCAGGCAGCGCCACAGCTGCTGATAGAACTCAGGCGGCTGCTTGCCGGATTTCAGCAAGGCCGGCGTCTTGCCCAGCGCCTCTTCCCGGCTGTAGCCGGTGATGCGGGCGAAAGCGGGATTCACCGACTGGATCACGCCGTTGCGGTCGGTGATGATGATGCCTTCCATCGTCGATTCGAACACCTTGTCGGCCAACAGCAGGCTGTGGCGCGACTGCTGCAAGGCCTCGTCCCGCTGACGCAGCGCCTCGTTCAGCTCGTGCAGGTATTCGTGCTCGATGCCCTGCACGATGTCGTCGAAGCCCAGCAGCCTAAGCAGGCCGCCGTCGTCGCCGAACACCGCTAGGTGGCGGATATTGTGCTGCTGCAGCAGGCGCCTGGCCTGCAGTAAACTGGAAAATTCGGACACGCCGATCAGCGGGCGGCGACAGCCCTCGCCCAGGGTTGGCGGCAACTGGTCCGAAGCCAGCCAGCGCAACACGTCGCGCTGGGTGACGATGCCGTGCCCGCCATCGTCCAGCGCCACAGCTAGCGCGGACAGGCCCTGCTCGCGCATCCGCTCCATCGCTTCGCGCGGCGTGGCCGCCGCCGGCAGCGACCGCGCCGGCAGCCCGGGCAGGTCGCGGATGCGCTTGACGATCAGAAAGGATTCCAGCCCCTGATTGCGGACGATGTCGGTCAGCGTGACGATGCCCAGCGGCTGACCGCGCTTCCACACCAGCGCGTGGCGCAGCTGGCGACGGCGGAAGGCCTCCACCGCGTCCTGCAACGACATGTCGTGCGGCAGGCTGGCCAACTGCGCGCTGACCGCCTGCCCCACCGGCAGGTCCGGATCGCGGCGTCCCAGCGACGCCTCCAGCGCATCGGATTCGGTCCACAGGCCCAGCACCTCTCCTTTTTCGTCGCGCACGACGATGGAGCTGCAGGCTGCCGCCATCATCCGGCTGGCGGCTTCGCGGATGGGCAGGGACGGCGGGCAACACAGGAGATCGCAAGATGCGATGTCGGCCAGGGTTTGAATCGAATAGGACATTGACAAACATGGCCTCGTCATAAGCTGACGGCCATTATACCGTTAACCATCTTGCCGCAAGGGCCGGAATGTCAAAAACTTTATCCAGTGCGAAATAAAAAAGCGCCGGATCGAAATCCGGCGCTTTGTCTTGTCCGCGAGGCACGCGTCAGCGACGCTCGCCCCACAAATCGTGCTCGCTGCAATCGACGATTTCCACCTGGTAGAACTCGCCCGGCTGCATGCCGGTCGAGTCTTCGACAAACACCAGGCCGTCGATTTCCGGCGCGTCGGCATAGCTGCGGCACACCGCGGTGCCTTCTTCATCGATCTCGTCCACCAGCACTTTCAAAGTCTGGCCGACGCGGCGCTCCAGGCGGCGCGCGCTGATTTCGGCCTGCACTTCCATGAAGCGCTCCTTGCGGGCTTCTTTCACGTCTTCCGGCACCGGGTTCGGCAACTCGTTGGCGGTGGCGCCTTCGACCGGGGAGTAAGTGAAGCAGCCGACGCGGTCGAGCTCCGCCTCGCGGATGAATGCCAGCAGCTCCTCGAAGTCTTCCTCGGTCTCGCCGGGGAAGCCGACGATGAAGGTGGAGCGGATCACCAATTCCGGGCAGATCTCGCGCCACTTCTTGATGCGCGCCAACACGTTGTCGCTGTTGGCTGGCCGTTTCATCAGCTTCAGCACCTTCTGGCTGGCGTGCTGGAACGGGATGTCGAGATACGGCAGGATCTTGCCGTCGCGCATCAGCGGAATCACCTCGTCTACATGCGGGTACGGGTAGACGTAGTGCAGACGCACCCAGATGCCGTGGCTGCCCAGCTCTTCGCACAGCTCGGTCATGCGGGTCTTGACCGGACGGCCGTTGTGGAAACCCAGCTTGTACTTGGTGTCCACGCCGTAAGCCGAGGTGTCCTGCGAGATCACCAGGATCTCTTTGACGCCGGCCTTGGCAAGGCTCTCCGCCTCGCGCAGCACGTCGTGGATGGGACGGCTTTCCAGATCGCCGCGCATCGACGGGATGATGCAGAAGGTGCAGCGGTGGTTGCAGCCCTCGGAAATCTTCAGGTAGGCATAATGCTTGGGCGTCAGGCGCACGCCGATATCCGGCACCAAGTCGACGAAGGGGTCGTGCGGCTTGGGCAGGTGGGTATGCACCGCGGTCATCACTTCCTCGGTGGCGTGCGGGCCGGTCACGGCCAAGACCGACGGATGCACATCGCGCACCACATCGCCCTTGGCCCCCAAACAGCCAGTGACGATCACTTTGCCGTTTTCATTCAGCGCTTCGCCGATGGCGTCCAGCGATTCCTCTACGGCGGAGTCGATGAAGCCGCAGGTATTCACCACCACCAGGTCAGCCCCGTCATAGGAAGGAGCGATTTCATAGCCTTCGGCGCGAAGGCGGGTCAGGATCTGCTCGGAATCGCTCGCGGCCTTGGGACAACCAAGGGAGACGAAACCGACGCGGGGAGTCTTGTTCATGTTCAACGTCTTGGGCGGAAACAAAATCGCGCGATTATACAACGGTTTGTCTCGCGATACTCACATGGTTTAACGCGTCGGCTTGCCCGCGCAAAAACGAGTAGATAAAGAGGCGCGGCGGACCGCGACGCCTCCCCTGCGCTTACTTTTGCGCGGCTATCAGCACCAGCATCGGGCGCTCGGCCTCCTCCGCCAACGCCGGCTCGATGGCGATCTGCTCGGCGCTCGGCCCCCATTCGTTCACATGCCGCAACGCGAAGCCGGCAGCCATCAGGGCGTTGAGCGTGGCGCCCAGCGTGCGGTGGTACTTGACCACGCCGTCGGCCAGCCAGTTGCTGACGCGCCGCCCCTCCGCCTGGTAGCCGTTGACCGCCCAGGAGCGGCGGCCTTCTCTGTCATTTACCCACTGCTGAACGCTCGGGCAGGTATGGATGGGATGCTCCATCGAAAACACCAGCCAGCCGCCTGGCCTCAAGGCGCGATGGGCAGCGGCGAACAACGGATCGAGGTCGGGCAGATAGTGCAGGGTCAGCGAGCTGTAAACCAGATCCAGCCCTTGTTCGGGCAGGACCAGCCGTTCGAGGTCGCCTTGCTGGTAATGGATGTTGCCGCCGCGGGTCAGCTCGCGAGCGCGCGCCAGCATCTTCTCCGACAGCTCGATGCCCAGCACTTCGCTGGCCCCCGCCTCGCTGGCGTAGCGGCAGAACCATCCATAGCCGCAGCCAAGATCGGCCACGCTCTTGCCGCGCAGATCGGGCAGCATGGCGCGCAGCGCCGGCCACTCGGGCGCGCCGTCCAGGCCGCAGCGGGAGCGCGGCAGCTGCGCGTAGCCATCGAAAAATTCTTGGTCGTCGTAAATGTTCTGGGACATGGAATCATCCTTTCTGAAACACAATTCAAGTTAGTTGCGAATTCACGCGGAAATGAAAAAAGCGAGCCGGTTTGACCCGGCTCGCTTGGAAGAACGCCATCGTTGAGAGGACGGCGGAAACGATCAGGGCCGCGGATGAATCATCATCCGCGGCCCTGTTGATATCGATCGCCACGCGCCATGCCGCCTCCCCTGGCGGGAAGCGCTCAATCTGCGTGGCGATGAATGAGTGGAAGCTCAAGCTTCCGTATCAGGCTCCGAACAATGCTTCATCGCTAGCGATTGCGCGGAGCGCGCTCGGGTCACTCTCTGATCCGAGGCGTAAAGGGCAGTCATGGTTCGCCTATGGGTGGGTGGATTGCCGAAGGGCAAAACTTATCTGAAGAAACAGAGGGGTGTCAAACATGCCGCCGCGGCCATCCCCCGCCCCAAAGAAGAGAATCCGGCCAGACTCGGCCGGATCGGCGTCGCGTCCGTCAGCGCGTCGGCAAGCTCCAGCTCTGATTGGCCGTGCCGCCGCACTGCAGCAGGCTGACCGGCTGCCCGGAACGATTGGCGCTCAGGCACAAGCCGCTCTTGGCGCTGCGTATCGCGCTGCCGCTGCGCGTCCAGGCGGATGTCCCGCTGCAGCTGCGAATGTCGACGCCGCTGCCATGCTCTTCCAGGCAGTAATTGTCCTTCAGCTGCAGCGAGCCATCCTTCGCATGCACCCAGGCCTGGTTGCCGCCGCCGTGGCAACCATAAGTAATAGCCGCCGCGCCCTCGCTCGCGCCGCCGCTGGCATCCAGGCACTGGCTGCCATTAGCGATCGGCCCTCGGGTGCTGTTGCCGATGCCGTTTTCCTGCGCGCTGCTCTGGCTGTAGGCCGTGACCTTGGAAAAAACCGGGCAGGCGTCGCTGACCGAGGTGCCGCTGATGCTGGCCGGCACCAGTCTGCCGGCGACGAAGCCGGACGGCACGCCGAATGTCGCCTTGCTATAGGGCTGGCCCAGGCAAGTGGCGCGGTTGCTGTTCCACTCGAAGTATTCGGCCCAGTTGACCATATTGTGCGGCGAGATCTTGCTCGCCGCGGTCTTGATGCTGCCCAGCTTGAACGACGCGCCGCTGGTCTGATCGGTGACGGTCACCCCCAGCCAGCCGCCAGCCTCGTAAGCGACGTGGAAGCGATAGCTGTGCCCCTGCGTCCAGTCCACGTGGATGCGGCAGCTGCGGCCGGTGCCTTCGCCGGAGAACGTGGTGCAGTAACTGCCGACGCTGCCTGCTTTGGCGTCGGTGGTGTCCCAGGCGGAAAACAGGAAGGTGCGCTTGCCGCCGCCATTGCTCTGCATGCCGGTATAAGCGCCGGACGTGCCGACCAGATCGAACTGGTTGGCCCAGTACACATTGGCGGAATAGCCTGGATCGCGGTCCACCTTGATGGTGAAATCAACGGCATCCATGCCAGCCGACGCGGTGGCGGGGAAGCGGTAGTTGGTATAAGTGCCCGGGGTCTTGCCCAGGGCGTGTGCCAAAGGGGAAAGCGAAAGCAGCAACAGCAGGGAAAGCGTGTTTTTGGCGCGCATCGCGGTCATCCTTCATGAGATTGACGAAAAACACGCGCAAACGATGCCACTCGTCTACGCATGGCGATGACTTTATGAATATCCAAAATAGAGCAATTGATCAATATGAATTAATTACAAATACCATTTAAATACCATGGTAGTTTGTTTCGAATCACTCGTAACGCCTAGCGTTTTCGCGCGCAGACGAAGTCGCCCCACACCGGGCAGCCGGACTCGTCCCTGACCGGCATCCGCGTTCTTTCCAGCACCTCCCAACCTTCTTGCAGCAAACGGTCCAGATAACGGACATGGTGGCGGTAGCGGCCGCTGTGATGCAGCCGGAAATCGCCGGCCTCGCCGTCGTCCAGGCTTTCGGTGCAGAACAGCAGCAGGCCGCCCGGCGCCGCACGCGCGGCCAACAGCATGAACAGCTGGTCCAGATCACCCAGATAAGGCAGCGTGTCCATGCAGACGATCAGCTGGTAAGTCCCACCCCCTGTCCGGAGAAAGTCACGCAGCTCCCGCTCATCCAGGCTGTCGTATATTCCCTTGGCCCTGGCCCGCTCCAGCATGCCGACGCTCAGATCCACGCCATCGAGCCGGCTGGCGTAAGGCCGCGCAGCCTCGCCGACCAGCCCGGTGCCGCATCCCAGGTCCAGCGCGGGCAGCGAATGCGCCGCGATGCCCAGCCGGGACAGGCAAGCCGCCGTCCATTGCGGACCCTGATAACGCAAGCGCGCCAGATCCTGATCGAAGCTGGCCGCCGCGGCGTCGAAGGCGCTGCCGACGTATTCAGCGTCGCAGGAATCCGGTGCTTCTCCCCCGCCGAACGCCGCCAGCATGTGCCGGGCCACCGGGCTGTCGCCCCGCTCCCGCAGCCAGTCCTGAGCCAGCGCCCTCGCCTCCTCATGCCGCCCCAGTTCGCACAATGCCTGCCCCACCGCGATCGGCGCCATCGCCCCGGGCGGCTCGGCCAGCACGCCCAAGGCGTTGCAGCGCCGGGCCTCGCCGTGGCGTCCCAGCCGCAGCAGCATGCCGGTCAGCAGATGGAAGGCGTCCGGGCAATGCTGGTTCAGCGACACCGCATGGCACAACGCTTGCTCGGCCTCGGCGTCCCGGCCGGCCCGCAACAGCTGCGCGCCCAGATTGGTCCAGTAAAAATAGCGGGCCGGGTCGAGCCGGGCGGCCTCGCTCAGCGCGCTCACCGCCTCCTGGTCCAGCCCCATCCGCGCGCGGGCCAGCCCCAGATTGAAATGCCACTCGGCATGGCCGCCATCCGCCGCCACCGCCCGCTCCAGCAAGGGCAGCGCGTCATCCGCGCGGTCCCGCTGCATCAGCAGGAAGCCCAGCCAATGCCTGGCGGCGGCGCCCTGAGCCTCATCGTCCAGCAGATCGCGGTAGGCTGATTCCGCCGCCTCCGCGTCGCCGGACAAGTGCAGCCGCTGCGCTCGCCGCAGGCGCTCGTCTTCAACCGTCATGTTCGCTTTCCCCGGCCGTCAAAACACAAGCAAAAAACAAGGCCGGAGCGTTTCCGTCCCCGGCCCTTCATGATCCCTGCCGCTTTCGCCGCTCAGGATTTGTCCTTGTCCTCCGAACCCGGATAGCCCGGGAAACCGAATCCGCCGAACAGCTGTTTGGTCTGCTCCTGCATGCGGTTTTGCATCTCCAGGAACATGCCGGTGCTCTGCTCCATGTAGTTGGCCATCATGTTCTGGATTGCCGGCCCCTGCAGCTTCATGAACTCGCCCCACATCGTGGTGTTCAGCATCGCGTTGTCGCCATACATCGCGCGGGTCTGCTCCTGCATTTTTTGCTGCAGCTGCGAAAAAAGCTGGAGATTCTTCTCCAGGAAAGGCCCCATCATGCCCTGCATCGCCTGGCCGTAGTAGCGGATGAACTGAGTCAGCACCTCATAGCTGAACATCGGCATGCCGCCGTTTTCCTCTTCCAGAATGATCTGCAGCAACACGCTGCGGGTGATGTCTTCTTGAGTCTTGGCATCCACCACCTGGATGTCGACATTGTCCAGAACCAACTGTTTGACATCACCCAAAGTGATGTAGGAACTGGTGGCGGTATCGTACAGACGGCGGTTCGGGTACTTCTTGATGACCCGTTTCTCAACACTCATTTATCGCTCCTGGTTTATCTTCGTGGTGTTGTGCGCTGGCAATCTAACATAAATACAACAAACTAGAGCAAATCTTCTACCACCCCTTTGCCCCTTGTGCTACATTTACGCGTCATTGTGCGGCGCACAATACCACTTCAACGGAACACAGTCGGACCCCATTTTCCACGCAATGGAGGTTTTACACCATGTCCTACAACAACGAACAGCTGAACAAGCTCTCCCTGACCGGCCTCGAGTCCACCCTGCGCTTCGCCCAGATCGCGCTGGACAGCACTGAGCGCCTGGTCAAATTGCAACTGGAAGCGTCCAAGCAGTCGCTGGAAGACCATACCAAGGCCGCCAGACAACTGACCGAATTCAAGGACTCCCAGGAAGCGATCAACCACCTGAACAAGCTGGCCACCCAGTCCATCGACAAGCTCGTCAACCATTCTCGCGATCTGTACGAAGTGGTCTCCGGCACGCAAAGCGAGCTGAGCAAGCTGGTTGAGGAGAGCGTAGGCCTGTTCAACAAATCGCTGATCAGCTCGATCGAATCCGTGGCCAAGAACGCGCCCGCCGGCTCCGACGCCACGCTGAACGCGGTGAAAACCTCGGTAGCCGCCGCCGCCGCCGCGGTCAACACCTTCAGCAAGGCCGCCCAACAAGTGGCCGAGTTCACCGACAGCAGCGTCAAGGCCGCCACCAGCGCCACCGCCGACGCGGTGAAGAACTCCTCCAAGCGCGGCGCCACCGTCTGAGGCCCGAGGGGCAGCGCCCTTCGCCGCAACCCCGCCCTCACGGCGGGGTTTTCGCATTAACGGGTGCGCGCCCCACGCTGCGGCGGTACAATCCCGTTTTACCAGATTGAGCAAGCACGACAGGTTCCCCCGCATGAAAATCAGCAGCAACTTCGACGCCGGCAGCATCGAGATCGTCTCCGCCGACAGCCTTGAAGACATCCAACTGCGCATCCGCCGCGACAACGCGGCCGACTTCGCTCAGTGGTTCTACTTCCGCGTGCAAGGTGCTGCCTATCAACACTGCACCTTCCGCTTCCTCAACGCCGCCGAATGCGCTTACCCGCAGGGCTGGGTGGACTACCAGGCGATGGCCTCCTACGACCGCGTCAACTGGTTCCGCGTGCCCACCCACTACGAAGACGGCGTGATGGTGATCGAACACGTGCCGCTGTCGGGCAGCATCTACTACGCCTACTTCGAGCCCTACACCTACGACCAGCACCTGAACCTGATCGGCCAGGCCCAAGGCTCCGGCCTGTGCCAGGTATCCGACCTAGGCTCCACCGTGCAGGACCGCGACATGAACCTGCTGACCATCGGCCACGAGGTGGAGTCGGACCTGAAGATCTGGATCACCGCGCGCCAGCATCCGGGCGAAACCATGGCGGAATGGTTTGTCGAGGGTTTCCTCAACCGCCTGCTCGATCCGCAAGACCCCACCAGCCGCGCGCTGCTGGACCGCGCCACCTTCTACGTGGTGCCGAACATGAATCCGGACGGCTCGGTGCTGGGCAATCTGCGCACCAACGCCGCCGGCGCCAACTTGAACCGCGAGTGGGCGAACCCCAGCGCGGAAACCAGCCCGGAAGTGCTGGTGGTGCGCCAGAAAATGCTGGAAACCGGCGTGGATCTGTTCCTAGACATCCACGGCGATGAAAACATTCCTTATGTATTCCTGGCCGGCACCGAAGGCGTGCCGTCGTGGAATGCCAAACTGGAAAAGCTCGCCGACAGCTTCCGACACCATTTCCTGCTGGCCAGCCCCGATTTCCAGACCGAGCACGGCTACCCGCGCAACGAGGCCGGTAAAGCCAACATGAGCATCGCAACCAACTGGGTTTGCGAGCAATTCGGCTGCCTCGCCTTCACGCTGGAAATGCCGTTCAAGGACAACCACAACCTGCCCGACGATGATTTCGGCTGGAACGGCCAACGCAGCCTGCGTCTGGGTGAGTCCGCGCTCAGCCCGATCTACGCGGTGCTCAATGACCTTGCCCACGGCGAGTAAGCCACTTTCCGCATGAAAAAAGCCGGCGATTGCCGGCTTTTTTCATGCATTGCTCCGCTCACATCGCCACGGGAAGCTTGTCCAGCGTTTTCACCAGCTCCACCTCGGCCATGCACCAATCGCTGCCCTTTTCCAGCACCTTGCCCAGCGCGATCTGAAAATGCTTGCCCCGCGCAGTCATGTAAAACTGCTTGCCCAGCATGTATAGCGACAAGGGCAGGATCAATGCGTTGATCACCTTGCCGCCGCGCCGGTATGGCATGAACAGACTGATGTGGCCAGCCAGCCAGACCTGGTCCGGCGGCAGCGTGGGGTCGATCAAACGGGTATCGGTTGGCCGCAGCGACGCCGCCAGCGGCCGCGTGCTGAGCGTTTCCACCCCCAGGTAGATACGCTCCCGGCCAGTGCGCTTGACCCGGCGGATGATGCCCAGGCTCCAGGACTCCTGCTCCGGCTCGCGAAAGCCGATCAGGCTGCCCAGGTTGACCCACTCGTTTCCCATCACATCCAGCGACACGCCCAAACCCGTCTGGCTGACGTTCTCCAATGACCAACGCTGAAACTCCTGAGGCAGGGCCGCCTCCGCGGTTTCTCCGGACAACGACAACGAACTGGTCGCGGGTGACGGCGACAGCGTCTTATCCCGTTTGCGGCTGGTGACGAAGCCATAGATGCGGATATTGGCGGCGTCCTCGTAGCTGTCCTTATCCACGCCCCGCTGACTCTGCATCTGCTCTTCGTCCGGCCTGCGGATCAGCTTGTGCAGCAGATGCAGGCGATGCGCGACCTCCACCTGCCGGTCGCTGACCGCTACCCGCTCCGCTCGCTCGAATAGCACCGGCTTGGCCGACCATTCCCGGGTCAAAGCGCGCAGCAAAGAAGCGTCAATGCCCGGTTCGATCAAACGTTTCAACTCGGGGGGAATGCGCCCCGCCTCCATCATGATCGTCCAGCCATGCAGGATTTCCACCAGCTCCGCCGTATTCCAGTAACGCATCCATTCTCCGCCCTCCCCCTTCACCCGCGCGGCAGGCTTGGGGTCGGCCAGGGATACGCAAAAACTGGCATCGGCGAAATACGATTGACTGATGGTCATCCGGTTGCTGAGCAAGGCAAGCAGCTCATAAGAGAAATTCATCTGCTTGGCATTTAGATTGCCATTGCTTAGCACCGACATCATATGCAGCGCCAGATACTGATCCTGCGCCGTGGTTGCGGCGTTTTTCTCACCAAACAGGAATACCGGCCGGCTATCCCAGCCGCGCTGTTCAGCAAAACGGTAGAGCTGATTTACATTCAGCCAGAATACTTCATCTGGCTGATAGTTTCTTACGTATTGCCATTTTGCATACTCAGCAAGGTAATAGGACATCCGCGCCAGAACCAGCGGCAAATGCCCCTGCACCTTTACGCCATTAGGGTTATCAGGTTGCACTGGCAATGCATATTGGTAAAAATCGGTAAACTGCTTGCCATAATTCAGGATTTGCGCGCGCAACTGGGCTTCCAGCACCTTGGGCATGCGAGCATTCATCAGATATTGCACGCATAGCGTATCGTGCAGCGGCTGTGTCTCCTCATTCAAAACCAATACCGCTTCCAACTGATCCGCGGACAGCTCCAAAGAAGGCGAGTTCAAGCCCGCCAGCAATTCGGTCACCTTGTCGTGCGCGCCGGCGCCGAACTCTTGTTTCAGTTTTTCCGCATAGGCTTTCGCCGATGATGCGTTGGCCAAGGGATCTTGCTTGCCCTTGGATCCCCTTGCGAAGAAATCCAGCATGCTCTTGTCCAGTACCGTTTAGGCCCTACGCCAAGCGATGCTCCGTCTGCGCAGGCTGCCATCACTATTTATAGCAAGCAGCTATGTTTGCCGCTGCCGGGCAAGAAAGAAGAGTAGAAAAAAAAAGCGCCGAGTCGGCGCTTTCTTTATATGAGTTCAAGCTTAGATAGCCAGAGCTTCCAGCTTTTTGCCGCTGTCGATCCAGGCCTGAACCCAAGCCGGCTTGCGGCCACGGCCGGTCCACGTCAGGCTGCTGTCGCTGGGGTGGCGATACTTGGCTTCCACCGGCTTGCGCACTGCGACGGCCTTGCTCAACACGTCTTCCACGCTCAAGCCATAGGCGCGGGCCAGTTCGATAATCTGCTTTTTGGCCTTGGACTTTTCTTCCACTTCGCGACGCTTGATTTCGTTTTCTACGTCAGCCTTCAGTGCGACCAGTGCGGTGAATTCCAGCTTCGACAGATCCATGACATGTTCCCTTGATTATTGGTTTAACGATTTACAGGATGTAATGTAGCTAATCGAAATGGCGCAAGTCAAGGATTAAAAGGAAAATGGATTACCCATTATTCTGTCACGGATTCGATTGCATACGGCAATTCCAACCGGAACAGCCCAATAGTATGTTCCTCATCGGCAAATATGCCAGCTTCCCACGTCTGCGATTGCGCCACGGCCAAACCCAGATAAGTGGAATCGTTCACCTGACATACCGCCGCCAGCATGCCTATCGACTGATCTGGCAATTGCGGACTATAAAGCTTGTCCCCAACCGACAATGCAGTACCAAATGTTACCTTGAACATCCTGCGCTTCATCTTGCCTAGATACTGGCTGCGCGCGACGATTTCCTGCCCCGGGTAGCACCCCTTCTTGAAGTTGACCGCGCCAATCAATTCCATATTCGCCATTTGAGGCACAAACTGTTCCTGCGTCGCCTGCGCCACCCAGGCGATTCCAGCCTGAATATCCCGCAATGCCCATGCTTGCGCCAGTACCGGCTGCAGGCCTTCCGTGCCAGCGATATCCTCTCCGAGTCCACTGCCATCTTTCAGCGCCAACAGATAGCCTCCATTCGGCAAGACCACCAAAGCGGCTTCAGATCGCGCTTCCACCTGCAATTTTTCCAGCGAGCCCAAGCTAGGGAAATGTTTTTGCAACGCATCCCTGGCCAAAATGCCGGACATCCCCAATAACGACCAATCTCGATCCAGCGTCACCTTCACCTTGGAACGCAACACAAACATGGCGAGTCTTTTGGCAACGGCCTCAGCGATATCCGCGGAAACCATCAGGCAATAAGCGCCCTCATGCTGCCAGATCAGAAAACTCGCCAGCATGCGCCCCTTTGCGGTGGAATAGGTGCTGTACTGCGCGCAGCCCGGCGTCACATCACGAATATCATTCGACAACTGCCCCTGCAAAAATGCGGCGGCGTCCTCGCCCTCCACCCGGATCAATACGAAGTTTTCCAGCGGGGCCAATATCGAACCCTTTTCCACAGCGGCTACCTGCTCCAGATGGGACGCCAACGGCACCTGGCCATTTTCGCTGCGAACCACGCCCTTTTGTCTCAACCATTCATCCCAAAATGCATTCATGTTCCGTCGACTCCGCATTGATTTCGATAGCCGATCTTACCGCCAACGGCCATCCCATCGCCAGCGGCCTCCGGCATGACCAATGAAATATCATTGCATAACAAACACCTAAGATACCCTCTCCCAGTCCGCCCATCCGCCGCCGTATTTTTTACCGCGGCAGGCATTGACAAGGCTGACAGGCTCCGTATATAGTTCGCCCTCACTCAATTCCCTGATAGCTCAGTTGGTAGAGCGACGGACTGTTAATCCGCAGGTCGCAGGTTCGAGCCCTGCTCGGGGAGCCACCACTTCTGTGGCTCAAATTCGAGTGCATTTGTTCCCTGATAGCTCAGTTGGTAGAGCGACGGACTGTTAATCCGCAGGTCGCAGGTTCGAGCCCTGCTCGGGGAGCCACACCGCCTCACGGCGCCCAATTCAAAGTTTTGTTCCCTGATAGCTCAGTTGGTAGAGCGACGGACTGTTAATCCGCAGGTCGCAGGTTCGAGCCCTGCTCGGGGAGCCAGAATACGATAAGCCGCAGCTCACGCTGCGGCTTTTTCGTTTCGCGTTTCCCTTTTACAATCGTCTCCATCCACCGGAGAAACGATGTTGAACAAACCGATACCGCTCGCCATCGGCGCCATCCTGCTGTGGGCATCTCTGGCCACGCTGGGCGCGCTGACCCGCAGCCTGCCGCCCTTTCTCGTCGTCGGCGTCAGCCTGTGCGTCGGCAGCCTGCTGTCCATCCACCGCATCCGCGATTGGAAAGTTCCGCCGCGCACCCTGCTGGCCGGCATCTACGGCCTGTTCGGCTACCACTTCCTGCTGTTTTTCGCCTTCCGGCTGGCGCCTGCGCTTGAAGCCAACCTGCTCAACTATCTGTGGCCGCTGCTGATCGTGATGCTGTCACCGCTGCTGCGCCCCGGCACCCGATTGATGCGCCGCCACATCATCGGCGGCATTCTGGGCTTCATCGGCGCCGGACTGATCGTCACCGGCGGCAAGCTCGCCCTGTCTCAGCAGTACCTGCCGGGCTACCTGCTGGCGATCTCCGCCGCCGTGGTCTGGTCGACCTTCAGCCTGCTCCTCGGCCGCCTGCCCGCTTTTTCCGGCAGCGCGATGGGCGGCTTCTGCCTGGCATCCGGCCTGCTGTCCCTGTTGTGCCACGCGCTGTTCGAGCCCGCGGCGCAACCCAGCGCCATGCAATGGACGACGCTGGTTCTTCTGGGCTTAGGCCCGATGGGCGGCGCTTTCTTCCTGTGGGAGCGCGCGCTCAGATTTGGCGATCCCCGGCAGATAGGCTCGCTTTCCTACGCCACCCCGCTGCTTTCCACCCTGCTGTTGACCGCCAGCGGACAGGGCGCGCTCAATCCGCAGGCTGCCGTCGCCATCCTGCTCATCCTGGGCGGCGCGCTGCTGGGCACCCTGCCGGACCGGCAGGCGCCGCAAGTTCAAACCCAGTAGCTTTGCCAAAAATATGCATTAACAGTTAAAATAATCACTATCAAATAAAAGGAAAAGCCATGTCTGTTCTGAAAGAATTCAAGGAATTCGCCGTCAAGGGCAATGTGATCGATCTCGCCGTCGGCGTCGTCATCGGCGGCGCATTCGGCTCCATTGTCAAGTCGCTGGTAGACGATGTGATCATGCCACCCATCGGCCTGCTGATAGGCAATGTCGACTTCTCCAACTTGTTCTTCGTACTGAAGGACGGCGCCAAGCAGGCCGGCCCCTACGTCTCGGTTGCCGCCGCCAAGCAGGCCGGCGCCACCACGCTGAACCTGGGCTTGTTCATCAACTCGCTGGTCAGCTTCACCATCGTCGCCTTCGCCATCTTCATGCTGGTCAAGGCCATCAACCGGCTGAAGCGCGAAGAAGCCGCGCCCACCCCTGCCGCGCCCGCCACCAAGGAATGCCGCTACTGCCTGTCCGCCATCCCGGAAAAGGCCACCCGTTGCCCCTGCTGCACCTCTCAGCTGGACTAGAAGCGCAGCCACCGGCGGCGTCGAAATCGGCGCCGCGCTTGCCCGCGCCGAACGATTCCCCTACAATCGCTTCCGTTCTGGGGGAGTAGCCTCGGCGCGCGACAGCGCCGGCACCGGTCAACATACTTGGCATTCGCCATGGCCGCTGCGACGATCTTCCGTTTGGCAAGACCCATGACATGTTTGCGCACAGCGGGGCCGCGGCGCAGGCTTGTCATGGCGTGTCCGCGGCCCCTGGAGTTCCCATGCAAGCCTTCATGATTTCCACCGGCGTGGTGGCCTTGGCCGAGATCGGCGACAAGACCCAATTGCTGGCCCTGCTGCTCGCCTCCCGCTTCAAGAAGCCCGTTCCCATCATCTTCGGCATTTTCGTATCGACGCTGGTCAACCACTTCGCCGCCGCCGCCGTCGGCCAATGGCTGATGAACCAGGTCGGACCCGACCTCATGCGCTGGGGCCTGGGCCTGTCCTTCGTCGCCATGGCGGTATGGATGCTGATACCTGACAAGCTGGATGAAACCGACGCGCTACGCGAACGCTTCGGCATTTTCGGCACCACCGTGATCGCCTTCTTCATCGCAGAGATGGGCGACAAAACCCAGATCGCCACCGTGGCGCTATCGGCGCGCTTCCCCGAACAACTCTATATGGTGGTGGCCGGCACTACGCTGGGCATGATGATCGCCAATGTGCCAGCGGTGCTGCTAGGCGAGGTGGCGGCGAAAAAACTGCCGCAGAAGCTGATGCATGCGATCGCCGCCGCGCTGTTCATCGGACTGGGCATCGCCACGCTGATGACGCCGCTGTCGCTGTAATCGCAGGCATGGAAAAGGGAGGCCTCGGCCTCCCTTTTTCTCATACCGCGCTCACTCCTGCGTCAACAAGGCGTGGGGATCGAAACCCACCCGCAAGGCGCCCCAGTGCCGTCCGCGCAACTCCAGCGGCAGCACCACCTCGGACAACACCTCGCCAGTGTCCCGGCTATATGTCTGCAACAGGAAGGGCTGCACATTGCGCGCCGCGCGCAAGCCGGCCGCGTCGTTAAAGATGCGCTTGTCGCGGCTCTCGACCAGATCCTTGGCCGGATCGCCACTGGGCGGCTTACTGTACCAGCTGTTATGGGTCGGCGCGTAGCCGTTGCCATCCACCGCCACGCAGAACTTGCCGCCCGGAATCTGCCCCACCATGCCATCCAGCATCGGCTGCAGAAGCTTTTCCAGCTTGGCGTCGTAGGCGGTGCGGTATTTCGCCGGCGCGGTGCCGGCAATCTGCTGGTAACGCTGGTCGAACAGATCCAGGCCGCCCTGCTGCGCCTGCTGCAACAGCCCCTGCACCTGATCGCGGACATCCCGCGCCCGATTCACAGCCTGATCGAAAGCGCCGTCGCCGATGACGAACTTGGAAACCAGCTCCTGCACCTGCTCCGCCGCCACCGTCAGCTCGGTCGCCGCTTTTTCGGTCTGCCCCAGGCGGCCGCTCACCAACTGTCCCAGCTGGTGGATTTCGGCCACATTCCGGTTTACCTGCTGGTTGCTGTCGGCGAAACCATGCATGGTGGAAGCGATCTGGCTCAGACCGCTGGACGTCGCCTCGAAATCGCCCATCATTTTGCTGAAATGCTCGGACGCGCGCGAGATCACGTCGCGCGCCTGATTGGTATCGGCGGTGATAGCTTCGGTTTCCTTCTGGGTATTCGCTACCAGGCCCAGCATGCCGTCGATGTTATGCGAAATTTCGTCGGTGGCGGTCTTCACCCGCTCCGCCAGCTTGCGCACCTCATCCGCCACCACCGCGAAGCCGCGGCCGCTCTCGCCGGCGCGCGCCGCTTCGATGGCGGCATTCAGCGCCAACAGATTGGTTTGCTCGGACACGTCCTTGATCAGATCGACAATGGTCTTGATGCTGGCCGAGCGCTGGCTCAAATCCTCCACCGTGTGATTGAAATGGCCAACCTTGCGGCTGATGTCGTGAATGCTATCCGTCACCAGGCGCAATTCCTGGTAAGAGACGCGCGCCACTTTCAGGTTCTCGGCGGTGGTGGTGGAGATGGCCTCCGTCTGCTCGGTGACCAGCCCCGCCCCGCGCGTCGAGTCGTCGCTGGCCTGCCTCACCTGCTTGGCCAGATCGTCCTGCTGGCGGGCGCTGCCCAGCGATTCGGTGACGTTGCGCCGCGTCACCGCGGAATCCATCGCGATGCGCACTGTCATCAGTCTCACCTTGCTGATGATTTCCCGCATCTTCAACAAGAAACGGTTGTAAGACAGCGACAGCTCGCGGATCTCGTCATAGGTGATGGTGGGAATTTCACGCGACAGATCGCCGGCGCCGGCGCCGATCTCGTTGAAGATTTGGATGATCATGCGCAGCGGCCGCACGATCAGGTAGCGCAGATACCAGACCATGAAAGCGATGAAGACGAAACTCAAGGCCCACAGCCCCAGCGTCCAGTACAGCGCGCTGTCTATGCTGGCCTCGACCCCGGCCATGATCTGCGGCGACACGCCGGCGCCGCGCAGGCTGTCGCGAATGTCGGACAAGGCATGGTAGCTGTAGGCTACCATCAGCAGCTGGAACAGGCTGATGAAGAAGAAACTGCACAACTTTTTGCCAAGCGTATTCCAGAACGTCTTTTCCGAAAACGTGTACAAGCGCCAAAACCACTCCATTTGCTCTCCTCTTGCCGGCTGTGCCGCCGCTATTTTTTATTAGGACGTTATTTTTTCCGATGCGCGCCGCAATTGCCAGCCGATTCTCATCCGGAAACTTGATCCACATCAAATCCACGCCGCCGCCATACCATCCAGCGCTCGCTATCGCGGAAAACCGCGACGCTCGGCCCCAATGCCTCATCCGCCTCCAGCTCGAACCACGGCGACAACAGATCCGCCAGGGACTCGGCATTGATGCCGAACGGCGGCCCCCGCTCGGCGTCGGCGACGAAAAACACCCCGGCCAGCACCCCGCCGGGGCGGATCAGCGCCGCGACTCGATCAGCATATTGCTTTCGCATGCGCACAGGCAAGGCGCACAAAAAAGCCCGCTCGAACACGCAGTCGAAAACGGGCAATTCTTGCAGGAAAAAATCGGCGAGCAATAATCGGCCAGTGGCTTCCGGCCACTGCCTGGCAGCCAGCTCAACCGCGGCCTCGCTGAAATCTACCGCCAGCACCTCATGTCCCATGCCCAGCAAGGGCGGCATGTCCGCCGCGCTGCCGCAGCCCGGCATCAATACCCGCCACGGCGGCTGCGCGGCAAAAAACTCGCGCGCAGTCGGCGGCAATTGCCCGCCCTCCCATGGCATCACGCCTTCACGGTAACGCTGCTCCCAGAAATCCGCCTTGGAACTGTCCGCCATATCATCCTTTCGAATCACTTCTCCAGCAGCCATGCCGCCGCCCGCTCCAGCGACAGGCCCGCGCAATCGCATTTGTCTTCGCGCGCCGAAGCGGCGTCGCGCCACCGCAGCCAACCTGCTTCGTCCAGCCGGTAATGCCCGCCTGCTGGCAAGCGCCCCCACTCTACGCCGTCGATTTCATCCAGCTCCAGCAGCGCGCCGCAGGCTGCCGCCAGTTGCAGTAAACGCATCCGCGCCGGCAAGCGCAGCCATACCGACTCCCGCTCATCCGCCGACATGAAGCACCACCGGCTCACTTCAGCGAAGGTGCGCGCGCAGCCGCGGCAAACGTTGTCGCCCAGCGCGGTTGAACACAGGGCGATGCAAGGGGAATCGGGACGGGTAATGCTCATTCGGATGCTCGGCTCGGAAAAACAATGACTTGAAAATGGTCTATCACTCGCGACAAAACCAAAACGAGTATATCAGCAACATGAAGGGCAAACCGGCATCGGATAAAACCGATAATAGGAAGTAGAAATAAAATCGCGCCGCGAATCGAAATCGGGAGATGAAAACAAAAAAGCCAGCTTGCGCTGGCGTTTCAGTTTGATACGGCTTCAGATCTTATTGGTCGGGGTGAGAAGATTCGAACTTCCGACCCCCTGCACCCCATGCAGGTGCGCTACCAGGCTGCGCTACACCCCGACTCAAGAGAAACACAGTGTAACTGATTTATTATTTTTTGCCAATACCCGAATCCAACCATTCAAGGATGGATTCCAATTCGGCGCGCACTTCCTGCGCGGTAACCGGTCGTTCGCTATCATCGCCCATTCCCAGCCGCTGACGAGCGCCCTGAATGGTGAAGCCGTCGTCGTACAGCAATTCGCGAATGCGGCGCACCAGCAAAACTTCGTGATGCTGGTAATAACGGCGATTGCCGCGCCGTTTCACTTGGCGCAACTGGGAAAACTCCTGCTCCCAATAACGCAGCACATGCGGCTTCACCCCAGCGAGTTCGCCGACTTCGCTGATGGTGAAGTAACGCTTGGACGGAATCGACGGCAGATCAGCCTTGCTTGTTAGCATGGTATTGCTCAACCATTCCCTTGAGTTTCTGGCTTGCGTGGAACGTTACCACACGGCGGGCGGTGATGGGAATCTCTTCCCCGGTCTTGGGATTGCGGCCCGGACGCTGCGGCTTGTCGCGCAACTGGAAGTTGCCGAAACCGGACAGCTTAACCGAATCCCCAGACTCCAGCGCCAGCCGGATCTCTTCGAAAAACGACTCGACCATGTCCTTGGCTTCGCGTTTGTTCAGACCAACCTGGTCAAACAGCAAATCGGCCAGTTCAGCCTTCGTCAAAGTCATGACATTCCCCTCAAACTTCTAAACCACAATCGACGGGCGGACCCATTGGGATCCGCCCGCCCACATCTTGATCACACGCGCAGTTGCGCGCCCAGTTCCGACACGGCTTCGAGCAGAGCCTTCATTGCAGGCTCCACGTCCTCGTCGGTCAGGGTTCGGCTATTGTCCTGCATCAGCACGCTAAAGGCCAGACTCTTCTTACCTTCGGCGACGCCTTTGCCGCGATAAACGTCGAACAGCTCGATATCGGTGACGATTTCAGCGCGTTTGGCATCGAATGCGGACAGCAGCTGCGCCACAGTCACCGTCTCGTCCACCAACAGCGCCAAGTCGCGGCGCACCGGCTGGAACTTGCTGACCGGCTGCGCCTTGATCCGGCTGCGCGCGGTCACCACCTCCAGATCCAGCTCGAACAGAACCGGAGCATTGACCAGATCGTAAGCCTGCACCCACTGCGGATGCAGCTCGCCGATCACACCGACCGCCTTGCCGTCCACCAGCACCTCGGCGCAGCGGCCGGGATGGAAAGCCGGATGGGCCGCCTTGCGGTATGCGGCCTTGACCGGATGCAGCAGGGCTTCGACATCAGCCTTGACGTCGAAGAAATCGACGCGCTCGGCTTTGGTGCCCCATTGCTCGGACAGGCGCGGGCCCCAGGCCAGGCCTGCCGCTTTTTCCGGCTGGTCGTAGCCGTCCTCGCCGCGTAGGAACACGCGCGCCACTTCGAACAACCGCACGCGCGGCTGCTTGCGGTTGATGTTGCCGGCCAGCACGTCGACCAGGCCGCCGATCAGCGTCGAGCGCATCACGCTCATCTGGCTGGCGATCGGATTCTGCAGGCGGATCGCGTTGTCATTGCCGGCGAAGTCGCGCTCCCAGCGCTCGTCGACAAAGGCGTAGCTGACCACTTCCTGGTAGTCGCGGCCAGCCAGCAGGTGGCGCAGCTGATCCACCGGACGCTTCTCTTCCGGCTGCGCCAGCATGCGCATGCCGGAGCGCGGCGCGTCAGACGGGATGCTGTTGTAGCCGTAGACACGGGCCACCTCTTCGATCAGATCTTCCTCGATCTCGATATCGAAGCGGAACGACGGCGCCTGCACGGTGAAGATTTCGTTTTCCAGCGAGTGGGCCAGGCCCAGGCGGGACAGGATGTCGCCGATCTGCTCGGCGGACAGCGCCACGCCCAGCACCTTGGCGACACGCGCCACCCGCAGCTTGACGGACAGGCGCTTCGGCAGCTCGGCCACTTCCTCGACCACCGGGCCGGCTTCGCCGCCGCAGATGTCCAACACCAGGCGGGTGGCGCGCTCGATCGCTTCGCGCTGCAGCGCGAAATCGACGCCGCGCTCGTAGCGGTAGGACGAATCTGAACCGAAGCCCAGCTCGCGCGCCTTGCCGGCGATCGCTTCCGGCGCGAAGAACGCGGATTCCAGGAAGATGTCGCGGCTTGCGGTGGTGACGCCGCTGTGCTCGCCGCCCATGATGCCGCCCATGGCCAGCGGTTTGGCGTCGTCAGCGATCACCAGATGCTTGGTTTGCAGCTCGACCGTCTTTTCGTTCAAACACAGCAGGCTCTCGCCGGCGCGGGCCTGGCGCACGGTGATGCCGCCGTCGATCTTGTCCAGATCGAAGGCATGCATAGGCTGCCCCTGCTCCAGCAGGATGTAATTGGTTATGTCGACGATGGCGGAAATCGAACGCAGACCGGAACGCTCCAGGCGCTGGCGCATCCAGGCCGGCGTGGCCGCTGCGGCATTGACGCCCTTGACCACGCGGCCCAGATAGCGACCGCAAGCCTCGCGCGACTCGATCCTCACCGGACGAACGTCGTCGATGGACGGTGCCACCGGCTCGATGGCCACCGGCGCGAGCGCGGCGCCGGTCAGCGCCGCCACTTCGCGGGCGATGCCGCGTATCGACAGGCTGTCGGCGCGGTTGGGGGTGATCTTCAGCGTGAACAGCTGGTCATCCAGGCCCAGGTAATCGCGGATGCTCTGGCCCACCGGCGCGTCGGCCGGCAACAGCATCAGGCCATCGACGTCTTCCGGCACGCCCAGCTCTTTGCCGGAGCACAGCATGCCGTTGGATTCCACGCCGCGCATCTTGGTCGGCTTGATCTTGAAGTCGCCGGGCAGCACCGCGCCCGGCAGCGCGCAGGGAATCCGCACGCCAACGGCGACGTTGGGCGCGCCGCAGACAATCTGGATCAATTCACCAGTGCCCACGTCGACCTTGGTAACGCGCAGGCGATCGGCGTTCTCATGCTTGACGCACTCCTTCACCTCGGCGATCACCACGCCGCTGAAGGCCGGCGCGGCGGCGACGGTTTCTTCCACTTCCAGGCCCGCCATGGTCAGCAGGTCGGACAATTGTTCGGTGTTCAGCGCCGGATTGACCCAGCTTCTCAGCCATTGTTCGGAAAATTGCATAGTCGGCTCCGTGCGCGATCAGTTGAATTGCTTCAGGAAGTTGAGATCGTTCTCGAAGAACAGGCGCAGGTCGTTGACGCCGTAGCGCAGCATGGCGAAACGGTCGAGGCCGATGCCGAAGGCGAAGCCGGTGTACTTTTCCGGGTCGATATTGGCGATGCTCAGCACTTTCGGGTGCACCATGCCGCAACCGCCCACTTCCAGCCATTTGCCCTGCTCGTCCAGCACGTCGATCTCGGCCGAAGTCTCGGTGAACGGGAAGAATGACGGGCGGAACCGCACCTGCAGGTCGTCGCGCTCGAAGAAACGGCGCAGGAAGTCGGTGACCACCGCCTTCAGATCGGCGAAGGACACGCCCTCGTCCACCCACAGGCCTTCCATCTGATGAAACATCGGCGAATGGGTGGCGTCGGAGTCGACGCGGTACACGCGTCCCGGCGCGACGATCTTGATCGGCGGCTGGTGGCTTTCCATGAAGCGCGCCTGGATCGGGCTGGTATGGGTGCGCAGCACGTCGCCGTTTTCCACGTAAAACGTGTCCTGCATCGCGCGGGCCGGATGGTCTTCCGGAATGTTCAGCGCCTGGAAGTTGTAGAAATCGCTCTCGATTTCCGGGCCGTCGGCCACTTCGAAGCCCATGGTGCGGAACAGGCCGGCGATGCGCTCCAGCGTCAGCGCCACCGGATGCAGGCCGCCGCTGGCCGAGCCGCGGCCCGGCAGCGTGACGTCCAGCGCCTCGGCGGCCAGCTGGGCTTCCAGCTTGGCGGCGTTGAGCTGGTCGCGCTTGTCGTTGTGCGCGGCTTCGAACGCTTGCTTGGCTTGATTGATGGTGGCGCCGGCGGCCTTGCGCTCTTCCGGCGCCAGCTTGCCCAGCTGCTTGAGGAGTTCGGTCAGCTCGCCGCTCTTGCCAAGGAAGCGCGCCTTGACCTGCTCGAGCTCGATCAGATCGGCCGCGGCGGCGACTGCCGCCTGGCCTGCTTGGAGAATCGCGTCAACGTTGTTCATCGTGTCCCACACCGTATGCGAATAGAAGGCTGATCACACCGGGCATGCAGCATACCCGGTCTGATCAGCGCTCTGGAAAGGGCGGCCGGAAGAAAAAAAGGGAGGCAAATGTTTGCCTCCCTTCAGATCCGTCCCGGCGATTAAGCAGCGAGGCTTGCTTTCGCCTTTTCGACGATCTGCGCAAAAGCCGGCTTGTCGAACACGGCCAGATCGGCCAGGACCTTGCGGTCGATTTCGATAGCGGCTTTCTTCAGGCCGTTCATGAACTTGCTGTACGGCAGGCCGTTTTCGCGGGAAGCTGCGTTGATACGGGCAATCCACAGTTGACGGAACTGACGCTTTTTCTGACGACGGTCGCGGTAGGCGTATTGACCCGCCTTCATCACCGCCTGTTTGGCGATGCGATAGACGTTCTTCCGGCGGCCGCGATAGCCTTTCGCCAGGGCGAGGATTTTCTTGTGACGAGCACGTGCGGTTACACCGCGTTTTACGCGTGGCATATTTCAGGTCTCCTTAAGCGTAGGGCATCATGGCGCGAACAGAGGCCACATTGGTCGCGTCCACCATGGAGGTGCCGCGCAATTGGCGCTTGTTCTTGGTGGTTTTCTTGGTCAGGATGTGACGCTTGAAGGCGTGTGCACGCTTGAAACCACCGCCACCCAGTACTTTGAGACGCTTCTTCGCGCTCGACTTGGTCTTCATTTTCGGCATGGAAATGCTCCTGCTGAATTTTGTTTAGATTAGACACAGGGTGGCCCGAAGGCTCTTGAAACCGCTGCGTCACGCTTTTGAGCAGATCGTTGCCGACCTACAAAATCAACACGGCAGAGCGCACTCTGCCGTGTCGAAAAATGATTATACCGATTATTTCTTCTTCGGCGCAATCATCATGACCATCTGACGGCCTTCCAGTCGCGGGAACTGTTCCACAGTGCCCACTTCCGCCAGATCGGCTTCCACGCGCTTGAGCAGCGCGAGGCCGATATCCTGGTGTGCCATCTCACGACCGCGGAAGCGCAGGGTGACCTTGGCCTTATCGCCTTCAGTCAGGAAACGGACCAGGTTGCGCAACTTGACGTTGTAGTCGCCATCGTCGGTGCCCGGACGGAACTTGATTTCCTTGATCTGAACCTGCTTCTGCTTCTGCTTGGCTTCGTGACGCTTCTTGGACATCTCGTACTTGTACTTGCCGTAGTCCATCAGCTTGCACACCGGGGGCTGAGCGGTCGGGGAAATCTCCACCAGATCCACATCGCCCTCTTCGGCCAGAGCCATCGCTTCACGCAGACTGACGATGCCAATCTGCTCACCTTCCTTACCTACCAGACGGATCTCACGAGCGGTAATCTCGCCGTTGATCCGTGCTTCGCGTTCCTGAGCTATAGCTGAAATCTCCTAATAAATGATAAGTATGCCGCCGCCGGATCAGGCCCCAGGCATCTCAGCCTTGAGGCGCGCGATGAACGCATCCAGCGTGAGCTGGCCCAGATCTTCGCCCCGGGCGCGCACGGCAACCAAACCGCCTGCCTTTTCCTTGTCGCCGATCACGATCTGATACGGCAACTTCTGCAGGCTGTGTTCGCGAATTTTATAGCCGATCTTCTCGTTTCTCAAGTCAAGCGCGACTCGGAATCCTTGTTTCTCAAGAGATTTGGCCACTTCGCCGGCATAATCCGCCTGCGCTTCGGTGATATTCATCACCACCATCTGCACCGGCGCCAGCCACAGCGGGAAAGCGCCGGCATGGTTTTCGATCAAAATCCCGAGGAAACGCTCCAGCGATCCCAGCGCCGCGCGGTGCAGCATCACCGGACGCTTGCGGCTGTTGTCGTCAGCCACGTATTCGGCATCCAGACGCTCCGGCAGCATGAAATCAAGCTGCAGCGTGCCGCACTGCCAAGAGCGGCCCAGCGCGTCCTTGATGTGATATTCGATCTTCGGACCGTAGAAGGCACCCTCGCCCGGCAGCTCTTCCCACTCCACGCCGCAGGCGCGCAGCGCTTCGCGCATGCCCTCCTCGGCCTTGTCCCAGGTGGACTCTTCGCCGATGCGTTTTTCCGGACGCAGCGCCAGCTTGATCGACACCTTGTCGAAGCCGAAGCGGTCGTACACTTCCATCACCAGGCGGTGGAAATCCTTGGCCTCCTGGTTGATCTGGTCTTCGGTACAGAAGATGTGGCCATCATCCTGAACGAAGCCGCGCACGCGCATGATGCCGTGCAGCGCGCCGGACGGCTCGTTGCGGTGGCAGGAGCCGAACTCGGCATAGCGCAGCGGCAGGTCGCGGTACGAGCGCAGGCCGCTGTTGAACACTTGCACATGGCCCGGGCAATTCATCGGCTTCACCGCGTAGTCGCGCTTTTCCGATTCGGTGATGAACATGTTCTCGCGGTAGTTCGCGGCGTGGCCGGAACGCTCCCACAGATGGGCGTCCATCATCATCGGGGTGCGGATTTCCTTGTAGCCTTCGCGGTTCAGCTTGTCGCGCATGTATTGCTCGACGCTCTGCCACAGCTGCCAGCCCTTGGGATGCCAGAACACCATGCCCGGCGCCTCGTCCTGCAGGTGGAACAGATCCAGCTGCACGCCCAGCTTGCGATGGTCGCGTTTTTCCGCCTCTTCCAGCATATAGAGGTAGGCGTCCAGGTCTTCCTTCTTGGCCCAGGCGGTGCCGTAGACGCGCTGCAGCATTTCGTTCTTACTGTCGCCGCGCCAGTAAGCGCCGGCCACCTTCATCAGCTTGAACACCTTCAGCTTGCCGGTGGACGGCACGTGCGGGCCGCGGCACAGGTCGGTAAACTCGCCTTCGCGGTACAGGCTCAACACCTCGCCCTGCGGGATCGATTCGATGATCTCGGCCTTGTAGGCCTCGCCGATGCTCTTGAAGTAGGCGATGGCCTCGTCGCGCGGCAGCTCGTAGCGCTCGACCGGAATATCCTTCTTCGCCAGCTCGGCCATCTTCTTCTCGATCGCCGCCAGATCTTCCGGCGTGAACGGACGCTTGTAGGCGAAGTCGTAGTAGAAGCCGTTCTCGATCTCCGGCCCGATGGTCACCTGCGCCTCCGGGAACAGCTCCTTGACGGCATAAGCCAGCAAGTGGGCGGTGGAGTGGCGGATGATGGACAAGCCGTCGGCGTCCTTGTCGGTTACGATGGCCAGATCCGCGCTGCGGTCGATCAGGTAGCTGGTATCCACCAGCTGGCCATCCACGCGGCCCGCCAGCGCGGCGCGCGCCAGACCGGCGCCGATGGACGCGGCCACTTCATGAACCGTTACCGGTTTGTCGAAAGAACGGACCGAGCCGTCCGGCAAGCGAATGTCTGGCATGTCAACTCCAACGAGGGCGAGAGATTTTTGTGATCGAGTCTAAAGCAAAAGGGTAAAAAAAAAGTGCGGCCTGAGCCGCACTTCTTTTTCGCATGGTACAACCCGCAAGGCTCAGCTTTCGTGAGTATGTCGGGTTGTGGTAGTTCGCAAGACTTTCACTTGTAACTCCATGCATTTAATTTGGTAGGCACGATTGGATTCGAACCAACGACCCCCACCATGTCAAGGTGGTGCTCTAACCAACTGAGCTACGTGCCTGTCGTCGAGGTGTGCATAGTATAAGAGCCTCCCCATCTTGGCAAGCACTTTTTTTCGACACCGGCGCAGCCGGCGCGCTTGCTGTATACTAGCGGACTGATTTTGCTAAACAAACCCTGAAGCGATACTTCGAATAATGTTGAAGTTTACCGTACACAAGACCTCCGGCGGCGCGCGGCGCGGCACGCTGGAGCTGAACCACGGCACCGTGGAGACTCCGGTCTTCCAGCCCGTGGGCACCTACGGCTCGGTCAAGGCGATGAGCCCGGTCGAGCTGAACGACATCGGCGCGCAGATCATCCTGGGCAACACTTTCCACCTGTGGCTGCGCCCGGGCCTGGAGATCGTCGAGCAGTTCGGCGGCCTGCACGAGTTCATCGGCTGGGACAAGCCCATCCTGACCGACTCCGGCGGCTTCCAAGTGTTCAGCCTGTCCGACATGCGCAAGCTGACTGAGGAAGGCTGCACCTTCCAGAGCCCGATCAACGGCGACAAGCTGTTCCTGAGCCCCGAGATCTCGATGAAGATCCAGACCGTGCTCAATTCGGACATCGTGATGCAGCTGGACGAATGCACGCCGGGCCAGGTGGACCACGCCACCGCGCAGAAATCGCTGCAAATGAGCCTGCGCTGGGCCGAACGCTCGCGCCGCGCCTTCGACGATCTGAAAAACCCGAACGCGCTGTTCGGCATCGTGCAAGGCAACCTTTATACCGATTTGCGCCAAGAGTCGCTGGAAGGCCTGATGCAGGTCGGCTTCGACGGCATCGCCATCGGCGGCCTATCGGTGGGCGAGCCCAAGCCGGAAATGTACCGGATGCTGACCGAGCTGAAGGACATGCTGCCGGCCGACAAGCCGCACTACCTGATGGGCGTGGGCACGCCGGAGGACCTGGTACACGGCGTGGCCAACGGCGTGGACATGTTCGACTGCGTGATGCCGACCCGCAACGCGCGCAACGGCTGGATCTTCACCCAGTGGGGCGACGTCAAGATCAAGAACGCGCGCTACAAGGACGACAAGAAGCCGCTGGACGAGGAATGCGCGTGCTACGCCTGCCGCAACTTCAGCCGCGCCTACCTGCACCACCTGCATCGCGTCGGCGAAATCCTGGGCGCGCGGCTGAACACCATCCACAACCTGCACTACTACCAGGAACTGATGCGCGAGATCCGCAAGGCGATCGAGGAAGACCGCTTCGAGGACTTCCGCCTGGAGTTCGCGGCCAAGCGCGCGCGCGGCGTCAACTAAGCGCGCCGGGCGGGGAACCGCGGCCCCGCGCCGACGGTCCCACGCCCTTGCCGCGCTCCATAGTTGGAAAAGACATGGAGCATGGCTACAATGCCCTGTTCGAACTTGAAGTCATAACGAAATTTAGGAGTTTCCCTGATGTCCTTCATTACTCCCGCCTTCGCCTCCGGCGGCGCAGCTCCCGCAGGTTTCGACCTGATGGGCTTCCTGCCCATGATCGTGATCTTCGTGCTGTTCTGGTTCCTGATGGTCCGCCCTCAGCAGAAGCGCATGAAGGAAACCCAAAAAATGCTGTCCGAACTGCAAAAGGGCGATGAAGTGGTCACCCAGGGCGGCATCGTCGGCCGCGTATCCAAAGTCAGCGAACAATACCTGACCCTGGAAATCGCCGACAACGTGGAAATCCACGTTCAGCGCAGCGCCGTCGGCGCCAAGCTGGAAAAGGGCACGCTGAAGTCGCTGTAAGCCCATCACGGCCGCCCCGGAACGCTCCGCAGGCGGCCTTGTTCATTTCCCACTCCAGAACTAGAACATGAACCGCTACCCTCTCTGGAAATACCTCGTCATCGTGGTGGCGCTGATCATCTCGGCAATCTACACGCTGCCCAATTTCTACGGCGAGACCCCCGCGGTGCAGGTCTCCAGCTCGCGCCAGTCGATTCCGGTGGACTCCGCCGTGATGGGGCGCGTGGAAGACGCGCTCAAGTCGCAGAACATCAGCCCCGACGGCGTCTTTCTCGACGCCAACAGCCTGAAGGTCCGCTTCAAGGATACCGACACCCAGCTGAAGGCGCGCGACGCCATCCAGCACGCGCTGGGCGACAACTACATCATCGCGCTGAACCTGCTGCCCGCCTCCCCGTCCTGGCTGACGGCGCTGCACGCCAACCCGATGTTCCTGGGCCTCGACCTGCGCGGCGGCGTGCACTTCCTGCTGGAAGTGGACATGCAAGCCGCCACCGACAAGGCGATGGAACGCTACGCCGGCGATCTGCGCCGCGAGCTGAAGAACAAGCAAGTGCGCTACGGCAACATCAAGCGCAACGGCAACACGCTGGAAGTGCAGCTGCGTGACGAAGACACGCTGAAGTCGGCCCAGGACGTGGCCTACCGCATGCTGCCCAGCCTGGCGGTCCGCACCGACGACTCCGCCAACAAGCTGCTGCTGACGCTGAAGCCGGAAGAAATCACCAAGATCCAGAACGACGCGGTCAAGCAGAACATCACCACGCTGCACAACCGCGTGAACGAGCTGGGCACCACCGAGCCCATCATCCAGCAGGCCGGCCCGAACCGCATCGTGGTGCAGCTGCCCGGCATCCAGGACACCGCCCGCGCCAAGGACATCATCGGCCGCACCGCCACGCTGGAAGTGCACATGGTCGAGGACGACCAGGGCAAGGTCGCCGAAGCGCTGGCCGGCAACGTGCCCGCAGGCTACGAGCTGTTGGACGAAGCCACCTCCCGCGGCCAGAGCAAGATCCTGCTCAAGAGCGACGTGGAGCTGACCGGCGACAACATCAACGACGCCCAGCCCAGCTTCGACCAGTTCGGCGCGCCCGCCGTCAGCATCAATCTGGACAGCACCGGCGCCGCCATCTTCCGCCAGCTGACCGCTGAAAACGTCGGCAAGCGCATGGCGATGGTGCTGGTGGAAAAAGGCCGCAAAGAAGTGGTCACCGCGCCGGTGATCCGCACCGAGATCGGCGGCGGCCGCGTGGAAATCTCCGGCAGCATGAACAGCGCCGAAGCCAACGACACCGCCCTCTTGCTGCGCGCCGGCTCGCTGGCTGCGCCGATGAACATCATCGAAGAGCGCACCATCGGACCGAGCCTGGGCAAGGAAAACATCGAGAAGGGCTTCCACGCCACGCTGTGGGGCTTCGCCGCCATCGTCGTCTTCATGGTGCTGTACTACGGCCTGTTCGGCGTGTTCTCCGGCCTGTCGCTGGCGATCAACGTATTCTTCCTGATCGCCCTGCTGTCCATGCTGCAGGCCACGCTGACCCTGCCCGGCATCGCCGCCATCGCGCTGGCGCTGGGCATGGCGATCGACGCCAACGTGCTGATCAACGAGCGCATCCGCGAGGAGCTGCGCAACGGCATGCCGCCGCATTCGGCGATCCACGCCGGCTACGACCACGCCTGGCACACCATCCTGGACTCCAACGTCACCACGCTGATCGCCGGCCTGGCGCTGATGATCTTCGGCTCCGGCCCGGTGCGCGGCTTCGCCATCGTGCACTGCCTGGGCATCCTGACCTCGATGTTCTCGGCGGTGGTGGTCTCGCGCGGCCTGGTGCACCTGTGGTACGGCCGTCGCCGCAAACTGACCTCGCTGGCCATCGGCCAGGTGTGGAAACCGGAAAACAAGGGCTAAACCATGGAGCTTTTCCGCATCAAACGGGACATCCCGTTCATGAGCTACGGCCGGCTCACCACCGCGATTTCGCTGGTGACCTTCGTGCTCGCCGTATTCTTTCTGGCCACCCGCGGCCTGAACTTCAGCGTGGAGTTCACCGGCGGCACCGTGCTGGAACTGCAGTACCAGCAATCGGCCAACCTGGACCAGATCCGCGAGAAAGTGGACGCGCTGAAGCTGGGCGAATCCACGGTGCAGAACCTGGGCAGCAGCCGCGACGTGATGATCCGCCTGCCGAACAAGCCGGGCACCAGCACCGCCCAGCTGTCCGACAAGGTGATGGGCCAGCTGAAGGCCGCCGATCCCACCGTGCAGCTGCGCAAGGTTGACTTCGTCGGCCCCAGCGTCGGCGAGGAGCTGGTCTCCCACGGTCTGACCGCGGTGATCCTGGTCTGCGTGGGCATCATGCTCTATCTGGCCATCCGCTTCGAGTGGCGCTTCGCCGTCGCGGCCATCATCGCCAACATGCACGACGTGGTGATCATCCTCGGCTGCTTCGCCTTTTTCCGCTGGGAGTTCTCGCTGACCGTGCTGGCCGGCATCCTGGCGGTGCTGGGCTACTCGGTGAACGAATCGGTGGTGGTGTTCGACCGGATCCGCGAAAACTTCCGCAAGCCGGGCATGCGCGGCCACGCGGTGGCCGAGGTGATCGACAACGCCATCACCTCCACCATGAGCCGCACCATCATCACCCACTTCTCCACCGAGATGATGGTGGTGTCGATGCTGGTATTCGGCGGCCCGGCGCTGCACGGCTTCGCCATGGCGCTGACCATCGGCATCGTGTTCGGCATCTACTCGTCGGTGCTGGTGGCCAGCCCGATCGCGTTGTGGCTGGGCGTGAAGCGCGAGCACATGATCAAGCCGGTGAAACAAAAAGAGGAAGCGGTGGTCTGATCTTCGCCTTCTGAACGACTGGCCGGCTCGTCCGGCCAGTTTCGCGTCTGCCCACCTAGCTCATAACGGAAATCATGGAAGCCATCACGTTTCTGATCGACTTCATCCTGCACATCGACACCCACCTGACCCAGCTGGTGGCCGCCTACGGCCCCTGGATCTACGCCATCCTGTTCCTGATCGTGTTCTGCGAAACCGGCCTGGTGGTGACGCCCTTCCTGCCCGGCGATTCGCTGCTGTTCGTCGCCGGCGCGCTGGCGGCGATGGGCCAGATGAACCCGCACCTGCTGGTGCTGTTGTTGATCGTCGCCGCCATCCTGGGCGACGCCACCAACTACGCGATCGGCCGCAACGTCGGCATGCGGCTGTTCGACATGTTCCCGCGCATCCTCAAGCCGCAGTATCTGGACAGGACCCACGCCTTCTACGAACGCCACGGCGGCAAGACCATCATCTTCGCCCGCTTCGTGCCCATCGTGCGCACCTTCGCGCCGTTCGTGGCCGGCATCGGCAAGATGCACTACCCGCAGTTCCTGAAGTACAACGTGGTGGGCGCCATCGCCTGGGTAGTCGGCTTCACCTACGCCGGCTACTTCTTCGGCAATCTGCCCTTCGTGCGCAAGAATCTGGAACTGCTGATCTTCGGCATCATCTTCGTATCGTTCCTGCCAGGGCTGATCGAAATCTGGCGCCACAAGCGCGCGGCCGCCCGCGGCTGATCCGTAGTAGAATCGACAAGGCCGCCGCAGCGCGGCCTTTTGCATTGCCATCACACAAAAACGCCGCCCATGACACGCATCCAACGCCTGCCTGACCACCTCGTCAACCAGATCGCCGCCGGCGAGGTGGTGGAACGCCCCGCTTCCGCGCTGAAGGAAATGCTGGAAAACAGTCTGGACGCCGGCTCGACGCGGATCAGCGTAGATCTGGCCCAGGGCGGCATCAAGCTGATCCGGGTGACGGACAACGGCGCCGGCATCGCCGCCGACGATCTGCCGCTGGCGCTGGACCGCCACGCCACCAGCAAGATCGCCTCGCTGGACGACCTGGAATCGGTCTCCACGCTGGGCTTCCGCGGCGAGGGTCTGGCCAGCGTGGCGTCCGTGTCGCGGCTGACGCTGGTGAGCCGGCCGCAGGACGCCGACCACGCCCACCAGATCATCGCGATAGACGGCACGCTGCACCCGGTGGAGCCGGCCGCCCATCCGCACGGTACCAGCGTCGAAGTGGTGGACCTGTATTTCAACACCCCGGCGCGGCGCAAGTTCCTGAAAAGCGAAAACACCGAGTACGCGCACTGCGCGGCCACTTTCGAGCGCATCGCGCTGGCGCACCCGGACGTGGAATTCCTGCTGCGCCACAACGGCAAGGTGGCTTGGCGCTTGCCGTCGCAAAGCGCCGAGGACCGCGTGGCCGCGCTGTTGGGCAAGGACTTCGTCGCCGCGGCGATCCCGCTGGACAGCCAGGCCGGCCCGCTGGCGCTGACCGGATTCGTCGCCTCGCCCACTTATTCCAAGGCCAGCCGCGACGCCCAGTACTTCTACGTCAACGGCCGCTTCGTGCGCGACAAGACCGCGCAGCACGCGCTGCGCCAGGCCTACCGCGACGTGCTGCACCACGACCGCCATCCGGCCTACGCGCTGTTCTTCCAGCTCGAGCCGTCCGGCGTGGACGTCAACGTGCATCCGACCAAGATCGAAGTCCGCTTCCGCGAAAGCCAGGCGGTGCACCAGTTCCTGTTCCACAGCGTGCACAAGGCATTGGCCGGCACCAGTGCCGGCGCCGCGCCGACGGTGCAGGTGGAAGGCGCGGAACCGGCCGCGCCGCAGCTGCCGCGCGGCGAATCGGCGCCGCTATTCGCCAGCGCCTCGCCCCGGCCGGCCTCATCCGGCATGCCGGCGCCGCAGCCCTTCCAATATCAGCAGCAGTCCATCCCGCTGAACGTCGCGCGCGAGGCGGTGGGCGTGTACGACAAGATGTTCGGCGGCCTGCGCGAGGAGGAGCGGGCGCTGTCGCGTTCCGAACCGGCCATGCCCTCCCCCGCCGCGCCGCTGCCGCATCCGGCGGTGCTGGCCATTCCCCCGCATGACGAAAACGGCATCCCGCCGCTGGGCTTCGCGCTGGCCCAGCTGCACGGCGTCTACATCCTCAGCCAATGCGCCGAAGGGCTAATCCTGGTGGACATGCACGCGGCGCACGAACGCATCGTCTACGAGCGGCTGAAAACCGCGCTGGAGAGCGACGCCATTCCGCTGCAGCCGCTGCTGCTGCCGGTATCCTTCGCCGCCGACCGCATGGAAGTGGCCACCGCGCACGAGCACGGCGAGGAAATGAAACGGCTGGGCGTGGAGCTGGCGCCGCTGTCGCCGACCCAGATCGCCGTGCGCGGCGTGCCGGTGTGGCTGAAGGACGGCGATCCGGTGGACCTGGCGCGGGCGGTGTTGAAGGACGTGCGCGAATTCGGCCTGACCCAGGTGCTGACCGAGCGACGCAACGAGCTCTTGGCCACCATGGCCTGCCACGGCGCGGTGCGCGCCAACCGCCAGCTGACCCTGCCGGAAATGAACGCGCTGCTGCGCGACATGGAAGCCACCGAGCGCTCCGGCCAATGCAACCACGGCCGCCCCACCTGGACCAGGCTGACCATGCGCGATCTGGACAAACTGTTCATGCGCGGCCAGTAATGCCATCCTTGCCCACCCATAGAATGACCAGACCAGCATTGATCCCGACGCGGCGCGGCACGCTCGCCAAATACCGATGAGAGTCAGCGTATTGGTGGAAAACCATAGCCACCGGCCAGCCTTGCAAGCAGAGGCCGGCCTGTCGCTATGGATCGAGCACAACGGCCATCGCGTGCTGTTCGACACCGGCCGCAGCGGCCTGCTGCTGGATAACGCCGCAAAGATGGGCGTCGATCTGTCCACGCTCAGCCATCTGGTGCTGTCCCACGGCCATTACGACCACAGCGGCGGCCTCGCCGCGCTGTCCCCCATTCTTCCAACAGACAAGCGGCCGCAGCTCATCGCGCATCCGCACGCCCTGCTGCCGCGCGCCGCCATGCTCGGCCCTTGGCAACTGCGGCGGCTCGGCATCCCGGCAATCCCGGCCGATATGGAGAATCGCTTCGATCTCCAGCTGCACCGCGAGCCTTACCCTTTCGCCGACGACTTCGTGTTTCTCGGCCGCATTCCGCGCCGCACTTACCGCGAAGGCCGGGGCGCCATGGGCCGGCTGTGGCCGCAAACCCGCCACAGCGCGCCAGACCGGGTGGAAGACGACTCCGCTCTGGTCTGCCGCACGGAAAAAGGCCTGATCGTTTTCAGCGGCTGCGCCCACTCCGGCATCCGCCATACCGTCGATTACGCGATGGAAGTCTGCGGCGACAATCGCGTGCGGGCGGTGATAGGCGGCTTCCACCTGCGCAGCGCAGGTCCGCTGAGGCTGTTGAATGTCCGCCGCTATTTCCAGTCCCAGGCCGGCACCCAACTCTTCGCCTGCCATTGCAGCGGCTATGCCCGGCATTTCCTGCCCAGACAGACCAATATCGCCGTCGGCAATCGGCTGGTCTTCGACTAAAGCTCCCCGGCTTCAGCGCTGCGCCGCCCCTCAAGCCAGACATGGCATGACTCCATCGGGCATCACGCCAGCCGCCCTTCACAAACCGCTCCCCTCCTCGTCCCTGCGAATGAGCGCCGCGCCCCCCGCCGGCCCCAGACTGAAGGAGCGGAATCATGCAATTCAACGACACCGCCAAACGAGACGCGCTGGCTGCCTTCTCCCGGCTGCCGCAAGCGGTCCGGGAGCAGATCCAGTTCAGCTCGGTCAGGCTGAGCAACGATCGCTTCACCGGCTCGGGCGCGCTGGTCATCGACGCCAACCAGATCCAAGGCATCGTCACCGCCAAGCACAATCTGTGCGTGCGCGCCGGCATCGCCACGCCGACGGCATGGAACGAAGACCAGGTCGCCGTCCTGATCACCGGCTTTCTGGACGGCTTGAAAGTAGGCTACGACTTTCCCGCCGCCGCTCCGGACAACATCCGGCAGCCCTTGCCGACGAAGGAACAGATTCTGGCGCCGGACAACAGCGACATCGAATTCCGCAACGGCTACGGCCGCTGGGACTACGACCTGATGTTCATCTCCTTCAAGGCCAAGCTGCCGCTACGCGACTACATCGCCGCCAGCCCGCTGCACCGCGTGGCCTACGGCAACAGCGACCTGGCCTTCTACCGCCAGGACCCGGCCGGCAAGGGCGTGTTCGTCACCGGCTTCGGCGATGTGCTGAACGCCCAAGGCGGGCAGCTCAACCTGTCCCACCCTTTCCAGGTCCGCAACGCCGCCATCGCGTCCCGCCAGGCCCAGGTGCTGCGCCACAGCCGTCCCGACCTTTACTTCACCGATGCTCTGATCATCGAGGCATCCAACAACAGCAGCACCGCCACCGGCGATTCCGGCGGCCCGGCATTCCACGTCAACGGCAGCCGGGTCTACCTGATGGGCGCGACGCTGGGCGCCAACTTCCTGCCCGACCGGCTGCCGCCGGACGCGCCCATCATCAACAACGCGGCGACGGCGCTGTATGCCGGCGGGTATCTGTTCTGAATTTTGATTACGCTGCGGTAAATATTGGGCTTCGCTAGTTCGGGCCAATCTACGACCCGACCTACATCAACCAGCCCTCCGTACGCGACACCCCATCGTCACATTTTGCTTCTGGCTTGCCACGAAATTTGTTAAGGAGTTCTTGACCCAAAAGAAAACGGCGCATCGCCGTTAAGGGGATGCGCCGCTTATGTGATGGGTCATGCCAGCGCCGGGGCACCGATGACGTTGGGCCAGAATCGTAAGTCGGGCAGAATGAAATGAAGCCCAACATTTACCGAGAAAATCCGCGATCCCATAAATATTGATCGCCACGTATCACGGTGAACGTTGGGCTTTACAAACTCAGCCCAACCTACGGCCTTATTTGGAACAACAAACTCTTCCTTATTGGGCAACCCATCGCTCCAGTCAAATAAGGCCTTTACCCTCCAACCAAATCTTTACTCGAAGAATTTCTTTTTTCGCATCTCGTGCACTAGCTCGTCCGAAAGTCACAATATCATCATCCGAAAAGTCTCTAAGCTGATCAATTAGAGCACTCTTAACATGCTCAGGCATTGCCTCCCAAACTTGACCGCATGGATTTCTCCCCATTATTTCCAAACACAAAGATGTAAGTTCGCCATCAGTATAAAATCCATCTCTATACTGAATTAGTAACTCTTCAAGCTCAATCAATATTGAATCGTGATCCATTTCAGCCCCCATTTCTCATTTTGTAAACCAGCTTATCTGCGACATCCCAGGCCTGCTCGTGAAGGTTCCCCTCAAAGCCACCTTGAAGTCGAGGCGCAATAAGTTGATTAAGACGTTTTGCCTGCAATTCGCCGCCATTGACCTCAAATATATCTCGAAGGGAATTAAGCTCGTGCATCTCGTGCATCTCGTGCGACAAGTGTGCAACTAGCGACTCATCACTATTTAGTAGAGCCGAATTTATACGAACAGGGCCGTAGGTTGGGCTGAATGAAATGAAGCCCAACGTTTACCGAGAAAGCAGGACCACACAAACTGACAAAGTCGAGAAAAGCTTTAGATCTATAAAATCAACACTTTACAGCAAATAAGCCCGCGATTATTTTCCAGTAAACGACCAGTAAAATAAATAGCCCGAGCACGCTATCACATGCCCGGGCTACAGACATAACACCTACGCCAGCGCTATCTACAGATAATCCCTCATTCGGTAGTAAGCCATCCCCAACACCAGCGCCGGGGTGCGCAGCAGCTTGCCGCCGGGAAAGTCGCGGTGGCGGATCTTGGCGAACAGGTCCAAACGCGACGAGGTGCCGGCGATGGCCTCGGCCACCACCTTGCCGGCGAGGCCGGTGATGTTGACGCCGTGGCCGGAGAAGCCTTGCAGGTAGTAGACATTGCCGGACAGGCGGCCGAAATCCGGCGCGCGGTTGACGGTGATATCGCAGAATCCGCCCCAGGCGTAATCGATGCCGACATCTGCCAGCTGCGGAAACACGCGTAGCATGTCGGCGCGCATGGAGCCGGCCAGATCGCGCGGCTCGTGGCCGGAGTAGCTGACCTTGCCGCCGAACAGCAAGCGGTAGTCGGCGGACAGCCGGTAGTAGTCGAGCACGAAATTGGTGTCGCACACCGCCATATTGTCGGCGATCAACGCGCGCGCCCTCTCCTCGCCCAATGGCTCGGTGGCGATCACATAGGTGCCGGCCGGCATGATGCGCCGCTCCAGTTGCGGCGCCAGCGCGCCGATATAGGAATTGCAGGCCAGCACCAGCTGGCGGCAGCGCACGACGCCGTGCTCGGTGAACGCCTTGGGCGCGTCGCCCTGTTCGATGCGCAGCGCCGGCGTCTGCTCGTGGATGGCCACGCCGGCATCCAGCGCCGCGCGGGCCAGGCCCAGCGTGTAGTTTAGTGGGTGAAGATGACCGGACCGGGGGTCGAACAGGCCGCCCTGATAGCGCTCGCTGGCCAGCTTGCCGCGCAGCGTCTCGCGTTCCCATAGCTGCATGCCGCCGTAGTCGTAGCGTTGCTCGGCCTCGCGTTGCCAGTCTTCCAGCTCCCGCATATGGCGGGGTTTGACCGCCGCGCTGATATAGCCGCGCTGCCAGTCGCACCGGATGTCATGGCGGCGCACGCGCTCGTCTATGATTTCCACCGCTTCCACCGACATGTCCCACAGCGCCTTGGCCGCGTCTTCGCCCACCTGGGAGCGGATGCCGTCGATATCGCCGGCATAGCCCGCGATCACCTGGCCGCCATTGCGGCCGGAAGCGCCGAAACCGACGTGCGAGCCCTCCAGCAAAGTGACGGAGAAGCCCTTCTCCCGCAGGTTCAGCGCCGCCGACAGCCCGGCCAGCCCGCCGCCCACCACGCACACATCGCAAGCGGCCTCGCCGCGCAGCGGAGGCTGCGGGTCCCAGGCGTGGGCGGTGGCGGCGTAATAGGATGGCGGATGCGGCTGATGGGCGAAACGCAGCATAAAGTCCTCAGGGCGAATCGAAAGGGAAGCTCCCGGCAGGCCGGGGACGCGGATGTCACTGGGTCAGCACCACCGGCGAATCGGCGCGCCAGCTGAGATAGACCGTCTCGTCCCAGGTGGGCGCGGTCTCGTTGGCGTCGCACCAGCGCGACGATGGCACCACGGCTTTGACGATCTTGCCGCCGGCCAGTTTCACGTGATAAACGGAGTAGCTACCCAGGTAGGCGATGTCCCGCACGGTGCCGGCGGCGCGGTTGGCGCCGGGCTGCAGCGGCTGCTTGTCCAGCCGCACGTCCTCCGGCCGCACGCTGGCCCACACATGCATGCCCTTGGGGCCGGTGATGCCGTGGTCGATGTGGATGACGCCGCCCAGCTCCTGCGAATTGATCTCCACCCGGTCCGGCTCGTCCACCACCACCGCGCCTTCGAACATATTGGTCTCGCCGATGAATTCGGCGGTGAAGCGGCAGCTCGGATATTCGTAGATCTCGGTCGGCGTGCCCACCTGCAGCAGCTTGCCCTCGCTCATGATGCCGATGCGGCTGGACATGGTCATCGCCTCTTCCTGGTCGTGGGTGACCATGATGCAGGTGACGCCCACCGCCTCGATGGTGTTGACCAGCTCCAGCTGGGTCTGTTGCCGGAGTTTCTTGTCCAGCGCGCCCAGCGGCTCGTCCAGCAACAGCAGCTTGGGACGCTTCACCAGGCTGCGCGCCAGCGCCACCCGCTGCTGCTGGCCGCCGGACAGCTGGTGCGGATAGCGGCGGCGGAAGTCGGCGGGGAGTTGCAGCAGCGCCAGCAGTTCGTCCACCCGGGCCTGTATCCGCTGACGCGGCCATTTCAACAGTTGCGGCACCGCGGCGATGTTCTGCTCGACGGTCCAGTGCGGGAACAGGCCGACGGACTGGATTGCGTAGCCGATATGGCGGCGCAGCAGTTCCGGCGGCTGGGCGCGGATGTCGCGGCCGGCGACGCGGATGTCGCCACTGTCCGGCTCGAGCAGCCGGTTCAGCATTTTCAGCATGGTGGACTTGCCGGAGCCGGAGGTGCCCACCAGCACCGCGAATTCGCCTTCGGCGACGGTCAGCGACAGGTCGGTCACCGCGGGCGCGCCGTGGAAGGCTTTGTTGACGTTGGCGATTTCAATCATCGGCGGACGGGCTCCAGCCGGGAGGCCAGCAGTTTGAAGACGGCGTCGCAGCACAGGGTGAGCAGCACGATGGGCAGCACGCCCAGCAGCACCTGGTCCGGCGCGCTGGCCGACAGGCCCTGGAACAGGATGGCGCCGAAGCCGCCGGCGCCGATCAGCGCCGCCACCGCGGCCAGACCCACCGCCTGCACCGTGGTGACGCGCAGGCCGGCGATGAACACCGGCAGCGCCAGCGGCAGCTCCACCCGGTGGAAGATCTGCCACGGCGACATGCCGATGCCGCGCGCGCTGTCGCGGGCGGCGGCCGGCACCTGGCGCAGCGCGGCCAGCGTGCCGTGGGTCATCGGCAGCAGCGAGTACAGCGTCAGCGCGGTGACGGCCGGCGCGAGGCCGACGCCGGCGATGCCCGATTGCGGCCATAGCCGTCCCAGCCAGGCCAGCGGCGCGATCAGCAGCGCGAACAGCGCCAGCGAGGGGATGGTCTGCAAGGTGTTCAAGATCGGGAACAGCCAGGCCTCGACGCGCGGCCGGCGGAAAGCGGCCAGTCCCAGCGCCGCGCCCAACAGCGCGGCAGGCAGCACCGATAGCCCCACCAGTTGCAGGTGCCGCAGCAGCGCCTGCCGGAACACGTCCGGATCGTTATGGTATTCGCGCAGTAGCGCCAGCGCGTCCAGCCGGCCGGCGGCCAGTAGCGCCAGGGCCGGCAGGCAGGCGGCGCACACGATCAGCGCGCGGATGGGCGGCGCCAGGGCCAGGCCGCGCAGCGATTCGGCCAGTTGCAGGCAGGCGGCTAGTTGCAACAGCCAGAAGCCGGCGCCGAAAGCGGTACGGGCCAGCGAGTCGGGATCGCCGCTCAGCCGCGCGGCCTCGACGCCGGCCTGCAGCAACAGCCCATTGGCCAGCAGGGCGGCGCACAAGGCCAGCAGGCCGCGCAGCCGGCGCGACGGGCGCAGCCACGGCGACAGCAGCATAGGCAGCGCCGGAACGATCATCCAGAGCGCGCCGGTCAGCGCGGGCAGGCGCAGGCCCTGGCCGCTGAGCAGGCGGTTGGGGGCATGGCTGAGCAGCGGGCTGCATAGGCCGGCGAGCAGCAGCAGCGCCAGCGCCAGCTGCACCCGGTTGCGCAGCCGCATCAGGCGGGCGACCGCGGCGTCACTGGATGAAGCCCTTGCGCTTCAGGTAACCGGCCGCCACCTGGCGCGCGTTGCGGCCTTCCAGCGCGATGCTGGCGTTGAGTTTCTGCAAGGTTGCTTCATCCAGCGACTGGAACACTGGCTTGAGCCAGGCGGCGATCTCCGGGTGGCGGCTCAGCGCGTCGGCGCGGATGATGGGCGTCGGCGCGTACACCGGCTGCACGCCTTTGGGGTCGCCCAGCGCCACCAGGCCCAGCGCGGCAACCGGGCCGTCGGTGCCGTAGGCCATCGCGGCGTTGACGCCGGAGGTCTGTTCGGCGGCCGCCTTGATGGTGGCTGAGGTGTCGCCGCCGGCCAGCGCCAGCAGCTGGTCCTGGCGCAGCTTGAAGCCGTAGGCGTTCTGGAAGGCGGGCAGCGCGTCCGGCCGTTCGATGAATTCGGCCGAGGCGGCCAGCTTGAAGCGGCCGCCGCGGCCTAGCCAGGCACCCAGGTCGGCCAGCGATTGCAGGCGATTGGCGGCAGCCACGTCGCGGCGCACGGCGATGGTCCAGGTGTTGTTGGCCGGCGCCGGGGCCAGCCAGACGATGCGGTTCTTGTCGTAATCCAGCTGCTTGACGCGCAGGTAGCCGGCGGCGGCGGATTTCCACGCCGGGTTCTTTTCGTCGGAGAAGAAGAAGGCGCCGTTGCCGGTGTATTCGGGGTAGATGTCGATTTCGCCGGCGGCGATGGCGGTGCGCATCACCTTGGTGTTGCCCAGCGACAGCCGGCCCTCGGTCTTCACGCCGTGGGCTTCCAACACCTGTTGGATGATGTTGCCCAGCAACGCGCCTTCGGTGTCTATCTTGGAGCCGACGCGGACGGCGTCGGCCGCGCCGGCGGCGGAGGCCAGCAGGATGCCGGCCAGCAGCGCGGCGAGGCGGGACATGCGGTTTGACATGGATTTTCCCTGTGGCGGACCGGCCGCGCTCGCAGCCGCGCATGATGACGATGGCGTTCACTATACCGTCCATCGCGCGGCGGCGGCCAGCGCTGGGAGGGGAAAAGACGCGTCAGCCCGCCGGGCGGGGGGCGGCGTGGTCGCGGAGGAAGTCCCGCTTGGCCGCGGCGGTGAGCCGCTTGAACGCGTGTTCGGCCTGCAGCGCGGCGGAGCGGCCGGGGTATTCGATCACCAGTTCGACGGCGACCGGCGGGTTGAGGCGGGTGTAGCGCGCGCCCTTGCCGGCCAGGTGCTGGCGGTAGCGGCGCGCGACGTCGGTGCTGACGCCGGTGTACAGCGCGCCGTCCACGCAGCGCAGCACGTAGAGAAACCAGGGCCGGGACGGCCCCGGCTCATGCTCAGATGGCGGCATCGAAGCCGTTGGCGAGCGGGCTGATCAGCACGCGCTCGGTGCGGTTGCCCTTTTGCGCGGTGACGCGCAGCTTCCATTCGCCGACGGTCACTTCGTCGCCTTCGCGCGGGATTCGCTCCAGGCAGTCCATCAGCAGGCCGGCCACGGTGTGGAAGTCTTCGTCCTCGAAGTCGCCCAGCGTCAGGTATTGCTCCAGCGTGACGAGCTCCAGGCTGCCTTCCACGTCGTAACTGCCGTCGTCGTTGACCGCGATGGCCGGGCGCTCATGGCGCTCATGCTCTTCCGGGAATTCGCCGGCGATCGCTTCCATCAGGTCCTTCTGGGTGACGATGCCTTCCAGGCTGCCGAACTCGTTGACCACGAAGGCCATGTCGGCGGCGTTCTGGCGGAAGCTTTCCAGCGCCTTCAGCACGGTGACGGTTTCCGGCAGCACCAGCGGCTGGCGCAGCGCGGCGTCGATGTCGAGCGCGCGGCCGTCCAGCAACTGGGCCAGCAGGTCCTTGCGGGCGACGATGCCCAGGGGCTCGTCTATGCTGCCGTCGCGGATCACCACCAGGCGGGAGTAGGGGCTGTCGCGCAGCGCCTGGCGCTGGGCCGCCTCCGGCTGGCTCAGGTCCAGGCGGTGGATGTCGGCGCGCGGGGTGGCGATCACGCGGATTGGCCGCTCGGCCAGGGTCAGCACGCTGTGTATCATCGCACGCTCGTTGTGGGCGAAGGCGGTGTCCTCCACCGGCAGCGGGCCGGCCTCGGGCTTGGCCTCGTCGGCACCGGCGGCGGACAGGCGGCTGCCCATCAGGCTCAGCACCGCGTTGGCGGTGCGCTCGCGGAAGCTCTGCGAGCGGTTCAGGTAGCGGATGCGGTTGGCCTGCGACACCTGGTTGAAGGCTTCGATCAATACCGAGAAGCCGATCGCCGCGTACAGATAGCCCTTGGGAATATGGAAGCCGAAGCCGTCGGCGATCAGGCTGAAGCCGATCATCAGCAGGAAGCCCAGGCACAGCATCACCACCGTCGGATGGGCGTTGACGAAGGCGGTCAGCGGCTTGCTGGCGGCGATCATCAGGATCATGGCGATGATCACGGCCAGCATCATCACCGGCAGGTGTTCGGACATGCCGATGGCGGTGATCACCGAGTCGATCGAGAATACCGCGTCCAGCACCAGGATCTGCGCCACCACGGTGGCGAAGGCGGCGTAGGCGCGCTGGCCGCCGCTCTTGACGTGGTCGACGCCTTCCAGCCGCTCATGCAGTTCGGTGGTGGCCTTGAACAGCAGAAACACGCCGCCACCCAGCATGATCAGGTCGCGGCCGGCGAAACCGACCCCCATGACCGAGAACAGCGGCGTGGTCAGGGTGACCAGCCAGGAGATGCTGGCCAGCAGGATCAGGCGCATGACCAGTGCCAGCGACAGGCCGACGATGCGGGCGCGGTCGCGTTGTTCCGGTGGGAGTTTGTCGGCCAGGATGGCCACGAAGATCAGGTTGTCTATGCCGAGTACGATCTCGAGGACGATCAGCGTAAAAAGGCCCAGCCAGGCGGCGGGGTCGGACAGCCATGAAAAGTCCATGATGGTGTAACGCGTTCCTTGTGCGATAAAAAAGCGATAAAAACGCTACAAGGATACCAAATGCCAGCGTTCCGGACAGGGAAAATGCGAAAAGCCCGGCAGACGCCGGGCTTTGGAGAGACAGCGGGGTTTACAGGCCGCCGTAGGAATGCAGGCCGGACAGGAACATGTTGACGCCGAGGAAGGCGAAGCTGGTGACGGCCAGGCCGATCACCGCCCACCAGGCCAGCGCCGCGCCGCGCCAGCCTTTCACCAGCCGGATGTGCAGCCAGGCGGCATAGTTCAGCCACACGATCAGCGCCCAGGTTTCCTTCGGGTCCCAGCTCCAGTAGCCGCCCCAGGCGTCGGCAGCCCACATCGCGCCCAGGATGGTGGCGATGGTGAAGAACAGGAAGCCGACGGAGATGGCCTGGTACATCATTTCGTCCAGCACCTCGGCCGCCGGCAGGCGGTCTTTCAGCCAGCCCTTCTGCGCCAGCAACTGGCCGATGCCCAACATCGCGGCCAGCGAGAAGGCGCCGTAGCCGACGAAGTTGGCCGGCACGTGGATTTTCATCCACCACGATTGCAGCGCCGGGATCAGCGGCTGGATGCCGTGTGCCTGGCGGTCGAAGCTGTACCACAGGATGAAGCCGACCGCGGCGCTGATCACCGGCAGCACCAGCGCGCCGGATTGCGCTGCGGCGAACTTGGCCTGGTAGTACAGATACATCAGCGCGGTGATCAGCGTGAACAGCACGAACACTTCATACAGATTGGACACCGGAATGTGGCCGACGTCCGGCGCGATCAGATAGCTCTCGTACCAACGCACGAACAGGCCGGCCAGCCCCATCACCGCGGCAGCCCAGGTCAGGCCGGCGCCCATCCGCGCCAGTTGCGCTGAGCGGCGAGCCAGGCCTATCCAGTAGACGACGGTGGCCAGGAAGAACAACGAGCACATCCACATGATCGCCGACTGGCTGGACAGCGCGTATTTGAGCCAGAAAGCGCTCTGGCCGCGGGCCAGGTCATGCTGGTATAGCTGGATGCCCAGCAGCGCCAGCACGCCAGCCAGCGGGAAGAACCAGCGCCAGGCCGGCCAGAACCATCCCAGCGCCACCAGGCCTAGCGCAGAGCCGGCCAGGATGGCCTGCTCGTAACCGTCCATCGCGTGATGGTAGAGGGAGAAGGCATAGCCGGCGGCGACGGCGATCAGCAGCGCGTACGCCCAGTCCCGGCGGTCCAGCCGTCTCCACAGTGGAAGACGGTCGAATCTCGTTGTTGCCAGTTCCATCATATTCCCCGTGTCAGCTGTTTGATCGCGTCGAGATGACGCTGGAAGGCGGTGTCCAAGTCGCGGTTGTGGCGGTTAGAGGCCATCGCCACCCGCAGTTTGCGGCCATCTATGCGTATCCATAGGCGCAGTTCTCGCACATAGAACATTAGCACGATGCCCAGCACCAGCAAGACCGATCCCAGATAGACCAGCGTCTTGCCCGGCGAGCGGGTCAGCTGCAGGCCGGACGACTGGACTTGATCAAAGCCCTCCAGCTGCAGGAAGACCGGCGAGCCATAGTCCTGCAGCGCGCTGGCGGCTACCAGGCCGTCCAGCAGGAAGCGGTAATGGGCGGCGTCGGCGGCCAGCGGCTTGGCGCCGGCCTTGTCGTCGGCCACCGCCATCACATCCACCACCGCGCCCTGCAGGATCTTGATATAGGTCTGCGCCACCGCCTGGCGCTTGTCGGCCGGCACCCGCTCGTCGAGGAACTGCTCCAGCGCGGAGAAGCCGCCCGAGGCGAAGCGCTCCAGCACGCCCTTGACGCTGTCGCCGAACTGCTTGGCCAGCTTGTCGTCGATCACGCCGCCCTGCTGCGCCTTGCGGGTGGCGCGCGCGGCGATCTCGCCGTACAGCGCCGGATTGCGCAGCGCGCCGTACAGGCGCATGAAGCGGTCGACCTGCATGTCGTCGTCCAGTGGCAGGCGCAGGTACTGGAAGGGATCGGCCGGGGTCTTGCGCATGCCGGCCATCAGGTAGCTGGCGCCGTCCTGCGCGATCGGCGCCATGTAGTGGACGTATTCCACCGCCTGGCCCTGGGTGTCGCGTAGCTTGAAGGTGATGGACGGGCCGTAGTTCTTCAGATCCTTGTGCAGCTTCACCTCGCGCGCGTCGTGCATGCGCTGGATGAGGGTGGGATCGCCTTCGCCCGGCTTGGCGACGTTCTCGATGTTGAATACCCTGAGTTCGCCGAATTCCAGCGCGTAGTCCTTGCCGTTGGCGCGCAGCGGCTGGCTGTTCATCGACACGCCGGTGAGCGCTGTCGGCGCGCCGTTCGGCGCGGCCAGATTCCAGGCCTTCAGCTTCAGCGGCGAGCCGCCGTCGCCGAAGCTGGACTGGTAGATGGCGACGCCGTCGACGATCAGCGGGTGGTTGACCTGGACCGTGGCCTCGGTGGTCTTGCCGCTTTTCTTGTCGGTGACCACGATGTCGCTGGCGAACAGCTTGGGCATGCCGTTGCTGTAGTAGGCGACGTGGAATTTCTTCAGCGAGACGATGAAGGGCAGCTCCTGCACCAGGTAGCCATTGCCGGAGTTGAGGAAGGTGACGTCGGCGCTCTTGCCCTCGGCGATGGTGACGTTGCCGCGGAAGGACAGGTTGGACGGCCCCAGCCGGCTCTGCTCCGGAATCTGGCTTTGCGGGAGGTCGCGGGTTTCCGGCACGATGCGGCCGGCTAGTTCTCCCAGCTTCAGCGGCAGGTTGCCGTCCAGCAGGCCGCCGATGCAGATCACGATCAGCGCGATGTGGGCGAGGAAGTAGCCGAGCTTGCCGGCGGCGCCCTTCTTGGCGGCGATCAGCTTCACGCCGCCGTCGCGCTCGGCCTCCCTCCAGCGGAAACCCTGGCCGCGCAGATAGCCCAGCAGCAGCGGTAGTTCGATCGCGTCGGCTTCCAACGCCTGGCTGTGCGGCATCGCCGCCAGCGAGTTGTCGCCGGCCTTCTCGCGATAGCTGCGCATCTGCTTGATGAAACCGGGGCCGTTGCGCATGATGCACAGCGTGGTGGACAGCACCAGGAAGGCCAGGATGATCAGGAACCAGGCCGAATGGTAGACGTCATACAAGCCGAGCAGTTCGAAGGCCTGGAACCAGAACTGGCCGAATTCGAAGGCATAGTTGGGATAGGGCTCGTTTTGCTTGAGCACGGTGCCTATGATGGAGGCGATGCCGAGCACGGTGAGCAGCCCGATGGCGAAGCGCATCGAACTGAACAGCTCGAACAGAGAGCGGGTCAGGGTTTGGCGGCGGTGTATGGTTTTCATTGTTATGGACGTGAAAAAGGAAGCCCGTTCTGGGCTTCCCTTTTGAACGGGCCGGAACGGCAAAGTTGCGTCCGTCCGCGCGGCTTTCGCCGCGCGGCGTGTAGGGATCCGGCGGGAGAGGGCACAGCTCAGCGCAGGCCGGAAATATACTCGGCCACCGCCTTCATCTCGGCATCGGTCATCCGGCCGGCGATATCGGTCATCATCAGGTTCTTGCGGTCGGCGCCGGCCTTGAAGTCGGCCAGCTGCTTGGCGATGTAGCCCGCGTGCTGGCTGCCCACGCGCGGGAACTGCTCGGGCAGGCCCTTGCCGGCCGGGCCGTGGCAGGCCATACAGGCGGGCACGTGGCTGGCGGGGTTGCCGACGCGGTAGATCTTGGCGCCCAGCGGCAGCAGCGCCTTGTCGGCCGCTTCGCGGTCCTTGGGCTTTTGCTGGCTGAAGTAGGCGGCCAGGTTGTGCATGTCGTCGTCGGACAAGCCGGCGGTCATGCCCAGCATGGTCGGGTTTTTGCGTTCGCCGGTCTTGAAGGCCTTGAGCTGGCTATACAGATATTGCTGGCTCTGGCCCGCGATGGTCGGATTGGCCGCTGCGACGCTGTTGCCGTCGACGCCATGGCAGGCGGCGCACACGGTGTCCACAATCTGCTTGCCTTTCGCCGGGTCACCCTTGGCCGCCGGGGAGGCTGCCAGCACGTTGCCGGCCAGGGTGAGGGATGCCATCGCCAACAGCATTTTACGTCTCATGGTCGCTCCTTTAGGGTGAGCCCCTAAAATATCTGTAAAAGTAGCAATTCCAAACCTGTTATTCTATACCAATTGATTTCAACCTTACTACCATGTCGATTTTTCAGAACGCCCGGTTTTATACCACCGTCAACCACATGAAGGACCTGCCGGCCACCCGCGCCGAGGTCGCCTTCGTCGGCCGATCCAACGCCGGCAAGTCCAGCGCCATCAACACGCTGGCCAACCGCACCCGGCTGGCCTACGTGTCCAAGACGCCGGGACGCACCCAGCACATCAACTTCTTCGAACTGGGCGACGAGTGCTTCCTGGTGGACCTGCCGGGCTACGGCTACGCCGAAGTGCCGGAAGCGGTGCGCGCCCACTGGGTGGAGTTGCTGGGCCGCTACCTGCAGACCCGGCAGAGCCTGATCGGCCTTCTGTTGATTATGGACGCCCGCCATCCATTGAAAGACCTGGATCGCAGAATGCTGGAATTTTTCCGCGTCGCCGGCCGTCCGGTGCACATCCTGCTGTCCAAGGCCGACAAGATGTCGCGCCAGGAGCAGAACAAGGTGCTGGCGGAGGTGAAGCGCGAACTGGCCGACTATCCGTCGGTCAGCGTGCAGATGTTCTCCAGCCTGAAGAAGACCGGCGTCGACGAGGTGGAGCAGGTGGTGAAGGGATGGTTCGACGCGCTGCCGCCGCAGGACGACGGCATGGCGGAACTTTGAGCGACAGGCTCCGCCTAAGCTTGCAGGTGCTCCGCACCTCCCGCTTGGCTCCCTGAGCGGGGCCTGAATCGTTGCTATCCAGGCTTTGCCCCGGCTTCTCGGCCGGGGCTTTTTATTGGGTTGGTCGGCAGACGGGCATGAAAAAAGGCGAAGGATGCATCCTTCGCCTTTTGCCCTGTTGCCATACGATTCAAGCACGGACCATCACAAGCTGGTGATGACGGTCTCCACGTGCAGGTTTTCCGCTGCGTTGCGCACCGCCTCGTCTGTCGAGAACGGTCCCAGGCGCACCTTGTATGCGCCCTGCTGGTTGACGATTCCGAGCTTGGAGTCGTACTTGTCGTCCAGCCCGTCCAGCGTCTTCTGCAGCAGCGCCTCGGCGTTGGCCAGCGTGTTGAACGAGCCAAGCTGCAGATACTTCGGATTGTCGCCCGCCCTGAGCTCCCGGCCCACAGGCTGGGTCACCGGCTGCGCGGAGGCGGAGTAGGTGCTGTCCTCCGCCGGCCAGACGCGATCGATCGCGATCTTGGCGCTGCCCTGCTGGATGAAGCCCAGCTTGTAGGCGGCGGCGTAGGATAGATCCATCAGGCGCTTCTTGTGAAACGGACCGCGGTCGTTCACGCGCACGACTACCGACTTGCCGTTGGTCAGATTGGTCACCCGGGCATAACTCGGGATCGGCAAGGTCGGATGGGCCGCAGTCATCGCGAACATGTCGTAGCGTTCGCCAGAGGACGTCTTGCGGCCGTGGAACTGCTTGCCGTACCAGGAGGCACGGCCGACGGCGTGATACGGCTTTTCACGCACATCGGGACGGAAGCTCATGCCCAGCGCCGAGTAAGGCAGGTTGGCCGACTTGATCAGCGGCTCGTCCTGCGGAACGGCGTCGGGAACCAGGCTCAGGTTGACCGGGATATGATCGGCCGGACCGTCGTTCTGGAAATAAGCTCCGTTTTTGGCAACGGACTTCTTGTTAGTCGGCGAAGCCGACTGGTTTGTGGCACTGGCCGTCTTCACAGTGGAACAGGCCACAAGCACTAGACTGACAAATAGAAGCCACAGCCATCGGAGAACAGGTTGCATAAACCTCCCTATGCTGTTGGGCCAACTTTGCGAACCGCTATACCCCCCCATCGAAACCGAGCTGGCGCCAAGCCTCGAACACCGTCACCGCGACGGCATTGGAGAGGTTGAGGCTTCTCGACTCGGGACGCATCGGCAATCGAATCCTTTGCTGCGCCGGCAGGGCAGCCAGCACATCTTGCGGCAAGCCGCGGGATTCGGGACCGAACAGAAAAACGTCCCCGGGTTGGTAGGAAATCCGGTCATGGCGCGTAGCGCCCTTAGTCGTCGCGGCGAAGATCCGCCGTCCCTGAAGCGCACGCAAACAAGCGTCCCAATCTTCATGGACGACGACGCGGGCATACTCGTGGTAATCGAGCCCTGCGCGCCGCAACTTGGCATCCTCAAGCGGGAAGCCCATGGGTTTGACCAGATGCAGTTCACAGCCGGTGTTGGCACATAAACGAATCACATTGCCCGTGTTGGGCGGAATTTCCGGCTGAAATAGAACAACAGTGAACATCGTTGGCAGGCTGGATTGTTCCAAAGAATCAAAATCTTGGTCAAGTTTTTAGGGAAAATGCTCGGGCAAGCACCCATGCGTCGACCCGTTTCGCGCCTTGTTTTTTGATCATTTTAGACAAGGCGGAAAGGGTTGCGCCGCTGGTCGCGACGTCGTCGACGATCGCGATGGAAAGCCCGTCGCACCGGCGTTTTACGTCGAATGCATGGCGAACGTTTCGCAGTCTTTCGGCGCGGCCGAGCGAGGCTTGTGGCAAAGTGTTGCATTTTCGCCAACACAGACTGTCCGAAAAACGGCTGTTTATTGTATCAGCGAACGCTTTGGCAAGCTCGGAACTCTGATTGAAGCCCCTTTCGGCCAGTCGTTCGCTCGCCAGCGGAACAGGAATGACTAAATCGTATTTATGGCCTTGACAGCGGGCGAATTCGGTGATCAATCCAGAAAGCGTGCCAGCCAGTTGCAGCCGCCGGCCGTACTTGTAGGCATGGATCAGGCCGTTCAGAGGGTAAGCAAACAGATAGGGAACATGCAGCGCGTCGAATGCCGGCGGCTGGCGCTGGCAGTGTCCGCACAGCGCGCCGCCGACTGTCGGTTCCGCGCAACGCGGGCAGCGCTCCGCCGGCATCCGCGGCAGCATCGCCCGGCAGCCGTCGCACAGACCCTCTCGGGCGTGCGGCTGCCCGCATAGCACGCATTTCTGATTAATTATTGAGCAGTTGTCAATTATTAACTTTCTAATATTTGACATCATATCGACCACCCCCCAAGATTTTGTCGCCTGCCCATCAGGGCAGGGTGACGAGCCGCACGGCTCGCAGTGAGAATGACAAACAGCTATTGGAGCATACGATGCATTCTGCCACGATGGTACTCAAGCGCCCGGCCACCCCTCATCCGGAAAACACTAATTGGAGCGTAGACGATGTGGAGGCGCTGTTGGGACTGCCTCTCATGGAGCTGGTGTTCCGCGCCGCCGAAATCCATCGCCAGTTCTTCGATCCGACCAAGATCCAGTTGTCGACGCTGGTGTCGATCAAAACCGGCGGCTGTCCGGAGGACTGCGGCTATTGCCCGCAGTCGGTGCACCACGACACGCCGGTGGCGGACCAGCCGATGATGACGGTGGACGAAGTGGTGGACGCGGCGCGCCAGGCCAAGGCCAACGGCGCGGGGCGCTTCTGCATGGGGGCGGCCTGGCGCGGCCCCAAGGATGCCGATCTGCAGAAAACGCTGGAGATGGTGCGCGAAGTGAAGGCGCTGGGCCTGGAGACCTGCGCCACCTTCGGCCTGCTGCGCGAGGGCCAGGCCGAGCAATTGAAGAATGCCGGCCTGGATTATTACAACCACAATCTGGACACCGCGCCGGACAAGTACGCCGACATCATCCAGACCCGGGAGTACGAGGACAGGCTGGACACCTTGGGCAAAGTGCGCAAGGCGGGGCTGTCGGTATGCTGCGGCGGCATCGTCGGCATGAATGAAACTCGGACGGACCGCGCCGGTCTGATCGCCCAGCTGGCCAATTTGGACCCGCAGCCGGAGTCGGTGCCGGTCAATAATCTGGTGCAGGTGGTGGGCACGCCGCTGCAGAACGCTGAGCGGCTGGATTGGACCGAGTTCGTGCGCACCATCGCGGTGGCGCGGATCACGATGCCGGCCAGTTACGTCAGGCTGTCGGCCGGCCGCCGCGAAATGGATGAAGCCACCCAGGCGCTATGTTTCCTGGCCGGCGCCAATTCCATTTTCTACGGCGACAAATTGCTGACCACCGGCAATCCGGACGTGGTGGCCGACCAGGCATTGATGTCCAAACTGGATTTGCAGGCGCTGTAAAAAATATTAGCAATTCTGTACTGTAGCCTTAAATGGAAACATATATATAGTGTGTCGCACCGGGGTGGGCAGCTGCCGCGGTTTGGTCAACAACGTAAAAGAGTGCAATCGCCATGCGCCTCCAAGACCTGTCTGCAGCCCTGCTGGAACTGGACGCCAGCCATCGTCGCCGTTACCGGGCGACGCTTGAGTCGCCACAAGGCGTCGACATTGTCATCGATGGCGAGGAATACCTGTCTTTCGCCAGCAACGATTATCTCGGCCTGGCCGATCATCCTTCCCTGGTGCGTGCGCTGCAGCAAGGCGCCGACAGCTGGGGCGCCGGCAGCGGCGCCTCCCATCTGCTGACCGGCCACACGCGGGCTCACCAGCAGGCGGAAGAAGAGCTGGCCGGCTTCGTCGGCCGCGAGGCGGCGCTGTTGTTCGGCTCCGGCTACGCGGCCAATCTGGCGGTGCTGACCAGCTTGGTGGGGCGCGGCGACGCGGTGTTCGCCGACAAGCTCAACCACGCCTCGCTGAATGACGGCTGTCTGTTGTCGAGGGCCGATTTCCAGCGGTTCCGCCACAACGACCTCGAGCATCTGGAGCAACTGCTGGCCGCCAGCGACGCGCCGACCAAGCTGATCGCGGTCGATGCCGTGTACAGCATGGACGGCGACCAGGCGCCGCTGCCGGCATTGCTGGCGCTGGCCGAGCGTTACGACGCCTGGCTGTATGTCGACGACGCCCACGGTTTCGGCGTGCTGGGCGACGGCCGCGGTTCGGTCGCCGCGCACGATCTTTCCAGCGAACGGCTGATCTATATGGCGACGCTGGGCAAGGCCGCCGGTCTGGCCGGCGCCTTCGTTGCCGGCGGCAGGCCGTTGATCGACTGGCTGGTGAACAAGGCTCGCACTTATATCTTCACCACCGCCCAGCCTCCGGCGTTGGCGGCCGCGGTGGGCGTCAGCCTGCGGCTGATCGCCGAGGCCGGCGAGCGCCGTGAGCGGCTGGGGCAATTGATCGTCCGCTGCCGGCAGCGGCTGGACGGCACGCCTTACGCCGGCCAGTCCGCCACGCCGATCCAGCCCTTCGTTGTCGGCTCGGATGAGAACGCGGTTCGGCTAGCCGACGCACTGCGGCGGCAGGGCTACTGGGTGCCGGCGGTGCGGCCGCCGACTGTGCCGGAAAACGGCTCCCGGCTGCGGATCTCGCTGTCGGCCCGACATGAGCTTTCCCAATTGGACGCATTACTGGATCTGATGCTGGGCCAGGCGGCAAACTGAAGCCTGACGCGGTGGAAGGCGTCCGCGCCACATGAAAACGTTCAAGCCCGGGGCATTTGCCCCGGGCTTTTGTCTGACTGCGGACTTTCTCTGCGTCCCGTACTACGATAATGACATGAAGAGCACGGCAGAATATCTGGACGATCCGGAACGGGCCGCGGCCCGCGCCTTGTCGTTATTGCAGGGCCTGGGTGGTTTGAGCGCGGCGGCCGCATGGGGACGGAACGGGGCGGCGTGGCGCCGGCTGGCGGCGTTCGGCGATGCCGACGGCCTGCCGGACGGCGAGACTTTGTCCGCGGGGGAGTCGCCGCCGGCAGGCGCGGGCGCGCAAGCGCTGCGGGCGGGCGGCCAATCCTTGGGATGGCTGGTGTGGCGGGGCGCGCCGCCGGCGCAGCTGGAGACCGTGGCGGCGCTGCTGGCCGGCCATCTGCAGTGCGGAGCGTTGCGTGCCGAGCAGGCGGCCGCGCGCGCCGCCAATGAGACGATGCTGGAAATCAGCCTGCTGGCCGGCGAGTGCCCGGCGCTGGAGCGCATGTTGCCGCGGCTGCACCGTTTGATGCAGCGTCTGCTGGACGCCGACAATTTCTCCATCGCGCTGTACGACGAGGATTGCTCCGCGTTCCACTTTCCGTTCTACGTCGACCGGCGCGATCCGATGCCGCCGGATCCGGAGCGGATCTTTCCGCTGGCCGGCCCCGATGCGTCCTTGACCGCCTGGCTGATGCGCGGGGGCGCGCCGGTAGTGCTGACCGGGGAGCGCATCGAGGAATTGTGCAGCCAGGAGGCGCTGGCGTCTCCGTCGCAGCTGCCGGTCTTCTGGATGGGCGCGCCGTTGGCCAACGCGGCCGACGAGCTGATCGGCGCGGTGGTGCTGCAGGTCTACGATGACCAGCCGATGCCGACATCGGCCGAACAGCAGTGGTTCATGTTCGCCGCCCGCCATGTCGGGTTCGCGCTGGACCGCGCGCTTTACCACGGCCGGCTGGAGCGGCAGGTGGCGCTGCGCACCAGCGAGCTGGAGGGCGCCAATGCGCGTCTGCGCGCCGAGGTGGCTGGCCGCAAGCGCGCGGAGAAATTCCAGGATGTGCTGTTCCGCATCGCCGAATTGTCCAATACCAGCCTATCGCTGGAGGCGTTTCTCAGCGGCCTGCACCGGCTGTTGCTGGAGATGGTGGCGGCGCGCAACTGCGTGGTGGCGCTGTACGACATGGGCAGCGACCTGATCAGCTTCCCTTATTGCGCCGACGAATACGCGTCGTCGTTGCGGGCGCGCAAGCCCGGCAAGGGCCTGATCGAGCAGGTGCTGCACAGCGGCCGGCCGCTGCTGCTGGATCCGTACGGCAGCTTGCCGGGCGTCGTGGCGGAGGAAGGGGAGATGCCGCCCAAGAGCTGGTTGGGCGTGCCGCTGTATTGCGACCACGAACTGCTGGGCGTGCTGGCGGTGCAGAGCTACGACGGCGAGGTGGTGTACGGCTATCGGGACCAGGAGGTGCTGGAGTTCGTCGCCAACCATATCGGCGCCGCGCTGGCGCGGGTGCGCGCGCTGGAGAGCCTGCAGCAGGCCTACGCCGACCTGGAGCAGCGGGTGCGCGAGCGCACCAGCGAGCTGGACGCGGTCAACGCCCAGCTGGAGTTCGACAGCCTGCACGATCCGCTGACCAAGCTGCCCAACCGCAATTATTTCTCCAAGGCGTTGCGCCGCGCCTGGGACGCCTACCTCGATGGCGGCGACCGCTTCGCGGTGGTGTTCATCGACCTGGACCGCTTCAAGCTGGTCAACGACACGCTGGGCCATCTGGCTGGCGACCACCTGCTGTTCGAGGCGGGGGCGCGCATCCGCGCCTGTCTGCGCCATTACGATTTCCTGGCGCGGCTGGGCGGCGACGAGTTCGCGGTGCTGATGTTCGGCATGGACGCGGTGGACGAGTGCGAGATCATCGCCCGCCGCATCGTCAGCGAGTTCGAGCGGCCGGTGATCCTGGCGGGGCGCGAGGTGTTCTCCACCGCCAGCGTCGGCGTGGTGCTGGCCGACCGCGCGCACTACCGCCAGGCTGACGACCTGTTGCGCGACGCCGACCACGCGATGTACTGCACCAAGCAGCAGGGCCGTCAGGGCTACACCTTGTTCAGCCACCAGCTGCGGATAGACCAGGCCGACCAGCTGGCGCTGGAGACCGAGCTTCGGCGCGCGCTGGAGGAGGAGGGGCAGTTGCTGCCCTACTACCAGCCTTTCATTTCCGCCGCCACCGGCGAGCTGGCCGGCTTCGAGACGCTGGTGCGCTGGCAGCATCCGCAGCGCGGGCTGGTGTCGCCGGGCGTGTTCCTGCCGGTGGCCGAGGATAGCGGGCTGATCACCCGGCTGGACCGCTACATGATCAACGCCGCCTGCGCCCAGCTGCGGACCTGGCGGGCCGAGGGGCGGGTGGACGAGGACTGCGCGCTGCACATCAACCTGTCCTCGGCCAATTTCCGCGACCCGGACCTGGTCGTCTGGATAGGCGAGCGCATCGCCCATTACCAGCTGCCGCCGGCGATGCTGCATCTGGAAATCACCGAGAGCGCGCTGATCGACCAGCCCGAGGCCGCCGCCACCGCGATGCAGGCGCTGCACGGCCTGGGCGTCAGGCTGGCGCTGGACGACTTCGGCACCGGCTATTCGGCGCTGTCCTATCTGCACCGCTATCGCTTCGACGTGCTGAAGATAGACCAGTCCTTCGTGTTCGACCTGGATCGCAAGCAGGAATCGGTGGCCATCGTCCGCGCCATCCTGGCGCTGGCGCGCGCGCTGGACCTGGACGTGGTGGCCGAGGGGGTGGAGACCGCCAGCCAACAGGCGATGCTGAAGGAAATGGGCTGCGGCATGCTGCAGGGCTTCTATTTCGCGAAGCCGGCGCCGGCCTGGGCGCTGGACTGGGACAAGCTGGCGGGCCTGGGCAGGGAGCCGGACCGTGTGGCGTGAGTGCGCGAACCGCTTCAACCGCTGGCGCTATGATCTGTACGCGCCGGTGTACGACAAGGTGGCGCAGGGCTTCGCCCGCCACCGCCGCCGCTCGATCGGCCTGCTCAACCCGCAGCCGGACGAGCGCTTGCTGCTGGTCGGCGCAGGCACCGGGTTGGACTTGGACTTCCTGGTGCGCTGCCGCCACGTCGCAGCGATCGACATCGCGCCGGCGATGCTGGCGCGGCTGCGCGAGCGCGCGGCCATGCTGGGCATGGAGGTGGACGCCAGGGTGATGGACGGACAGAAGCTGGACTTTCCCGACGCGAGCTTCGACGCGGTGGCGCTGCATCTGACGCTGGCGGTGGTTCCAGATCCGCGGGCCTGCCTGCTGGAGGTGGAGCGCGTGCTGAGGCCGGGCGGCCGGGTGGCGGTGTTCGACAAGTTTCTGGCCGACGGCGGGCGGGCGCCGCTGTGGCGGCGCGCCGGCAATCTGCTGGCGCGCGCCGCCGCCACCGACATCAACCGCCGGCTGGGCGACATCGTTTCGGTTACCAAACTGCAACCTTTTCACGACGAAGATGCCGGCTTTGGAGGTTTCCTTCGCATCGTACTCTTGCGAAAATAGCGTTTTCGCCCAATTTGACTGTTCATGAATCTGTTTGTCGAAACGCAGGGCCAAGGACCGGACGTGGTCATGCTGCACGGCTGGGGGCTGCACGGCGGCGTGTTCGCCCGCGTGGCCGAACAACTGGCGACGCGTTTCTGCGTCCATCTGGTGGATCTGCCGGGCCACGGCGCGTCGCCGGCGCTGCAACGCTTCGATGCCGACGCGGTGGCCGATCTGCTCGCGGCCCATTTTCCCTTGCCGGCGCAGGTGGTGGGCTGGTCGCTCGGCGGCCTGATCGCCCAGCACTGGGCCGCCCGCCATCCGGCTCAGGTGAAGAGCCTGGCGCTGGTGGCCACCAGCCCGCGCTTCGTCCGCGACAAAACCTGGCCGCACGCGCAAGAGCGCAAATCGATAGAAGCTGTCGCCCAGAGCCTGGACGGTGCGTTCGAGCAGACGCTGGAGCGCTTCCTCGCCTTGCAGATGATGGGCGCGCCGGCGGCGCGCGACACGCTGAAGGCGCTGCGCGGCGAACTGTTCTCCCATGGCCGGCCGCAAGGCCTGCTGCCGGCGCTGGAGCTGCTGCTGGAGGCCGACGCGCGCGCGTTGGCCGGCCGCATCCAGTGTCCGACAGCCTTGTTCTACGGCGCGCGCGACGCGATCACCCCGATCGGCGCCGGCCGCTGGCTGGCCGAGTCGCTGCCCGACGCCGTCCTTTACGAATTCCCGCAGGCGTCGCACGCGCCCTTCCTGTCCCATGAGCAGGATTTCGTGCGCGCGCTTGCCGAGCATCTGGAAACCCAGGCATGAGTGAAGCGTTTTACACTGACAAGGCGCGCGTGCGCGCCTCGTTCGAAAAGGCCGCGGCCAGCTACGATTCCGCCGCGGTGCTGCAGCGCGAAGTGTCCGACCGCATGGCGGAACGGCTGGATTACATCAAGCATCAGCCGGCGGTGATCCTCGACGCCGGCTCTGGCACCGGCTACGGCTCGGCCGAGTTGCGGCGGCGCTATCCGCAAGCGCGGGTGATCGAGCTGGACCTGGCGCACGCCATGCTGCAGGCCTCGCGCGAGCGCGGCCGATCCGGCGACGGCTTGTTGAAGAAGCTGTTCAAGCCCAGCCAGCCATGGCAGATCAACGCCGATATCGAAAAACTGCCTTTGGCCGACGCCAGCGTCGACATGATCTGGTCCAATCTGACCGTTCAATGGATCAACGAGCCGGACAGGATGTTCGCCGAGATGCGCCGGGTGCTGAAGCCGGACGGCATGCTGATGTTCTCCACGCTGGGTCCGGACACGCTGTTCGAATTGCGCGACGCTTTCGCCGGCGTGGACGGCGCCACCCACGTCAACCAGTTCATCGACATGCACGACATCGGCGACGCGCTGATGCGCGCCGGTTTCGCCGAACCGGTGATGGACATGGAGAAGATCGCGCTGACCTACGACGACGCCCGCGCGGTGATGCGCGACCTGAAAGCGATAGGCGCGCATAACGCTACCTCCGGCCGCGGCCGCGGCCTGATGGGCAAGCAGGCCTGGCGCAAGGTGGAGGCCGCGTACGAGCGGCACCGCCGCGACGGCAAGCTGCCGGCCAGCTACGAGGTGGTGTACGGCCACGCGTGGAAGGGCACCGAAAAGAAGCTGGCCAAGATGACCGACGACGGCCGCCAGGTGATCGAATTCGTCAAGAAGGCACCCAAGCCCTGACGGTGGATCACCGCCGCGCAGCTTAAAGAAAGTTAGCCATGGAATTGGAAATCCGTCCCGCGCGTCCGGGCGACGCGGTTTCCCTCGCCGCGCTGTCGATCCAGGTGTGGCTGAGCACCTATGCCATCGACGGCATCCGCCAGGCGTTGGCCGACTATGTGCTGACGGAATTCACGCCGGAAAAGATGGCGGCCTTGATCGCCGATCCGGCGCGCCATCTGCTGGTGATGGAGAAAAACAGCCACCTGCTGGGCTACGCGCAACTGAAATTGGACGAAGCTTGCGCCGGCTGCGATGCCCCATCCCAGGAGATGGAGCGACTCTATCTGGTGGAGAGCCACACCGGCCAGGGCCTGGGCCGGCGGCTGATGGCGGCTGCGCGGCAATGGGCTGCAGCGCAGCCCGGCCAGCCGCGTCTGTGGCTGAGCGTATGGCACGGCAACGCCCGCGCCATCGCCTTCTACCGCCGGCTGGGCATGGGCATCCACGGCGAAACTCATTTCGAATTGGAGGGCGCGCGGCATCTGAATTACGTGATGCTGGATCCCGCGCCCGTTGGGGCGGCCCGAAGGCCGCCGATGTCTGAAAGACCGATGCAATCATGATTAGCAAGAGCATTTTACGTCCCGCGCTGCTGGCCGGGATCGCCTCCCTGTTGTCCGCCTGCATGACCGCCACGCCGCCGGACAGCGGCCAGGCCGCCAAGCCGCTGGCCAAACCGAAAATCGCGCTGGCGCTCGGCGGCGGCGCGGTGAAGGGCTTCGCCCACATCGGCGTGATCAAGGTGCTGGAAGGCGCCGGCATCACGCCCGACATCATCGTCGGCACCAGCGCCGGCAGCGTGGTGGGCAGCCTGTACGCATCCGGCCTGACCGGCATGCAGCTGCAGCAGCGCGCGATCGCGCTCGACCAGGCCGACCTCACCGATTGGACGCTGTCCACCAAGGGCGTGATCAAGGGCGAGAAGCTGCAGAATTGGATCAATGCCCAGGTGGGCAATCGTCCGCTGGAAAAACTGGGCAAACCGTTTGCCGCAGTGGCCACCGAGCTGGATTCCGGCCGCCGGGTAGTGTTCCGCACCGGCAACACCGGCCAGGCGGTGCGCGCCTCGGCCAGCATTCCCAACGTGTTCCTGCCGGTGAAGATAGGCGGCAAGAGCTATGTCGACGGCGGCCTGGTCAGCCCGGTGCCGGTCAGCGCCGCGCGCGAAATGGGCGCGCAGTTCGTCATCGCCGTCGACATCACCGGCCGCCCCAAGGCCGGCCGCGCCACCGGCTTCCTGTCGATGCTGGACCAGAGCCTGAGCATCATGAACGGCTCGGCGCTGGCGCAGGAATTGAAGCAGGCCGACGTGGTGATCCACCCGAATGTGCTGAATATCGGCTCGGCCGAGTTCGAGGCCCGCAACCAGGCCATTCTGGAAGGCGAGAAGGCGGCGCAGCAGATGCTGCCGCAGATCCGCCAATTGCTGCAGCAAAAGAGCCTGGCGCTGGCTAAATAAGGGAATAGGCTGGATGATGTAGGCCGCGCGCCGATGCCTCGCCCCGCATCGGCGCTTACGAACCCATCGCTATTGGAGTCGGCATGATCAAACTGCACGGTATCCCGCTGTCGCCCTACTACAACAAGGTGAAGATCGCCTTGCTGGAGAAGGGGGTCAATTTCCAGGAAGTGGTGACGACGCCTTCGCAAGAGGACGAGCTGCTGGAAAAGAGCCCGATGGGCAAGATTCCCTTCGTCGAGATCAATGGCCATCCGCTGGCCGAGTCCACGGTGATCCTGGAGTGGCTGGAGGACGCTTACCCCACCGCCTCGCTGCTGCCGCCGACGCCCAACAGCCGGGCGCTAGCGCGCGAGCTGACCGCGATGCTGGAGTTGTACGTGATGCTGCCGGCCAGCCCGCTGATCCGCCACATGCTGAAAGGCACCCGGCCGGAGCCGGAGAAGTGCGAGGAGATCCGCCAGGCGCTGGCGCGCGGCATCGGCGCGGTGGCCAAGCTGGCGCAGTGCCGTCCTTGGCTCGCCGGCGAGGATTTCAGCTTCGCCGACCTCAGCGCCGCCGGCATCCTGCCGGTGGTGGCGCGCCTGAGCCAGACCTTTCTCGGCGAGGACATGACGCAGCGGCTGGAAGGCTGTAGCGACTACTTGCGCCGCCTGGGCGAGCGCCCCAGCGTGGCGCGGGTGTGGAGCGAGCGCGACGCGTCTCTGGCCGCGCTGATGGCCCGTCGCGACTGAATACGGCGGCCTGGCGGCTATCTCGATGATTCGGGATAGCCGCTTTTGATATGGCTTTCCCGCCACAGCGCGCCGGGAAAGCGCGCCGGCCGGATGGCGGCGATTGACAGCCCTCCATGCATAGAGCTTAAACTCCAATCAAGTGTTTGCTCTATGGTGGGGTGCGATGAAATTCCCGGTTGAACTGATTCTCTTGGCGCTGGCGCCGGTTTTTCTGCTGTTCGTCGCGTGGGAGTTGTGGCTGTTCCGGCGCCAGGGCCGGCTTGGCTTGTACAACTGGCGCGATTCGCTGTGCAGCGCGGCGCTGGGCTTGCTGCACCAGGGCGCGGACAAGTTGGCCTGGGTATTGGTGCTGCCGCTGTACGGCTGGATCTACCAGCACCACCGGCTGTTAGATTTTTCCGATGGCTGGCTGAGTTTCTTCCTGCTCTTCCTCGGCCAGGACTTCCTCTATTACTGGTTCCACCGCGTCAGCCACCGGGTGCGCTGGCTGTGGGCGGCGCATAGCGTCCACCACAGTTCGACGCGGATGAATTTCACCACCGCCTTCCGCCAGAGCCTGATGTATCCGCTGGCCGGCATGTGGGCGTTCTGGCTGCCGCTGGCCTGGGTTGGCTTCCCGCCCGAGCAGGTGGTGGCGGTGGTGCTGCTCAACCTGGCCTTCCAGTTCTTCGTCCACACCCAGGCCACGCCCAAGCTGGGCTGGCTGGAGTACGTGTTCAACACGCCGTCGATACACCGCGGCCACCACGCCAAGAATCCCCGCTACATCGACCACAATTACGCCGGTGTGCTGGTGGTCTGGGACCGGATGTTCGGCACCTATGCCGAGGAGCTGGACAGCGACCCGTGCGACTACGGCACGGTGAAGCCGGTGAACAGCTTCAATCCCTTGTGGGTCAGCCTGGTGGAATGGCGCGACATGCTGGCCGAGGCCTGGCGCGCTGATGGCTGGCGCGACCGGCTGGTGTTGCTGTTCGGCCCGCCGGAGGCGGCGGAGAAGGTGGCGGAACGACAGCGCGCCGGGGAGGCGAGGCGGGCCGCGGCCTGAGGTTTGGAATGGAAAAAGGCCCGGCGATGCCGGGCCTTGTCTTTGGTTGCGGCCGATCCGTCCGGATCAGATCAGCAGCTTGCCGTCCTTGGCCGGCAGGGTCTTGCCCTTCGGCTTCTCGTCCATGCGCACTGTGCCGGTTTTGCCGTCCAGCGAGTAGCGCACGTTGTAGCCGACGATCTTCTCGGTCTTTGTTTCTTCAGTGTTGCAGATGGTGCGGGTGCCGGTCACTTGGTCGCGTTGCTGCATGCCTTCCTGCACCCGGTTGCCGGCGTAGCCGCCGGCCAGCGCGCCGATCACGGTGGCCGCCTTCTTGCCGTTGCCGCCGCCTACCTGGTTGCCCAGCAGGCCGCCGACCACGCCGCCGAGCACCGAGCCGGCGATGCGGTTTTCATCCTGCACCGGAGCTTGGTGCACCACTTGCTCTTGGTGGCAGACCTGTTTGGGTTCGGTGCCCGCTTCGCGGATAGGCGTCACGCCCAGGATCTTGGCGTGGGTCGCGTGGACCGGCTTAGGCGCCGGTTTGGGCTGCGGCGCGGCGGCCGCCACCGGGGTGGAGGCCTGCGGAGCCGGCTGCGCGAGGGTGGACGAGGCCGCGCTGGGCGCCAGCGCCTGGATGGCCGGAGCCGAGGCCTGGGCCAGCGGGGCGCTGGCGACGATGGCGGTTTCCGGTTTCGACGACTTCATGGCCTGGATGCCGGCCACGCCCACCGCGCCGAGCGCGATGCCGCCGCCGAGCACGCTGGCGATCAATACGGATTGCTTCATTGTTCTCTCCCTGATGTGACGCACGGGTCACTCAATGCCTTCGACTGGGATTATCGACAAACAGTTGCAAGAGCTGTGTGTGGCATTTGTCACTGCAGGTAACGGAACGTTCGTGCCGGAGATGGGGCGGCGGATGCGGAAAATTCGCAGCTAGATAGGTCTGATTGAGCAATTTATGGTTTGAAGTTGCAGAAATCGGGGAATTTTATTTTTAAAATTCAATCATTGTGCATATTTTGGGCATTTATATTGTATCCAATGGTTTGACGGCAATGTCGTGCTGATGTTTAGATGGTCGCGCACCCGTCCGGGCGCGCGTTTGGCGCCCGCACCTCAAGGAGAATTCATAGTGAGCGAAGCCCACACCGGTTTGCAGCGACAGCTGAAAAACCGCCATATCCAGCTGATCGCGCTGGGCGGCGCCGTCGGCACCGGCCTGTTCCTCGGCTCGGCCAGCGTATTGAAGTCGGCCGGCCCGTCGATGATCCTCGGCTACGCCATCGCCGGCTTCATCGCCTTCATGATCATGCGCCAATTGGGCGAGATGGTGGCCGAGGAGCCGGTGGCCGGCTCGTTCAGCCACTTCGCCTACCGCTACTGGGGCAGCTTCCCCGGCTTCCTGTCCGGCTGGAACTACTGGGTGCTGTACGTGCTGGTGAGCATGGCCGAGCTGACCGCGGTCGGCGCTTACGTCCAGTACTGGTGGCCGCACGTTCCGGCCTGGCTGACCGCGCTGGTGTGCTTCGTCTGCATCAACGGCATCAACCTCGCCAACGTCAAATCCTACGGCGAGACCGAGTTCTGGTTCGCGCTGATCAAGGTGGCGGCGGTGATCGGCATGATCGTCTTCGGCGGCTACCTGCTGCTGTCCGGCACCGGCGGCCCGCAGGCTTCGGTCAGCAATCTGTGGAACGACGGCGGCTTCTTCCCGCACGGCTTCGGCGGCCTGTTCATGATGATGGCGGTGATCATGTTCTCTTTCGGCGGCCTGGAGCTGATAGGCATGACCGCGGCCGAGGCGTCCGATCCGCAAAAGACCATCCCCAAGGCCGTCAACCAGGTGATCTACCGCATCCTGATCTTCTACATCGGCTCGCTGGCGGTGCTGCTGTCGCTGTACCCGTGGAGCAAGGTGGCCGCCGGCGGCAGCCCCTTCGTGATGATTTTCGAGCAGATCGGCGCCGGCTTCACCGCGCACGCGCTGAACTTCGTGGTGCTGACCGCGGCGCTGTCGGTGTACAACAGCTGTGTCTACGCCACCAGCCGCATGCTGTTCGGCCTGGCCCGGCAGGGCAACGCCCCGCGCGCGCTGGGCAAGCTGGACACGCGCGGCGTGCCGGTTTACGCCACGCTGTTCTCCGCGGTCGCCACTTTCGCCTGCGTGATCCTGAACTACCTGCTGCCGGGCGAGGCGTTGGGCCTGCTGATGTCGCTGGTGGTGGCCGCGCTGGTCACCAACTGGGCGATGATCAGCCTGACCCACCTGAAGTTCCGCCGCGTCAAGAGCGGCCAGAAGCTGGTGTTCCCGTCGTTCTGGTTCCCGCTGTCCAATTGGATCTGCCTGGCCTTCATGGTGATGATCCTGGGCATCCTGCTGTTCACGCCGGGCATGGCGGTGTCGGTTTACGTGCTGCCGGTGTGGCTGGGCCTGCTGTGGGCGGGCTTCCGCATGAAGCGCGCGAAGCGGCCGGACGCCGAACTGGCGCGCCAGCTGCCGTAAACTGCGGCGCCGGCCTGTTGGGCCGGCTTCGCGATGCCAGGCCGCCTCTTGGGGCGGCCTTGTCATTGGAGGCATGGTTATCAAAAATTGGACTATTTGTCCGATAATTGCTCTTTGAGAGATGGCGGCTCCAGGCGAGCCTAGCCCGCATCCTTTGACGAATTCCCCTGATTGCTTTAGTCTTTATTTGACTTGTACTGATTGGTACGTTTTTCAACGAGTTGTGCGGTTGGTTTTTATTGGACATTTTGTCTGATTTTGGGTGATTCCCCGATAAGCTCCCTGTTTCCAGCGCCGTTCCAATTCACCCATATATGGAGGCGCCAAGGTGAGCGTTCCCTCGACTTCCGGCGGTTTGAAGCGCGAGCTGAAAAACCGGCATATTCAGTTGATCGCATTGGGCGGCGCCATTGGCACCGGCCTGTTCCTCGGCTCGGCCAGCGTGCTGAAGTCAGCCGGGCCCTCGATGATTCTCGGTTACGCGGTCGCTGGCTTCGTCATATTCCTGATCATGCGCCAGCTTGGCGAAATGCTGACCGAAGAGCCGGTGGCCGGCTCGCTCAGCCATTTCGCCGGCCGCTACTGGGGCAGGTTCCCGGCCTTCCTGGCCGGCTGGAACTATTGGGCGCTGTATGTGCTGGCCGGCATGGGGGAACTGACCGCCGCCGGCGAATACGTCCGCTACTGGTGGCCGGAAATGCCGACCTGGCTGACCGCGCTGGTCTGCTTCGCGGCGATCACCGGGGTTAACCTCGCCAGCGTCAAATACTATGGCGAGACCGAGTTCTGGTTCGCGCTGATCAAGGTGGGCGCGGTGATTTCAATGATCGTGTTCGGCGGCTACCTGCTGTTGTCCGGCACCGGCGGGCCGCAGGCCTCGGTCGGCAATCTGTGGAACGACGGCGGTTTCTTTCCGCACGGCTTCGGCGGATTGTTCATGTCGATGGCGGTGATCATGTTCTCCTTTGGCGGCCTGGAGCTGATCGGCATGGCCGCCGCGGAGACCCGCGATCCGCAGAAAACCATTCCTCGGGCGGTTAACCAGGTGATCTACCGCGTGCTGATCTTCTACATCGGTTCGTTGGCGGTGCTGTTGTCGCTGTACCCGTGGAGCAAGGTGGCCGCCGGCGGCAGCCCCTTCGTGATGATCTTCGACCAGATCGGCGTTGGCTTCGCCGCGCACGCGCTGAACTTCGTGGTGCTGACGGCGGCGCTGTCGGTGTACAACGGCGGCGTTTACGCCACCAGCCGCATGCTGTTCAGCATGGCGGAGCAGGGCAACGCGCCGCGCGGCCTGGGCAAGGTGGACAAGCGCGGGGTGCCGGTGAACGCCACCCTGGCCTCGGCGCTGGCCACCTTCGTGGGCGTGATCGTCAACTATCTGCTGCCCAGCGGCGCGCTGGCGCTATTGATGTCGCTGGTGGTGACGGCGCTGGTGATCAACTGGGTGCTGATCAGCCTGACCCACCTGAAGTTCCGCCGCGCCCGCGCCGGCCGCCGCTCGCTGTTTCCGGCGCTGTGGCATCCGTTCGCCAATTGGCTGTGCCTGGCCTTCATGGCGGCGATACTCGGCGTGATGTTGTTCACGCCCGGCATCGCGGTGTCGGTGTACGTGTTGCCGTTGTGGCTTGGCCTGTTGTGGCTGGGTTTCCGGCTGCGCGGTACGCCGCGCGCCGAGGGCGAGCTGGCGGCGGAGAATGCTTGAGCGCGCACGCCGGGCTTGACGCCTGCGGGCGTTAACCGGCATGCTTGAACCATGATGAAGCAGATTATTTCACTCCAGACCCAAAATTGGTGGTGGCGCGGCTAAGCCGGCGCGCCAGGAGTGTTCACATCCGCTTTCCGGGCCGCCGTCATGGGCGGCCTTGTTGTATCCAGCTTTTCATCCCGTGCGGCGGCAAACAGTTTTGACTCAGGAGTTGTCATGCCACGCACGCAATGGGGTTCCCGCCTCGGTTTCATTCTGGCTTCGGCCGGCGCCACGGTGGGCCTCGGTTCCATCTGGAAATTCCCCTACGTCACCGCGATGAACGGCGGCGGCGTTTTTCTGCTGGTCTATCTGGCTTTCACCTTTACCCTGGGACTGGCTTTGCTGCAGGCCGAGCTGGCCTTGGGCCGCGCGGCCGGCTGCGGCGCGGTCGGCGCGTTCTCCAAACTGGGCTCGCCGCGCTGGAAGCTGCTGGGCTACGGCGGCGTGCTGTGCTGCTTCCTGGTGTTTTCCTTCTACAGCGTGGTCGGCGGCTGGACGCTGGGCTACCTGCTGCGCGCGCTGGACGGCCGGGTGATGAGCGACGACGTCAATGCGCTGGGCGCGCTGTTTGGCCAGTACGTCGGCGATCCGGCCGAGGCGCTGCTGACCCACGCGCTGTTCGCCGGCCTGACGCTGCTGGTGGTGGCGGGTGGCGTGCAGAAGGGCATCGAGCGCGTCGGCAAGCTGTTGATGCCGCTGCTGTTTCTGCTGATGCTGGCGCTGATCGTGCGCGCCTTGACCTTGCCCGGCGCGATGGCCGGGGTGGAGGCGCTGTTCCGTCCCGATTTCGCCCGGCTGACGCCGGACATGCTGGTGGAGGCGCTGGGCCTGGCCTGCTTCTCGCTGTCGGTCGGGGCCGGCTGCATGCTGGCCTACGGCTCCTACCTGGGGCCGGACACCCGGCTCGGCAATTCGGCGCTGTGGGTGACCGGGCTGACTGCGCTGACCTCAGTGCTGGCCGGCCTGATGATCTTCCCCGCCATCTACGCCTTCGGCCTGAATCCGCAGGCTGGCCCGGGGCTGACCTATATGGTGATGCCGGTGGTGTTCAACCATTTGCCCTACGGCCAGCTGTTCGCGACGGCGTTCTTCGCGTTGCTGCTGATGGCGGCGCTGACTTCGGCGGTGTCGCTGCTGGAGGTGGTGGCTATCCTGCCGATAGACGAATTCGGCGTCGGCCGGCGCAAGGCCACGCTGGCGGTGACCGCGCTGGCCTTCCTGGCCGGCGTGCCGGCGGCATTGTCCTTCGGCCCGCTGGCCGACTACAAGCTGTTCGGCCGCAACGCCTTCGAGCTGATGGACTACGCCGCGTCCAACGTGTTGTTGCCGCTGGGCTGCATCGGCACCGCCTTGTTCGCCGGCCGGGTGGCATGGCCGGCGGTGCGGGACCAGTTGCGCCTGTCCGCGCCGGCGGCGCTGCTGATGCGCGTCGCCTGCCGCTGGTTGGCGCCGCTGATGATAGGCCTGGTGCTGGCCTACAACCTATAGCAGCCAGCGCAGCGCGCCGTAGACGGCGAAACTGACCACGATGGCCAGTAGCGTCTTGCCGTTTTTCCAGGCGACGGCGATGGCGACGACGGTGCCGATCAGGTAGGCGTTATGCCAGGACAGATCGATGCTGCCGGCCGGCGCCAGCGCCATCGGCGCCACCAGCGCCGAAAGCACCGCCGCCGGCACATAGTGCAGCGCGCGGTTCAGCCAGCCGGGAAAGGCCAGCCGCTGGCCGAAGACCAGGAAGCTGGCGCGCACCGCCAGCGTGGCGGTCAGCATGCCGGCGATGGCCGCCCAGTGTTGCCATCCGTTCATGCCGCCTCCCGTTTCTGTCCGCGTTCAAGCAGCATGCCGGCGGCGACGCCGGCCAGCGCCGCCAGCATCAGGTCCAGCTTGTAGGGCAGGCCGCGGGCCAACAGCGCGACCGCGCCGGCGGCCAGCGCCGCGGCCAGCGTCGGCCGCTTTTTCAACTGCGGCGCGACGATGGCGGCGAAGGTGGCCACCATCGCGAAATCCAGCCCCAATCTGTCCAGCCCGGGTACCGAGCGGCCCAGCGCCACCCCGGCCAGCGTCCACAGCTGCCAGTTCAAGTACATCGCCAGCGACGATCCCAGCCAGTACCACTGGCCGCCGTCCGCGCCTAGGCTGCGGAAGCGGTGCTCGACCACGGCGAAGGTCTCGTCGGTGAGCCAGAACGCCAGCGGCCAGCGCCAGGCCAGCGGCCACGGCCGCGCGTAGGGCAGCAGCGTGGCGCTGTACAGCGCGTGGCGCAGGTTGACGACCAAGGTGGTCAGCCAGATCACCGGCAGGGCGGCGCCGGCGGAAACCAGGCTGACGGCGATGAACTGCGAGGAGCCGGCGAAGACCAGCAGCGACATCGCCGCCGTGGCGGCGGGCGACAGTCCGGCGGCGATGGCCAGGGTGCCGAAGATCACGCCGAACGGCGCCGCGCCCACCATCATCGGAATGGTGTCGCGCGCGCCGTCCAGCAGCCAGCGGCGGCGGTCGGATAAGGAAGGCATGGATGAATCCTGCGTGCGGCGGGGCCGGAGATCGGCCCTCTGTTGCTGATGATGGAGCAGGCCGTCCGGCCTGTCTTGAACGATTTTGCGGCCGGCTTAGCGGGCGCGCGCGCCCACGGCCTTCTGATAGGCGGCCGGCGTGACGCCCAGCGCCTGCTGAAACGCGCGGGTCAGGTGCGGCTGGTCGGCGAAGCCCAGCTCCAGCGCCGCCGCGCCGGGCCGCATGCCGGCCGCCAGCAGCTTGCGGGCGCGGGCCACCCGCAGCTGGTTGCGCCAGGCCATCGGTGGCAGACCGGTCTCGCGCTTGAACTGGCGGCACAGCTGCCAGGGCGACAGGCCGACCGCCGTCGCCAGTTGCTGCAGCGAGTGGTTGGCGGCGGGGTCGTCGGCCAGCATCTGCCTGACGGTTTCCACGGCGCCGGGGGCGGACGGCTGCTCGTCCGGGCGCAGCCGCATGTATTTGACCAACACCTCGCTGAACACCGCGGCCAGCGCCGATTCGCGCCGCAGCGCGTCGCGGCTGTCGCGCAGCAGCAGGTGCAGGCCGTCCAGCCGGCGCGCCAGGCCGGGGTCGACCACCACGGTGTCGCGGAAATAGGGTAGGCCCGCCTTGCCGTTCAGGTCGGCGGCCAGGCCGCCTAGCATGTCGACGCCGGGATAGAAGCCGCGATAGGCCCAGCCGTTTTCGTGGGCGGTTTCGCCGGTATGCACCTCGCCGGGGTTGATCAGCACCAGCGCGCCGACGCCGGCGCGGTGCAGGCCGCCGCGGTGGCGGTAGGACTGCGCGCCCAGGGTCAGCGTGTTGACGACGAACTGTTCGTGGAAATGGGGCGGGAAGGTCCGCTCGGCGTATTGCGCGTCCAGGCATTCCAGCGCGCCGAGGTCGTCGGCGCGGAACAATTCTGAGCGTTCGGCGGAAAGGGCGGGCATGGCGCGGACCTGCGGTGATGGTCCATCCATTGTGGCAGAGGCGGCGCGGCTTGTGCGCGCCGGCTTGCTTGACTTGGGCAGCGGCTCAGGAGCCGGCCATGAAGGTGCGGATGCCTGAGCCGACGAACTGCACGCCGATGCAGATCAGCAGGAAGCCCATCAGCCGGGTCATCACCTCGCGGCCGCCGCGGCCCAGCCGCTCTGAGATCAGCAGCGACGACTTCAGCGTCAGCCACATGCCGGCGCAGGTCAGGCCGATGGCGGCGAAAGTCATCGCGAAGGCCAGCGCCTTGGCCGGCAGCGTGGAGAGTTCGGCGATCTCGGTGGAAATGCCGATCACCACCGCGATGGTGCCGGGGCCGCTGATGCCGGGCATCGCCAGCGGGAAGAAGGCGTAGTCTTCGCGCTCGCCGGACTGTTTGGGCGCCTGGCCGGGGTCCTGCGACAGGAACAGCATGCGGTAGCCCAGCACCGCCACCACGAAGCCGCCGGCGATGCGCAGCGCGCCGTAGGAAATGCCGAAAGCGGCCATGATCAGATTGCCGGCCAGCAGGCTCACCGCCATGATGGCGGCGGCGAACACGCAGGCGCGGCGGGCTTGCGAGTCGCGGTGCGGTTCGCTCATTTCGCGGGTCAGCGTGATGAACAGCGGAATCTTGGACAGCGGATTGGTGATGGTGATCAGGCTGAGCAGACCGCCGAACAGGAATTGCAGCGACAAGGTTTTGAACATGGTGTTGAGGCCGGGTATCTAGCCCGCCGATTGTAGAGGCTTACGTTGCCCTGGGGTAGCCGGGGGCTGCGCTTTAGACCGACGGCATGGCAAGCTGTGGCGCAAGGCCGACGGATGCGGCAATTTGTCGCGTTCATCGGCCCGCGCGGCGTGCTAGAGTGAGAGCCATTTTCAATTGGAGACCCCGCGATGAAACGTTTCGCCGCCGCCCTGTTGGGCCTGTGCCTGTCCGGCCTGGCAGCCGCCCACTCCTTCCAACTGGGCGCCATCCACATCGGCCATCCGTGGAGCCGCGCGATGCCGGCCGCCAGCCAGACCGGCGGCGTCTACCTATCGCTGGAAAACCAGGGCAAGGCCGAGGACAAGCTGGTGTCGGCCAGCACGCCGCGCGCCGAGCGCGCCGAACTGCACACCCACGTCAACGACAACGGCGTGATGCGGATGCGCAAGGTGGAAGGCGGCGTGGCGGTCGCGCCGGGCCAGACCGTCAAGTTCGCGCCGGGCAGCTACCACATCATGCTGATGGGCCTGAAGCAGCCGCTGAAGGCCGGCGATCGCTTCCCGCTGACGCTGGGCTTCGAGAAGGCCGGCCAGGTGGAAGTGCAAGTGGTGGTGCAGGACGGCGCTGACGACCACGCGCACTAATAGCGCTACCAAGCGATGCCCGCAGCAGCTTGCCGCCATTTTCGGCGCAAGCTGCTGTTTTTTTGTTTGTTTGCCGGCGTTGCGCCGAAGTTACATGCTGCTTCGCAGCAATGCGAGCCGTGACCATTCCGGACTTTACAGTCCAGGCCCGGCTGGGCACACTGGCCCGAGCAACAAAGTTGAACAAGACGATATCCGCGACGCCGGCCCCCGACTCGGCACTGCGCCAAGTCTGCCAAATAAAAGAGAAATGATGGAGGAGAGGGTGCTTCGCACCCGCACAACACGCTGCAAACAGGGGGTCGGCGCCGTTTTTTACGTTATGCTGTCGTTTTGTTCCCGCCTAGCCTTTCCATCATGAATCCGTCCGCCTCCCCCGCTTCCCTTCCCCGCGTCGTCATCCACTACTGCACCGGCTGCCGTTGGCTGCTGCGCGCCGGCTGGCTGGCCCAGGAACTGCTGACCACCTTTGAAAAAGAACTGGCCGAGGTGGCGCTGCGCCCCGGCAGCGGCGGCGTGTTCCGCGTCGAGGTCGACGGCGAATTGCTGTGGGACCGCAAGGCGGAGGACGGTTTTCCCGAGCTGAAAATCCTCAAGCAGCGGCTGCGCGACCGCATCGCGCCGGACAAGGCGCTGGGACACAGCGACCGTCCCTGATTCCCGATGAACGCCCCGCAACGCAAGATCATCCACGTCGACTGCGACTGCTTCTACGCCGCGATCGAGATGCGCGACGACCCCAGCCTGCGCGATGTGCCGCTGGCGGTGGGCGGACGTCCGGAAACACGCGGCGTGGTGGCCACCTGCAACTACATCGCGCGCCGCTACGGCGTGCACTCGGCGATGTCGTCGGCGCGGGCGCTCAGGCTGTGCCCGGAGCTGGTGATCCTGCCGCCGGACATGGCGCGCTACCGGCTGGCCAGCCAGCAGATCATGGCCATCTACCAGCGCTATACCGATGTGATCGAGCCGCTGTCGCTGGACGAGGCCTATCTAGACGTCACCGGCCAGCCGCATGAGCAGGGCAGCGCCACGCTGATGGCCGAGGCGATACGCCGCCAGATCCGCGACGAGGTGGGCATCACCGCGTCGGCCGGCATCGCGCCCAATAAATTCCTGGCCAAGGTGGCCAGCGACTGGAACAAGCCGGACGGCCAGTTCCTGATCCGCCCGCGCGACGTCGACGCCTTCGTCGTCACCTTGCCGGTGGAGAAGATACACGGCGTCGGCCGCGTCACCGCCGAGCGGCTGCATCGGCTGGGCATACACAGCTGCGGCGATCTCAGGCGCTGGTCGCCGGCCGACCTGTTCCGTCATTTCGGCAGCTTCGGCGAGCGGTTGCTGGCGCTGTCGCAGGGCCGTGACGAGCGGCCGGTGTCCACCGACCGCAGCCGCAAGACGATCAGCGTCGAGGAGACCTACGCCCAGGACCTGCCCGACCTCGCCAACTGCCTGTCCAAGCTGCCGGAACTGGCGGACCGGCTGCAGGCGCGGCTGGCGCGCAGCGGCAGCCCCGAGTTCAAGGGCTTGTCGGTGAAGCTCAAGTTCGACGATTTCAGCCAGACCACGGTGGAGCAGCCGGGCTACGCGCTGTCGATGGCGGCGTTCGGCCAGCTGCTGCGCACTGGCTACGCCCGCGGCGCCCGCCCGGTGCGCTTGCTGGGCGTGGGGGTGAAGCTGGCCGACGATTTCGACCTGCCGCGCCAGCTCAGGCTGTTCGGCCGCGACGGCCGGCCGTTGCCGGACAGCGCGCCGGCCGGCGAAAAGACGCCGCCGCCGGAGGAGCCGGCGGCGGATGCGGGCGCTTGACGCGCCTTACTTGGCCGCGGCCGGCTTGGCGGTGAAGTCGCCGGCGTAGGCCTGGGTCAACAGTTCCGGCTGCAGATACTTGCGCAGCGCGGCGTTGACCTCGTCCACCGTCTGCGCGTCCAGCATCGCCAGCCGCTCGCGGGTGAAGGCCATGGTGCGGCCCTGCCACAGCTGGCGCTGCAGCAGGTCGCTGAGCGGGCCGTCCTGGGCCAGCGCCACCTGGTAGGTCCGCCGCAGGCCCTGCTTGGCTTCGGCCAGCTCCTCGGCGGTGACGCCGTCTCGCCGTAGCCGCGCCAGCTCCTCGGCCACGCCCTGTTTCAGCTTGTCCAGATTCTGCGGCGCGAAGATCGCGCCCATCCGCCACGCGCCCACCTTGCCGAAGCTGGCGGCGTCGACGCCGCTGCCGGCGCCGTAGCTGATGCCGTCCTGCTGGCGCAGCCGCGTCAGCAGCCGCGATTGCGCGCCGCCGCCCAGTATTTCGTTGGCCAGCAGCAGCGCCGGGTAGTCGGGCGAATCGTCGCCGATGGCCAGCGGCAACGAGGCGCTGTAGACGGCGTTGGCCTTGTCCGGCGTGGCGACGGACAGGCTGGTCGGCTTGGGTTGCGGCAGCAGGCCGTCCACGCGCTGGTAGGCGGCCTTGCTGTTCCAGCGGCCGAACAGCTGGTCCAGCTGGCCGCGGATGGCGGCGGCGTCGAAGTCGCCGACCAGGGCCAGCTGCGCGTGGTCGGCGCCGTAGAACTGTTGGTGGAAGCGCTTGAGCGCGTCCAGCTTCACTCCGGCGATGTCGCGGTAGGATTCGTCCAGCGTCGGGCTGTAGCGGATGTCGTCCTTGGCGTAGGCGTTCAGCTGCTGATTGACCGCCTGGCCGGCCAGCGCCTGCGGCTCGCCGCGCGAGGAATCGATGCCGGCCAGCGCCTGGCGCTTCAGCTGCTCGAACTCGTCGGCGGGGAAGGCCGGCTGCTGCAGCAGCTCGGCGATCAAATCCAGCAGCGCGGGCAGGTTCTGGCGGGTGGTCTTGAAGCGCACTTGCAAGTCCTGGCCGTCCTGGCCGATGTCCAGGCTGGCCTGCAGCGCGTCCAGCTTGTCGGCGATGGCGGCGCGGCTCAGCTTGCGGCTGCCTCGGTCCAGCATGTTGGCGGCCAGCTCGGCCGCCGCGGCCTGGCCGCGCAGACTGCCGGCGTCGCCGAAAGAGAAGCTGAACGCGCCGTGGACGACGTTGCCGCGGGTCTGCTTGGGCAGCAGCGCGATCGCCGCGCCGTTGGCGAGCCGGCCGCGCTGGGTGCGGGCCTCGATATTGGCCGGGCTGGCATCGAAGGCCTCGCCGGCGGCGACGGCGGCCTTGCCCTTGTAATCCTTGACCATCGCGGCCACGTCCGGCACCGGCGGGATCGCGGCGCGGTCCGGCTTGGCGGTGGGGATGAACTGGCCGTAGCTGCGGTTGCTGGGCTTGAAGTAGTTTTCCGCCGCCCGCTGCACGTCGGCCACGGTCAGCGCCGCGATGCGGTCGCGCTGCAGGAAATACAGCCGCCAGTCGCCCAGCGCGATGGACTCGGACAGTTGCACCGCCAGCCGCTGCGGATCGTTCAGCGTCTGGTCGATGTCCTTCAAGAGCGCGGCCTTGGCGCGCTTGAGTTCGGCGGCGGTGATGGGTTTGGCGCGGATCGCCTCGACGGTGGCCTGCAGGATGGGGCGGGCCTGGGCCAGGCTCTGGCGCTTTGACAGCTCGGCCAGGAACACGATGTAGCCGGGCTCGGCCAGCTCGAACGGCATCGCGCTGACGCCGACGGCCTTGTGGGCGGCGACCAGGTTCTTGTACAGGCGGCCGTTGGGCGTGTCGGCCAGAATCGCCGCCAGCGCCTGCAGCGCGGCGCTGTCCGGGTGGCTGCCGGCCGCAGTGCGGTACAGCGTCGCCGCCAACTGGGTGTCGCCGACGCGGCGCACGGTGACTTCGCGCTCGCCGTCGCGTTGCGGCTCCTCGGTCCAGGTGGGCGCGAGTTCGCGCTGCGGCCGCGGGATCTTGCCGAACAACGCTTCGATCCGCGCCAGCGTGCGGGCAGGGTCGAACTTGCCGCCCACCACCAGCACCGCGTTGTCGGGCTGGTAATACTTGCGGTAGAAGGCCTGCAGGTTTTCGATGCGCACCTTTTCCACGTCGGAGCGCGCGCCTATCGTGCTATGGCCGTAGTTGTGCCAGTCGAAGCTGATCGCCGACAGCTGCTTCCACAGCACGTTGGCCGGGTTGTTCTCGCCCTGCTCCATCTCGTTGCGCACCACCGAGAACTCGGTGTCCAGATCGCTTCTGGCCACCTTGCTGTTGACCATGCGGTCGGCTTCCATCGCCAGCGCCCAATCCAGGCTGGCCTCGTCGGCGGGGAAGGTTTCGAAGTAGTTGGTGCGGTCGAAGAAGGTGGAGCCGTTGAACTGCATGCCGCGCTTGGACAGCTCGGACATCAGGTTGCCGCTGGTGGGCGTGCCCTTGAACAGCATGTGCTCCAGCAAGTGGGCCATGCCGGTTTCGCCGTAGCCTTCGTGGCGGCTGCCGACCAGATAGGTCAGATTGACGGTGGTGGTGGGCTTGGAGTCGTCGGGCGCCAGCAGCACGCGCAGGCCGTTGGCCAGCCGGTATTCGCTGATGCCTTCGGCGCTGGCGTAGGGGGCGGCCGCCTGCGCGCGCTGGGCGGCCGGCGCGGCGGTTTCGGCGTGGACGGACAGCGCGGGCGTCAAGGCCAGCGCCAGCAGCAGGCTCAGGGTCTTCAGTCTCATGGATTAAGTTGCGTTTCCTTGCTGGATGGGAAGGGCGTCCGCTTGACGATGCCGCAGCGGCGTTCGCGGCGTCAAGCCGCGCGGGGCGGATGGACAAACCGGCCTGCTTGGGCAGGCCGGCTCGGCAAGGGTTCCGGAGCGGGGCGCTCAGCGCCGCAGATTGCTGATGCCCATCAGCATGCCCATGCCGATGAACAGCGTGACGGAGGCGGTGCCGCCGTAGGACATGAAGGGCAGCGGCACGCCCACCACCGGCAGGATGCCGGACACCATGCCCATGTTGACGAAGGCGTAGACGAAGAAGGACATGGTGATCGATCCCGCCATCAGCCGACCGTACAGCGTCTGCGCGCTGGCGGTGATCATCATCGCCCGGCTCAGGATCAACAGGTAGAGCGTCAGCAGCACCGCGTTGCCGGCCAGGCCGAATTCCTCGGAGTAGACGGCGAAAATGAAGTCGGTGGTGCGCTCCGGGATGTAGTCCAGGTGGGTCTGGGTGCCGTTGAGCCAGCCCTTGCCCCACGGCCCGCCGGAGCCGATGGCGATCATCGACTGGATGATGTGGTAGCCGGTGCCCAGCGGATCAGTGGTGGGGTCGATCAGGGTCAGCACCCGCTTGCGCTGGTAGTCGTGCAGGTGGTTCCAGACGATGGGCAGGCTGGCGGCGGCCATCACCGCGCCGGCCAGGATCACCTTCCACGGCAGGCCGGCGAAGAACAGCACGAAGAAGCCGGCGGCGGCGATCAACAGCGCGGTGCCCAGGTCGGGTTGCTTCAGCACCAGGCCCACCGGCACCAGCATGATGGCGGCGGCGATCAGGTAATGCCACCAGCGCAGCGACAGCTCGTATTTCTGGAAGAACCAAGCCAGCATCATCGGCAGCGCGATCTTCAGGATCTCCGACGGCTGGATGCGGGTGACGCCCAGGCTCAGCCAGCGGGTGGAGCCGTTCACTGTGATGCCCTTGAAGTGCACCGCGATCAGCAGCAGCACGCCGATGACGTAAATCGGCGGCGCGAAGTTCATCACGCTCTGCGGTCGCATCCGCGCGATCACCCACATCACGGTCAGCGCCATCGCGGTGTAGATCAGCTTGTTGTCTATCTTGTCGAAGGACTGGTTGTTGGCGGAATACAGCAGCACCATGCTGACCGCGAAGATCAGGCCGAGGAACAGCATCAGCCAGCCGTCCAGCGGCTCTTTTATCTGCTGCCAGATCTGCTTAATCAGCGGCGTCTTCACGTACGTCTCCGTTTTCCATCGGCACGGTTTTCAGCATGCCGGCCAGGTCGTTGCGCACCTTGCCGGTCAGGTAGAAGTCGAACAGGCCGCGCGCCACCGGCGCGGCGGCGGCGGCGCCGAAGCCGGCGTTCTCGACGATGATGGCCACCGCGATCTTGGGCTGTTCCACCGGCGCGAAGGCGATGAACCAGCTGTGGTCGCGGTACTGCTCGGCCAGCGCGGCGGCGTTGTACTTGGCGCCCTGCTTGATGGCCACCACCTGGGCGGTGCCGGTCTTGCCGGCCATCGTGTACTGCAGGCCGGCGCCGACGCGGGCGCCGGTGCCGGAGATCATCACGTTGCGCATGCCTTCCTTGATGTAGTCGAAGTATTCCTTCGGGTAAGGCAGCTGCCGGATCGGCTGCGGCTCGATCTGGCGCGATTTTCCGGTTTTGGAGTCCACCACCTGCTGCACCAGGTGCGGTTTGAACACCTGGCCGCCGTTGGCCATGATGGCGGTGGCGTTGGCCATCTGCAGCGGGGTGTAGGCGTTGAAGCCCTGGCCGATGCCGATGCTGACCACATCAGCCGGATACCAGCGCCGCACCTCGGGCTTGTAGCGGGCGAAGCGTTTTGCCTTCCACTCCTTGGACGGCAGCACGCCGATGGATTCGCCGTCCAGGTCGATGCCGGTTTTGCTGCCCAAGCCGAAGGAGCCGACCACCGGGTGGATCTTGTCTATGCCCATGTCCCAGGCCAGCTTGTAGAAGAAGGTGTCGCTGGACACGGTGATCGCGCGCTGCAGGTTGACCATGCCGTTGCCGCTCTTCTTGCTGTCGCGGAACTGGTGGCTGGAGCCGGGCAGCGTGAAGTAGCCGGGCGCCGGACGGATGTCGTGCATGCCTATGCTGTGGGTGTTCAGCGCGGCCATCGCCATGAAGGGCTTGAAGGTGGAGCCGGGCGGATAGGTGCCGCGCAGCGCGCGGTTGATCAGCGGCTTCTGCCAGTCGGTGTTCAACGCGGTCCAGGTCTGGGTGTCGATGCCGTCGATGAACAGGCTGGGATCGAAACCCGGCTTGGACAGGAAGGCCAGCACGCCGCCGGTGTTGGGGTCGATCGCCACCAGCGCGCCGCGGCGGTCGCCGAACAGCTTGTCGGCCATTTCCTGCAGGCGGATGTCCAGCGCCAGCTTCAGGGTGTTGCCGTTGACCGGCGGCGTGCGGCGCAGGCTGCGCACCGCGCGGCCGCCGGAGTCGGTTTCCATCTCCTCGAAGCCCACCTGGCCGTGCAGGTCGTCCTCGTACACCGCTTCCAGGCCGGTCTTGCCGATGTAGTTGGTGCCCTTGTAATTGGTGGTCTTGTCTTCCTCTTCCAGCCGTTCCTTGTCCTTCTGGTTGATGCGGCCGATATAGCCCAGCACGTGGCTGGTCATCTCTTTATACGGATAGTCGCGGAACAGCCGCGCCTTGACCTCGACGCCGGGCAGCTCGAAGCCGTGGGCGGCCACGCGCGCGGCTTCGTCGTCGGTCAGCTTGACCTTCAGCGGAATGGCTTCGAAAGTCTTGCTCTCGGCCAACAGCTTCTTGAACAGTTTCTCGTCGCGCGGGCTGACGTCGGCCAGCGTTTTCAGCTTGGCGACGGTGGCGGCGAGGTCGGGAATCTTGCTGGGAGTCAGCTCCAGCGTGTAGGCGGAGTAGTTCTGCGCCAGCACGATGCCGTTGCGGTCCAGGATCAGGCCGCGGTTGGGCAGGATGGGCACCAGCGAGATGCGGTTGTTCTGGGCCAGCGTGGAGAAATGGTCGTGCTGCAGCACCTGCAGCCAGATGAAGCGCGCGAGCAGGGTGAGGAACATCAGGATGATCAGCGCGTAGGCGATGATCAGCCGCAGCTCGAACTGGGCTTCTTCGGACTGCGGGTTTTTGAAACGGGACGGGCGGCGCATGGATCAGTCGGGTTTCATGCCGTGTGGTGGCGGTAAGGAATCAGCATCAGCTTGGTCAACAGCGGCCACAGCAGCGCGCCGATCAAGGGCGGCAGGAAATAGCTCCAGCCGACGAAGGCGGAACCGGTCAGCATCCGCACCACCACCATGATCAGCTGGTTGGTCAGCATCAGGCCCAGCACCACCAGCGCCTGCTGGCCCAGGTTGAACATCACCAGCTGGCGCTGGCGGCTCAAGGCCAGGAAGGCGGTGATCGAGTAGGCCAGCGCGTGCTGGCCGAACAGGCCGGCGGTGGACACGTCGGCGATGATGCCCATCAGGAAGGCGATGCCGATGTTGACCCGGCGCGGCTGGTTGATCACCCAGTACAGAATCAGCAGGCCGATGAAGTCGGGCAGCCAGCGCGTGCTGCCGTGCGGCAGCGGCACCAGCTCGACCAGCACGGCGATCACGAAGGTGGTCAGGATGAAGCGGCGCTTGACCGGCTTAAGCAATTCCTTGGGGCGGTCCAACGACATTTGGGCTTACTCCTCGTCGGCGGACTTCTTGCCGCCCTTGGTCTTCTTCTCCGGCAGCGCCGGCGGTTCGGCCGGGCGCGGGCGTGTTTCCTTGGCTTGCAGCACCAGCACGTAGCGGGTTTGCTGCACGCCGGACATCGGCAGGGTGCTGACGCGGGTGAAGGCGGCGCCGGCATTGCGGTCGACCTTGCTGACCACCGCAACCGGGATGCCTTCCGGAAACACGCCGTCCAGACCAGAGGTGACGATACGGTCGTTTTCCTTGACGTCCGAACTTTGCGGCAGATAACGCAGTTCGATGCCGCCACCATAACCATAGAGGATGGCGCGCTCGCCGGTGCGGGCGATCATCACCGGAACCATCTGGTTCTTGTCGATGATCAGGGTCACCTCGGCGGTCAGCGGCTGCACCCGCGTCACCTGTCCCAGGAGTCCGCGCGCGTCCACCACCGGCTGGCCGGCTTGCAGCTTGGCGTCGTCGCCCTTGTCGATGATGATTTTGTACGAGAACGGGTCGCGGCCGGTGTACAGCGTCTCGGCGATCTGAGCCGAGTCGTCGCGCTGGGCGCGGATGCCGTTCAGCTGGCGCAGCTCGTTCAGCTCGCGCTCCAGCGTCTGCAGCCGTCCCAACTGGGCGGCCATCTGCAGCTGCTTCTCGCGCAGCAGGGTGTTTTCCTGCTTCATCTCGGCCTGCGAGGTCAGGTAGTCGCCGGCGTGGCGCACCGCCTGCGCCGGCATGTTGACCGCGCGCTGCACCGGGTACAGCGCCAGCGACAGTGCTTCGCGCGCCTGTTCCATCAGGCCGTAGCGGCTGTCTCCGATCAAGAGCGCGATCGAGGCGACCACGCTCATGGCCAGGCGCGCAGCCGGGGGCGGCCCGGAGCGGAAAAAGCTTGGGGTGTTGGCGAAATCCATGGCCACAGCCACCGCGCCTTGACGGCGCGGCGTTCGCTCGGTTTACAGGGTGTTTGCTGGAAGTTTAAGGCACGTTGGTGAAAATGGTGCCGATCTTGTCCATTTTTTCCAGCGCCTTGCCGGAGCCGCGCACCACGCAGGTCAGCGGTTCTTCGGCCACGAACACCGGCAGGCCGGTTTCTTCCGCCAGCAGGCGGTCGATGTCCTTCAGCAGCGCGCCGCCGCCGGTCAGCACCATGCCCTTCTCGGCGATGTCGGCGCCCAGTTCCGGCGGAGTCTGCTCCAGCGCGATTTTCACCGCGGAAACGATCTGGTTCAGCGGCTCGGTCAGCGCTTCCAGGATTTCATTGGAAGACACGGTGAACGCGCGCGGAATGCCTTCGGCCAGGTTGCGGCCCTTGACTTCCATCTCGCGCACCTCGGCGCCCGGGAAGGCGGAGCCGATGGTTTTCTTGATTTCCTCGGCGGTGGTCTCGCCGATCAGCATGCCGTAGTTGCGGCGAATGTAGTTGATGATGGATTCGTCGAACTTGTCGCCGCCGACGCGCACCGAGTTGGAGTAGACCACGCCGCCCAGCGAGATCACGCCGACTTCGGTGGTGCCGCCGCCAATGTCCACTACCATCGAGCCGGTCGGTTCTTCCACCGGCAGGCCGGCGCCGATCGCCGCGGCCATCGGCTCTTCGATCAGCTCGACGCGGCGCGCGCCGGCGGCGAGGGCGGAGTCGCGGATCGCCTTGCGTTCCACCTGGGTGGAGCCGCAGGGCACGCAGATCACGATGCGCGGGCTGGCGGCGAAGAAGCGGTTCGGGTTCACCTTCTTGATGAACTGCTTCAGCATTTGCTCGGTGACGGTGAAGTCGGCGATCACGCCGTCCTTCATCGGGCGGATCGCCTGGATGCTGCCCGGGGTGCGGCCCAGCATGCGCTTGGCTTCCAGGCCGACGGCCAGGATGGACTTTTTGTTGGTCGGCGCGTCGTTGTGGATGGCGACGACCGAAGGCTCGTCGAGGACGATGCCCTTGCTGCGCATGTAGATCAGGGTGTTGGCGGTGCCGAGGTCGATGGCGAGGTCGTTGGAGAAGTATCCGGTCAGCGAACGAAACATTGGGCGGTCCTGGTCAGTTTTCGTCAGTGGCGGACGCCGGCGGCGTCCGTAAAAATCCAGTTTAATCTGTGGCAGGCCCGTTTCCCCGCCTTTTTATCAGGCATGGCAACTATTAACCGTCTCGAGCGTTGCGCACGGGCGTTTTGTCGCGCCGGCGCGGTGGCATTCAAACAGTTGTTGCCGGTCTTGCCCGGCGGCGGATTCGGCCTGCGTCTGCAGCCTCGGCGCAGGCTTCCGGCGAGGCGGGAAATGCCCCCGGAATGCGTCGCGGCGCAATGTCGATCTTGGGAGAATCAAACGGGGTATGATACCCTATAAAGCTTGAAATATTAAAGGTTTTAACGAGGAAGCCATGTCGCTGACGCATCAGGATGTCGCACGGATCGCCAAGCTTGCCCGCATCAATGTGAGCGAGGCGGAAATCGCCGCCACAGCGGACCAGCTCAACAATATTTTCGGCCTGATCGAGAAGATGCAGGCGGTGGACACCGACGGCATCGAGCCGATGGCGCATCCGCAGGACGTGTCGCTGCGTCTGCGCGACGACGTCGTTACCGAGACCAGCCAGCGCGAGGCCTTCCAGGCGGTCGCGCCGCAAGTGGAAAAAGGCCTGTTCCTCGTTCCCAAAGTGATCGAGTAAGCCTGTGAGCCGTCCCGCCGCGATTGGTTCCCAGAAAATCGCCGGCCGGGCCAGACTATCCGGATAGCAAGATTTGATCGAAATGACACAAGCCACCCTCAAGCAATTGTCGCAACAGCTGGCGGCCAAGCAGGTCTCCAGCGTGGAACTGGCCGGCCAGTACCTGGACCGGATCGAGGCGCTGAACCCGCAGCTCAACGCCATCGTCACCACCGACCGAGAAAAGACGCTGGCCGAAGCCCGCGCCGCCGACGCGCGCATCGCCGCCGGCGACGCCCATCCGCTGACCGGCGTGCCGCTGCTGCACAAGGATCTGTTCTGCCAGCAAGGCTGGAAAACCAGCTGCGGCTCCAAGATGCTGGACAACTTCGTTTCGCCGTACAGCGCCCATGTGGTGGAGCAATGCGCCGCCGCCGGCATGGTGACGCTGGGCCGCGCCAATATGGACGAGTTCGCGATGGGTTCGTCCAATGAGAACTCGTTCTACGGCGCGGTGAAGAACCCGTGGGACGCCAAGGCGATTCCGGGCGGTAGCTCTGGCGGTTCCGCCGCCGCGGTCGCCGCGCGCCTGGCGCCGGTGGCCACCGCCACCGATACCGGCGGCTCCATCCGCCAGCCGGCCAGCCATTGCGGCGTCACCGGCATCAAGCCGACCTACGGCGTGGTGTCGCGCTACGGCATGGTGGCCTTCGCCTCCTCGCTGGATCAGGGCGGCCCGATCGCGCAGACCGCCGAGGATTGCGCGCTGATGCTGAACGTGATGGCTGGCTTTGACGAGCGCGACTCCACCAGCCTGGAGCGCGCCCGCGAAGACTACAGCCGCGATCTGAACCAATCTCTGGCCGGCCTGAAAGTGGGCCTGCCCAAGGAATACTTCGCCGCCGGCCTGGACGCCGACGTCGCGCGCGCCGTCGACAACGCCGTGGCCGAGCTGAAGAAGCTGGGCGCCGAGGCGGTGGAGATCGCGCTGCCGAATACCGAGCTGTCGATTCCGGCTTATTACGTGATCGCGCCGGCTGAGGCTTCGACCAACCTGTCCCGCTACGACGGCGTCCGCTACGGCCACCGCGCCAAGGACTACAAGGATCTGGTCGACATGTACGAGAAGACCCGCGCCGAAGGCTTCGGCGACGAGGTCAAGCGCCGCATCCTGGTGGGCAGCTACGTGCTGAGCCACGGCTACTACGACGCCTACTACCTGAAGGCGCAGAAGATCCGCCGCCTGATCGCCAACGACTTCAAGGCCGCCTTCCAGCAGTGCGATGTGATCCTGGGGCCGGTGGCGCCGACCGCCGCCTTCGATCTGGGCCAGATGGCGTCCGATCCGGTGCAGATGTATCTGTCCGACGTCTACACGCTGTCGGTGAACCTGGCCGGCCTGCCGGGCATGAGCGTGCCGGCGGGCTTCGCCGCCAACGGCCGCCCGATTGGCCTGCAGATCATCGGCAATTACTTCGCCGAGGCCAAGATGCTGAACGTCGCGCACCAGTTCCAGCAGGCGACGGACTGGCACGCCAAGGCGCCGGCGCTGTAACGCCGGCGGCTGCACGGCGCGAATGCCGCGTTGGGCGCGCTTGCCTTGCCTTCGCGCCGCTCGCGCGCCGACTGAAAGTTTACGTTTTCGAGGGCGCAGCTCTGGCTGCGTCCTGGCATGAATAAGGATTTTCCGACCATGAAATGGGAAGTCGTCATCGGTATCGAGGTGCACGTGCAGCTCAACACCGTCTCCAAGATTTTCTCCGGCTCCAGCACCGCCTTCGGCGCGGAGCCCAACACCCAGGCTTCCGCGGTGGAACTGGCGCTGCCGGGCGTGCTGCCGGTGCTGAACCGCGCGGTGGTGGACAAGGCGATCCGCCTGGGCCTGGCGCTGGACGCCAACATCAACCAGAAGAACGTGTTCGCCCGCAAGAACTACTTCTATCCAGACCTCCCCAAGGGCTACCAGATCAGCCAGATGGACCTGCCCATCGTCGAGGGCGGCAAGCTCAAGATTCTGGTCGGCGACCAGGAGAAAGTGATCGGGGTGACCCGCGCCCATATGGAAGAGGACGCCGGCAAGAGCCTGCACGAAGACTTCCAGGGCCTGTCCGGCATCGACCTCAACCGCGCCGGCACGCCGCTGCTGGAAGTGGTGTCCGAGCCGGACATGCGCTCGGTCGACGAGGCGCTGGCCTACGTCAAGGCGCTGTATACGCTGGTGACCTGGCTGGGCATCTGCGACGGCAATATGCAGGAAGGCAGCTTCCGCATGGACGTCAACGTGTCGGTGCGCCCAGAGGGGCAAAAGGAATTCGGCACCCGCCGCGAGATCAAGAACCTCAATTCCTTCCGCTTCCTGGAGCAGGCCGCCAAGTACGAGATCCAGTGGCAGATCGATACGCTGGAAGACGGCGGCAAGGTGCAACAGGCCACCGTGCTGTTCGACCCGGACAGCGGCGAGACCCGCATGATGCGCAGCAAGGAAGACGCGCACGACTATCGCTACTTCCCGGATCCGGACTTGCTGCCGGTGCGCATCTCCGACGAGCAGATCGCCCGCATCAAGGGCGAGATGCCGGAGCTGCCGGGCGCGATGCAGGCCCGCTTCGTGGAGAGCTACGGCGTGTCCGCCTACGACGCGGCGCTGCTGACGTCCAGCCTCAAGCAGGCGCAGTACTTTGAAGCCGCCGCCAAGGCCTCCGGCCAGGGCAAGCTGGCCGCCAACTGGATCAACGGCGAAATCGCCGCGCGGCTGAACCGTGACGGCAAGGACATCGCCGACTGCCCGATCTCGGTGGAGCGCTTGTCCGGCCTGATCGTCCGCATCGCCGACAACACCTTGTCCAGCAAGCTGGCCAAGCAGGTGTTCGACGCGTTGTGGGACAGCGATCTGTCCGCCGACGCCATCATCGAGCGCGATGGCCTGAAGCAGGTGTCCGACGTCGGCGCCATCGAGAAGATGGTGGAAGAGGCGATCACCGCCAATCCCAAGGCGGTCGAGGAATTCCGCGCCGGCAAGGAAAAGGCGCTGAACGCGCTGGCCGGCCAGGTGATGAAGGCGTCCAAGGGCAAGGCAAATCCGGCCCAGGTGCAGGACATCCTGCGCCAAAAGCTGTCTTGATCGTCTGATCGCCAGAACAGCAAGGCGGCCTGAATGGCCGCCCTGTTGTTTTTTAAATACATGGCTGAAAATCGCCGCCGGTAATTTGTTGCTTTTCCTGAAGATACTTGTGGTTCAAACAGTTCCATTGGCAATCATTGCCGCCTTGTTACAGTCTCCGCGACCCGCAATGTTCATGTCCCACTTTTACAGGCGAATTTAAGTCCCTGATTTGTTTCAGATTCCATTTTTACGCGCTGCCGTAAGTCATTGTCTCAAAAGGCGAATTAGTAAATCCCTATGTTGACCGTGGGGCAGTTCTTTCTTATAGTGGCGGAAAGTGGGTCAAAGTGGGTGAAAGTGGGGAAATTCTCCCCCCGGAGCGACGGCTCCGTTTTTCTCGGTCAGCGGGTCTCAAATCATGATTGGTGGCGTCAGCATCTTGTCTCTCGATAGCAAGGGGCGCTTGGCTATTCCGGCCAAGCACCGCGAGACGCTGCTGTCCGCGTTTGGGCACAAGCTGGTCGTCACCCTCGAATCCCAAGACCATCTGCTGCTTTACCCCGAACCCAACTGGCGCCCGGTCGAGGCCCGTCTGCTGGCCCTTCCCACCGGCAATCCCACCCTGAAACGCTATCAACGATTGGTGCTCGGCCATGCCGAGACCCTGGAGATGGACTCCGCCGGCCGCGTGCTGCTGCCGGCCCGCCTGCGCGAACTGACCGCGCTGGACAAGGACGTTGCCCTGGTAGGCATGGGCAACCGCTTCGAACTGTGGAATGCCGAGGAATGGGACAGCCAGACCGCTGACGCGCTGGCCATCGACCAAGCCGATTTGGCGCAACACCTTGGAGATTTCACGCTGTGAGCACCCCCACCTTCGTGCACCGCACGGTATTGCTGACCGAAGCGGTCGACGCGCTCGCCATCCGGCCGGATGGCGTCTATGTCGATTGCACTTTCGGTCGCGGAGGCCACAGCCGCCTGATCCTGTCGAAGCTCGGCCCCTCGGGCCGGCTGATCGCCTTCGACAAGGATCTGGAAGCCATCGCCGTCGCCGACAGGCTGGCGGCGGAGGATTCCCGCTTCAACATCGTGCACAACGGTTTCGAGACGCTGTCGGCCGAGCTCGCCCGCCTGGGCGTGGCCGGCGTCGACGGCGTGCTGATGGATCTGGGCGTGTCGTCGCCGCAGATCGACGACGGCAGCCGCGGTTTCAGCTTCCGTTTCGACGCGCCGCTGGATATGCGCATGGATACCACCCGCGGCGTCACCGCCGCCGAGTGGTTGGCAACGGCCGACGAGGCCGATATCAGAGAGGTCATCAAGACTTATGGTGAAGAGCGGTTTGCTCGCAAGATCGCAGCAGCCATTGTTGCGCAACGGGGGGAAAACCCCATCACGACCACCCGCGAGCTCTCTGTGCTCGTTGGGCAAAACGTCCGTACTCGCGAACCGGGCCAAGACCCGGCTACGCGCACCTTCCAGGCGATCCGGATCTTTGTGAACCGGGAGCTGGACGAGCTGAAGGCGGTGCTGCCGCAGGCCGCGCGCCTGCTGAACGAAGGCGGCCGCCTGGCGGTGATCAGCTTCCATTCGCTGGAGGACCGCATCGTCAAGCAGTACCTGCGCGATGTCAGCAGCGAGGAAAAGCTGCCGGCCTGGGCGATGGTGCGCGCGGCCGACATGGCCAAGCCGCCGATCGATCTGGTCGGCAAGGCGATTCGCGCCGGCGATGAGGAGCTGCGCGAGAATCCGCGCGCCCGCAGCGCCATCATGCGCGTGGCCGAGCGCACTGCCGCGCCGTGGCGGGAGGGCGACGCATGAACAAGCTCAACGCGACGCTGCTGCTGATGGCCGTGTTCTCCGCCTGGTCGGTGGTGACGTCCACGCACGTGTCGCGCAAGCTCTACAGCGACTTGCAGAAGGAAACCAAGTCGGGGCAGCAGCTGGAGGTGGAGTTCGGCCAGCTGCAACTGGAGCAGAGCACCTGGGGGGCGCACGCGGTGATCGAGAAGGCCGCGTCCACCCGCCTCGACATGCACACGCCTGATCCGCGCCAGATCCAGGTGATTACGGCCAAGGGAGCGCTGTGATGCGCGCCGGTTCCAGCTACAGCGTCCGCACTCGCCCCGCGCCGGCCAGCCCCGCGCTGCGGATGACCAGCACGCGCGTGCGCTGCGTGCTGCTGATGCTGGCCTTGCTGTTCCTGGCGCTGATCGGCCGCGCGGTTTATCTGCAGGTGGTGCAGCAGGACTTCCTGCAGGGCCAGGGCGAGGCGCGCTTCCGCCGCACCTTGATGCTGGAAGCCAACCGCGGCGTGATCACCGACCGCAACGGCGAGCCGCTGGCGATCAGCTCCCCGGTGCAGACCATCTGGGCCAGCCCGGCCGACATGGAGCCGGTGCCGCCGGCCAAGCTGCGCGAGCTGGCCGGATTGCTCGACCTGTCGCCGGAAGAGCTGTCGTCCAAGCTGTCCGACCGCAAGAAGGAATTCGTCTACATCAAGCGCCAGATCAGCCCGGAGCTGGCAGACAAGGTGATGGCGCTGGGCGTGCCCGGCATCGCCAAGCAGCAGGAATTCCGCCGCTTCTACCCGGCCGGCGAGATCGTGTCGCACATCATCGGTTTCACGGGAGTGGACGGCAAGGGCCAGGAGGGCGTCGAACTCGCGCGCGAGAAGATGCTGTCCGGCAAGGACGGCCGCCGCGTGGTGCTGAAGGACCGCCGCGGCCACATCATCGAGGACGTCGCCGCCATCGAGCCGCCGCGCGACGGCCAGAAGCTGGCGCTGGCGATCGACCATCGCATCCAATACCTGGCTTACCGCGAGATCAAGGCCGCGGTGGAGACCAACAAGGCCAAGGCCGGCAGCGTGGTGGTGCTGGACGCCCACACCGGCGAGCTGTTGGCGTTGGCCAACTACCCGTCGTTCAACCCCAACAACCGCAGCGGCGTGACGCCGGAGATGATGCGCAACCGCGGCGTGATTGATCTGTTCGAGCCGGGCTCCACCATGAAGCCGCTGTCGATCTCGCTAGCGCTGGAGCACGGCAAGGCCAATTTGAACACGGTGCTGGATACCCACACTTATATGATCGGGCCGGCCACCATCCGCGACGTGGCGCCGCGGCCCAGCCTGGACATCCTCGGCATTATCCAGAAATCGTCCAACGTCGGCACCAGCAAGCTGGCGCTGATGAACAGCCCGGAGGAGTCCTGGGCGCATTACGACGCGCTGGGCTTCGGCCGGCCGCCGGAAACCGGCTTCCCCGGCGAGGCTGGCGGCCGGCTGCGCGACTGGCACAAGTGGCGTCCGATCGAGCAGGCGACGATGTCGTTCGGCTATGGCTTGTCGGTCAGCCTGATCCAGATGGCGCGCGCCTACACCATCTTCGCCAACGACGGCGTGATGCTGCCGATCTCGCTGTACAAGACGTCCAACCCGATGCCGGGCAAGCGCGTGCTCAACGAAAAGACCGCGCACGAGATGCGCGATCTGCTGATCGCCAACAGCCAGCCTGGCGGCGGCGCTGTCGGCGGCCGCATCATCGGCTACAGCATCGGCGGCAAGAGCGGCACCGCGCGCAAGCTGGAGGGCCGCACCTACGTGGCCAACAAGCACCGCGCGCTGTTCATGGGCTTCGCGCCCGGCCACTCGCCCAAGGTGATCGTGGCGGTGATGATAGACGAGCCGTCGGCGGGCAAATACTACGGCGGCGCGGTGTCCGCGCCGGTGTTCTCGCAGGTGGCGGGCGGCGCGCTGCGCGTGCTCAACATCGCGCCTGACGAGCCATCCAATAACACTTTATTGCCGGAATCGACCCCGGTTCCGGCGGATTTTTAAGATCATGAAGAGCCGTTTGACTGCGTTGCCGGACTGGGATCCGGCCTTGTTGCAACAGCTGGGCCTCCCGATCAAACGGGTGGAGGCCGACAGCCGCCGCGTGCTGCCGGGCGATGTGTTCCTCGCCTGCCGCGGCGAGTACGCCGACGGCCGCGATTTCATTCCGGCCGCGCTGGAAAAAGGCGCGGCGGCGGTGCTGTGGGACGACGCCGACGGTTTCGCCTGGAAGGCCGAGTGGCAAGCGCCTAATCTGGCGGTGCCGAATCTGCGCGAGCGCGCCGGCATCGTCGCCGCCCATGTGCTGGGCCAGCCCTCGCGCGATCTGACCGTGGTCGGCATCACCGGCACCAACGGCAAGACCTCCATTTCCCATTGGCTGGCGCAGGCGTTTTCGCTGCTGGGCCAGAAGGCGGCGTTGATCGGCACCGTCGGCAACGGCTTCTACGGTCAATTGACCGAAACCACCCACACCACGCCGGATCCGGTGACGGTGCAGCAGAAGCTGGCCGAATACCGTCGCCAGGGCGCGCACGTGGTGACGATGGAAGTGTCCAGCCATGGCCTGGACCAGTTCCGCGTCAACGGCGTCGAGTTCGCCACCGCGGTGTTCACTAATCTGACCCGCGACCATCTCGACTACCACGGCTCGATGGAGGCCTACGGCGAGTCCAAGAAGAAGCTGTTCTTCTGGGAGGGCCTGAAGCACGCGGTGATCAACGCCGACGATGCTTTCGGCCGCCAGCTGGCCGCCGAGATCGACCCTGAACAGACCCGCGTGGTCACGTACGGCCTGGAGCAGGGCGATGTGCGTCCGCTGGCGCTGGCCGCCACGCTGGAGGGCCTGCAGCTGACCGTCGCCACGCCGTGGGGCACGGTCGACGTCCGCACCGGCCTGGTCGGCCGCTTCAATGCCGCCAATCTGCTGGCCTGTCTGGCCACGCTGTGCGTCAACGGCGTCAGCCTGCAGGACGCCGCCGCGGTGATGGCGCGCATCCAGCCGGCCCGCGGCCGGATGCAGAGCGTCGGCGGCGCGCATGAGCCGCTGGTGGTGATCGATTACGCCCACACCCCCGACGCGCTGGAAAAAGCGCTGGCCACGCTGTCCGAGATCCGTCCCGCCGGCGGCAGGCTGTTCTGCGTGTTCGGCTGCGGCGGCGACCGCGATCCGGGCAAGCGCCCGATGATGGGAGCCATCGCCGAGAAGCACGCCGACGTGGCGGTGCTGACCAGCGACAACCCGCGCAGCGAGGACCCGCAGGCCATCATCCGCGACGTGCTGGCCGGCATGGACGCCGCCCGCGCGCATGTCGAGGCCGACCGCGAAGCCGCCATCCACTGGGCGGTGGGCCAGGCCAAGGTGGGCGACGTGGTGCTGGTGGCCGGCAAGGGCCACGAGGAATACCAGGACATCGCCGGCGTCAAGCGGCCGTTCTCCGATTTCCGCGTCGCGGAAGAAGCGCTGACCGCATGGGGGATGCCGCGATGATGACGCTGAGCCAAGCAGCCCGCTTTGCCCAAGGCCGCCTGATCGGCACCGACGGCGAAGTGCTGCGCGTGATCACCGACAGCCGCCAGGCGCAGCCGGGCGATCTGTTCGTCGCGCTGAAGGGCGAGCGTTTCGACGCCCATGATTTCGTCGCCGAAGTGACCTCCAAGGGCGCAGCCGCACTGGTGCGCGATGGCTTCGAGCTGGCCGGCGCCAGCCTGATCCAGGCGGGCGAAGACACCCGGCTGGCGCTGGGCCGCCTGGCCGCCGGCTGGCGCGAGACGCAGCCGGCCGTCCGCATCGGCGTCACAGGCTCCAATGGCAAGACCACGGTCAAGGAAATGCTGGCCGCCATCCTGCGCGCCCATGCCGGCGTGGATGCCGTGCTGGCCACCGCCGGCAATTTCAACAACGACATCGGCCTGCCGCTGACCTTGCTGCAGCTGAAGCCGCAGCATCGCTACGCGGTGATCGAGATGGGCATGAACCATCATGGCGAGCTCAGCTACCTGACCGGGCTGACCCGGCCGCAGGTGGCGCTGGTCAACAACGCGATGCGTGCCCACTTCGGCCATTTCGGCTCCACCGAGGACGTCGCCCGCGCCAAGGCCGAAATTTTCGAAGGACTGGCCGACGGCGGCGTGGCGGTGGTCAACGCCGACGACGCCAATCTGCCGCTGTTCCGCGCGGCCGCCGGTTCGCATCGCCAGCTGAGCTTCGGCCTGGCGCAGGCCGACGTCGGCGCGAGCGATCTGGCGCTGTCGGCGCTGGGCAGCCGTTTCACGCTGCGCTCTCCGGCGGGACGGGTCGAGATTAATCTGCCGGCGCCGGGCGAGCACAACGTCCGCAATGCGCTGGCCGCCGCCGCCGTCGCCTTGGCGCTGGATGTGCCGCTGTCCGCCATCGCCGCCGGCCTGGCCGTGTTCGGCGGCGCCAAGGGCCGGCTGCAGATCAAGCAGAGCCCGCGCGGCCTGACCGTGATCGACGACAGCTACAACGCCAACCCGGATTCGATGAAGGCCGGCATCGACGTGCTGGCCGGCCTGCCCGGTCCGCATTGCTTCGTGATGGGCGACATCGGCGAACTGGGCGAGGCTTCGCCGGCTTTGCATGCCGAAGTCGGGGAACACGCGCGCCTGCGCGGCATCGAACAGCTCTTTGCGCTGGGCGAGGCCTCGCGCCGCGCGGTGGCCGCATTCGGCGCCGCGGGGCAGGGATTTGATTCGATTGACGAGTTGTTGGAGTGCCTGGATAGCCGGCTGGCGTCGGGTACCGCCGTTCTGGTCAAGGGGTCGCGCTTCATGCGCATGGAACGGGTGGTGGAACACCTGATGCAAGCAAAGAAAGAGGGAGTATAAGGTGCTGCTTTGGCTGGCTGATCTGTTGGGTTCGCATATCCGGGCCTTCAATGTCTTCAACTACACCACGCTGCGCGCGGTGATGGCGGCGCTGACTTCGCTCGCCATCTCGCTGCTGTTGGGACCGTGGGTGATCCGCAAACTGACCGAGCTGAAGGTCGGCCAGGCGGTGCGCAACGACGGTCCGCAGACCCACTTGGTCAAGGCCGGCACGCCGACCATGGGCGGCTCGCTGATCCTGCTGGCCATCACCATCACCACGCTGCTGTGGGCGGATTTGTCCAACAAATATGTGTGGCTGCTGCTGGCGGTGATGCTGGGCACCGGCGCGCTGGGCTTTTACGACGACTGGCGCAAGGTGGTGTACAAGGACCCGAAGGGGGTGTCCGCCAAGTTCAAGATGGCGTGGCAGTCGGCCATCGCCATCGGCGCCGGCGTGTTCCTGATCGCCACGGCCAAGCTGCCGGCGTCCACCGAGCTGATCGTGCCTTTCTTCAAGACTGTCGCCTATCCGCTGGGCGCGGTGGGTTTTTGCGTGCTGACCTATTTCGTCATCGTCGGCACTTCCAATGCGGTCAACCTGACCGACGGCCTGGATGGCCTGGCGGCGCTGCCGACGGTGCTGGTGGCCGCGGGCCTGGCCATCTTCGCCTATGTCGCCGGCCACGCGGTGTTCTCCAAATACCTGGGCCTGCCCTTCATCCCCGGCGCGCATGAGGTGGTGGTGTTCTGCGCAGCGATGTGCGGCGCCTGCCTGGGGTTTTTATGGTTCAACGCCTATCCGGCCCAGGTATTCATGGGCGACGTCGGCGCGCTGGCGCTGGGCGCCGCGCTGGGCGCGGTAGCGGTGATCGTGCGCCAGGAAATCGTGCTGTTCCTGATGGGCGGCCTGTTCGTGATGGAGGCGCTGTCGGTGATGATCCAGGTCACCTCGTTCAAGCTGACCGGCAAGCGCGTGTTCCGCATGGCGCCGCTGCATCACCATTTCGAATTGAAGGGCTGGAAGGAAACCCAGGTGGTGGTTCGCTTCTGGATCGTCACCATGATGCTGGTGCTGATCGGCCTGTCGACGCTGAAGCTGCGCTGAGGACGGAAGAGATGGATTACGCCAATCGACATGTGACGGTGGTGGGACTGGGAGGCTCGGGCCTGGCGGCTGCGCGCTACCTGGCCGCCCACGGCGCGCGCGTGCGCGTCGCCGACGCCAATCCGTCCGCCGAGCGGCTGGCCGAGCTGGAGCGCCATCTACCGGGCGTCGAGGTGATCGTCGGCGTTTTCGACGACGCGACTTTCGCCGGTTCCGACTTGCTGGTGGTCAGCCCTGGCGTGCCGCTGGCCAATCCGGCCATCGCCGCCTTCCGCCGCGCCGGCGGCGAGGCGGTCGGCGACATCGAAATCCTGGCGCGCGCGATCCAGGGCGACGGCAGCAAGGTGATTGCCATCACCGGCTCCAACGGCAAGAGCACGGTCACCAGCCTGGTCGGCCATCTGTGCGAGGCCGCGGGTCTCGACACAGTCGTTGCCGGCAATATCGGCCTGGCGGTGCTGGAGGCTCAGTTGGAGCGCGAGCAGAGCGGCCGCCGGCCCGACGTGTGGGTGCTGGAACTGTCCAGTTTCCAGCTGGAGTCGACGCTCACGCTGGAGGCCGACGCCGCCACCGTGCTCAATATTTCCGAGGACCACCTCGACCGCTACCAGGATTTGCTGGACTACGCGCACGCCAAGACCCGGGTGTTCAACGGCAAGGGCGCGCAGATATTGAACAAGGACGACGCGCTGGTGCGGGCGATGATCCGCCCCGGCCATCCGGTCAAGTGGTTCTCGTTGAACGGCGCCGCCGACTACGCGCTGGCCCGCAACGGCGGCTACTGGCTGAACGTGGGCGGCGAAAAGGTGTTCGATTGCGCCGACATGCAGCTGCAGGGCCTGCACAACGCCGCCAACGCGCTGGCCGCGCTGGCGCTGTGCCAGGGCATCGGCCTGCCGCTGGACAAGCTGCTGGAAGGCTTGAAAACCTTCCGAGGCCTCGCCCATCGGGTCGAGCTGGTAGACGAATTCGACAGTGTTGCGTTTATCGATGATTCCAAGGGCACCAATGTCGGCGCGACCGAGGCCGCGCTGAACGGCATGACCCGCCGGGTGGTGCTGATCGCCGGCGGCGACGGCAAGGGCCAGGACTTCGCGCCGCTGAAGCCGGCTTGCCAGCGCATCGCGCGCGCGGTGCTTCTGATCGGCCGCGACGCCGGCAGGATCGAGGCGGCGCTAGCCGATAGCGGGCTGACGCTGGAGCGCTGCGACACGCTGGAGGAGGCCACCCGTCGCGCGGCGGCGCTGGCCCGGCCGGGCGACGTGGTGCTGCTGTCGCCGGCCTGCGCCAGCCTGGACATGTTCAAGAACTACGCGCATCGCGCCCAGGTGTTCATCGACACCGTGGCGGCGGTGAAGGCGGCCCGCGCATGATCCGCAATCCGGCCAGCCGTTACACGGCGATCACCGCGCTGGACGAGGCGCTGGCCTGGGCGCTGGCGCTGTTGTTGTCGATCAGCCTGGTGATGGTGTATTCGGCGTCGATCGCGTACGCGGAAGCGGACGCGGCGACGCAGAACCGCTACTTCTACCTGATCCGCCACGTGGTGTTCATGGTGATCGGGCTGTCGGCGGCGTTCGCTGCGTTCCAGATCCCGACGGCGTTCTGGCAGAAGTATTCGGGAAAGATCTTCCTGATTGGCTTGGTGATGCTGGTGCTGGTGCTGATTCCAGGCATCGGCAAGGTGGTCAACGGCTCGCGGCGCTGGATCAACCTGTTCGTGTTGAACTTGCAGCCGTCGGAGGTGATGAAGTTCGCCACCGTGCTGTACGCGGCGGATTACACGGTGCGCAAGAGCCACCTGCTGCACAGCCTCAAGGAAGGTTTCGCGCCGATGTTCGCGGCGATGGTGGTGGTGGCTTTCCTGCTGCTGCGCGAGCCGGACTTCGGCGCGCTGATGGTGGTGATGAGCATCGCGATGGGCCTGCTGTTCCTGGGCGGCATCAATATGCGCATTTTCTCGGGACTCGCGGCGATGGCGGTGGTGGCCATCGTGCTGCTGATCGTGTCGTCGCCGTACCGGCTGAAGCGGGTGTTGGGCTTCATGGACCCGTGGGATGACCCGTACGGCAAGGGCTACCAGCTGTCGCATTCGCTGATCGCCATCGGCCGCGGCGAATGGTTCGGCGTGGGGCTGGGCGGCAGCATAGAGAAGCTGTTCTACCTGCCGGAGGCGCACACCGACTTCATCATGGCGGTGATCGCCGAGGAGTTCGGCTTCGCCGGCATCTGCGTAGTGATCGGCCTCTACGCCTGGATCGTGCGGCGCGCTTTCCACATCGGCGTGGAGTCGAAAAAGCTGGAGCGCTACTACCAGGCGCTGGTGGCGCAGGGCATCGGCATTTGGCTGGGCATCCAGGTGTTCTTCAACATCGGGGTGAACATGGGCCTGTTGCCGACCAAGGGTTTGACGCTGCCGCTGATGTCGTTCGGCGGCTCGGCGATGTTGATGAATTTGATCGCGGTGGCGGTGCTGCTGCGGGTGGATTACGAAAACCGAAGGATTATGCGGGGCTATAAGGTTTAGCCCCGCATGAGAAAAGGCTGCAAGCCTTTCTAGGTGCCTTGGCGCCGTGTCCTTTGGTTTCTGCGATCCCGAAGGGTGAAGCAAGAACCGGCGCATGATGCGTGGCAACAAGATTTAACGGAACGGATAGAAATGGCGAATCGCACGGTCATGGTGATGGCGGCTGGCACGGGTGGACACATCGTCCCCGGCCTCGCCGTGGCCAAGGAATTGCAAAGCCGGGGCTGGAAGGTGGTGTGGCTGGGCACTCGCCGCGGCATGGAAAACAAGCTGGTGCCGCCGACCGGCATTGAGCTTGAGCGGCTGAACTTCCACGGCGTGCGCGGCAAGGGCCTGTTGGGTTCGATCAAGGGCGCGCTGCAACTGGCCGGCGCTTTCTTCAGCAGCGCGGCGCAGATTTTCCGCCACCGTCCGGACGTGGTGCTGGGCATGGGCGGCTACGTTTGCCTGCCGGGCGGCGTGATGGCGGGCCTGCTGTGGAAGCCGCTGGTGCTGGTCAACGCCGATGCCGGCCTGCTGCTCAGCAACAAGGCGCTGCTGCCGTTCGCCAAGAAGCTGGCCTGCGGTTTCGACGGCGACGCGGCGCGCAACGGCAAGGCGCTGGTCACCGGCAATCCGGTGCGCGGCGAGATCGAGAGCATCGCCGCGCCGGCAGAGCGTTTCGCCGGCCGCAGCGGCCCGCTGAAGGTATTGGTGGTCGGCGGCAGCCTGGGCGCCAAAGTGCTGAACGAAACGCTGCCGCAGGCGATGGCCAAGCTGCCGGACGGCCAGCGGCCGCAACTGGCGCACCAGACCGGCGAGGCGAACTTCGCCGCGGTCGAGGCCGCTTATCAGGCGGCGGGCCTGCGCGAGCAAGTGGAGCTGCTGCCTTTCGTCGACGACATGCCGAAGCGGCTGGCCGAGTGCGATCTGGTGATCTGCCGCGCCGGCGCGATCACGGTCAGCGAATTGTGCGCGGCCGGCGTGCCCAGCGTGCTGGTGCCGCTGGTGGTGTCCACCACCGGCCATCAGCGCGACAACGCCGAATGGATGGCTAAGGCCGGCGCGGCCTGGCATCTGCCGCAGAAGGAATTGAACGCCGATGGGCTTGCGGGCCTGTTGGCGGGTTTGGACAGAGACCAGTTGCTGGACAAGGCCGAGCGCGCGCGCGCGCTGGCCCGTTCCGGCGCGGCCGGCCGGGTGGCCGACCTGTGCCAGCAGTTGGCCGGGGAATGACAGGGCGCCGTACGAGCGTTCAAGCAGAGACACAGACATGAAACACAGGGTCAAACACATACATTTCGTGGGCATAGGCGGCGTCGGCATGTGCGGCATCGCCGAGGTGCTGCACGGCCTGGGCTATACCGTGTCCGGTTCGGACATGGCCGACGGCGCCACCACCAAGCGGCTGGCCGCCGAGGGCGTGCGCGTGTTCTTCGGCCACGACGCCACCTATGTGGAAGGCGCCGACGTGGTGGTGACCTCCACCGCGGTGAAGGCGGACAACCCGGAAGTGCTGGCGGCGCGCGACAAGCGCGTGCCGGTGATTCCGCGCGCGATGATGCTGGCCGAGCTGATGCGCTTCAAGCAGGGCATCGCCATCGCCGGCACCCACGGCAAGACCACCACCACCAGCCTGACCGCGTCGGTGCTGGGCGCGGCCGGATTGGACCCGACCTTCGTCATCGGCGGCAAGCTGACCGCCGCCGGCACCAACGCCAAGCTGGGCCTGGGCGAATTCCTGGTGGCCGAGGCTGACGAGTCGGACGCGTCCTTCCTGCATCTGAGCCCGGTGATGGCGGTGGTGACCAATATCGACGCCGACCACATGGACACCTACGACCACAGCTTCGACAAGCTGAAGCAGGCTTTCGTCGATTTCCTGCAGCGGATGCCGTTCTATGGCCGCGCGGTGCTGTGCGTCGACGACCCCAATGTGCGCGAGATCCGCGAACGCGTCACCAAGCCGGTGACCACTTACGGCCTGGACGACTCCGCCGACATCTACGCCGAGAACGTGCGCGCGGCCGCCGGCCAGATGCATTTCGACGTGGTGGTGAAGAACGGCGCCATCACCCGCTTCCCGCTGGTGTTGAACCTGCCGGGCCGCCACAACGTGCTGAACGCGCTGTCGGCGATCGCCATCGGCCTGGAGTGCGGTGCCAGCATCGAAGCCATCCAGAAGGGCCTGTCCGAGTTCGCCGGCGTCGGTCGCCGCTTCCAGCGCTACGGCGAAGTGAAGGCCAAGGACGGCGGCAGCTTCACCCTGGTGGACGATTACGGCCATCACCCGGTGGAAATGGCCGCCACGCTGGCCGCGGTGCGCGGGGCCTTCCCCGGCCGCCGCTTGCTGCTGGCTTTCCAGCCGCACCGCTACACCCGCACCCGCGACTTGTTCGAGGACTTCGTCAAGGTGCTGTCCGGCGTCGACGCGCTGCTGCTGTCCGAGGTGTACGCGGCCGGCGAAGCGCCCATCGTCGCGGCCGACGGCCGGGCGCTGGCGCGCGCGGTGCGGGTGGGCGGCAAGGTGGAGCCGCTGTTCGTCGAGGACATCGCCGAGATGCCGCAGGCCATCCTGGACGCCGCCCGCGATGGCGACGTGGTGGTGACGATGGGCGCCGGCTCGGTGGGCGCGGTGCCAGGCAAGGTGACGGCCCTGGCGGGTTGATCGGAATTTCCGTCCGCGCCGCGGGCGCGGGCTTGTTGAGGATAGATAGATGAAGCAGTACGGCAAGGTGGCGGTGTTGATGGGCGGAAGCTCGTCCGAGCGCGAAGTGTCGCTGATGAGCGGCGCCGGCGTGCTGGCGGCGCTGCAGTCCAAGGGCGTGGACGCCCACCGGTTCGATCCGTCGGAAAAACCGCTGTCGGCGTTGAAGGAAGAAGGTTTCGCTTGCGTGTTCAACATCCTGCACGGCCCGTTCGGCGAGGATGGCACGCTGCAGGGCGCCCTGGAGGCGCTGGACATGCCATATACCGGCTGCGGCGTGATGGCCTCGGCCATCGCCATGGACAAGTGGCGCACCAAGCTGTTGTGGAAGGGCGCCGGCTTGCCGATTCCGGCGTTCGAGCTGCTGGATGAGAACAGCGACTTCGACGCGATCGAAAAGACGCTGGGCCTGCCGATTTTCGTCAAGCCGTCCAGCGAGGGCTCGAGCATAGGCGTGACCAAGGTGAAGGCGGCGGGCGAATTGCGCGCGGCGTTCGAGGAGGCGCGCAAGTACGACGCGGTGGTGATCGCCGAGCAATTCATCGGCGGCGGCGAGTACACCTGCGCGGTGATCGGTGACAAAGCGTATCCGACCATCAAGATTGAACCGGCCACTGAGTATTACGATTACCAGGCCAAGTATTTCCGCGACGACACGGTCTACCGCTGCCCGTCCGGCCTGGCCCCGGAAGTGGAAGCCCGGGCGCGCGAACTGGCGCTGAAGGCGTTCAAGGTATTGGGCTGCCGCGGCTGGAGCCGGGTGGATTTCCTGATGGACGAGGCGGGCGAGATCTACCTGCTGGAAGCGAATACCAGCCCGGGCATGACCAGCCACAGCCTGGTGCCGATGGCGGCCAAGGTGGAGGGCATCGCTTACGAGGACCTGTGTCTGAAGGTATTGGATACGGTGCATGTGGGATAACCATCGGCTGCTCAGGGGCCTGGCCAATCTGATGCTGGGCGCCACGGCGCTGATGCTGCTGTACGCGGGGGGATTCTGGCTGACGCACGCGCCGGTGTTCCCGGTGAAGAAGATACGGATTCAGGGCGACATGAACCGGGTGACGGCCGAGCAGCTGAAGTTCATCGCGGAACATGAGCTGTCCGGCACCTTCTTCACGCTGGATATCGACAAGACGCGCGCCGCCTTCGGCAAATTGCCGTGGGTGCGCGACGCGCAGGTGAGACGGCGCTGGCCGGACGCGCTGGATATCACCGTGGAGGAGCATGTAGCGCTGGCGCGCTGGGGGGAGAACGGTCTGGTCAATACCCGCGGCGAGCGTTTCGACGCGGCCAGCGACGCCAAGCTGCCGGTGTTTTTCGGACCGGCGGGCGCCGAGAAGGACATGACGGCGATGCTGACGCAGATGCGCCAGACCTTGCAGCCGTCGGGCCTGGCGCCGCGGGAACTGTGGCTGTCGTCGCGGCGGGCGTGGAAAGTGGTGCTGGACAACCAGCTGCAGCTGGAGCTGGGACGTAATGACGTGGCGGCGCGCGCTGAGCGCTTCGCCACTTACTGGAAGAGCGAGTTGGCGCGGTTGCCGTATCACATCGAATACGTCGACCTGCGCTATCCGAATGGATTCGCCGTGCGGATGCCCGACTACAAGGCGCCGCCGGCCAAGGGAAACAAGTGATTAGGCGTTGGAGCGACAGGTGAGCAAACCAAAGGAAAGCAAGAACATGCTGGTCGGCCTGGACATCGGCACCTCCAAGATCGTGGCGATCGTGGCCGAGGTGCTGGAAGACGGCCAGCTTAACATCGTCGGCATGGGGCACACCCCGTCGCGCGGCTTGAAACGCGGCATGGTGGTGAACATCGAGTCCACCGTGCAGGCGATCCAGCGCGCGCTGGAGGAGGCCGAGCTGATGGCCGACTGCAAGATTCACGAGGTGTTCGTCGGCATCGCCGGCAGCCACATCAAGAGCGTGAACTCGCACGGCATGGTGGCGATCAAGGATCGCGAGGTCACCAAGATGGACATCGACCGCGTGATCGAGACCGCGCGCGCGGTGACCATTCCGCCGGACCACCAGGTGCTGCACATCCTGACCCAGGAATACAGCATCGACGGCCAGGAAGGCGTGCGCGAGCCCTTGGGCATGAGCGGCGTGCGGCTGGAAGCCAAGGTGCACATCGTCACCGGCGCGGTGTCCGCCGCCCAGAACGTGACCAAGTGCGTGCGCCGCTGCGGCCTGGAAGTGTCCGACCTGGTGCTGCAGCCGATGGCCTCGGCCATCGCCGTGCTGTCCGAGGACGAGAAGGACCTGGGCGTGTGCCTGATCGACATCGGCGGCGGCACCACCGACATCGCCGTGTACGTGGGCGGCGCGATCCGCCACACCGCGGTGATCCCGATCGCCGGCGACCAGATCACCAACGATATCGCGATGGCGCTGCGCACCCCGACCAAGGAGGCCGAGGACATCAAGATCCAGCACGCCGTGGCCTTGGTGGGCATGGCCGATCCGGCGCAGATGATAGAAGTGCCGGGCGTGGGCGAGCGCGGCCCGCGCCAGATGTCGCGCGCGACGCTGGCCGAAGTGGTCGAGCCGCGGGTCGAGGAGTTGTTCCAGCTGGTGCAGCAGGAGCTGCGCCGCAGCGGTTTCGAGGAAATGTTGTCGTCCGGCATGGTGCTGACCGGCGGCGCCAGCCTGATGCCGGGCATGGTGGAGCTGGCCGAGGAGGTGTTCCACCTGCCGGTGCGCGTCGGCGTGCCCAAGTACGTCGGCGGCCTGGCCGAGGTGGTGAAGACCCCGCGCTTTTCCACCGGCGTCGGCCTGCTGCTGTACGGCAAGGACCAGATCCAGGGCTATGCCGGCCCGGTGAAGTCCGAGTCGGCCGGCATGGGCCAGATGTTCACGCGGATGAAGGCGTGGTTCGGCAGCAATTTCTGATTGGATTCGGTGCCGCCGGCAGGTGCCGGCGGCGTGTTGAAGGTTGTTCGGGCGTAGTACCAGGCAGTAATGAATGGCTCATCTTGATGAGGAGAGGAAAATGAGCGGAATGGTTTTTGAAGTCATGCAGGAAACGGCCAGCTCGGCCGTCATCAAGGTCATCGGCGTCGGCGGCGGCGGTTGCAACGCCATCGACAACATGATCACCGGCAATGTGCACGGCGTGGAATTCATCTGCGCCAACACCGACGCGCAGTCCCTGCAGCGCAACCGCGCCCCGCAGAAGCTGCAGCTGGGCACCAATCTGACGCGCGGCCTAGGCGCCGGCGCCAACCCGGAAGTGGGCCGCAGCGCGGCGCTGGAAGACCGCGAGCGCATCGCCGAAAGCCTGCGCGGCGCGAACATGGTGTTCGTCACCGCCGGCATGGGCGGCGGCACCGGCACCGGCGCGGCTCCGGTCGTGGCTGAAGTGGCCAAGGAAATGGGCATCCTGACCGTGGGCGTGGTCACCCGCCCGTTCGATCATGAAGGCAAGCGGCTGAAAGTGGCGCAAAACGGCATCGAGGACCTGAAGAAGCACGTGGACTCGCTGATCGTGATCCCCAACGAGAAGTTGATGGAAGTGCTGGGCGACGACGTCACCATGCGCGAAGCCTTCCGCGCTGCCGACGATGTGCTGAAGGGCGCCGTGGCCGGCATCGCCGAAGTGATCACTTGCCCGGGCCTGATCAACGTCGACTTCGCCGACGTGCGCACCGTGATGGGCGAGATGGGCCTGGCGATGATGGGTTCCGCCTACGCCTCCGGCATCGACCGCGCCCGCGTGGCCGCCGAACAGGCCGTGGCCAGCCCGCTGCTGGACAACATCACGCTGGAAGGCGCGCGCGGCGTGTTGGTGAACATCTCCACCGCGCCGGGTTGCCTGAAGATGAGCGAGTACCGCGAGATCATGGGCATCATCCGCCAGTACGCGGACGAAGACGCGCAGATCAAGTTCGGCACCGCCGAAGTGGAAGACATGCCGGAGGACACCATCCGCGTGACGCTGATCGCCACCGGCCTGGGCCAGAAGAAAACCGTCCGCAACGAGGATCGTCCGGAGTACATCAAGATCGTCAAGACCGGCACCGACGACCGCGCGGTGGAAATGGTGAACTACGAGGATCTGGACGCGCCGGCCATCATGCGCACCGGCCGCCGCCGCGCCAATCCCTCGCTGGATTTCTCCAACCCCGAGGTCAGCGAGAGCTACGACATCCCGGCCTTCCTGCGCAAGCAGGCGGACTGAACGGAGGATACGGATAGATAAACGCTATTCATGTCAGCAAATCAATCAATAAAGCATGGCCGAGCGCTATGCTAGAATCGGGTTTTCCCGTCTGGTTGAGTAGCCTGAAATGATTCTGCAGCGCACGCTGAAGCAAGCGATCAGCGCCACGGGCGTCGGTCTGCATTCCGGCGAGCGGGTGAAGCTCACCCTGCTGCCGGCGCCGCCCGATACCGGCATCGTCTTCCGTCGCACCGACTTGCCCGAGCCGGTCGACGTGAAGGTAGAACCTTCGCTCGTGAACGACACGCGCCTCTCCTCCACGCTGGTGACGGACACCGGCGTGCGTGTCGGCACGATCGAACATCTGATGTCGGCGTTCGCCGGCTTCGGCATCGACAACCTGGTCGTCGAGGTGACGGCGGCGGAGATTCCCATCATGGATGGGTCCGCCGCGCCGTTCCTTTATCTGCTGCAGACGGCTGGGGTGGCGGAGCAGCCCAAGAAAAAGCGTTTCATCCGCGTCAAACAGACAGTAATGGTGGAAGACCGCGGCGTGTGGGTCCGGCTGGACCCGCACGACGGCTTCAAGATCACCTTGTCCATCGAGTTCAACCATCCGGCGTTCAACCGCGCGCCGCAGACGGTGGAGGTGGACTTCGCCCACCATTCCTATACCGACGAGATCAGCCGGGCCCGGACTTTCGGCTTCATGCACGAGGTGGAGTACATGCGCAACCACGGCCTGGGCCGCGGCGGCAGCCTGGACAACGCCATCGTGATCGACGACGAGTACGTGCTCAATCCGGAGGGCCTGCGCTTCCCGGATGAATTCGTCCGCCACAAGATACTGGACGCGATCGGCGACCTTTACGTTGTAGGCTATCCCTTGATCGCGGCGTTCTCCGGCCACAAGTCCGGCCACGCGATGAACAACAAGCTGTTGCGCAAGCTGCTGGAAACGCCGGACGCCTGGGAATTCGCCAGTTTCGACGATCCCTTGGACGCGCCGTCCAGTTTCCACCTGTTGCCGTCAGAGGAGTGAGGCCGTGTTCGGCTTATGGCGGCTGTGGCTGTTGGCGACGGTGCTGGCGATAGGCTGGGCGCTGTTGTGCTTCTCCCTCACCCATGACCGCCGCTACCTGCGCCGCGCGCTGGCCATCGCCCGCTGGAGCGCCGGCCTGCTGGTTGTTGTTTCCTGCTTCTGGCTGATTTTCCGCCTGCTGCGCTGATCGCGGCGGGCGTTTTCATTTGAAGGGTACGCCATGACACGACTCACCCATTTCGACGCAGCCGGCCAGGCCCATATGGTGGATGTCGGCGGCAAGGCCGCCACGGCCCGCCGCGCGGTGGCCGAAGGCGCGATCCGCATGCTGCCGGCCACGTTCGCGCTGGTGAAAAACGGCGGCCACAAGAAGGGCGACGTGCTGGGCATCGCCCGCGTCGCCGCCATCATGGCGGCCAAGAAGACCTGGGACCTGATCCCGCTGTGCCATCCGATCGCGTTGACGCGGCTGGCGGTGGACTTCGAGCTGCTGGACGGAGAATCCATGGTTCGGATAGCCGTGACCGCCGAGTGCAACGGGCAGACCGGGGTGGAGATGGAGGCGCTGACCGCGGTTAATGTCGGTTTGCTGACCATCTACGACATGTGCAAGGCGGTGGACCGCGGAATGGAGATCACCGGCGTCCGCCTGCTGGAGAAAGACGGCGGCAAGAGCGGCGGCTGGCGGGCTGAGAGTTAGCCTTAGCGGCAAGGGGAGGCGCGGGCTCTGTGGGCGCATGCCTTGGTTTGATGAGCCGCGACAGGCCAATCATCATCTGGGCTCAGGCGAGGGCTGGCTGCCGCAAGATCGCGTCACATACCGGTTTGCAGCTTCAATTGCGGTATCAGCGGATAGGCGTCGGAGCGGCAACTGGGCGGGTGGACTTCATGCCAACGGTCCCGGCGGTTCCATTCGTATAGCCCGCGGCCCAGCTGCAGGTGCAGGTAGGCATGCTGGTAGCGCGAGCGTTCCAGCATATCGTGGGTCAGCTGGTTCAATTCCGGGATGGAAATGAACAGCAGCAGGGTGGAGGCCATCGTGCCGTGCTCGACGGTGCCGGCCGCCAGCAGCAGATGCAGTTGATGGCCGTTCGGCACGTGGTAGTCCTTGCCCACCTTGGCCTCGATGCGGCAGGCGACGTCCAGTGCGTTGGCCGGCCGGGTGAACATCCAGCCTATGCCTCCGGCGGCCTGCTGGGCCTGCTGGATTTCCTTCTTGCGCGCATTGCGGCGGGCATATTCGCCGGCCAGCACCTCGGTCACTTCGATGGCCAGGCAGCGGCCATCCGACAGCGAGACGCCGACATCGGGGGCTGGGCACTTCAGCGATTTCACGTCGAGCGGATCAATGCCTTTTTGCTCGAACAGCCGCTTAACCCATTCCCTTTCCCGATTTTCCTGCAGAGTTTGCTGATCCATCGGCGCCTACGCGAATGCAAGACAGATGTTTCATCTTAGAACATCCGTCGCAGGCGTCGATCATGGCGTCAACGCGCGCCGCGCAGCGAGGCGATCGCCTGGGCGGCATCGCGCGGCGCGCTGTGCGAGGGGCACATCAGCTCGCGCAGTTCGCGCCTGAGCTTGTCGGTGCCGTTGATCGCCAGCCACTGCGGCCGCATCGACGCGATCCAGCGATGGTTGATGCTGTCGCCGAAGCCGTAGGCCTTGTATTGGTTGTTCTTGCACAGGATGCCCTCGGCGCTGAGGTTCTCCACGCCGCTGGGCGTGAGCACGCGGCTGACGAAGCGCACCACGCCGTCGCCGCCCACGCTGAGCGTCTTGGCGTCGACGAAGAAGCGGTTCTGCTGCAGCCAGTCCGGCTTCACTTCTATCCAGTCCGGCGTCTGCGGATAGTCGGGCAGCGCGTAGTCTTGTTCGGCCCAGGGCTGCTCTTCCTGGAATTCGATGTTCTTGTTGATTCTGTCGCTGCCGGCAAGCGCGGGCAGGCTCAGGCACAGCGCCAGCAGCGCCGGCAGGGTGGTTGCGATGGCTTTCAAATGCGGATGCTCCGTCAGCGCGCCTGTCCGGCGCGCAGGTTGTAATGTCGGCGGCCGGTTTCGCGGCCGGCCAGGCCCCAGCTCAGTTCGGAAAAACTGATATCGCCGCGGCTGGACACCGTCAACAGCATCGAAGCGCGGGTGCCGTAGTCGCGGCCCTGGATGAAGATCGGCGACAGCGTTTTTTCCAGCGCCAGGCCGATGCGGGTATTGGGCAGATGGCCGGGGCCCGCCGGCGTCGGATCGGACAGCGCGGCGTAGGCCTGCTCCTCGGTCGGCGGGCGGCCGAAATCGCCCAGGCGCTCCGCCAGCCGCTGGCACTTGAACCACGGCGTGTCCAGCGTGGCGTTGGACAGCGTGTGGATGCCAGGCGTGACGCGGGCGATCTGCCGGCCGGGGCTGTGGAAGAAGAACAGATCCGAGGTGGTGCCGAATAGCAGGTTGAACGGCCCGTAGCGATGGCACTCCTCGCGCAGCCAGTCGGCGAAGGCGAAGGGATCATCGTCGCCAGTGACGAAGCGCTGCACCAGTTCGCCGCGGGAGCGCTCTGCCTTGGGCGGGAAACCGTCGCGGAAGTTGGTGACGGCGGCGATGCGGTTGCGGCCGTCCACCATCAGCCAGCCGCCGCCGGATTGCTGGTCGCGGCCGCCCAGGGTATGGGGGTATTCCGGCCACCAGTCCAGCGGCTCGGCGGGGCGGGCGTAGTATTCGTCGCGGTTGGCCAAAAGTACCAGCTGGCCCATGCCCGGCGTTTTGTAGGCGAAAGCGAGGATGCACATATTGCGGTGACCGATTTGGGTAAGGCTTGACGACTGGCGTAAACTATACGGCTGCGGCCCGCCGGTTTGCGCGGCCGGCCGCCATGTGATTCATTGTAACCTGATATGGCTGAAGGATACCCGGCCCATGACTCCCGACAAGCATATTGATCTTTCCGGCCTGAATTGCCCGCTGCCGATCTTGCGCGCCAAGAAGGCGCTGGCCGATATGGACAGCGGCGCGGTGCTGGAAGTGATCGCCACCGATCCGGGCGCGCCCAAGGACTTTGAAGCCTTCTGCCGCCAGACCGGCAACGGCCTGCTGGAATCGACCACCACCGGCGAAGGCAAGTTCCGGATGGTGCTCCGGCGCAAGTAGACATTCCTGGCGATGGTTTTCCATCGCCATTGTTTTATCCATCGTTACGGCAAGCCATCCACCATGCAGACTCTTTCCCTGATCCGCCCCGACGACTGGCACCTGCACCTGCGCGACGACGCCGCGCTGGCCGCGGTGCTGCCCGACACCTGTTGCCAGATGGGCCGCGCCATCGTGATGCCCAATCTGAAGCCGCCGGTCACCACCGTGGCCGCCGCGGCGGCCTACCGCGAGCGCATCCTGGCCGCGCGCCCGTCCGGCAGCGCCTTCGAGCCGCTGATGACGCTGTACCTGACCGACAATACCCGTCCCGAGGAAATCCGCCTGGCCAAGGCCAGCGGTTTCGTCCACGGCGTCAAATTGTACCCGGCGGGCGCCACCACCAATTCCGACCACGGCGTCACCGATATCTTCAAGGCGCTGCCGGCGCTGGAGGCGATGGCTGAAACCGGCTTGCCGCTGCTGGTGCACGGCGAGGTCACCGACGCCGATATCGACGTATTCGACCGCGAGGCGGTGTTCATCGAACGGGTGATGAAGCCGCTGTTGGCCAAGCTGCCGACGTTGAAGGTGGTGTTCGAGCACATCACCACCCGCGAGGCGGCCGAGTTCGTCACCGCCGCGCCGGCCAACGTCGCGGCCACCATCACCGCCCACCACTTGCTGATGAATCGCAACGCGCTGTTCGTCGGCGGCATCCGCCCGCACCATTACTGTCTGCCGGTGCTCAAGCGCGAACAGCATCGCCAGGCGCTGGTCAAAGCGGCGACCTCTGGCTCGGCCAAGTTCTTCCTCGGCACCGACAGCGCGCCGCACGCCAAGGGCGCCAAGGAGGCGGCCTGCGGCTGCGCCGGCATGTACACCGCCAACGCGGCGATAGAGCTCTATGCCGAGGCTTTCGAAGCCGCCGGCGCGCTGGACAAGCTGGAGGCGTTCGCCAGCCTGAACGGCCCGGCTTTCTATGGCCTGCCGGCCAATGGCGGCAAGATCGAGCTGGTCAAGGAAAGCTGGACGGTGCCGGCCGAGCTTGCCTACCCGGGCGGCAGCCTGGTGCCCTTGCGCGCCGGAGAAGGCATCGCCTGGCGTCTGCGAGGCTGATCCTCGCCTGCGATCGCGCAGCCGCCTTTGGGCGGCTTTTTTTATTTGTCCTGCAGGGTGTCTGAAATCAGCCGGAAGTCTTTATTCTATTCATAAGGGAATAATTATTTTTTGACGCGGTTTGAAGGTAATTGTCTCCGCTTCGGATGAATTTTGCTTGGGTCAGGCAATAATATTTCACATGGCAAAATGCCATAAGTATAAAACGATGAAGCTGCGCAGGCCGTTGATTTGCTTGACTTGACTATTGTCGGACAGATTTTCCTTTTTGAGAAAAATGAATAGCATATTGTGCCGATAGGGGCTTGATGGAATCAAAACCCTCTGCGCATAATCGTCGGACCCACTCTGGATACAATAGAGTGAAAAAATTCGAACAACCCGCCTGACGCGGGATGCTACAGAATCAGGAGAATTAGAGATGTCGAACAAGCAATCGCTGCAGGTGATCGCCGCCGCCGTCGCATTGGCGCTGGCTTCCGGATCCGCGCTGGCCGCCAAGGTGCCGGCAGGCGTCAAGCTGGCCGCCAAGCAGGAACTGGTGCGCTCCAATGGCTCCGAGCCGGAATCGCTGGACCCGATGGTGGTGGAAGGGGTGCCCGCCAACGTCATCACCCATGACATGTTCGAGGGTCTGACCGCCACCGACAACGACGGCACGCTGGTGCCGGGCGTGGCCGAGTCCTGGAAGCAGACCGGACCCACCACCTGGGTGTTCCATCTGCGCAAGAACGCTAAATGGTCGGACGGCAGCATCGTCACCGCCGACGACTTCGTCTACGGCATCCGCCGCCTGGTCGATCCCAAGCTGGCCGCCCCGTACGCCGGCACTTTCGGCATCTTCTTCGAAAATGGCCCGGAAGTCGTCGCCGGCAAGAAGCCGACTTCCGCCATCGGCGTGAAGGCGCTGGACAAATACACGCTGGAAGTGAAGACCGCCTTCCCGGTGTCCTACCTGCCCGAACTGATGTCCAACGCCCAGCTCGGCCCGGCGCCTAAGGCTGTGATCGACAAGTACGGCAAGGATTGGACCAAGCCGGGCAAGATGGTTTCCAACGGCCCCTTCGTGCTGAAAGACTGGCAGGTCAACAGCAAGGTCGTCATCGAAAAGAACCCGCAGTACTGGGACGCCAAGAACGTGCAACTGACGAAGGTCAGCTTCCTGCCGATCGAAGACCAGAACGCGGACAACAAGCTCTACCTGTCGGGCCAGACCGACATGACTTATGAAATCCCGCCGGGCACCTTCGCCAAGCTGAAAAGCGATATGCCCAAGGATTTGAAGAACAACACCATTCTCGGCTTGCGCTACTACAGCCTGAACAACCGCGATCCGCTGATGAAGGATGTGCGCGTGCGCAAGGCCCTGTCCATGGTGGTTGACCGCGATCTGCTGGCGCAGAAGATCACCGCCGACGGCCAGCAGCCGTCTTACAGCGTGATGGTCAAGGGCGTGCACGGCGCGCAGCCGACCACCTACGATTGGGCGAAATGGCCGATGGCCAAGCGCGTGGACGAGGCCAAGAAGCTGCTGGCCCAGGCCGGCGTGAAGCCGGGCACCACGCTGAAGCTGTCCTACAATACCAGCGACTATCACAAGAAGATGGCGATCTTCGTCGCGTCCGAGTGGAAGTCCAAGCTGGGCCTGAACACCTCGATGGACAACACCGAGTTCAAGGTATTCCTGAAGAAGCGCCATGACGGCGATTACCAGGTGGCCCGCAACGGCTGGCTGGCCGACTACAACGACGCCACCACTTTCCTGGCGCTGGTGCAGTGCGGCAATACCCAGAACGACAACTTCAACTGCAACAAGAAGGCCGAAGAGCTGATCAAACAGGGCAACGAGTCCACCGATCCGGCCAAGCGCGCCCAGTTGCTGACCCAGGCCACCAAGCTGGTGATGGACGACTATCCGATGATCCCGGTGCTGCAGTACACGCTGCCGCGCCTGGTGAAGCCGTACGTCGGCGGCTACTCGCTGAAGAATCCGGTAGACCGCTACCGCAGCAAGTACCTGTACATCGTTCAGCACTAAGCGTGAAAGCGCGGCGTTTGGCCGCGTGACGAGGCCGGTTGCGCCGCAAGGGCAACCGGCCGATGATTGTGGTGTTCTCGCCCTCCGGGGGAGGTCGGCGGCTGCCTGCCGCCGCCCCGGGCTGGCGATCGGGAGTTTCAAGCGATGTGGTCTTATACTCTTCGCCGCGTGTTGGTCACCATACCAACCGTCTGGGCCGTCACGACGGTCTGTTATCTGCTGCTGCACCTGACCCCTGGCGGTCCGTTCGACGGCGAACGCAAGATTTCTCCGGAGGTGCTGGCCAATCTGCAGGCCAAATACCATCTGGACCTGCCGTTGTGGAAGCAGTATCTCTATTACCTGAACAGTCTGCTGCATGGCGACCTGGGCGCGTCGTTCCGCTACGCGGACTGGAGCGTCAACGACCTGGTGGCCCACGCGCTGCCGGTGTCCGCCGCCATCGGCGGCAGCGCCATCGTGATCTCGCTGTTCATCGGCGTGCTGCTCGGCACCATCGCCGCGCTGCGCCAGAACAGCGCCATCGACTACCTGGTGATGCTGGTCGGCAATATGGGCAGCGCCTTCCCGTCCTTCATCATCGGCCCGGTGCTGGTGCTGATCTTCTCGATGCTGCTGCACTGGCTGCCGTCCGGCGGTTGGGATGACTTTTCCATCCAGTACATGGTGCTGCCGGTCGCGCTGCTCACCTTCATCAACGTGGCCACCATCGGCCGCGTGATGCGCGGCAGCCTGATCGAGGTGATGAACAGCAACTTCATCCGCACCGCCCGCGCCAAGGGCTTGCCGCTGCGCACCATCGTGCTGCGCCATGCGCTGAAACCGGCGCTGATGCCGGTAGTGACGCTGCTGGGGCCGCTGGCGATCTCGTCCATCACCTCCGCGGTGGTGACGGAGTCGATCTTCTCGCTGCCGGGCCTGGGCAAGCTGATCGTCAACGGCGCCTCCAACCGCGACTACACGCTGGTGTTGGGCCTGGTGGTGCTGGTGACCGTGATCACCGTGGTGTTCAACCTCCTCGTCGACTTGGCTTACGCCATGCTCGACCCCAAGATCCGTTATTGAGGAGGACTCCGCAATGATGAAGACCAAACAAGCCGCGGCTGTCGCGGCGCTGGAAAGCGGCCTCGCCGAAGCGGCGACCGAAGGCCGCAGCCCCTGGCGCGACGCCCGCGTCCGCTTTCTCCGCAACAAGGCCGCAGTGGTCAGCCTGGTGATCCTGAGCCTGATCACCCTGTCCTGTATCTTCGGACCGATGCTGCTGCCGCACGGCTATGCCGACACCGACTGGGACGCGATCAGCCTGGCGCCGACCTTCCAGAACCTGCATCTGTTCGGCACCGACGAACTGGGCCGCGACCTGTTGGTGCGCACGCTGATCGGCGGCCGCATCTCGCTGATGGTCGGCGCGCTGGCTACCATCGCCGCGGTGCTGATCGGCGTGATCTGGGGCGCCACCGCCGGCTTCCTCGGCGGCAAGGTGGACAACGCGATGATGCGCGTCGTCGACATGATGTACGCGGTGCCCTACCTGCTGATCGCCATCCTGATGGTGACTCTGCTGGGCCGAGAGTTCTACCTGGTGGTGCTGACCATCACCATCCTGGGCTGGATGGACATGGCGCGCGTGGTGCGCGGCCAGACGCTGGCCATCCGCTCCAAGGAGTACATCGAGGCCGCGCATGCGATCGGCGTTTCCACCCCCACCATCATCTTCCGCCACATCGTGCCCAATCTGCTGGGCATCGTGGTGATCTACACCACGGTGACGGTGCCGGGCGTGATTCTGACCGAGTCGGTGTTGTCCTTCCTCGGCCTGGGCGTGCAGGAGCCGATGACCAGTTGGGGCGTCTTGATCGGCGATGGCACCAAAGCGATGGAGAGCCAGCCCTGGATGCTGCTGTTCCCAGCCGGCATGCTGTCGCTGACGCTCTACTGCGCCAACTACATCGGCGACGGCCTGCGCGACGCGCTGGACCCGAAAGACCGCTGACCCCAGGATAGACGAGGCAAGCCATGAGCATTTTGAAAGTCAACAACCTCGGGGTTCAGTTCCAGACCAACGACGGCGTGGTCAACGCCGTCAACGGCGTGAGCTTCGAGCTGAACAAGGGCCAGACCCTGGGCATCGTCGGCGAGTCCGGCTCCGGCAAGAGCCAGACCATGCTGGCGATGATGGGCCTGTTGGCCAAGAACGGCCAGGCCAGCGGCGAAGCGCTGTTCCACGGCCAGAACCTGCTGACGCTGCCGACCCGCGACCTCAACCGCATCCGCGGCGACCGCGTGTCGATGATTTTCCAGGACCCGATGACCTCGCTGAATCCCTACCTGACGGTGGAGAGGCAGATGACCGAGGTGCTGGAGTTGCATAAGGGCATGAGCCGCCGCGACGCGAAAAAGCGCGCGATCGAGTTGCTGGACGCGGTGCGCATCCCAGAGGCCGCGCGCCGGATCAATATGTATCCGCACGAGTTCTCCGGCGGCATGCGTCAGCGGGTGATGATCGCGATGGCGTTGTTGTGCGAGCCGGAGCTGTTGATCGCCGACGAGCCGACTACCGCGCTGGACGTCACTGTGCAGGCGCAGATCCTGTCGCTGCTGAAGGATCTGCAGCGCGATTTCGGCACCGCCATCATCATGATCACCCACGATCTGGGCGTGGTGGCGGGCCTGTGCGAGAACGTGCTGGTGATGTACGGCGGCCGCGCGATGGAGTACGGCCGCGCCGACGACATCTTCTACCACCCGAGCCATCCCTACACCATCGGCCTCTTGGGCGCGCTGCCGCGGCTGGATCACGATGATTCCGCGCTGATCAGCATCCCGGGCAATCCGCCCAATATGGCCAGCATGCCCAAGGGCTGCCCGTTCAGCGAGCGCTGCGTGCACGCCAGCGCGCGCTGCGCCAGCGATCTGCCGCCGCTGGCGGCCAATCCGCTCAACCCGCAGATTCTGCGCGCCTGTCACAAGCCGGCGGAGGAACTGGTCAAAGCCGCCGAGGAGGTGACCCATGCCTGACAACAAGCAACCCATTCTGTCGGTACGCAACGTCAAGGTGCATTTCCAGGTCAAGGGCGGAGACGCCTGGCCGTGGAGCCCCAAGAAAACGTTGAAGGCGGTCGACGGCGTCAGCTTCGACCTGTACGCCGGCGAGACGCTGGGCGTGGTCGGCGAGTCCGGTTGTGGCAAGTCCACGCTGTCCCGCGCGATCCTCAACCTGATCCCGGCCACCGACGGCGAGATCGTGTGGATGGGCAAGGACCTGCGCAAGGGGGCGGACAAAGACTGGCTGGCCGTCCGCAAGGACATCCAGATGATTTTCCAGGATCCGCTGGCATCCTTGAATCCGCGGATGACCATCGCCCAAATCATCGGCGAGCCGCTGCGCGTGCACAAGCCGGAGCTGTCGGCCGACGAGGTGATGAAGCGCGTCAAGGCGATGATGCGCAAGGTGGGCCTGCGCGAGCAGATGATCAACCGCTATCCGCACGAGTTCTCCGGCGGCCAATGCCAGCGCATCGGCATCGCCCGCGCGCTGATCTTGGAGCCCAAGCTGATCATCTGCGACGAGCCGGTGTCGGCGCTCGACGTGTCGATCCAGGCGCAGATCATCAACCTGCTTAAAGAGCTGCAGCGCGAGATGGGCTTGGCGCTGATCTTCATCGCCCACGACCTGGCGGTGGTCAAGCACATCTCCGACCGCATCCTGGTGATGTACCTGGGCCGCGAGATGGAACTGGCGCAGAAGCACGCGCTGTACGACGTGCCCTCGCACCCGTACACCCGCGCGTTGCTGTCGGCGATCCCGGTGCCGGATCCGAAGCTGGAAAAGAACAAGACCATCCAGATCCTGCAGGGCGATCTGCCCAGCCCGATCAACCCGCCGTCCGGCTGCGTGTTCCGCACCCGTTGCCCGCAGGCGGAGGCGCGCTGCGCGCAGGAGGTGCCCAAGCTGCGCCGCCTGAGCGAGGAGACCCAGGCATCCTGCCTGTTGGCCTGACCCCGCCGCATCGCCCGCGCATGCGCCGCCAGCCTCAGGGTTGGCGGCGTTTTTGTTTTCCGGCTGTTATGCTGAACTGTGACCTTCAGAAAGGAGTTTGACCATGAGCGCCCATCTTGTCGTCGCGCTGGGCTGCGCGTTCCAGACCCGGCAGTGGCAGGAACAGAGCCTGCTGCAGACCGAAGGCGCCGGCGAGCTTAAGCGCGCCAGCATCGTCAACGAATTGACCGGCCCGCTGACGGGCGAGGGTAGGCTGGAATACCAATTGCTGTACCCGACGTCGCCAGACGGCGATGTGATCTTCACCGGCTTTGAACGGGTGACTGGCGTCTGGGACGGAGTGAGCGGCAGCTTTGTGCTGCGCCATGACGGCGTATACTCGCCGACCACCGGTGCCCGCGCCGCGCTGCAGGTGCTGCCCGGCAGCGGCAGCGGCGGTTTTGCCGGACTGTCTGGCGAAGGGCGGCTGGCGGCTCGCGCCGGCGAGCGAGGCGGCGAATATACGCTGATGCTGAAGCGGGGCTGATGGGGCCGGTGTTGGAAATTCATCAGCGTTGACGCCAGCTTTGACGCTTTTCCCGGTTTTTTAGCCGGTTTTCTTTGAGCTTTCCCGCATTAGTAGTTAATCTTCGGACCTTACTTATAAGAAATAAGGCGTCGTCAGAACGCCTGGGACAAGAGGTCGCGGCCAGGACGGCGACGGTATCGAAGAATCAACGGAAACACCGCCTCCGGCGCAAGCCGCTGGCGGTGTTCCATCTTGATGGGATGTAGGATGCATTACGCGCAACAGGAATATTCCGTGCGTCTGCAATGGGGATTGCCGGCGGTTCAGCATCTGAGCGCGCAGGCGGCCCATTGCGTGATTGTCGACGTGCTGTCGTTCGGCACCAGCGTCGACATCGCCTGCGGCAACGGCGCCGAGGTGTTGCCTTACCGTTTCAGGGCCACCGGCGCCGCCGATTTCGCCAGCGAGCAGCAGGCAATACTGGCCGCCGAACGCAGCCATCACCAGCCTTCGCTGTCGCCGGCATCGCTGTGTAGGCTGAAGGCCGGCAGCCGGCTGGTGCTGCCCTCGCAGAACGGCGCGGCGCTGAGCCTGGTCAGCGAGTCGGAGAGCACCATCGCCGCCTGCCTGCGCAATGCGGCCGCGGTGGCCGACTATCTTGACACGATGGGCGGCGACGTGTTGCTGGTGGCCGCCGGCGAGTTGGAAGCGGACGGACGGCTGCGCTTCGCCTATGAAGACTTCATCGGCGCCGGCGCCATCATCCAGCGCCTGCGCCGCAGCAAGTCGCCGGAAGCGCTGGCGGCAGAGGCGGCGTTTGAACTGGCCCGCAATGATCTGGAGCGCCAGCTGCAATACACAGCCTCTGGCGCGGAGCTGGTCGCGCGCGGCTTCCAGGACGACATCGCTCTGGCCGCGCAGCTGAACCTCAGCGCCTGCGTGCCGGTGCTGGACGACGGCGCTTTCCGCGCCGGGCGCGAGAGGGCTGCCGCCTGAGCGGCCGGTCTCTTCAACTTACCAGGGAGAAATCCATGCTGCCAGCCAAGATGGTCACCACCGCTTTCGAACTGCCCGGCTATCGGGTGAGCGCTAACCTGGGCGTGGTGCGCGGCATCACCGTGCGTTCGCGCTCGCTGGTCGGCAATTTCTTTGGCGGCCTGCAGTCGTTGTTCGGCGGCAATATAACCATCTATACCAGCTTATGCGAGCGGGCCCGCTCGGAAACCTACGCAGAAATGTGCCAGCACGCGCAGGCGCTGGGGGCCGACGCGGTGATCGGCATGCGCTACGACGCCACTGAGGTGATGACCGGGCTGACCGAGGTGTTGTGCTATGGCACCGCGGTCAAGCTGGAGCCGCTGCCGGGCCGCGAGCAAAACCTCTGATCCGGCGTTGCGCCTCCTTGCTGTGCCTAGTGCGCAGCCCGGGTCGGCGCGTCTTGGCTTAACCGTTCAGCCGGTACAGTCGTTCGGCCTGTTCGTCGCAGAAGCGGATGTCCTGCCTGGACAGGCCGCGCAGCCACAGCAACTGCCAGCCGCCGGCGGGCGCCGGCAGCAGTCCGCCGAAGCGGAAGCCGGCATTCTGCAGTTGGATCCGCCGCGCCAGCGTTTCCGTTGCGGCCGGCAGCTTCAGATAGATCAGTTGGCCGGCCGGCAGTGCGGCGATTTCGGCCAGCCGCGCTTCGGTCGGCTGTTGCGAGGTCAGTTCCAGCCTTTGGCCGTGGCGCGCAAGCGCCAGGCCGGGCAAGGCCGCGCCGGCGGGCGCATGCTCCCCCTCTCCGAATGCCTGGCGCAGTGGCACTAGCCAGGTTTCCCACTCCGCCGGCCAGGCCAGTTGCGGCAACGGCCGAGGCTGCAGCGGCAGGCAGCCGAACACGATGCTTTCCGGCTCCGGCTTGCCGAACGGCGAATCGACGTAATCCAGCAACAGCGCGGTGTTGTGAAAGCCGAGCGCGCCGGCGACGTACTGGCTTTGCGGGTGCGAACACACCTGCTTGATGGTCAAGAGCGCGATGCCGAGCTTGGCGGCCATGGCCCGCAAGTGGCGGCCCAGCAGGCTGGCGATGCCCTGGCCGCGCGCGTCCGGGTGCACCGCGTTCAGCGCCAGCTCCGCCTGGCCCGGCCGGGACGGGTCCAGCCACAGCGTCGCATGGCCCAGCAGCCGGCCGTCGCGCACCGCCACCGCCGAGCGCCATTGTCCGCTGGCGTTGCGTTGCTGGATTTGGCTGGGCAGGTAGACGTCGGCGTAGACGTAGTGATCGCCGTAGACGGCGCGGAACAGCGCGCTGATGTCGGCGGCGTCGGTTGGCAGGTAATCGCGCGCCCAGGCGGCGTGGGGATGGCGGGCGCTCATGCGGTCGCCTCCGCCGGCTGGTAGTCGCGCCTGTCTACCACCCGCATCAGCTTGCCGGAGCGCGGATGGGTGCACATCGCTTCCGGCGTGGTCTGGCGCAGCGCCAAGCTCAGCCGCTCCGCTTGGCACAGCTCGGCGATCGCCGGCTGCTTGGCCAGCAGCGCCTGGCGCATCCGCTCCAGATCCAATGGCGCGCGCGCCGCCAGCAGCAGCACCAGCCGGTCCCGGCCGTCCTCGCGCGAGATGTCCAATTGCCAGCCCAGCAGTTCGTGCAGTTCGCCCAGCGCGCGGCCCAGCTCATCCGGAAACAGCGACAGCGTGCCGACGCGGACGCGGTGGCCGTTGCCGGCCCGGCCCAGCAGCGCGAACTTGCGGTTGGGGCCGGGCGCTTCGCGCCAGCAGGCGAGGTCGCCGCTGGGGTAGCGGATCACCGGCATCAGCCGGCGCTGCAGATTGGTCACCAGCAGCAGGCCGCGCCGGCCGGGTTCCTCTATCGGCTCGCCGCTGTCCTCGTCGACGATCTCGACGACGCTGTCCTCATCGAATACCCGGTGTTCGCCATGCGCGCAGTCCGGGTCGGCGTAGCCGATCAGGCCGGCATCGACGCTGGCGCAGCCGACCGACCCGATCCGGGCCAGCGGGAACACCTGCTTCAGCAAGGCGATCTGTTCGCCGAACAGGCTTTCGCCGCCGTACAGCACGGTCTCCACCTCGGGCAGCGCCCGCGATTGTTCTTCCAGATGGTGGGCGAAGCGCAGCAGCTGGGCCGGCACGCCGGCCAGCACGTTGATGCGGTGGCTGCGGATCGCGCCGGCGAGCGCGTCGTTGTCGACATTGCAGGTGAACGGGTATTCCAGCACCGGCGCCGGCGAATGCGACAACGCGCCGTGGATGAACAGCAAGCTGGTGTAGAGGTCGCCGGCGAAGAACAGATTGGCGACGCGGTCGCCGGGTCGCAGCTGGCGGGCGAGGCCGGCGCCGAAGGCGGCGACGAAGGCTTGCCATTCATCGCGGCTGAACACCGACAGCTTGCCGTCGCCGGTGGAGCCGCCGGTCTTGAACACGTGGCCGTCGACCGGGGCGGCGGTCAGCGCCGGCCAGCGCGACAGGTCCTGCGAGTCCCACCAGTAGACGGCGGGATCGACCGGCGGCAGGTCGGACAGACGCCAGCCTTCGGCGGGCAGGCCATGGTAGAGCGCGTTGTAGTGCGGCGAATGGTTGCGGGCGTGTTCGACCAGCGATATCAGTTTCGGATTCATGATTATGTGTGTACATGCCGGCGCCGCGGCGCCGGCCGGGTTTCATCGTCTAAGGTCCAGCACCAGCGGGGTTTTCCCGCTGTGGGGATGGCGGCGGAATTCGGCGGCTGGGGTGGCGGCCACGTCTAGTTGCAGCAGGCCGCCGCCGACCACTTCGTTCAGTATCGGCTCTTCCAGCAGCCGGCCGCGTATCGCCCACGGGTCGCCGTCGGCCAGCAGCTGGATGCGGTCGCCGCCGTTGTCGGCGTTGTCGACCAGCCATTGCATCGGCAGGCCGATCTTTTCGGTCAGCGCGGCCGGGTTGACGAAGATGGTGCCCACCCGCAGCAGCGCGCCGTGGCGGCCGGTCAGGCGGAAGCGCGGCGCGGCCAGGCCGCAGGCGCAGCCGCCGTCCAGCCACTGGCCCAGGTCGCCCAGATCGTAGCGTTCCACCCGCTGCGCTTCGCGCTCGCGAGAGGTGAACACCAGGCGGCCGGACTCGCCGGAGGCGGCGGGCTGGTCGCTGTCCATGTCCAGCACTTCCAGCCATTGGGTCTCGGCCAGCAGGTGGAACTCGCCGTCGGCGCAGTGCGGGCAGGCGTGTCCCAGCGGGCCGGCGTCCACCGAGCCGTACATCGCCGAGCGGATCAGCTCCACGCCGAAGCTACCGATGTAGGCGCGCTGGCCGTCGCTGATGTGCTCGCCGCCGCAGAACACCTTGCGCACGCCGCCGTAGCGGCGCAGCAGCTTGTTCTCGCATTCGAACAGCCGGTGCAGCGTGCCCGGCATGCCGATCAAGGTGTTGATCTTCTGCTCGACGATGAAGTGGGCGATCTCGCTGAAGTCGTCGTCGGACGGGCCGCCCATCGGGTACTGGGCGACGCCCATGTGGTCGAGAATGGTGAAGAAGCTGAGCATGCCGCCGTACAGCTTGCCGCCGTACAGCAGATTCATCGCGCGGTCGGTGGCCGGGTTCAGGCCGGCGGCTAAGAGGCCGTCGGCGGCGGCGCGCATCTGGCGGTGGTAGTCGCGGTAGCTGAAGCCGGCCAGCTTGGGCGCGCCGCTGCTGCCGCCGCTGCGGAAGAACAGCTGGGCCTTGCCGTTGGCGGGCTGGCTCTGGAAGGCGGCCTTGTCCATCACCGGCAGCGCGGCCAGGCCCTCGGGCTCGGCCGGCGGCGCGTCCAGGTGGGCGTGGCCGGGCAGCGCGGCGGCGTCCAGGCTCACCGATACCCGGCGCGACAGCCGCTGCAGCGCATAGACGCCGTCGTGGGGTTCGCCGTGGTAGCCGTCGTGCATGCGGCCGTCCGGGGCGACGCGGCTGACGCCGGCGGCCAACAGCGCGCGGCTCAGCTCCGGCAGCCGGACGGCGGGCGCGATCAGGCCGCAGCTTTGCAGATGGGTGCGCCAGGGGCGCAGGATGCGGGCCAGCGCGGCGCGCGGAGCCGGCCTCAGCTCCACGGTGCGGAACAGCGGCGACGGCGCCAGCTCCTGACTCATGTTCCAGGCCAGCCGCCAGCCCTGGCCGGACAGCACTTGGCCCTGATCGTCGGCGAAGGCCTGGTCCAGCTTGTGGAAAGCCATTCGGGCGCTGATTTCGGCCGCTTCCTGCAGGTCCGGCGTCAGCGCCGGCCACAGCGGCGCGCGGCGGGCGAGCGCGGCGGCCAGCCGGCGCGCCA
>NZ_JAJOHV010000016.1 GCF_021129175.1 Chromobacterium piscinae | reverse complement strand
GGCGCCAACCAGCGGCGCGCGGCCGCCGGCAGCGCGGCCATCCGCTCATGCCGCAGCCAGGCCAGCCGGCACAGCGGCAGTACCCACAGCGCGATCAGGTCGCCGTAGTCGACGGTGCGGGCGATGGCGAACGGCAGCGCGGTGTTGAAGGACTGGATCGCCGGCGTCGATATGGGGCTTTTCCACCACAGCCAGGCCAGCGCCAGGCCGGCGGCCGACGCCAGAAAGCGGCGCGGCCAGGCAGCCTGCAGCAGCAGGCCGATCAGCATCAGGCCCGCGAAATCGGACAGTTTGCCGCTGAGCCAGCCCGGATGGCTTGGTTTCAGCCACCAGTCGTTGGCCAGCAACAGCAGAAGCGAGATCAGGAAGGGCCAACTGGCGACGACGGCGGAGAGGCGGCTGCGCATGGAGGGGAAATGGAGAGTCGAAGCCGTCATTCTAGCAGAGCGGCCGCGGCCGGCAGCATGCCGGCCATGACGGGGGACAAGGCGTCAGGAACAATCCGCGTTCAGCGACGGATAGGCGGTGTTCAGCAACCATTTGCCGGCGGTGCCGCCGCTGCCGGGCGCGTTGTAATACCAGAAGCAGACCTTGACCGGGGTGAATTTCTGCCAGGTTTCGCACAGGCCGTTGTCGCCGGCCTTGGTGCATTTCCAACCTTGGGTGACGCCGACCAGGCCGGCGTCGACGATGTCCTTGGGGCCGCCGCTGGTGCCGCAGTTGACGTGCGGCTTGGTGGTGTCCTTGCTCCATTTATCGAAGGACTGCTTGAACGCGGCCCAGTTTTCGAACACCGACTTGTCGATCTGGCTTTGCGCGCCGCTGGGCGGCAGCGGCAGCGCCGCGTTTTTCATGTGCAGGCCGACGTGGCCGCCCTTGCCGCCGGCCGCGCGGTTGTCGGCGTCGGACTTGGCGCTGGTTTGGACATTGGCGTTGGAGGTGCAGGCCGCGGCGTGGATCTGCGGCGCGGCGCTCAGCGCTAGCAGGGCGAGGAGGGTGGAGCGGGACATGCGCATGGACGGTCTCCTTGGCCAGTCTGGGAGTGGCCTCATGCCATCGGCGATGGCTGTGGATAAACGAGAGGATTGGCGGGCTTTGTGGATAAGCCGCCATTTCTGTCAACGCGCATGATCGCGCCGCGTGAAGCCGCGCCGCGCAGGGCCTGGACTATGGGACTGGGGTGTCCTGGCTGAACAGGTTGCGCCACTGGCCGTCCCGGTGCAGCCACAACGAGGAGATGTACATGGTTTCCTCCTGTTCGGCGTTGGGGCGCAGCCATTGCGCGCGGTAGCTGAGCAGGCCGGCGCCGGGAGCGGTCCAGACCAGCCGCGCCTGGTCCAGCTGGTAGCGGACGGCGGCCGGGCCGGCGCGCAGCGGCGCGACGTGCTGGTCCCGGTTGGAGAAGCCGCTGGCGTAGACGCCGACGAAGTCGTCGTCCAGCAGCGCGGCGTCGGCATCGGCGTCGCCGGCCACGAAGGCCCGCCATACGCCTTCCTCCAATGACAGCAGCAGCGGCAGGGAGGGAATAGGGATCGCGTTCATGCCTGAAGCATAGCGCATGAGGTCACGCGGCTTCCTCTTCTTCCCGCTCGATGAAGGCGAACACGTGGCCGTCCGGGTCCGGGAAGTAGCAGATCCGGCAGTGGTCGTCCTCGTACCTGGCGATGATGTCTATTTTGTCGCCCGCCTGGTCCAGCTTGGCGAAGATGTCGTCGACGCGCAGGTAGAAGATGGCGCTGGCCGGCGACAGGCTGGATGCCGGGCGCGGCAGGAAGGCGCAGGCGCCCGCGCGCGGCTGCACGGTGAACAGCGTGGCGCCGCCCTCGCGGACTGCGTACACGGTTTCGTGCCGGGAGAGGCTGTCGCGGACGACTTCGTAGCCGAGCGACTCGAAGAAGTCCAGCGTGGCGCCGGCATCCTGCACGGCGAGCCGGACGCAGAAGGGATGGGAAAGCATGGTTTTCCTTTCGTTGCGGGCGGCGGAATGGTTCAGACTGCCGCGCCCATGCGACAGTTTAGAATGCCCCTGCTGACAGCGTATTGTCAGTGGCATGCTCGCGCCGCCACGCCTGCTGCTGCCGGCGCAGGTAGTCGGCCAGGCTGGCGTGCGATGGCGGCGGCGAGGATTCGGTCCGCCGCAGCGCCTGGATCAGGTCGACGCGGAAGCTGCGGTAGTCGCCGCGCAGGCCGCACCACGCCACCAGCGTCCACTTGCCGCCCCAGTACAGCAGGCCCAGCGGGAACACCGTGCGCCGGGTGCGGGCCTGCGCCAGGCTGAAATAGTCGATGTCCAGCGCCGCGCGCTCGGAGATGGCCAGGCGCAGCTGGTCCCAGCGCGCCTTGTGCGCGTCGTCGAACGGCTCGGTGAAGGCCAGCACCTCGCCTCCGCCGTCGCTGGCGCGCGCGTCGGGCAGGCTGGCGTAGATCTTGGCCAGCAGGCTTTGCGCCGCTCGGCTCAGGTCGTTGCCCACCGCGCGCGACAGCATGTCCATCGCCAGCGTCAGCGCTTCCAGCTCGGCCGAGTTCAGCGTCAGCGGCGGCAGTTCGAAGTTTTCGTCCAGCCGGTAGCCGACGCCGGCCTCGCCGTACACCGGGATGCCGTTGACCGACAGATCGTCGATGTAGCGGTAGATGCTGCGCACCGACACGCTCAGCCGCTCGGCCAGCTCCGCCGCGGTGATGGGCTGGCGGGCGCGGATCAGGTTGACCAGTTGGAACAGGCGTTCGGCTTTGCGCATGGGTGTGATCGTCGGCTGCGGGGTTGCCAAGTGTAGCGCCAACGCGCGAGCGGCTACACTGAATCAAGGGCCCGCCGGGCCGTCACGCGGGAGGGAACCATGGACATGCTTAGTCGCGAAAGCCTGTTGTGCCTGGTGGAGGACGTGGAGTCGGAGGACCCGATCGATTACGCCGACCTGCCGTTCGACGAGCAAAACCTGCGCGAATTGATCGTCGATTCGCTGCTGGAGCGCGAACTGGTGTTCCGTGCCGAAGAGCCGGACGAAGCCAAGCGGATGATGGTCTACCTGGCCGCCACCGCGCGGCTGGCGCTGGAGAACATGGTGCTGCACGCCCGACTGCTAAGGGCGGGGCTGGAGGAGGCCTAGCGGCGGTTTGCGGATATTCGGCGCGGCAGGCGCCGACTAAATAATCATCCGGCATGAATCGGATTATACTGGCCGTTTCCCCACCGCGAGGAAGCCGCCATGCTCCGCATTCTCGGCCGCAGCAATTCCATCAATGTCCGCAAGGTGCTGTGGACCTGCCATGAAATCGGTCTCGACTACGAACGCGAGGACTGGGGGCGCGGCGTGCGCCCGGTTTCCGATCCGGAATTCCTGGCGCTGAATCCGTTCTCCATGATCCCGGCGCTGGTGGACGGCGAGGTGAGGCTGTCCGAGTCCAACGCCATCTGCCGCTATCTGGCCGCCAAGCACGGCCGCCACGACTTGCTGCCAGCCGATCCGGCGGCGCGCGCCCAGGTCGAGCGTTGGATGGACTGGCAGGCCGCCGATCTGAATCCGGCCTGGAGCTACGCCTTCCACGCGCTGAGCCGCAACAGCCCGGAGCATCGCGATCCGGCGCGCATCGCCGATAGCGTGGCGGCGTGGAACAAGCAGATGGCGGTGCTGGAGTCGCAGTTGGGCGAGGGCTGGCTGCGGGGCGAGACATTCACGTTGGCCGACATCGTGCTGGGGGTATCGGTGCAGCGCTGGCTGCTGACGCCATTCGACAAGCCGGCGCTGCCGAAAGTCGAAGCCTATTTCGAGCGCCTGCGCCGCCGCCCCGCCTACCAGGCCCACGGGGGCGAGGGCGTGGCCTGATGGAGAACCGAGAGATGACGATGCAAGCGCAATGGAACGCGGTGGACGATTATTTCTGCCAACAGCTGGTCCCGCAGGACGCCGCGCTGGAGGCGGCGCTGGCCGACAGCGCCGCCGCCGGGCTGCCGGCGATCAATGTGGCGCCCAACCAGGGCAAGTTCTTGAATCTGCTGGCGCGCATCCACGGCGCGCGGCGGATTCTGGAGATTGGTACCTTGGGCGGCTACAGCACGATCTGGCTGGCGCGCGCGCTGCCGGCCGACGGCCGGCTGGTGACGTTGGAATACGAAGCCCGGCATGTGGAGGTGGCGGCCGCCAATCTGGCCCGCGCCGGCGTCGCCGGCAAGGTGGACATCATCCAGGGCGCGGCCGCGGACTCGCTGCAACGCCTGATAGACGACGGCGCGGCGCCGTTCGACCTGGTGTTCATCGACGCCGACAAGCCCAACAACCCGGTGTATCTGGAGCTGGCGCTGCGGCTGTCGCGACCGGGCACGGTGATCGTCGGCGACAATGTCGCGCGCCAGGGCGAGGTGGCTAATCCGGCCAATCCCGATCCGGCCATCGTCGGCACCCGCCGTTTCATCGAGCTGATGGGCAGCCATCCCCGGCTGTCCGCCACCGCGATCCAAACCGTGGGCGGCAAGGGCTACGACGGTTTCGCGCTGGCCATCGTCGAACGCTGAGCGCGGAAGCGAAAACGGGCAGGCGCCGAGAGGCCCTGCCCGTTTCGTTTGGCTGCGCGGCCTTGCCGGCCGCGCGGCTTACTGCTGCGGCGCGAACACGTCGCGCCAGCCGGTGTAGGCGGTGACGAAGGCCACCGGGATCCACAGCAGCAGGCCCAGGCCCAGCGGCAGCAAAGCCACCATGCAGCTTAGGCCCAGCACCAGGCTGGCCACCAAGAGCGGCAGCCAGTTGCTCAGGCAGGCCTTCAGGCTGGCGCGCAGCGCCGGCCAGGGATCGATGCGGTTCAGCGCCACCATGGCAGGCGCGAACCAGTAGGCCATGCCCACCAGCACGCCGCCGATCAGGGCCAGCGCCCCCAGCGCGACGGCGGCGCCGCCGCCCGCGGCGGTGGACGCGCCCGCCCCGGCCGCCTTGCCGAGCAGGCCGCCCATCAGGCCGCCGGACACACCCATCGCCACCGCGGCCACGATCACCACCAGCATCAGGCCGAAGATCATCGCGCCCAGCAGCAGCAGCGGGCCGGGCATCTGGCGGAAGGCGGCGAACAGGTCGGCCAGCTCCAGCTCCTCGCCGCGCTCGGACTTGGCGGCGGCCATCACGAAGCCGGCGGCGAACAGCGGGCCGATCAGCGCGCTGGCCAGGTCGCCCAGCACCGGCACCACGCTCAGCGCGATCTGGATCACCAGGTAGACCAGGGTCAGCAGCACCCAGGTCAACGGTTGCTGGCGCACGATCTGGAACGCTTCCACGAACCAGCGCCAGCCTTGGCCGGCGCCGACTTTGCGATGGATGGGCGGACTGTTGGGTTGCTGCATGGGGTTCTCCGGAAAGGCGCGCTCGGGCGCGCGATGTTGATCGAATATGTCGAAAGAATGCGTTTGATCGTTGCTTATGCCTGATTGTACTCAATTTGCGCCGGGACGGCCGGTTGCCGGGAAAGGGCAAAATCGGCGATAATCTCGCGGTTTTGCGACGGAGTGCCCCTGTCGCCAGCCGCATCGAGCGCGAGGGATGGACCGTCGTACCGGTTCCCAATAGTCTTGAGGTTTTACCTGCATGGTTACCCGCACCGAGCTTGCCAACGCTATTCGCTTCCTCTCCATGGACGCCGTGGAAAAAGCCAAATCCGGCCACCCCGGCGCTCCGATGGGCATGGCGGACATCGCCGAAGTCCTGTGGCGCGATCACCTGAAGCACAATCCGGCGAACCCGGCCTGGGCCGACCGCGACCGCTTCGTCCTCTCCAACGGCCACGGCTCGATGCTGATCTACAGCCTGCTGCACCTGACCGGCTACGATCTCTCCATCGACGACCTCAAGAACTTCCGCCAGCTGCACTCCAAGACGCCGGGCCACCCGGAATACGGTTACGCGCCGGGCGTGGAAACCACCACCGGCCCGCTGGGCCAGGGCATCACCAACGCCGTCGGCATGGCGATGGCCGAGAAGATGCTGGCCGTCCAATTCAACCGCGACGGCCATGAAATCGTCAACCATCACACCTACGCCTTCCTGGGCGACGGCTGCCTGATGGAAGGCATCAGCCACGAGGCGTGCTCGCTGGCCGGCACCTGGGGCCTCTCCAAGCTGATCGCGTTCTGGGACGACAACGGCATCTCGATCGACGGCCACGTCGAAGGCTGGTTCAGCGACGACACCCCGGCCCGCTTCGAAGCCTACGGCTGGCAGGTGATCCGCAACGTCAACGGCCACGATCCGGCCGAGATCGCCACCGCGATCGCCACCGCCAAGAAGAGCGCCGACAAGCCGACGCTGATCTGCTGCCGCACCACCATCGGCTTCGGCGCTCCCACCAAGCAGGGCAGCCACGACTGCCACGGCGCGCCGCTGGGCGCCGCCGAGATCGCCGCCGCGCGCGATCTGCTGAAGTGGCCGCACGCGCCGTTTGAGATCCCGTCCGAGATCTACGCCGAGTGGAGCGCCCGCGACCAGGGCGCCGTCGCCGAGATCGAATGGAACAAGCGCTTCGACGCCTACCGCGCCGCCCACCCGCAGCTGGCCGCCGAGTTCGAGCGCCGCATGGCGGGCGAGCTGCCGGCCGGCTGGGCCGAAGCCCAGGCCGCCGCCATCGCCAAGATCGCCGACGCTGCCCAGACCGTGGCCACCCGCAAGGCCAGCCAGATCGCGCTGGAAGCGTTCTCTCCGTCTCTGCCCGAGTTCGTCGGCGGCTCCGCCGACCTGACCGGCTCCAACCTGACCAACTGGTCCGGCAGCAAGTGGATAGACGGCGAAGGCAAGGGCAACTACATCAGCTACGGCGTGCGCGAGTTCGGCATGGCCGCCATCATCAACGGCATGACGCTGCACGGCGGCCTGCGCCCGTACGGCGGCACCTTCCTGATGTTCAGCGAATACGCCCGCAACGCGCTGCGCATGGCCTCGCTGATGAAGATCAACCCGATCTTCGTGTTCACCCACGATTCGATCGGCCTCGGCGAAGACGGCCCGACCCACCAGCCGGTGGAACAGACCGCCACGCTGCGCTACATCCCCAACCACCACGTCTGGCGTCCGTGCGACACCACCGAGACCGCGGTGGCCTGGGCGCACGCGATCGAGCAGAAAACCACCCCGTCCAGCCTGGTGCTGAGCCGGCAGAACCTGCCCTTCGTCGCCCGCGACGCCGCGCAGACCGCCGCGATCAAGAAGGGCGGCTACGTGCTGCGCGACGCCGAGAACGCGCGCGCGGTGCTGATCGCCACCGGCTCGGAAGTGGAGCTGGCGCTGAAGGCGCAGGAAACGCTGGCCGCCGAGGGCGTGCCGGTGCGCGTGGTGTCCATGCCCTGCACCAATGTGTTCGACGCCCAGGACAAGGCCTGGCAGCAGAGCGTGCTGCCGGCGGGCCTGCCGCGCGTGGCGGTGGAGGCCGGCCATCCGGACTTCTGGCGCAAGTACGTCGGCCTGGAAGGCGACGTGGTCGGCATCGACCACTTCGGCGAATCCGCGCCGGCCGGCCAGCTGTTCAAGGAATTCGGCTTCACCGTGGAAAACGTGGTCGCCAAGATCCGCGCCGTTCTGCGTTAAGACGTAAACAGACCACCGGGGCGACTCGGTGGTCTTTTTTTGCCGTGCCATGTAGTGCCGCCACTACATTCAGTACCCTGGAGAAGAGAGAAGCATGACCATCCGCCTCGCCATCAACGGTTACGGCCGCATCGGCCGCCAAGTTCTGCGCGCCATCTACGAAAACAAGTTGCACGACGACTTCAAGGTGGTGGCGGTCAACGCCTCCGGCGACCTGAACATCAATGCCCACCTGACCCAGTTCGACACCGTGCACGGCCGTTTCCCCGGCAGCGTCGAGCAGGATGGCGAACACCTGATCCTGAATGGCGACAAGATTCCGTTCTTCAGCACTCGCAACCCGGCCGAGCTGCCGTGGAAGGCGCTGGAAGTCGACCTGGTGTTGGAATGCACCGGCGCCTTCACCACCAAGGAGAAGTGCCAGGCCCACCTCGCGGCCGGGGCCAAGAAAGTGCTGATCTCCGCGCCGGGCGGCGATGATGTCGACGCCACCATCGTCTACGGCGTCAATCACGACACGCTGACGCCTGAGATGACTGTGGTGTCCAACGCCAGTTGCACCACCAACTGCCTGGCGCCGGTGGCCAAGGCGCTGAACGACGCGATCGGCATCAAGAAGGGCCTGATGACCACCATCCACGCCTTCACCAACGACCAGGTGCTGACCGACGTCAAGCACAAGGACCTGCGTCGCGCCCGTTCCGCCACCGACAACATGATCCCCACCAAGACCGGCGCGGCCAAGGCCGTCGGCCTGGTGCTGCCGGAGCTGAAGGGCAAGCTGGATGGCTTCGCGGTGCGCGTGCCGACCATCAACGTGTCGCTGGTGGACCTGACCTTCACCGCGATGCGCGACACCTGCAAGGACGAGATCAACGAGATCCTGCAAGGCGCGGCCAACGGCAGCATGAAGGGCATCCTGGGCTTCAACACCCTGCCGCTGGTGTCCGGAGACTTCAACCACACCGAGGAAGCGTCCACCTTCGACTCCACGCTGACCAAGGTGACCGGCGGCAACCTGGTCAAGGTATTGGCCTGGTACGACAACGAGTGGGGCTTCAGCTGCCAGATGCTGCGCACCGCGCGCGCGATGTTCGGCCGCTGAGGCGGACGGCGCAGAACGGCGGGGCGGGCGGTGGTTTCATGCCATTCGCCCTGTTGTTTTGTTACATAGAGCGCGCAAAAAATTTGATTGGTGTTAAAGTGACGCCGCCTGATCGGCATACACTGCCGGATAGGGGCGATCACCGGTTAGCGCGCCCAGCGCGCCGGATACGGCGGCAGCGGACGGGAAATTTTGCGACAGCCCGCGCGTCGAAAAAGGATTGCCCGTGGTTTCGCCCTAGCCTGTTCCGCAAGACTGGCGGCCCGCCGCTTGCCGGACCGTTCCGCATCCAACCGAGCGAGTGAAACGATGAAATTCAACAAACTCTCCGAACAGAATCTTTCCGGCAAGCGCGCGCTGATCCGCGTGGACATGAACGTGCCGCTGAAGAACGGCGTGATCGGCGACGACACCCGCATCCGCGCGAGCCTGCCCACCATCGAGCACTGCCTGAAAGCCGGCGCCGCCGTGCTGCTGATGACCCATCTGGGCCGTCCGACCGAGGGCGAGCCGAAGCCGGAAGACAGCCTGGCGCCGGTGGTGGCCCGCCTGTCCGAGCTGCTGGGCAAGCCGGTGCGCCTGATCGCCGACTTCCACGCCGGCGTCGAGCTGGCGCCGGGCGAGGTGGCGATGCTGGAGAACGTGCGCCTGAACAAGGGCGAGAAGAAGAACAACGACGAACTGGGCCGCGCCTACGCCGCGCTGTGCGACGTCTTCGTCCACGACGCCTTCGGCACTTCGCACCGCGCCGAAGCTTCCACCCACGCGGTGGCCAAGTTCGCGCCGGTGGCTTGCGCCGGCCTGCTGCTGTCGGCCGAGCTGGACGCGCTCTCCAAGGCGCTGCAGGCGCCGGCCCGCCCGCTGGTGGCCATCGTCGCCGGCTCCAAGGTATCGACCAAGCTGACCATCCTGGAAGCGCTGGCCGACAAGGTGGACCAACTGATCGTCGGCGGCGGCATCGCCAACACCTTCCTGCTGGCCGAGGGCAAGGCCATCGGCAAATCGCTGGCCGAGGCCGAGCTAGTGGAAGACGCGAAGCGCGTGATCGCCAAGATCCGCGCCCGCGGCGGCGACGTGCCGCTGCCAGCCGACGTGGTGTGCGCCAAGGAATTCGCCGAGACCGCCGCCGCGACGACCAAGAACGTGGCCGAAGTGGCCGCCGACGACATGATCCTCGACATCGGCCCGGATTCCGCCCAGCAACTGGCCGGCATCATCGCCCAGGCCGGCACCGTGGTGTGGAACGGCCCGGTCGGCGTGTTCGAGTTCGACCAGTTCGGCAACGGCACCAAGACGCTGGCTCAGGCCATCGCCGAGTCCAAGGCGTTCTCGATCGCCGGCGGCGGCGACACGCTGGCGGCGATCGCCAAATACGGCATCACCGAGCGCATCAGCTACATCTCCACCGGCGGCGGCGCCTTCCTGGAATTCCTGGAAGGCAAGGAGCTGCCGGCGGTGGCCATCCTGGCCGAGCGCGCGGGCTAAAAGAGAAGGATCGCATGGCGGCGTGGCCGCCATGCGCTTGAAGAAAATGGCTATTTTGGCGTACCGCGGGCCCATGACCAGCCGCTTGAGGCGGCCGCTCCGTTATACTGGCGGGTATCCCCCCAGCAGGAGAATGTGATGTCGCTGCAAACCTGGTTGTTGTTCGTCACCACCGTGTTCTTCGTTTCCGCCACGCCCGGCCCCAATATGCTGCTGGCGATGACGCACGGCATCCATTACGGCGTGCGCCGCACGCTGATGACCTGTTTCGGGCTGATGACCGCGCTGGGCCTGATCATGCTGGGCTCGGTGGCCGGCCTGGGCGCGCTGCTGGCGACGTCCGAGTTGCTGTTCTCCATCGTCAAATACGCCGGCGCGCTGTACTTGGTCTATCTGGGAATCAAGACCTGGCGCAGCCTGCCGCAGCCGGTGGCCGAGCTGCGCGAGGACGACAGCGACAAGCATGGCCCGTGGGCCTTGTTCCGCCGCGGTTTCCTGGTGGCGATGAGCAACCCCAAGGCCTTCATCTTCTTCACCGCGCTGTTCCCGCAATTCATGAACGCGCATCAGCCGCAGGGGCCGCAATTGGCCATCCTGGCGGCCACCTTCTACCTGATCGAGTCGAGCTGGCAGCTGAGCTACGCCAGCGGCGGCGCCCGGCTCGCCCGCTGGCTGAACAGCGCGCGCCGGCTGCGGCTGGTCAACCGCTTCAGCGGCGGCGCCTTCGTCGGCGCCGGCCTGCTGCTGACCGGCCTGTCTCGACAATAAGCATCACGGCTGCCGATTCGACCATCGTCAGCCGTTTTTTTCGAACCGGCCCCGCGAAGCGCGGGGCTTATGAGGGAGAGATTCATGGCACTCGTTTCCATGCGCCAGCTGCTGGACCACGCGGCTGAATACAGTTACGGCCTGCCGGCCTTCAACGTCAACAACCTGGAGCAGATGCGCGCCATCATGGAAGCTGCCGACAAGGTCGACGCGCCGGTGATCGTGCAGGCTTCGGCCGGCGCCCGCAAATACGCCGGCGCCCCCTTCCTGCGCCACATGATCCTGGCCGCGATCGAAGAATTCCCGCACATCCCGGTGGTGATGCACCAGGACCACGGCACCAGCCCGGACGTCTGCCAGCGCTCGATCCAGCTGGGTTTCTCCTCGGTGATGATGGACGGCTCGCTGAAGTCCGACGGCAAGACCCCGGCCGACTACGACTACAACGTCGGCGTCACCCGCACCGTGGTCAACTTCGCCCACGCCTGCGGCGTGTCGGTGGAAGGCGAGATCGGCTGCCTGGGCAGCCTGGAAACCGGCATGGCCGGCGAGGAAGACGGCGTCGGCGCCGAGGGCGTGCTCGACCACAGCCAGCTGTTGACCGACCCGGAAGAAGCCGCCCGCTTCGTCAAGGACACCGGCGTGGACGCGCTGGCCATCGCCATCGGCACCAGCCACGGCGCGTACAAGTTCAGCAAGAAGCCCACCGGCGACGTGCTGCGCATCGACCGCATCAAGGAAATCCACGCCCGCATCCCCAATACCCACCTGGTGATGCACGGCTCGTCCAGCGTGCCGCAAGAATGGCTGCAGATCATCAACCAATACGGCGGCGACCTGGGCGAAACCTACGGCGTGCCGGTTGAGGAGATCGTCGAGGGCATCAAGCACGGCGTGCGCAAGGTGAACATCGACACCGACCTGCGCCTGGCGTCCACCGGCGCCATCCGCCAGTTCATGGCCAAGAACCCGGCCGAGTTCGACCCGCGCAAATACTTGGCCAAGACCATCGAAGCGATGCGCGACATCTGTATCGCCCGCTACGAGGCTTTCGGCTCCGCCGGCCAGGCGAGCAAGATCAAGGCCATCAATCTGGACTCGATGGCCAATAAATACCTGAAGGGCGAGCTCGCGCAAATCGTGCGTTGAGCGCCGGATGACGATGAATGAGGCGGGGCAGGCTTTGTAAGCAAGATGTAAAAGCGCTTGCAAGGCTTTGCCTGGGAAGCAATAATTCATTTGTCATTTCAGGAATGGGATTCGTATGCACACCGGCCTAGGCTCATCCGAGCGACGCCGGTTGCCATGCAGACTGCCCTACCCGCCCTCGCGGCGGGTTTTTTTTTGCCAATGAGCGATGTTTGCGCGCCGGCATTGGCCCGGCCCGGCGGTTTGCATACACTGCCGGTATTCGGATCAAGAATCAGGAGGGACCCATGAAATTGAGCCTGCTGTATTTCGCCCGGCTGCGCGAGACGCTGGGTGTGGAGAGCGAGCAATTGGACAGCGAGGCGGCCAATGTGGCCGAGCTGCTGGCCGAGCTGCGCCAGCGCGGCCAGTCCTGGGCGCTGGAGTTGGCCGCGGACAAGGTGTTCCGGGTGGCGGTGAACCAGGAGATGGCGAGGCCGGACACGCCGCTGGCCGATGGCGACGAAGTGGCGGTGTTCCCGCCAGTGACCGGGGGCTGAGATGACCGTCAACCATATCCGGGTGCAGACTGAGGACTTCGACGTCGGCGCCGAGGTCAGGCGCTGGTCGGCCAATCCGGCCTGCGGCGCGGTGGTCAGCTTCACCGGCCTGGTGCGCGACTACGGCGACCGCCAGGATGTGGTGGCGCTGGAGCTCGAGCATTATCCGGGCATGACCGAGAAGGCGCTGGCCGACATCGTCTGCGAGGCGCGCCAGCGCTGGTCGCTGAAGGGGGTGACGCTGATCCACCGCGTCGGCCGGCTGGCGCTGGGCGACGATATCGTGCTGGTGGTGACGGCCAGCGGCCACCGCCGCGACGCCTTCGAGGCCGCGTCCTTCCTGATGGACTATCTGAAGCGGCAGGCGCCGTTCTGGAAATGCGAGATTCTGGCCGACGGCAGCCGCCACTGGGTGGACGCCAAGGCCAGCGACGAGGCGGCTGCGGCGCGCTGGGACGATCCAGCCGGCCAGGCTTGATCGGCGATTTCAAAGGGGGTTGGGCATGACGATGGATGTGATCGACTATCAGGTGTTCGGCGACGACATGCAGTACGTCGAGGTGGAGCTGGACTCGGGCGAGGCCGCGGTCGGGGAGGCCGGCGCGCTGTACTACATGCAGGACGGCATCGTGATGGACACCGTGTTCGGCGATGGCTCCGGCCGCGACGGCGGCGTGCTCGGCTCGCTGCTGGGCGCCGGCAAGCGCTTGCTGACCGGCGAATCGGTGTTCACCACGGTGTTCGCCAACCAGTCGCATGCCCGGCGCAAGGTGGCCTTCGCCGCCGCGACGCCGGGCAAGATCGTGCCGGTGCATTTGCTGGAGCTGGGTGGCGTGCTGTACGCGCAGAAGGACAGCTTTCTCGCCGGCGCCAAGGGCGTCAGCCTGGGTCTGGCCTGGCAGAAGCGCATCGGCACCGGCCTGTTCGGCGGCGAGGGCTTCATCATGCAGAAGCTGGAGGGCGACGGCTACGTGTTCCTGCATGCCGGCGGCGCGCTGACCGAGCTGCAGCTGCAGCCGGGCGAGACGGTGCGGGCGGATACCGGCTGCGTGGTGGCTTACCAGCCCAGCGTCGATTTCGACATCGAGTACGTCGGCAAGCTGAAGAGCGCGCTGTTCGGCGGCGAGGGGCTGTTCTTCGCCAAGCTGACCGGTCCGGGCCGGGTGTGGCTGCAGTCGCTGCCGCTGTCGCGGCTGGCCGACCGCATCGTCGCCGCCGCGCCGCGCGCCGGCGGGGAATCGAAAGAACAGGGCTCGCTGCTGGGCGGCTTGTTCAGCGACAAGAACTAGGGCGCGTCAATTGGCCCTGGGCTGACGGCGCCAGCCGTCCAGCCGGTAGTGGCGGGCGCCGTCGGCGCGCAGCTCGGACGCCAGCAGCGCCACTTCCTCCAATGGCAGAGTCAACGGCGGCAGCGCCTGTTCCGGCAGCGGCCGCGCCAGGCGGCGCAGCAAGGTCACGTGCGGGCGGTAGGCTTGAGTCTCGATGGCCAAACCCGCCGCGCGCAGCTCCGTTTTCAATGCTTCCACCCACGCGCGCAGCGCCGGCGGCGGATAGGCCGGTCCGCACCAGCCCACATCGCGCCAGCTGCCGCAGCCGTCCAGCACGATGGCGGGCGGCAGGTTGGCCGCCGCCCGTTCGGCGCAGTCGGCGGCCTGTTGCAGCCGCAGCGGCGTCAGTTCTCCCAGGAAAACCAGGGTCAGGTGCAGTTGGGCCGCGGCAAGCGCGCGGCCGCCGGCCTGTCGCCGCAAGCGCTTCTGCCATGCTTGCAGCCCGGCCAGGCATTCCGGCGGCGGCAGGCAGGCCAGGAAGGCGCGCATGCCGGCCTCAATCCTCGTGGCGGATCAGCGCCTGGCGGCGCTTGACGAAGCCGCGCACCCGTTCGTTGTCGTGCGGCAGCCAGTGCAGCAGCTCGCGCAGGCTCTGCATCTCGCCGGCGTAGTCCTGGCCGGCCTCCTGCCGGTTTTCGGCGATGCGCAGCAGCATCGCGCAGCCGTACAGGCCCAGTCGGCAGTTCAGCGTCCGCATCGCCTCGCTGTATAGCATCGCGGCGGCGGTTTCCAGCCTGCCCTGGTTGGCCTGCTCCAGCGCGGCGCGGCTCTTGTCCTGCAGCTCGGCGTAGGCGACGCTCACCGCGTCGCCGCAGTCCGGCCTCGGCGCGGCTACTTCCAGCAGGCTGCCCAGCTCGTGGCGGCTGTCGGCGAAGCGCAGCGCGATGGATCGCGCCCAGTCCGGCGCGCGCTCGGCGCCATGCTCGTCGGGCAGCTTGGCCGCTGCCGACAGGAAACGCAGCGCGCTGGCGAAGTCGGTTTCCGGCGCGCGTATCCATTCCGCGGCCTCGGCCAGATGGGTCTCGGCTTGTTGCGGTCGCTGCTGGGCCAGCGCGGTCAGCGCGCGGCACACCGCCATCGTCAGCGGGCCGCCGGGCAGCTCGCCCTGGCGCGCGGCGATGTCGTGCTGCAGCCGGTCCAGCTGCTGGGTCTGGCCGCTTTCGCAGCGCGCCTGCAGCAGATCCACCATCGCCTCCGGGCCGAAGAAGCTGTTGCCGCGGCCGATGTCCACCGCGCGCTGCAGCGGCTCCACCGCCCGCGTGGCGTCGCCGCTGCGCAGCAGCGAGGTGCCGTAGTGGTGCAGCCGGTTGAAGTTGCGCGGCGAGATCGCCACCGCCTTTTCCAGCGCGCCGGCGGCGTCCGAATACTTGCCGTCGTCGGTCAGGTTCTGCGCCAAGAGGTCGTAGGCTTCGGTGTAGCGCGGCGCTTCGGCGATCACCTGGTCCAGCAGCGTATTGGCGCCGCCGCCGTCGCCCTGTTCGGACAGGATACGGGCCACGCCCATCTTGGCCCAGGGCAGTTCATCCTTGGACAGCACCTCGCGGTAGAGCCGCAGCGCCGCCTCGTGCAGGCCCTCGCGCGCCAGCAGCTCGCCGCACAGCCGCTGCGCGTCCAGCCGCTGCTGGCGGCTGTCGGCCTCGGCGATCAGCCCGCCCAGGGTCTGGATCGCCTGCTCGGTCTTGCCCTTGTCCAGCAGCCGGTGCGCCGGGGCGAGGAAGGCCTTGCGCCGGGCGGCCGCCTCCAGCCGGTCCAGCAGCTGCTGGGTGGTGAAGGGCTTGAGGATGTAGTCGTCGGGCACTAGTTCGGCGGCGCTGGCCACCTGGCCGTAGTTGCGCTCGCCGGTGATCATCACCCACAGCGTGGACAACGGCAGCGCGCCGGTGCGCCGGGTCGCCTCCAGCAGCTCCTGGCCATTCATGCCTAGGCCCAGGTTGTAATCGCACAGCACCACGTCGTAGCGGCGGCCGCGCAGCCGGTTCTGCGCCTCTCCGGCGTGGCTGGCGGTTTCCGATTGCGTGACGCCGCCCATCGCCAGGATGGCGCGTATGCCCTGCGCCATGCTGTGGGCGTCGTCTACGATCAGCACTGTGGTGTTTTCGTCGAATGCCATATCGCCTCTCGCGTGGGCCGGCGCGCCGGCGGAAGGGTTGCCGGGCGGGTTTATTCGCAGTCGGGGTTCAGCGCGTGCAGCCGGCGCAGGAAGCCGCGCACGCGCTCGTTGTCTTCCGGCAGCCAATCGATCAGCCGCTGCACCTGGCGCTGCGCCTCGGCGAAGTCGCGGTTCGCCTTGTGGAGATTCTCGCAGGTGCGCAGCAACAGCGCGCAGGCGTTCATGCTGATGCGCTCGTTCAGCGTTTCCTGCGACAGCTGGTACAGCATGGCGGCGGCTTCTTCCAGCTTGCCGTTGCCGGCCAGCTCCACCGCCTTGTTGCTCTCCTGCTGCAGCGTTTCGTAAGCGTTTTCGATGGCGGCGTGGCCGGCTTCGTGCTTGTGGGAGATTTCCAGCAGCGTGCCTAGCTCGTGGCGGCCGTCGGCGAAGCGCAGCGCGATGCCGTGGCCCCATTGCTGCGGCAGCTCGTTGCTCAGCTCGGTCGGCAGCCGCACCGCGGCGGACAAGAAGCGCTGGGCGGAGGAGAAGTCGGTTTCGCGGGCGCGCAGCTCGCCGGCGACGCCCTGCAGCTGGCCCAGCGCGTCGCTGGGCCGCTGCTGGGCCAGCGCGGTCATCGCGCGGCATACGGCCATCGTCAGTTTGCCGCCGGGCAGCTCGTCGATGCGGCCGGCGATTTCCGCCTGCAGCCGGTCCAGCTGCTGGGTCTGGCCGCTCTCGCTGTAGGCCTGCAGCAGGTCCACCAGCACGTCGGGGCCGAAGAAGTTGTTGTTGCGGCCGATTTCCACTGCCCGTTGCAGGTAGTCGGCGGCCTTAGTCGGGTCGCCGCAGCGCAGCAGCGCGGTGCCGCAGCTTTTCAGGCGGTTGAAGTTGCGCGGCGAGATCGCCACTGCTTTTTCCAGCACCACGGCGGCGGTCTGGTACTGGCCGTCGTCGATCAGATTCTGCGCCAGCAGGTCGTAGGCGTCGGTGTAGCGTGGCGCGTCGGCGATGATCTCGCGCAGCAGCGCGTTGGATTCCTGGCTTTCGCCCTGCTCGGCGACGATGCGGGCGACGCCCATCTTGGCCCAGGGGATCACGCGCTGGGTCAGCAGCTCCTGGTAGATGCTCAGCGCCTCGCCCTGGCGGCCCTCGTTGACCAGCAGCTCGGCGGCCAGGCGCTTGGCGTCCAGCCGGTATTGCGGGTTCTGCGTCTCGCGCGCCAGCTGCAGCAGCACCTGTATCGATTGCTCTACCTTGCCCTGCGCCAGCAGCTTGTGCGCCGGCGCGAGGAAGGTCTTGCGCTGGCCGGCCAGGTTCATCCGGTCCAGCAGCAGCTGGGAGGCGAACGGTTTGAGGATGTAGTCGTCGGGGGCCATCTCGGCGGCGGCCACTACCCGTTCGTAATGGCGCTCGCCGGTGATCATGATCCAGATGGTGGACAGCGGCAGGTTGCCGCCCTTGCGCATCGCTTCCAGCAACTCCTGGCCGTCCATGCCTTCGCCCAGGTTGTAGTCGCACAGCACCACTTCGTAGTGCTTGCCGCGCAGCCGGTTGCGGGCCTCGCTGGCGTTGCTGACGGCGTCGGAGCGGGTGATGCCGGCCATGGACAGCATGGTGCGCAGACCCTGGCGCACGGTGTGGGAGTCTTCGATGATCAGTACGGTGGTGTTGGCGTCGAATTGCATGGTGGGTGCCGGCTCGGGGCCGGTCTCAAACGATATCCAGGTGGTCTATGCCTTCCAGCGGGTCGCGGTTGCGCGCGCTCTCGCTGTACAGCTTGATTCTCAGGCGCAGGTCGTTGATGGAGTCGGCGTTGCGCAGCGCGTCCTCGTAGGTGATCAGCTCGGCCTCGTACAGCTCGAACAGCGACTGGTCGAAGGTTTGCATGCCGGCCTCGCGCGAGCGCCCCATCACTTCCTTCAGCCCTGCGATTTCGCCCTTGAACACCATGTCCGACACCAGAGGGCTGTTGAGCAGGATTTCCACCGCCGCCACCCGGCCGCTGCCGGACTTGTGCGGCACCAGGCGCTGCGAAATGATGGAGCGCATGTTCAGCGACAGGTCCATCAGCACCTGCTGGTGGCGTTCCTCGGGGAAGAAGTTGAGGATGCGGTCCAGCGCCTGGTTGGCGTTGTTGGCGTGCAGCGTCGCCAGGCACAGGTGGCCGGTCTCGGCGAACTGCAGGCCGTAGGCCATGGTTTCCCGATCGCGGATCTCGCCCATCAGGATCACGTCCGGCGCCTGGCGCAGCGTGTTCTTCAGCGCGATTTCCCAGCTCTCGGTGTCTACGCCGATCTCGCGCTGGGTGACGATGGATTTCTTGTGGGTGTGCACATACTCGATCGGGTCTTCGATCGTGATGATGTGGTCCTGGTTATGGGTGTTGCGCCAATCCACCAGCGCGGCCAGCGACGTGGATTTGCCGGAGCCGGTGCCGCCGACGAAAATCACCAGCCCGCGCTTGATCAGCGCGATGTCCTTCAATACCTCGGGCAGGGTCAGCTGGTCGAAGGTGGGAATGTCGGTGTTGATCTTGCGCAGCACCATGCCCGCCGTGCCCTGTTGGATGAAGGCGCTGACGCGGAAGCGGCCGACGCCGGGCGGATTGATCGCGAAATTGGCTTCCTTCTTCGTCTCGAACTCTTCGGTCTGGCGGTCGTTCATCACCGCGCGCACCAACTCCTTGCTCTGCTGTGCGGTCAGCGCCTGCGGCGCCACCGGCGTGATCTTGCCGTCTATCTTCATCGCCGGCGGAAAGTCGGCGGAGATGAAGATGTCGGAGGCGTTCTTGCCCGTCGCGTGCTTGAGCAGGTCGTGGATGAATTTCGAAGCCTGGTCTTTTTCCATAGCGGCGTTTCCTGCGTGAACTGCTGATACAGTCTAGCCCGCTATCGTTGCGGCGGGCGGTCGCGGCCGGCCTCCGCCGCGGCGGGGCTCAGAATGCGTCCTTGTTGCTGGCTTTGGCGCGCGCCTCGTTCGGCGACACCATATTGCGCCGGGTCAGGTCGGCCAGGCACTGGTCCAGCGTCTGCATGCCGTGCTGCTGGCCGGTTTGTATCATCGAGTTGATCTGGGCGATCTTGTTCTCGCGGATCAGATTGCGGATGGCCGGCGTGCCTATCATGATCTCGTGCGCGGCCACCCGGCCCGAGCCGTCCTTGGTTTTCAGCAGCGTCTGGGCGATCACCGCCCGCACCGATTCCGACAGCATCGAGCGCACCATTTCCTTTTCGCCGGCGGGGAATACGTCGACGATCCGGTCTATGGTCTTGGCCGCGCTGCTGGTGTGCAGCGTGCCGAACACCAGGTGGCCGGTTTCGGCGGCGGTCAGCGCCAGCCGTATCGTTTCCAGATCGCGCAATTCGCCGACCAGGATCACGTCCGGGTCTTCGCGCAGCGCGCTTTTCAGCGCATTGGCGAAGCTGTGGGTCTGCAGGCCCAGCTCGCGCTGGTTGATCAGGCTCTTCTTGCTTTCGTGGACGAACTCGATCGGGTCCTCCACGGTAAGAATGTGCGAGAAGGCGTTTTCGTTGACATAGTCGATCATCGCCGCCAGCGTGGTCGACTTGCCGGAGCCGGTGGGGCCGGTGACCAGCACCAGGCCGCGCGGGTAGTTGGCGATGTCCTGGAAGATGCGCGGCGCGGACAGCTGCTCCAGCGTCAGCACCTTGCTGGGAATCACCCGGAACACCGAGGCCATGCCGCGGTTTTGGATGAAGGCGTTGACGCGGAAGCGGGCGATGCCGGGCAGCTCGAACGAGAAGTCGCACTCGTAGGTGTCTTCGAAAGTCTTGCGCTGGTAGTCGTTCATGATGTCGTACACCATGTCGTGCACGTCATGGTGGTCCAGCGGCGGCAGATTGATCCGGCGGATGTCGCCGTTGACCCGTATCATCGGCGGCAGGCCGGCCGACAGGTGCAGGTCGGAAGCCTTGTTCTTGACGGTAAAAGCCAGGAGCTCGGAAATTTCCATATAATTCTCCACTATGCATAGTCGCCCGCCGGTTTTCCGTTGGCATGGCCGGATCCGCAATCCATTGTATGCGCTTGCCGGGCGGCCGGATATCCCCGCCGCGTCCGCGCCGGGCGCTTCACGGAAATGAAAACGACATGACCGATTCCCTTTCTTCCCGACTGCAGCAGGTGCGGCTGCGTCTGGACGCGGCCTGCGCCGCAGCTGGCCGGCCGCCGGGCGCCGCGACGCTGCTGGCAGTCAGCAAGACCTTTCCCGCCGACGACCTGCGCGCCGCCTATGATTGCGGCCAGCGCGCCTTCGGCGAGAACTATGTGCAGGAGTTGCAACAGAAGTGCGAGGCGCTGGCCGGCCTGGATATAGAATGGCACTTCATCGGGCCCCTGCAGTCGAACAAGACCCGCGTCGTCGCCGAGCGCGCCCACTGGGCGCACTCGATCGACCGGCTGAAGATCGCCGAGCGGCTGTCGGCGCAGCGGCCGGACAGCCTGCCGCCGCTGAATGTCTGCGTGCAGGTCAACGTGTCCGGCGAGGACAGCAAGAGCGGCTGCGCGCCCGAGGAGGCCGCGGCGCTGGTCCGCGCGGCGGCTGCGCTGCCCAGGCTGCGCCTGCGCGGGCTGATGTGCATTCCGGAGCCGACCCAGGACGCCGCCCGGCTGGCGGCGCAGTTCGCCAGGCTGCGCGGCCTGCTGCAGCAGCTGAACGCAGAGGGCTTGGCGCTGGACACATTGTCCATGGGCATGTCGGCCGACCTGGAGACGGCGGTGGCCGAAGGCGCCACCCTGGTGCGGGTGGGCTCGGCCATCTTCGGCCAGCGCGACTACCAACATTGAACATTCCGGCTTCCGGCGCGCGCCGGGGCCGACGCAATCACAAGGGGACGCTATGCGGATCACATTCATCGGCGGCGGCAATATGGCCGGCGCCATCATCGGCGGGCTGGCCCGCCAGGGCGGCCACCGCATCCACGTGGTGGAGCATCAGCAGGACAAGCTGGATCAGCTGGCCGCAGATTTCGGCGCCAGCGGCAGCCAGACGCTGCCGGAAAACTTCTCCGCCGACGAGGTGGTGGTGCTGGCGGTCAAGCCGCAGCAGCTGCGCGAGTTGTGCCTGGCGCTGGCGCCTGTGCTTAACGGCGCGCTGGTGGTGTCGATCGCCGCCGGCATCCGCCTGGACGCGCTGGCGCGCTGGCTGGGCAGCCGCCGCATCGTGCGGGTGATGCCCAACACCCCGGCCATGGTCGGCAAGGGCGTGTCCGGCCTGTACGCGGACGCTGCGGTGTCCGCCGCCGACCGCGAAGCGGCCGAGACCGTGATGCGCGCCGCCGGCCTGACCGTGTGGCTGGCCGACGAGGCCGGCATCGACGACATCACCTGCGTCTCCGGCAGCGGCCCGGCCTATGTGTTCTATTTCATCGAAAGCATGATAGAGGCCGGCGTGAAGGCCGGCTTCGGCGAAGCCCAAGCGCGCGAGCTGGCGCTGGCGACGTTCGACGGCGCGGTGGAGCTGGCGCGGCAAAGCCCGTTGCCGGTGGCCGAGCTGCGCCGCAACGTGATGTCCAAGGGCGGCACCACCGAGCGCGCGATCGCGCGCTTCGAAGCCGAAGGCGTCAAGGCGGCCATCGTCGCCGGCGCGATGGATTGCCGCGACCGCTCGATCGAGATGGGCCGCGAACTCAGCCAGGAGTGATGCCGCATCATGTTCGTTTCTACCTTGCAATCCCTGATCCAGATTCTGACCGACCTGTTCGCGCTGGTGCTGGTGCTGCGCTTTTACCTGCAGGTCGCCCACGCGCCGTTCAAACACCCCTTGTGCCAGTTCGTAGTGGCGGCCACCAACTTCCTGGTGCTGCCGACGCGCAAGCTGGTGCCGTCGGTTCGCAGCTACGATACCGCCACCTTGCTGCTGGCCTGGCTGGTGTGCTTGCTGGCGCGGGTGCTGATGGTGCTGCTGTGGTGGCGGCCGGAGATCTTCGCGTTGCCGCAGGCCTGGATGGTGCTGTCGCTGTGGTCGGTGCTGGCGGTGTTCCAGCTGTCGCTGAAGCTGCTGCTGGGCGCGGTGATCGTCCAGGCGGTGCTCAGCTGGGTCAATCCCTACAATCCGCTGGCGCCGGTGCTGGACAGCCTGACCCGGCCGTTCCTGCGCCCATTCCGCCGCGCGGTGGTGGGCGGCGTGGATCTGGCGCCGATGGCGCTGTCGGTGATCGTCTGGGTGATCCTGGCGGCGCCGGTGGCCTGGCTCGAAGCAGTGTTCTTGACCCAACTCAATGTCATGGGATGATAAAACAGGTTATTTGTCATACCTTTGACAATGGCCGCCCGCCCGGGCGGCCACGTGAAACGCGATAGGGAGAACCTCGATGAAAAAAACCTTGCTCGCCGCCCTGCTGCTGGGCGCAGCCGCCGCGCCGGCGATGGCGAACATGCAGCTGGCGCAGAAATACAGCTGCACCGCCTGTCACACGGTGGACAAGAAGCTGGTCGGCCCGGCGTACAAGGATGTGGCCAAGAAATATGCCGGCGACAAGGGCGCCGAGGCCAAGCTGATCGCCAAGGTGAAGAATGGCGGTTCCGGCGTCTGGGGGCCGATCCCGATGACCCCGCATCCGAATATTCCCGATGCCGACCTGAAGGCGCTGGTGAAGTGGGTGCTGAGCCAGAAATAAACACCGGCATCCGGCTGTAATGAGGCAAGTCCGCAACGGATTCGCCCGGATTCAAAGGCGGCTTTTGCCGCCTTTGAACTTGTATGGAGACACCGGGTCGAAACCGGCATTCCCATTATATTTCTGCCAATTCGGGCGGACTTGTTATCGGTACTGAAACGGGCTATATAAAATGTTAGTGCAATCGGTGATTATTGGGATTCGCGCTGAATACAGTTGCGCAAACATTAGCCCGCCGGTAATCTTCTCCGCCTGTTGCCAACTCTATGCTGGAAGCACCAAACATGGCCAAGCTGACCGAACAGGATATCCTCAACTGGGAAGGCGATGATTACATGAACGCCGACCACCTTGAGTTTTTCAAGGACCGGTTGTTGCAAATGCAGCAGGAGTTGCTGGTAAACGCCAACGCTACCGCCAACCACCTGCAAGAACAGGAAGCCACGCCCGATCCGGCTGACCGCGCCACTCTGGAAGAAGAGTACGCGCTGGAGCTGCGCACCCGCGACCGCGAGCGCAAGCTGCTGCAAAAGATCCAGGCTTCCATCCGCCAGATCGATGACGGCTCCTACGGCTTCTGCGAAGACACCGGCGAACCCATCGGCCTGAAGCGGCTGATGGCCCGTCCGACCGCCACGCTGTCGGTCGAGGCGCAGGAGCGCCGCGAACGGATGAAGCGCCAGTACGCCGACTAAGCGTCGCCTCTTCCCGACATCAAGCGCCACCGCCGCAAGGCCGTGGCGCTTTTTGTCTGGCGGTTGTCACCCGCGGACAAATCCGGTTATCTTGCTGCTATGCAGAAAACGACATAGCCACAAGGGACTACCGCATGCAACGCCAGACCGACGACGTCAGAATCCGTGAAATCAAGGAACTGCTTCCCCCGATCGCCCACCTGTACGAACTGCCGATCAGCGAATCGGCGTCCGAGCTGATCTACAACACCCGTCGCGAGATCTCGGCCCTGCTGCGCGGCGAGGATGACCGGCTGCTGGTGGTGATCGGCCCCTGTTCCATCCACGACGTCGACGCCGCGGTCGAGTACGCGCAGAAGCTGGCGCCGCTGCGCGCCGCGCTGGCGGACGAGCTGGTGGTGGTGATGCGGGTGTATTTCGAGAAGCCGCGCACCACCGTCGGCTGGAAGGGCCTGATCAACGATCCGCACCTGAACGAGTCCTACGACATCAACGCCGGCTTGCGCATCGCGCGCCGCCTGCTGCTGACGCTGAACAGCCTGGGCATGCCTGCCGCCACCGAGTTCCTGGACATGATCACGCCGCAGTACTTCGCCGACCTGATCAGCTGGGGCGCGATCGGCGCCCGCACCACCGAAAGCCAGGTGCATCGCGAGCTGGCCTCCGGCCTATCCTGCCCGGTGGGCTTCAAGAACGGCACCGACGGCAACCTGAAGATCGCCGTCGACGCGATCCGCTCGTCCAGCGTGCCGCACCATTTCCTGTCGGTGACCAAGACCGGCCATTCCGCCATCGTCTCCACCGGCGGCAATCCGGACTGCCACGTGATCCTGCGCGGCGGCAAGGAGCCCAACTACTCGGCCGAGCACGTGCGCGCCGCCGCCGCCGAGCTGGCCGCCGTCGGCCTGCCGCAGAAGCTGATGGTGGACTTCAGCCACGCCAACAGCCGCAAGGACTACCGCCGCCAGATGGAAGTCAGCGCCGATGTCGCCGGCCAGATCGCCGGCGGCGAGCGCGGCATCTTCGGCGTGATGGTGGAAAGCCATCTGGTGGAGGGCCGCCAGGACCAGAAGCCGGGCTGCGAGCTGAAGTACGGTCAGAGCATCACCGACGGCTGTCTGGGCTGGGACGATACCGAGAAGCTGCTGCGCCAGCTGGCCGACGCGGTCAAGGCGCGCCGCGCCGCCGCGTAAACGCCAGCCGGTTTCAGCCGCCCGATGCCCCGCCTTGGCGGGGCATCGTCGTTTCCGCTGTGCCTCAGGGTGCCGAAACCAGGCGGTCGGCCATCGCCTTCAGCGCCCGCATCTGCAGTCCGCTCTTCCAGGCGTAGGCGGGACCGGTATAGCCGAACCAGTCCCAGCAACCCTGGGGATTGGCCGCCGAGGTGGTGGTTTGCGGGTACAGCACGATGATGCGGTTGTCGTCCGCCCACTCGTTGTAGCCGGCGTGCGCGTAGAAGGCGTCGCCCACCTTGCCGGCGTACTGCTGGCAGCCGTGCAGCGCGATATGCACCTTGCAGGCCTGGCCGGCGAAGCAGGCGCGCGGCACGTAGACGTAGCCTTCGGCGGCCAGGCTGCTGCCGGCGGCGGCATAGGGGGTCTGATCGAAGCTCAGCAGCTTGCCGTTAGTGGTCTGAGGCTTGGGCTGCAGCGCGCCGTAGATGTGCTTCAGTATCAGGCCGGCTTGGTCGTAGCCCTGGCCCTGCCAAGTGCAGTGGTTGATATAGGGCGAGGCGGTGGCGCCGCATGCGTTGCCGAAGCTGGGCGTGATCTGGGCGTGGCCGGCCGGCAGCTGTTTCTGGTAGGCGATCTGCGCCGCCGGCACGCCCGCCAGTTGAAAGAAGGATGCGGCGGCGTCCACCACCGGGGTGCGGACCGTGTTGTCCTGGGTGCCGCTGAACAGGTAGATCCGGCGCTTGGCCAGATCGGCCAGCGGATCAATGTGGCCGGCCGCGGCGAACAGCTTGGCGCTGGCCAGCAGCTGGGCCGGCTGGGGCGGCGGGCCGGCCATGCACGCCACGGTGCCGGGCAGCGAGCCCTGCGCGCAATAGTAGGGGCCGCCGGCCACCACGCCGGCGCCGACTACCGACGCGGAATAGGCGACCTGGTACTGCGCTGCCATGAAGGCGCCGGACGACAGGCCGGAAACCGACGACTGCTTGGCATCGCCATGGAAGGCGGGCAGCGGATCGGCGGCCCAGGCCGCCAGCGGCAGCATGGCCGCTAGGCACAACAGGGATTTGAGTTTCATCAACGCTCCTCGAAAACATGCCGGCGCGGCCGGCGGGATGGAAAAGCGGGAAACGGCGAGCGGGTGTTCATGATGAAAATGGCAAATCATTGCGTAAATGGCAATGACAATTGTCGATTTTTGTCGACGAGGCGAGGCGGACTGCCCGGCAAGGCGCTGCGCCGCCCGCTTCCCATGCCGGGGCCGCATGGCCGTGCGGCCCCCGGCGGGCGCGGGTTTAGCGCGCGGAGGCGGCGGTGGAGCCGCCGATCAGCTTGGCGATGGACTGCGCCAGCGCGGCGTTGGGCAGCGCGAAGAACAGGCCGCCGCGGCCGTTCTGGGCGCTGGCGCAGTTGCCGGACAGCGCGCCCTCCTGGTTCATGTCGCCGAAGATCGCGTACGAAATGCCGCCGCCGGTGCTGACGCCTATCTTGGCGTGGTTGAAGTTTTTGCCCAGGCCGCCCTTCAGTGAGAAGGTCTGGCCGGCCCAACTGCCGGAGGTGGCGATGGCCACCGGACCCGGCGCCGGTAGGCTGCTGTCCCAGCAGGCCGGCGCGCCGGATTGGGTGGTGGAGGGAATGGCGTAGCTTTTGCTGGCTTCCCACCAGGTGGCGGCGCGCAGAGGGATGCCGCCCAATTCGGCCGAAACCAGCTGCCACGGCGGCACCTGCAAGGCTGACGGCTTGGATATCAGGGTGACGCCGCTGGACAGTTTGCTGACCTGCGGCATCGCGCTGGCGGACTGCTGGCCCAACTGGCGGACGGCGGCCTGGATGTCGGACGGCCCGCCGTTCCTGACGATCTGCGGGTTGCCCGGATCGGTGACCGCGCTGGCATTGGCCAGGCCTTGCAGAAGCGCAAGCACGTCGGCGTGGCTCAGCTTCAGCGAGAAGAAGTGCTGGCTGACTTCCACGTCGTTGTCGGCCACGCAGCCCAGGGTGTTGCCGTCGCTGGTGCGGGGGTAATGCGCATTGCCGGAAGCCGGCCACGACGGCGTGCTCACCTGCATCACCACGCCGTTGCCCTGGTCGTCCCAGGCCAGCACCCCCTTGGAGTGTCCCCAGGGCGCGTTGCAGGCGTTGCCGGAGCAGGAGGGGATGGCCGGATCATCGTAGAACTGGTCGTTCCACACCACGTAGTTCAGCGCGCCGTTGTAGATCTGGCTGAAGGTGGCGCCCACCGGGTCCGTCGGCGTATCGCCGACGCAGCCGCCGCCCTGGCTCAGGCTGGGCTGGCTGCTGCTGGCGTAGACATACTGCTGGCTGAAGCTCTTGCCGCTGGCGTAGCTCTGCGGGCTGCCGCCGAACTGGCAGCTGTTCACTTGGGCCGAATTGCCGCAGCCGGGAAAAGAGGCCGCGTTGAATTTGAAGGCGAACCACCAGTTGACAGGGTGGCTGGCGTCCAGCAGCGGCGATGGGGCGGCGTAGCTTTGCAGCGCGGCCGCGGCGAGCGCCAGGCTCAGGCAGGCGCGGCGCCAGGCAAGTTGGGAGGGCATGGCATTTCTCCAGTGATAGTTATGGTTCAAAACGTGCCGCGAGCGCGGCCGCGCCATGCTGATTGAGTAATATGTGTCAGGTGTTAAGCCGGCTCAAATGGAAACAATTGTTAATAGATTGGCCGGCGGGCCAGTCAAAAAGCGGCGCGCATGAAAAAGCCCCCGCGGCGGCGGGGGCTGGGAGCGTCGGATTGCCCGAGGCTGGGGCTCAGATGGCGGCGGCCAGGCGCGAGCCCTGGTCGATGGCGCGCTTGGCGTCTAGTTCGGCCGCCACGTCGGCGCCGCCGATCAGGTGCACCGGCTTGCCGGCGGCCGCCAGCGGCGTCTGCAGCTCGCGCAGCGGGTCCTGGCCGGCGCAGATCACCACATTGTCCACGTCCAGCACTTGCGATTCGCCCTTCACCGTAATGTGCAGGCCGGCGTCGTCGATCCGGTCGTAGCTGACGCCGGACAGCATCTTCACCCGTTTCATCTTCAGGCTTTCGCGGTGGATCCAGCCGGTGGTCTTGCCCAGGCCTTCGCCCACCTTGCTGGTCTTGCGCTGCAACAAGTAGACCTCGCGCGGGCTCGGGTGCGGCTGAGGTCCTTGCGGCGCCAGGCCGCCGGCGGTGTCGCCGCTCATGTCCACGCCCCACTCGCGCATGAAGGCTTCGGCGTCCAGCGAGGTGGAGCGGCCCTCGTGGCACAGGTATTCGGCGGTGTCGAAGCCGATGCCGCCGGCGCCGATGATGGCCACTTTCTTGCCCACCGGCTTTTTGTGCTTCAACACGTCCAGGTAGTTGAGCACCTTGGGGTGGTCGACTCCGGGGATGGCCGGGCTGCGCGGCGCGATGCCGGTGGCCAGCACCACTTCGTCGAAGCCAGAAAGATCGTCGGCGGCGACGCGGGCGCCCAGCTTGAGCTCGACACCGGTGGTTTCGATGCGGCGCTTGAAGTAGCGCAGCGTTTCGTAGAACTCTTCCTTGCCCGGAATCTGCTTGGCGACGTTGAACTGGCCGCCGATCTCGGCCGCGGCGTCGAACAGGGTCACGCTGTGGCCGCGCTCGGCGGCGACGGTGGCGAAGGCCAGGCCGGCCGGGCCGGCGCCGACCACGGCCAGCTTTTTCGGCGCGGCGGTTTTTTCGTAGTTGAGCTCGGTTTCGCGGCAGGCGCGCGGATTGACCAGACAGGAGGTCAGCTTGCCCTGGAAGATGTGGTCCAGGCAGGCTTGGTTACAGCCGATGCAGGTGTTGATCTCGTCGCCGCGGCCTTCCGCCGCCTTGTTGACGAAGTCCGGATCGGCGAGGAAGGGGCGCGCCATCGACACCATGTCGGCGCAGCCACCGGCCAGGATATCTTCGGCTACTTCCGGGGTGTTGATGCGGTTGGTGGTGATCAGCGGAATTTTCACCGCGCCCATCAGCTTCTTGGTCACCCAGGCGAAGCCGCCGCGCGGCACCATGGTGGCGATGGTGGGCACCCGCGCCTCGTGCCAGCCGATGCCGGTGTTGATGATGGTGGCGCCGGCCTTTTCGATCTCGCGGGCCAGATGCACCACCTCGTCCCAGCTGCTGCCGTCCTGCACCAGGTCCAGCATCGACAGCCGGTAGATGATGATGAAGTCGCTGCCCACCGCCGCGCGCACCGCCTTGACGGTTTCGATGGCGAAGCGGATGCGGTTCTCGAAGCTGCCGCCCCAGTCGTCGGTGCGCTTGTTGGTGGCGCGGGCGATGAACTGGTTGATCAGATAGCCTTCCGAACCCATCACTTCGACGCCGTCGTAGCCGGCCTGTTGGGCCAGCTTGGCGCAGTTGGCGAAATCGGCGATGGTTTGCCAGACGTCGGCGTCGGACAGTTCGCGGGGGGTGTAGAAGTTGATCGGCGCCAGCAGCGGCGAGGCCGACACGCACTTTTCCTGGAAGCTGTAGCGGCCGGAGTGCAGGATCTGCAGCGCGATCTTGCCGCCTTCGCGGTGCACCGCGTCGGTGACCCGGCGGTGGTTTTCCACCTCGTGCGCGTCTGACAGCTGGGCCGCGCCCTCGGCCACGCAGCCTTCGGCATTGGGGCCGACGCCGCCGGTGACGATCAGCGCCACGCCGCCCCGCGCGCGCTCGGCGTAGAAGGCGGCCATTTTTTCGAAGCCGTTCGGGGATTCTTCCAGGCCAGTGTGCATCGAACCCATCAGCACGCGGTTTTTCAGCGTGGTGAAACCCAGGTCCAGCGGGGCCAGCAGGTGCGGGTAAGCGCTCATGTTTCTTCCTCGTGTCCGTTATGTAGCGGCCTGGGCGGGGCGCGCCCAAGCCTTTGATTCGTCTGGCGATGTCAACCCTGTGGCCAAGATACTTACTGGTAAGTAAGTTGTCAATGGAATCGCCGGCTGTCGGCCGCGGCTGCCGCTATAATCGCTGGACAGCCATTTGAATATGACAAAGGAGAACAATATGTGCGAAACATCGCGCCATGAGCGCGCCGATTGCCTGGCCTCGCTGGAGGAGCGCCCGCTCGGCCGCCGCGGCTTTCTGAAACTGGCCAGCCTGGGCGGCGGCGCCGTGCTGCTGGGCAGCTTCCTGCCGCGGACCAGCTGGGCGGCGGGCGGCACCGACGCCCTGCTGCTGTCTTGCATGGATTACCGGCTGGTCCACGCCGTCGGCGAATTCATGGACGGCCTGGACCTGCGCGGCAAGTACGACCACATCGTGCTGGCCGGCGCCTCGATGGTATCGATCACCGACAAGTTTCCCGACTGGAACGCCACCTTCTGGCAGCACCTGGGCGTGGCGATAGACCTGCACCACATCAAGCGGGTGGTGCTGCTTGACCACCGCGACTGCGGCGCCTACAAGGTGGCGTTCGGCGAGGATTTCGCGCAGGACCCGGGCAAGGAAACCCGCATCCACGCCAAGGCGCTGCTGAAGCTGCGCGACGAAATCCTGGACAAGCATCCGGCGCTGGCGGTGGAAACCTATTTGATGGCGCTGGACGGCAAGGTGGAGACCATCGCGGCCTGATCCGCCGAGGCGGATCGCCGCCGCCCACGCCGGCTGGCCTTAAGAGCCGCCAAACAAAATCTCGCAGAGAACCTGGGTCAAGTCGCGCCGACACAGGCAGTACCAGTCGTACGACAAGGAGGCGCAGCGCAGGATCAGGGGGTTGCTTAGCGGCTCTTATTCGCCGTGCTGGTCGGCGGCGCGGCGGTAGGCCGGGCGCGCTTCGATCATGTCGACGAAGCGCGCCAGATTGGGGTAGCGGCCGCGGCCATCGCCCTTCGCCGCGATCTGGGCGACGAAGGACAGCTGCACATCGGCGCCGGTGAGATCGTTGCCGACGAAGTAGTCGCGGTCCGCCAGTTCGCCGTCCAGATAGCCGAGGTGGTTTTGCAGCTCGCCGTGGATGCGCGGATGCAGCGGCGCGCCGGCCTCGCCCAGCTGGCCGACGTAGAGCTGCAGCAGGATGGGCAGCATCGCCGAGCCTTCGGCGTAATGCAGCAGCTGGACGTAGCGGTTGTAGTCGGGTGAGGCGATGTCCGGCGCGAAGCGGCCCTTGCCATAAGTACGGATCAGGTAGTCGATGATGGCGCCGGATTCGATCAGCACCGCGTCGCCGTCGCGCAGCACCGGCGCCTTGCCCAACGGGTGGACGGCTTTCAGCTCCGGCGGCGCCAGCCGGGTCTGAGGATCGCGCTGGTAGCGGATCACCCGGTAATCCAGCCCCAGCTCTTCCAGCAGCCAGGTGATGCGGCGCGAGCGCGATTCATTCAGGTGGTGCACTTCTATCATGGCGAAACTCCAGTCGAAATGGGGAACAGGCGGCGCTCAGGCGGGGACGATCCTGGCCAGCCAGGCCAGGATATCGCCTTCCACTTCGGCGCGGTTGCTTTCGTTCAGCATCTCATGCCGCCCGCCGGGGTAGATCTTGCTTTGCAGGTCCAGCACGCCGACGTCGCGGTAGCGGATCTCCAGCTGTCCCAGCGCCAGCCGGCCCAGGCTGACCGGGTCGCGGCTGCCGGCGAACAGCAGCACCGGGCAGCGGCGGTTGATGCCCTGTCCCGCCGCCTCGTCTTGCTCCATGGCGACGATGCCGGCGAACAGATCGGCCCACAGGCCCGGCGCCGGATCGAAGCCGCAGTCCGGATCGGCGAGGTAGGCATCCACTTCTGCCGGGTCGCGGCTTAGCCACTCCATCTTGGTCCGCCACGGCGGAAAGCCCAGGTTGAAGCTGCCGAACACCAGCGCGGCCATCAGCCGGCTGGGCCGGTCCCAGCCGTTGCGCCGGCCCAGGAAGCGGGCGACGGCGCCCAATAGCCGTGCCAGCGGCCGCTGGCGGTAGCCGGTGGACGACAGCATCAGGCCGGCCAGCTGGCCGCCGTAGCGCAGGAAGTGGGCGCGGGCGATGAAGCTGCCCATGCTGTGGCCGAACAGGACCACCGGCAGTCCGGGATGGCGCTCCGCCGCGTGACGGCGCGTGGTCTCCACGTCGTCCACCACCTTGCGCCAGCCGTCGTTGGCGGCGAAGAAGCCGCGCGGCGCGGTCGAGGCGCCGTGGCCGCGGTGGTCATGCGCGTACACCGCGTAGCCGGCCGCTGTCAGCGTCCCGGCGAAGCGGTCGTAGCGCGCCGCGTATTCACTCATGCCGTGCGAGATCAGCACCGCGGCGCGTGGCGGGCCGTCCGGCAGCCATTCGCACAGCGGAATGGTTTCGCCGTCGACGGCGGTCAAAAAGGTACGGTGCATGCGCTTGCCCTTGCGTTGGTGGAGCGGGTTACCCAGGCCGCGGTGGGCGGCCGTCGCGTCAGCCCAGCAGCGGCCGGCTGTCGAAGTTCGGGTTGGTGAGCGAAGTCAGCACGTGGTCGCGCCAGGCGCCGTCGAGAAACAGGTAATCCTTGGCCTGCCCTTCGACGGCGAAGCCCAGCCTTTGCAGCAGCGAGGCGCTGCGGACGTTGTGCGGCTGGTAATTGGCCTGGATGCGATGCAACTGCAACTCGTTGAAGGCGAAGGCGATGGCCGCCTGCAGCGCCTCGCGCATCAGGCCCTGTCCTTCGCGCGCGCGGTCGATGCCGTAGCCCAGGTGGCAGGCCTGGAACACGCCGCGGACGATGTTGCTGAAACTGACGGTGCCGATGATCCGTTCCGGCTCGGCCGGCGTCGTCAGCAGGAAGCGAGCGCTGGCGCCCTCTTCCCAGTTGCGGGCGGCCTGGCGCAGCTGCATCGTCCAATGGGATTCGGTATAGAACAGCGGTCCGGCGGTCGGGTTCCACGGCTCGAGGTGGGCGCGGTTGCGCAGCTGGTAGTCGAGTATGGCGGCCGCCTTGTCCGGATGAGCCGGCAGCAGCCGCAGGCGGGGCGTGTCGAGTATCGGTTGGGCGACGGTCATGGCATGGCGTTTTTATGACAAGGCAGTAGATAGTAGTCGCAACGCCAGGCAATGCTCAAGCCATGCCGCCGGCGCGGGGCCGGCGGCGGGAGGCTCTGGCGGCGGAATCGCTGGCATAAGCTTGCCAGGTTGCCGCCTGGTTTCAGCCGGCCAGCCGTTCCAGCGCCTCGCGGTATTTGGCGGCGGTTTTCTCGCGCACGTCCAGCGGCACGGCCGGGGCTGGCGCCTGCTTGTTCCAGCCGGAGGCCTCCAGCCAGTCGCGGACGAACTGCTTGTCGAACGAAGGCGGGTTGCTGCCCGGCTGGTAGCTGTCGGCCGGCCAGAAGCGGCTGGAGTCCGGCGTCAGCGCCTCGTCCATCAGCGTCAGCGTGCCGTTTTCGTCCAGGCCGAACTCGAACTTGGTGTCGCAGATGATGATGCCGCGCGTCGCCGCGTAGGCGGCGGCGGTCTGGTACAGCAGGATGGCGGTGTCGCGCACCTTGGCCGCCAGCGCCTTGCCGACGATGGCCTCGCACTGCGCGAAGTCGATGTTCTCGTCGTGGTCGCCCACGGCCGCCTTGGTGGACGGGGTGAAGATCGGCTCGGGCAGCTTGTCCGCCTCGCGCAGGCCGGCCGGCAGCGGGATGCCGCAGACCGAGCCGGATTGCTGGTATTCCTTCCAGCCGGAGCCGGCCAGGTAGCCGCGCACCACCGCTTCGATCGGCACCGCCTTCAGCCGCTTGGCGACCACCGCGCGGCCTTCCACCTGCGGCAGGTCTTCCGCCGCCACCACGTCTTCCGGCTGGTCGCCGGTCAGGTGGTTGGGCACCACGTCCTTGAGCTTGTCGAACCAGAAGTTGGAGATCGCGGTCAGGATCTGGCCCTTGGCCGGGATCGGGTCGTCCAGGATGACGTCGAAGGCGGACAGCCGGTCGGTGGCGATCATCAGCATGCGCTGGTCGTCGATCTCATAGAGGTCGCGCACCTTGCCGGAGTAGATCTTGCGCAGGCTTTTCAGGTGGGTGGTGTTCAGTCCGGTCATCATGCTTCCTTCGCGGGCAGGGGTTTCTGTTGGATTCGTTTCAGCGCTTCGCGCCGCGACAGCGGCGACAGCGCGATGGCGGACGCGACGAAGCCGCGCACGGCCTCGGCGTCGGTGTAAGCGTATTCGCGCAAGGCCCAGCCTATCGCCTTGCGGATGAAGAATTCGGGGTCGGCGGCGTTGGCCGCGCAGTAGCGGAACAGCCGCCCGGCGTCGGTGTCGCGCTTCCAGTACAGCTGGTGCAGGATGGCGACGCGGCGCAGCCAGAAATCGCCGTCGCAGGACAGCCTGTCCATGTCGATTTGGAGCTCGCGCCGGGCGCGGACCAGCTCGCCTATGATCCAGGCCGCCAGGCCGTCGACGGTGTCCCACCATGATTTGGCGGTAACCAGCGCCAGCAGCCGCGGCAGGGCGGCCGCCGGCAATTCGGCGGCATGGCGGGCCAGCAGGTCCACCGCCACGTACTGGAATTCGCGCTCCGGCTGCCGCCACAGCGCGTCGGCCAGTTCCAGCCAGCCGTCGGGGCCGGCCGCGTCATGCGATTTGATCCACGGCCCGGCGGCCTTGCGCCTGACCGGCGCGGCAACGCCGAGGAAGTCGAACCGGTCGCGCATATAGGCGCGCATTGCCGGCGCTCGCGCCGGATCGGCGGCGGCGGCCAGCAGGGCGCGCAGCGGAGCGAGATCAATATCCCGCTTCACGAGTTCTGAACTCCGGACGAGACCGGCCAAGCGCCGTGGAGCGAATCATTCGTCGAGGTTGGGCTCGTTTTCATGGCGATTGAAAGACTATGTCAAATTACCTGTCGTCAGGCGAATCAGTTTTGAGTCTGCGCTGCGGACCGATATTTAGGAACGGTTCCGCCCGCTGGACGGGCAAGGGGGCTGCGCGGCCAGCCCCCTTGCAACCCCAGGCCGCCCCTGCCGCACGCGAAACCCCGGCAAAAAGCGCCTGGCAAGGCGCCGCCGAAACTAGCCGCGCGCGAACGTCGCGCGGCGTCGAACAGCTCGGCGGCTTAAAACCCTGCCAGCCACTTTTTGCCGGCGCGCGCAGAAGGGGAGCGGGGCGCATCGCATACGTAGTGACTTGCTTGTGATCCTGGGCTGCAGCAGCCATTTTTTATTTCAAGAGCGGGCTTTTGACGCTGGCCATAAAAATGGCGAAGCCGCCGGCCTCGCCATTTCTTTCGCTACAGGGTGTCCTTCAACGCCCTGGCCTGGTCCAGCGCTTCGTCGGCGCTGGCGGCCATCACGTTGAAGTGGCCCATCTTGCGGCCCGGCCGCGCCTGTTTCTTGCCATACAGATGCAGCTGGGCGTTGGGGGCCTCGGCCAGCACGTCCCAGTTGGGCTCGTGGCCGTTGTCTTTCCACACGTCGCCCAGCAGGTTCACCATCACCACCGGGCTGAGCAGGTCGGTGCGGCCCGGCAGCAGGCCGCACATCGCGCGCACCTGCTGCTGGAACTGGTCGGTCAAGCAGGCGGTGAGCGTGTAGTGGCCGGAGTTGTGCGGCCGCGGGGCGATCTCGTTGACCACCAGGCTGTCATCGGCCAGCACGAAGAACTCCACCGCCAGCACGCCGACGTAGTCCAGCGCCTCGGCCAGTTTCCGGGCCATCTCCTGCGCCTGCTTGGCCAGCGCCGGGGCGATGCGGGCCGGGACGATGGATTCGTCGAGGATGCCGTTCTTGTGGATGTTTTCCGCCACCGGAAACACCGCGCTCTGCGCCGAGCTGACGCGGGTGACGATGGCCGACACTTCCAGCTGCAGGTCCAGCATCTTTTCCAGCACGCAGGCCTGGCCGCCCAGGTTGGCGTAGGCGGCGCGCGCCTCGGCCGCGGTCTGCACCCGCACCTGGCCCTTGCCGTCGTAGCCGAGGCGGGCGGTTTTCAGGATGCCGGGCAGGTAGGGCGCCAGGTCCACCTGGATGTCTTCGACGCTTTCGATGGCCAGGTAGGGCGCGGTCGGCAGGCCGGCCTTGTTGATCCACGCCTTCTCGGCGATGCGGTCCTGGGCGACGGCGACGCAGTCGCCGGACGGCGACACGCGGGTGCGGCGCGCCAGCTCGCGCATCGCGTCGGCGTTGACGTTCTCGAATTCGGTGGTGACGGCGGCGCAGCTGTCGGCCAGCTCGCGCAGCGCGGCCGGGTCGTTGTACGGCGCGCGGATGTGGCGGTCGGCGAAGGCCGCCGCCGGCGCGTTTTCGTCCGGGTCCAGCACGGCGACGCGGTAGCCCATGGTCTTGGCGGCGACGGCGAACATGCGGCCCAGTTGGCCGCCGCCGAGTATGCCCAGCATCGCCGGCGGCAGGATGGCGGCCATTACTCGACCTCCGGCAGCGTCATCGCCAGCACGGTTTCTTCCTGTTGCTTGCGGAAGGCGACCAGTTGCTCGGCCAGTTCCGGTCGGGTGGTGGCCAGCATCGCCACCGCGAACAGCGCGGCGTTGGCGGCGCCGGCCTCGCCGATGGCGAAGGTGGCCACTGGAATGCCCTTGGGCATTTGCACGATGGACAGCAGCGAATCCTCGCCGCGCAGGTATTTGGACGGCACCGGCACGCCCAGCACCGGCACGTGGGTCTTGGCGGCCAGCATGCCTGGCAGGTGGGCGGCGCCACCGGCGCCGGCGATGATGGCTTTCAGGCCGCGCGGCGCGGCTTCTTCCGCGTACTGGAACAGCAGGTCCGGGGTGCGGTGGGCGGAGACGACGCGGGTTTCGCAGGCGATGCCGAAGCTTTTCAGCACGCGGGCGGCGTGCTGCATCACTTCCCAGTCGCTGTTGCTACCCATCACGATGCCGACTTCAATCATGGCGGTGCTGCTCGCGGATGGTGAACGAAGACCGCGATTTTAACCGATGCGACAGGCTACCCGTTATGGTTTTTTATTTTCATATCAAGACAGTTAGCGTATAAAGCTGTCCCGAATCGGCGGCTTCACGCCAGTTTTGGATAGGTGAACAACAGCAGGTGCAGGGTGTTGAAAGCCAGGTGGGCGAGCACTGCCAGCCACAGCTGGCGGCGCGCGGCGTAGATCAGGCCGTAGCCGATGCCGGCCAGCGTGGCCAGGCCCATCCAGGACCAGCCGCCGGCCAGGTGGGCCAGACCGAACAGTAGCGACGCCGCCATCAGCGCGGCGAAGGGTTCGGTGCGCAGCTCCAGCCAGCGCTGGACGCCGGCGCGGAAGAAGGCTTCCTCCACCAGCGACACCAGGAAACAGTTGGCCAGCAACCATGGCAGCAGCCAGGCCGGCCACTTCGGCGCGAAGCTTATCGTTCCGACGGCGGCGGCGATGCCGAGCACGAACAGCAGCGCCAGCGCGCCGACCGCCGCGGCCGGCCAGCCCAGCTGCCGTTCCGGCAGCGGCGCGCGGCAGAGGTTCAGCAGCAGCAGCAGGCCGGCGAAACCCTTGTCGTAGCTCCAAAACAGCCGGTACGGCGCGCTGTCCGGGCTGGCCCGGCCCTGCCACAGCAGTGGATTGTCGAAACCGGGCAGCGCGTGCACTGCCAGCGCCAGCAGCGCGGCGATCCACACCAGGTACAGCTCCGGCCGAGGATGGCGGCGCAGCGCCAGCGTCAGCCCGGCGACGGCGGCCGCGCTCAGCACGCCCAGCGGCTGCAGCACGCCGGCGGCCAGCGCCAGCATCGCGCTGGTGATCAGGGCGATCCAGCCGGGCGCTTCCTGGCGCAGGCTGGCGGCGAGCAGCCCCAGCGCCAGCAGGCCGTAGGCGGCCAGCGTCAGGGAGGGAAGCGTGAACATGGCGGCTCCGTCGCGGGATGGGCAAGCGTCCGATGATAAGGCTTGGACGCGGCGAGGCCAAACGGTTCCCGGCCCGGCGCCTGCGCGGACTGGCGCTCAGGGCTTGGGCGGATGCGGCCGCAGCAGCCGGCGGCGCTGGGCGTCGGCCAGGTAGGCGGCGATCGGCGCCACCTCCTCCGCCGGAATGGGCGCCTTGAATGCCTGCCGCATCTTGTCGACCACGGCGCGCCAGCGCGCTTCGTCGAAGTCCGGCTGCAGCGAGATGTAATCGACGGAATGGCAGATCATGCAGCGCTGCAGCGCCGGCAGATAGCCGGGGTGGCCGCTGTCCGGCAGCATCGCCGTTTCATTGGGCAGCGCGATGCTCGCCGCGCCGGCGGGAGCTGTCAGCAGGGCCAGAACCAGCAGCGCGGCCCTCATCGCTTAGCCTCGGCGACGACGATCTCCACCCGCTCGACCACGTCGCGGGCGTAGCCGCCGGGATTCCACGGCTGGACCAGCGGCTGGACCTGGCCGTCGTTGGCGGTGGCGCGCGCCATCAGCGTCAGCGGCCCCGGCTTCACGTCGTCCAGCGTCAGCGTCCATGGCCGGAAGGCGAAGCGTCCGGTTTCCGCTCCCAGCTCCGCCTGCCGCCAGTTGACGCCGCCGTCGGCGGAAACGTCCACCCGGCGGATGCCGCTGCCGCCATCGAAGGCGATGCCGCGCAGCGCCAGCCGGCCGTCCGGCGCGGCGATCGCGTCGCCGTGGGCGGGGTGGGTGATGAAGCTGCGCGCCTTCATCCGCGTCAGCCGCGCCGTCTTGTCCGGCTTGGTCCCGGGCGGCACGCCGTTGTCCGACGTGTCGGGCACGGTGTAGGCCTGGCTGGCGAACCAGCCGTCGAACACGTGGTCCAGCACCTCGATATGCGACAGGTGCTTGATCCAGTAGGCGGCGTAGAAGCCCGGCATCACCAGGCGCAGTGGGTAGCCGTTCAGCACCGGCAGCGGCTCGCCGTTCATCTCCCAGGCGATCATCGCTTCCGGCCGCCGCGCGTCGGTGAGGTCCAGCGAGCGGATGAAGGCCGGCGTTTGCTCCAGCGCCGGCTGGTCGGTGCCGCGGCAGGCGATCTGGCGCGCGCCGTCCAGCACATCGGCGGCGGCCAGCACGTCGGCCAGCCGCGCGCCGGCCATCTCGACGCAGGCCATCGAGCCATTGCCCAGCTGCGCGCCCTGCACCCGCGGCTGCGACAGGCCGCGGCCGTTGCCGGCGCACTGCATCACCACGGTCTGGCGCACCGTCTCGAAGCGCTTTTGCAGGTCGGCCAGCGTCAGCGTCAGCGGCTGTTTCACTTTGCCGTTTATGGTCAGGGTGTGGGATGAGGGATCGATGTCCAGCGGGTGGCCGGCCAGGTGGTAGCGGACGAACACCGCCTCGTTGGGCGTGATCAGCCCGCGGTCGAATTGGGAAAACGGCGTTTCCAGATGCACCGGCCGGGTGGTGATGCGCATCAGCGGCATCTTCTGCGGGTAAGGCACCAGCTCGCGCCAGCCGTTGTCGAAGCCTTGGTCCAGCCAGGCGCCGGCGCGCGTCCGGCCGGCCAGGCTCAGCAGGCCGGCGGCGAGCCCGGCTTTCAGCAAGGCCCGGCGAGTTGACGCGTCGTCCATGTTCGCGCTTTTTGAGGTGGGGATGGACGCGATGCTAGGAGCCGCGGGGGCGGCCGTCTACCGGGGAAAGGGACAGGCGCTCAGCCGCGGCGGGCGTGCCAGCGCCGCGTCAGCGCGCCGGCGGTGGTGGCGAGGATGCCCAGTCCGGCCACCCACACGCCCAGGCCGAAGCCGGGCGGCATTTCGCCGGAGTCGGTAGCGGCGGGCTCGGCCAGCAGCATCATCAGCAGGCCGCCGACCAGCAGCAGCGCGCAGCCCAGCCAGTACAGCCGGCGCTGATGCCAGCCCTGGAACAGCGAATACAGCAGCGAGCCCAGATACAGGCCCAGCAGCGCGGCGGCGGGAATCCATTCAGAGGAAGGGGTGGACATCGGTCTGGCGTTTGGCTCGGGCAAAAGACGATAGACCTGGCCGGCCGGGACTGGTTCGTCCGGCCGGGTCGTTTTACCAGCGGCCGTAAGGGTTCTTGGACAGGTAGGCGTTGGTGTAGCGGCCGTCCTCGGTCACCTCCTCGCCCACCCAGTCAGGCTTGGCGAATGGGGTGTCCTCGCCGGGCAGTTCGATCTCGGCCAGCACCAGGCCGGCGTTGTCGCCGAAGAACTCGTCCACTTCCCAGACGAAGCCGCCGTACTCGATGCGGTGGCGCAGCTTGTCCACCACCATCGGGCACATCGCGGCCATGATGGTTTGCGCGTCGGCCAGCGGGATGAGGTATTCGAACTCGTGGCGGCTGACGTTGCTGATATTGCTCTTCAGCGTCAGCCAGGCCTGCTCGCCCACCACCCGCACTCGCACCGTGCGCTCTTTTTCCACCGACAGATAGCCCTGCCGGTATTGCACGGCCGGGGCCAGGCCGCGCCAGCCGTCGCCGCTCACCACGAAACGGCGTTCGATTTCCAATGCCATCGATCAAATCCTCAAGCGAATTCAGGGTTAGGGGCGCGTCAGAACGGCTTGACCACCACCAGGATCACCACCGCCAGCAAAATCAGCACCGGCAGTTCGTTGAACACGCGGAACCAGACATGGCTCTTGCGGTTGCTGTGGGTGACGAAGTCGCGGCCCAATTTGGCGCAGTAGCCATGGTAAACGGCCAGCAGCGCCACCAGCGCCATCTTGGCGTGCAGCCAGCCGCCGGAAATGCCGAAATCCAGCCACAGCAGCAGGCCGGAGCCTATCGCCAGCACGCCTAGCGGCGTCATGAAGCGGAACAGCTTCCTGGCCATCAGCAGCAGGCGGTCGTATTCCGCCGGCTGGCGCGCCATCGCCAGATTGACGAACAGCCGCGGCAGGTAGAACAGCCCGGCGAACCAGGACACCACGAAAAAGATGTGGAAGGCTTTCAGGTACAGATAGCTCATCGACTTTCCTATTGGGGCGGGATGGGGCGATGGACCGGACGTCGCCGGACCGGTTCCAGCCGAATCAGGACCAGGCCTGCCGTTGCGCCTTCGGCAGCTTGCTAAGCGCCAGCTCGCGCGAGCGTTCGATGCCGCGGCGGATGTCGTCCGGCGCCAGCGCCTCCAGCGAGATCACCTGCACCCAGCGGGCGCGGGCCAGATACGGCGCCGGCCGCACGCCGGGCAGGCCCGACAGCGCCAGGAAATCGCCATCGTCGACCTTGTAGCTGATGCCGGCTTCGCCGCAGACCAGGAACATCTTGCCGCCGATGGAGACCACCCGCGTTCCGCCCCATTTGACTTCGTACTCGGCGCCCGGCAGCGCGCGGGCGTGGTCCAGCATCTCGTCGAACAGGGCGGCGGGCAGCGGCATCGCTCAGCCTTTCTTCGGCGCGGCCTGGTACAGCGGCCACACTTGCGGGATATGGGCCTGCAGGTCGCGGATGCGGGTGGGCCCGGACGGGTGGGTGGACAGGAACTCCATGCCGTTGCCGCCGCCGGCCGCCTGCATCTTTTGCCAGACGTTGACCGCGGCGTTGGGGTCGTAGCCGGCGCGGGCCATCAGCTCCAGGCCCATGATGTCGGCTTCGGACTCCATCGCGCGGCTGTGCGGCTTGGACAGCGTCACGTCGCCCACCAGCGAGGCCAGCTTCAGCTGGCTGTCATTGAGGCCGACCAGCGCGCCGACCAGGCCGAGGCCCATTTGCTGCGCGTAGGCCTGGCTCATGTTCTCGCGGGTGTGCTCGCGCAGCGCGTGCGAGATCTCGTGGCCGATCACGGCGGCCAGCTCGGCGTCGGACAGCTTCAGCTGCTTGACCAGGCCGGTGTAGACCATGATCTTGCCGCCGGCCATCGCGTAGGCGTTCATGTCGTCGGTGGTCAGCACGTTCACCTCCCAGCGCCAGTTGCGGGCGTCGGGGCGGAAGGACGGAGTCTGCGCGATCAACCGCTGCGACACGCGGCGCACGCGCGAGGTCAGCGCCGGATCGGTGTTCAGGCGGCCCGCGGCGCGGGCCTTCTGCAGCTCGCCGGCGTAGGACTTGGCCGACATCTGCTCCACTTCCTGGCTGGACAGCAGCATGCTCTGGCCGCGGTTGACGCCGACCGCGCCGCCGGCGGTGGTGTTCACCTGGGCACAGGCGGCCAATAGCGCGGCGAGCAGCGCGCCGCCGATCCAGCGGGTCCGTCTTCCGGCCATCAGATTTCCACCATCTGGAAATCGTCCTTGCGGGCGTCGCAGTCGGGGCAGGTCCAGTTGGGCGGCAGGTCTTCCCAGCGGGTGCCCGGCGGGATGCCGTCTTCCGGCCGGCCGGCTTCTTCGTCGTAGATGAAACCGCAGATCAGACACATCCAAGTACGCATCGCTTCGCCCTCGTGTTCGGATAAAATGGGTATTCTAAATCGTGCCACCGCAATAAAACAGAAGAGGTTCGCCCTTGACCACTCCTCCCCCCCCTCCCGTGGTGCTGACCCTGGCCGGTTCCGACCCCTCCGGCGGCGCCGGCATCCAGGCCGACATCCTGACGCTGGCCAGCCTGGGCTGCCATCCGTTGTCGGTGATCACCGCGATCACGGTGCAGGACACCGTGGGCGTCAACGACTTGATGGTGCTGGACGCGGACTGGGTCAACGACCAGGCCCGCTTCCTGATGGAAGACATGCAGGTGGCGGCGTTCAAGATCGGCATGCTGGGCAGCGTGGAAAACGTCGCCGTGGTGGCGCAGCTGATCGCCGACTACCCGGACATCCCGGTGGTGCTGGACCCGGTGCTGGCCAGCGGCGGCGGCCACGAGCTGGCCGACGAAGACCTGATCGGCGCGATGCGCGACATGCTGATTCCGCAGGTCTCCATCCTGACGCCCAATAGTCTGGAGGCGCGCCGGCTGGCCAGCAACGATCCGGACGACGATGAGGAGCTGACGCTGGACCAGTGCGCCGAGCGTTTGCTGGGGCTGGGCTGCCCTTACCTGCTGATCACCGGCACCCATGAAAACACCAAGGAAGTGGTCAACAGCCTGTACGGCCAGGACGGCGTGGTGCGCGCCGACCACTGGGAGCGGCTGCCCGGCAGCTATCATGGCTCCGGCTGCACCTTGGCCTCGGCCATCGCCGGCATGCTGGCCACCGGCCTGTTGCTGCCGGAGGCGGTGCGCGAGGCGCAGGAATACACCTACCAGACGCTGGTCAACGGCTTCCGCCCCGGCATGGGCCAGTTCCTGCCGGACCGGATGTTCTGGGCGCGCGGCGACGACGAGGAAGACGGCGATGCCGCCAAGAGTTGAGGGCCTGTACGCGGTGACGCCGGACGGTCTGGACGACGCGCGCTTGTTCGCGCTGGCCGGGGCGGCGCTGGCGGGCGGCGCGCAGACGCTGCAATACCGCGACAAGAGCGGCGACGCCGCGCGC
>NZ_JAJOHV010000015.1 GCF_021129175.1 Chromobacterium piscinae | reverse complement strand
AGGTGCTGGGCACCAACGACGTCGCTACCTTCTCCGGCAACGACACCGGCAGCGTGACCGAGGATCAGAACGTCTCCTCGACCAATACCCTGGATTACAGCGGCAAGCTGAACGTGTCCGATGTCGATCAGGGTCAATCGGTGTTCGATACCAGCCGTGTCGACAACAAGACGACCAACCTCGGCAAGCTGACCATCGACGCCAGCGGCAACTGGCATTACAGCGTCGACGACGCCAAGGTCCAATACCTCGGCCAGGACGTCACCCGCACCGAGGTGTTCACCGTCTACTCCAAGGACGGCACCTCGCATGACATCACCGTGACCATCAAAGGCGTCAACGATCCGGCCGTGTTCGGCGGCACCGACGGCGCTACCCTGGTGGAAGGCACCTTCCCGTCGGCCACCGGCACCCTGCTGGTCAGGGATGTCGATGCCGGCGAGGCTGGCTTCCGCCCGCAAGCCGACGTGCTGGTGAAATACGGCACCTTCCATTTCGACAGCGCCACCGGCCAGTGGACGTTCACCCTGAACGACACGGCCCAGGAGCTGACCAGCCAGGACAAGATCAACTACACCTTCCCAGTCCAATCGCTGGACGGCACCTCGCACAACGTCAACATCACCGTCTACGGCACCGACAATTTCGCCAAGATCAGCGGCGAAAGCACCGGCGCCGTCACCGAGGACCTCGCCGTCGGCGCCGATGGCGCGCTGACGCATAACGGCAAGCTCGACATCGCCACCCCGGACAAGGGACGCGCGGCGTTCGACACCGGCCGCGTCGACAGCCATGCCGGCAATTACGGCACGCTGACGATAGACAAGGACGGCCACTGGCAGTACAAGGTCGACAACGACAAGGTTCAGCACCTGGGCCAGGGCGAAACGCGCACCGAGGAGTTCACCGTCTACGCCAAGGACGGCACCGAGCACAAGATCAGCGTCGACGTCCACGGCGCCAACGACGCGCCGGTCTTCGTCGGCGACCAGACGCACGGCTTCGCCAAGGACGGCGGCATCCAGGTCACCACCGCCGAGGACACCCCGGTCAGCGGCCAGTTGCACGCGCAGGACGTGGACGCCAACGACCAGCTGAGCTACGCCGCCAGCGGCAACCCGCAGCACGGCACCGTGGTGCTGGGCAAGGACGGCAGCTGGACCTACACCCCGAACCAGGACTACAACGGCAGCGACAGCTTCAAGGTGACGGTCACCGACAAGGCCGGCGCCACCGACACCATCACCATCCACGTCGGCATCACGCCGGTGGACGATCCGTCGGTGCTGAAGCCGGACAGCGGCAACGTCGTCGAAGACAAGCCGCTGGCGGTCGACGCCGCCCACGGACTGCTGGCCAACGATTACGATGTGGACAGCAAGCTCAGCGTGCAAAGCGTCACCGTGGCGGGCCAGACCTACCAGCTGGGCAAACAGGGCGTGGACGTGGCGCTGGACGGCAAGGGCCTGCTGCACGTCAACGCCGACGGCAGCTACAGCTTCGCCCCGGCCGCGCACTACGCCGGCGAGCTGCCGCAGATCGGCTACACCACCAACACCGGCAGCAGCTCGACGCTGACGCTGACCATGACCCCGGTCGCCGACGCGCCGGTGGTCGGCGTGCAGATCGGCCAGGGCAGCTACCAGCCGGGCAGCCCGTATGTCGGCGGCCGCAACTTCGAATCGTGGGAAAAAACCGCGGCCGAATACGGCAAGAACGCCATCACGCTGGATGACGGCAACAACGCCTACGCCGACCTGCGCGGCAAGACCGACACCGGCTTCGCCGTGCGCGGCATGGGCGGCAACGACGCCATCTACCTGGACACCAGCAAGGCCGACAACGTGCTGATCGGCGACGACGGCAACCTGGGCCAGCTGAGCGGCAAGCCGAACGAAGTCAACGACACGCTGTACGCCGGCAAGGGCAACGACATCCTGATCGGCGGCAAGGGCGACGACAGCCTGTACGGCGGCGACGGCGTCGACACCGCGGTCTATGCCGGCAACTTCAAGGACTACACCGTCACCCGCCCGGTCATCGGCGCCGGCGGCAGCGTGTTCTTCGAAGTGACCGACAAGCAAGTGACCGCGGCCAACCCGTACGCCGGTGAGGGGCACGACAGCCTGTACGACATCGAACGACTGCAGTTCAAGGACGGCACCTACTACTGGAACGGCAAGGACTGGGCCAAGGAAGGGCCGGACCTCACCCGCTATCCGATCGACATCAGCGCCTCGCTGGTGGACCGCGACGGCAGCGAAGTGCTGGACAGCATCGTCGTCCGCCTGGACGCCAAGTACGCCGGCTCGCAGCTGTTCGACAGCCAGCACAACCTGATCGGCACCATAGGCAAGGACGGCTCGCTGACCATAGCCCAAGCCGGCCACTGGGACGCCAAGGCGCTGGACGTGAAACTGTCCGGCCTGCAGCTGGAAGTGCCCGGCAACGTCAAGGGCGCGCTGTCCATCGGCGTCGACGCTGTTTCACGTGAAACCGGCAACGGCGACACCGCGACCGGCCATGCCGGCTCCAACGCGGCCAATATGGCGCCGGAAACCTTCGATGTGTCCGCGTCCGGCCAGGAAGACCAGCCACTGATCAGCGTCGCGCTGTCCGGCAAGGACGGCGACGGCAGCGTCTCCGGCTTTGTGATCAAGGACCTGCCGACCAACGGCACGCTGTACAGCGACGCCGCTGGCACCCAGGTCGTCAAGGCCGGCGACACCGTGGGCGGCGCCGTCTACTTCAAGCCGGCGGGCCACTGGAGCGGCGACACCGGCTTCGGTTACGCGGCCAAGGACAACCAGGGCGCGGTGGACGCCAGCCCGGCCAAGGCCGCCATCCACGTCGAAGCCGTGGCCGACGCGCCGCAGCTGTCGCTGGGCGGCTACTCGTCGCTGGCCTCGCTCAACTTCGAGGACGTCAATCTGAACGGCCGCGAATGGCGGCAAGACGTGGCGGTCAACAAGATCGGCGGCGCCAACACCATAGGCGTGTGGAACACCGACAACGGCCGCGGCCTGATCGAAGTGGGCACCGAACGCACCTACACCGGCGGCAGCTCGACCAACAAGGTGCTGGAGATCGAGAACGGCCCCGGCGACCGCACGCTGTACACCGACATCCAGTGCGAAGCCGGCCGCTTCTACCAATTGGGCTTCGACATCGCCGCGCGTCCCGGCTGGGTCGCCAGTTCGCAGCTGCAGGTGAAGCTGATCGCGCTCGACGCCTTCGGCCAGCCCACCGGCAAGGCCACCGTGCTGTACGACTTCCATCCGACCAGCACCGGCTGGCTGCGCGACCAGCAGGTTGCGCTGCCGATCGGCGAGGACGGCAAATACCGGCTGATGTTCGAGGCCAAGGATGGCGACTCCTACGGCGCCATTCTGGACAACCTCAACTTCAAGGCGATGGACAACGCCGGCTATGAAGGCAGCTTCATCAAGCTGAGCAGCATCAGCGCCTCGCTGGTCGACCGCGACGGCTCGGAAACGCTGAACGTCTCCCTGTCCGGCCTGCCCAGCGGCGCGGTGCTGAAAGACGCGTCCGGCCACCAGGCGATGGTGGACGGCTCCGGCCGGCTGGATGTCAGCAACTGGAGCCTGGACAGCCTGCAATTGAAGGGTCCGGCCGGCTACCATGGCCAGCTGAACCTGACCGTCACCGCCACGGCCACCGAGCAGTCCAACCACAGCCAGGCCAGCAGCAGCCAGAACCTGAGCGTTTCCATCCAGGCGGTAGACCATCCAGTCACCCTGTCCGGACTGCACGCGCTGGATGGCGGCAGCGACGCCATCGTGCTGGAAAGCCATCTGGCCGCTGGTACCGCGCCGGACGCCGCCCAGCTGACCCAGCAGGGCAGCTTCGTGGTGAACGCGCCGGACGGCGTGGCCAGCATCCGCATCGGCGGCGTGGAAGTGGTCGGCGCCGACGGCAGGCTCACCGGCAATACGCTCAGCACCGCCTACGGCGCGCTGAAGGTCACCTCCTTCGACGCCGCCAGCGGCAAGCTCGGCTACCAGTACACGCTGGGCCACGCCGGCGCCAACGCGGGCGAGCGCTTCATCGACAGCCTCAACGTGGAAGTGCGCGACCGCGACGGCAGCAGCGCCAGCGACAAGCTCAACGTGGCCATCGTCAATGACGCGCCGCTGGCGGCCGACGACCGCGCCAGCCTGGCAGTGCTCAGCGGCGATCTGAAGATCAGCAGCAACGGCATCGTCGGCGACTGGGTGGACTGGGACGGCGGCCACCGCGTCAGCACCTTCAACCAGGGCGGCAACGACAACGGCCAGAACCAGCTGCGCTGGGGCGATACCTACGGCCAGCAGTCTGGCTACAGCTTCCGCGACAACGACACCCTGTTGAACAACACGCTGCCGCTGAACCAAACCTTCAAGCTGGGCGACCTCACCCACCTGAACTACGAGATCAGCGGCAACTCCGGCATCAGCAATGCCACGCTGGGCCTGTCGTTCATGCTGGGCGTCCAGCCGCAGCAGTTCCTCGTCCACCTGAACCATCAGGAGACGCCGAACAGCCGCGACTACGAAGCCAGCAAGGACATCGTCACCATCGACAACGCCAGCCAGACCTTCGAGTACAACGGCCGGCAGTACATCCTGCAGATCCTGGGATTCGACGATGGCAAGGGTCATATCGGCAACGAAATCCACACTGCCGAAAACGCCAACTCCACCTTCGGCATCATGGCGCGCATCGTCGAGGGCAGCGACTTCCACCATCCGGCCACCGGCGGCGACGTGCTGCAGAACGACGCCGCCGGCGCCGACGGCAGCCTGAAGGTGGTGGCTTGCGCCAGCGGCGGCCAGGCCGGCAACGGCGGCGTGGAGGCCATCCTGCACGGCCAGTTCGGCGACCTGCTGATGCACGCGGACGGCAGCTACAACTACACCTTCACCGGCGATAGCAAGCTGTTGGGCAACGGCCAAACCGACACCTTCACCTACACGGTGCGGGATGCCGACGGCGACCTGTCCAACGCCAGGCTGCACATCGACCTGTCGACGCTGGACCCGAACCAGCGCCTGCTCCAGGGCGATGCCGGCGACAACCGGCTGACGGGCACCGACGCCAGCGAGCTGATCCGCGGCGGCGCCGGCAACGACATCCTGACCGGCGGCGCCGGCGTCGACACCTTCAAGTGGTCGCTGGGCGATCAAGGCACCGCGGCCAAGCCGGCGCGGGACGTGATCACCGACTTCGGCCAGCATGGCGAGAAAGACGTGCTCGACCTGAAGGACCTGCTGCAGGGCGAAAGCCACAACGCGGCCAGCCTGGAGGGTTACCTGAACTTCCACAAGGAAGGCGCCAACACGGTGATAGACGTCCATCACCAGGGCCAGGGCACGCCGGTCACCCAGCAGATCGTGCTGCAAAACGTCGATCTGACCCAAGGCGCGACGCTCAGCGACGCGCAGGTGCTGAAAAACCTGCTGAACCACGGCCAGCTGCATACCGATTGAGGCGCGCAGCCCGATGTCGGCAGCCCCCCGCCCGAGCGGGGGGCTTTTTTGCGTCCACCGCGGCATGGCGGAAAAAAGCCATCCATGTCCGCGTCGGCGCAGCGCGGCGCTGGCGTCCCCTTGCTGCTAAGCGATGAAATGAAAGAAGGGGGAAAGAAACGGGAATGTCGCGCCGGCGGGGATTTCCGGCATGAAAGCGACCCGGCTGGCGGCGGCTGTCCGCCGCGGAACGGCGGCGAACGCTTCGTGTCACCCCAGCCGGAAAAACGGCGTCACGCCACGGCGGGACCGGTCAGGCCGTCGACGCGCAGTTCCAGCAGCCGTTTCGCGTCGGCTTCGCTGACCACTCCCTTGGCGATCAGCCTGGCGCCCATCAGCGACGTCATCCGCTGCACGCCCTTGACCAGCACCTGCCGGCCCTCGTCTTGGTGGATGCCGCGCGTCAACGCGCCATCCAGCACCAGATAGTCGATGCCAGCCTGGTTCAGCCGGGCGACCAGCTCCAGCCTATGGCCGCGGATCTCCACCGCCAGCCGGTGGCCGACGCCCTTCACCGCCTCGCCGAAAGCCAGGAAGGCATCCCAATGCTCGTCCAGCCCCGCCTCGTCGAATTCGAAGGATACCGTCGCCCGGCTGCCGCCCAGCATTTCCATCGCCTGCCACTGGAAGCCTTTGGCCGCCAGCGAGGCCGGCGACAGGTTCACCGCCAGCGCGGATCCCGGCGCGTCGGCCAAGGCCAGCCTCAGCGCCTCCAGGTCGGCTAGGTGGCTCAGGCCCAGGCGCAGGCTATGCGACACCAGCCGCATCGCGTTGATCGCCGGCAAGCCGCCCATCGCGGGCCGGAACAGCATGCCCTCCTGCCACAGGATGCCGCGCGCGGCATCCCGCACCGGGAACCAGCGCAGCCGAAGATTATGCTCGCGGCAGCTGGCTTCGATCAGTTCGCGCCAATCCCATTCGCTGCCCACTTCCGGGCCGCCGCCATCATCGACCCGCCACTGGTTGTCGCCCGCAGCCTCGGCCTCGGCCAGCGCCTGGCTGGCTCGCGCCAGCAGGCTGGCCAAGCCATCGCCCTCGACGATGCCGCACACGCCGATGTGGCCGATGCCGTCCCGGTCGCTCAAACCCATCTGCCGGTACAAAGCCAGCTGCTCGCATAGCGTCTCCGCCAGTTGCCGGCCGCCGTCGATCTCCAGCTCCGGGCAGAACACGGCGAAATCGGCGCCGCGCAGCCGGGCCGCCATCCAGCCCTTGCGCCGCGAAGCCAGATCCTCCAGATCCGCCGCCAGGCGGACCAGCAAGGCGTCGGCGCGCTCGCCTCCCAACCGCTGGTTCAGCTCAGCCAGCCCGGCCAGCCTCAGCAGCAGCAGGCAGCCGCGGACATCCTCCTCCTCGGCCAGCGTGCTGGACACCGCCTGCTCCAGCGCCTCGCGGTTGGGCAGGCCGGTCACCGGATCGGTATGGCGCTCGCGCCGCAATTGCTCCACCTCTTCCGACTGCTCGCCCAGATGGGACTGCAGCCTCTCCACCATGTGGTTCATCGCCCCCACCATCCGCGCCAGTTCCGGCACCTTGGGCTCGGTCATGCGCTGGAAACGACGCTCGCTGATCGCCCGCGCCTGGGTGACCACCCGCTGCAAATCGCGCCGCAGCTTGAAGATGTCGATGGAACCCAGCAAGCCGGCCAGCAAACCCGCTCCCAAAAGCCACAACATGGTCTGCAGCGCGCCCATCCACAACGACTCGTAGGCGTAGCCCAGCGCGGCCTCTACGCGTACCTCTCCGGCCTGCAGCCAGCCGGCGGTGACCAGCGCGTTGCCCGGCTGCGGGGACAGCGGCAGCAAGGCCCGGAACCAGTCCGGCGCCGCCGGGAAAACCGCCTGGTTGACGCGGTCGACCACAACCTTGCCGTCGGCTCCCTGCCAGCGGATGTGATGAAAATATCCCTGGTCGAAAGTCGCGTTAATCAAGGTTTCGGCCATCGCCTTGTCCGCCTTGTTCTGGGTGATCATCAACGCCAGCGAGTTGGCTGCATTGGCATTTTGGCCAGTCAGCTGCTGTTCCAAATAACTGCGCGCGTTGTACAGATTGGCCAGCAGCGCGCCCGACAACGACGTGAACACCAACAACAGCAGCAACAGCCACAACCGCTGGATCAAGGAAAGGTTTTTCATCGCGTCGCCCATCTCAAAAAGTGAAGCCCTCGTTTTTCATCTTGTCCATCACCTGGCGCCATCGGGTCAGCTTGGAGACATTGCTGCTGCGGTTGCCCACCCACAGGCCCTGGGCGTTGAAACTGAACACCGGCAGCAGGTCGGTCCGCTGCGAAGCCGGCTCGATCGAGGTCACCAGGCTGTCCAGAATCTGCGGCTCGGCGCTGGGCGTGGGATAATAGGCCAGCACCATGTGAGCCTGGCTGATCGTGCTGTCCGGCCCGCCTATCCGAGCCTTGACATAGGTGATGCGCAGCTTGTCCGGCGAGACGCCGAGCACCAGCAGCGAGATGTACTTGCCGATGCTGAAGTCCTCGCAGTCGCCCGCCCCCTTGCCGAACATCTCCAGCGGCGTCGCCCAATAATCCTGAACGCCCCAGTTGTCTATGTCCTCGCGGTACAGGATGCGCCGGTTGAAAAACTGGTTAACCTCGGCCAGCTTCTGCCGCTCGTCCGCGCCCTGCAGCTTGCCCAGCAGCTGGTTCCATTCGCGGAACAGCGCGACCGCGCGCGGGCCGTAGCGGGCGGCCGAACGCTCGGTCGGCAGGCTGGCGGCGGTGACGCACAGGCCCGCCAGCAACAGCGCGACGGACATCAGGCAGCGCCGCAAGCGCCGTCCTGAAACGAGCGAGGCAAGCTTCATGGTCATTCCATGCCGATCAATGATCGCAACTGTAGCAGATTGACGAATGATATTCGCTTGGCGCGGAATATTCACTTGCCATTTAAAGAAAATTTGTTTAATCTATTTATTGAAATATTTAATAATATCAGCCCCTTGCACCCGGAGACGATTAACCATGAAACGCTTAAAAAAATGCAGCGTTCGCCTGACTTTGGCCGCGTTGATGAGTTTAGCGGCCGCATCGGCGCAGGCCACCGACCTGCGTCAAGTCGTGGAAAAAACCATCGCCAACAACCCGGAAGTCCGCTTCCGCTTCCATGAATTCCGCTCGTCGGCGGAAGAAGTCGGCATCGGCCGCTCCGGCTACCTGCCGACCGTGGATGTCTCCTACACCCAGGCCCGCGAAGACAACAAGGAGCCGCTGGTCAATTACGGCCCGCAAATCACCAGCGACTTCAACCGCAAGGGCTGGTCCGCCGACCTGAGCCAGAACCTGTTCCAGGGTTTCCAGACCATGAACACGGTCAAGCAGCTGGAGTTCGGCAAACGCGGCAAGTACTACGAATTCGTCGACGCCTCCGAACAACTGGGCCTGGAAGCCACCCGCACCTATCTGGACGTGCTGCGCTACCGCCAGCTGCTGGATTACGCCAAGGAAAGCTATGGCGTGCACAAGGGCATCTACGATCAGATCGAACAAAAGGTGAAGGCCGGCGTCGGCCGCCGCGTCGACCTGGAACAGGCGGCCGGCCGGCTGGCGCTGTCCGAAACCAATATGATCAACGAGTCCTCCAATCTGCACGATGTGTCCGCCCGCTATGCGCGCCTGATCGGCGAGGAGCCGCCGACCGACCTGGCGCCGGCGCCGGCGATGCAGGACAAACTGCCGCGCGACAAGGACCTGCTGGTCTCCGCGGTGCGCAGCAGCCCCGCCTATTTGGCCGCGCAGGAAGGCGTGCGCGCCGCCCAGAGCGACCTGAAGGTCAAGCGCGGCGCCTTCTCGCCGACGCTGGACCTGCGCGCCCACGCCGAGAAAACCGACAACCTGAACAGCGTCTACGGCACCCACGACAAGCAGTCGGTGGCGCTGGTGTTCAACATCAACCTGTTCCGCGGCGGCGCCGACAAGGCCCGTCTGGGCGTGGCGGCCGAACGCTACAATTCGGCGCTGGACCTGCGCGACAAAGCCTGCCGCGACCTGCAGCAGACTGTGCGCATCGCCAGCAACGACGCCCACAAGCTGAGCGAACAGATGGGTTATCTGCGCCAGCACGCGCTGTCCACCGAAAAGGCCCGCGACGCCTACCTGAAACAGTTCGACATCGGCCAGCGCACCCTGCTGGACGTGCTGGACAGCGAGAACGAGCTGTACGACTCCAAGCGCGCGCTGGCCAACGCCGACTACGACAACAAGCTGGCCCAGGCCCGCGTGCTGGCCGCGTCCGGCCTGCTGCTGCCCGCTCTGCAGCTGAAGCCGATCGAAGAGCAAAGCTTCGAATCCGACAGCGACGACTCGCAGCGCGACGCCTGCAACACCGCCTACACGCCGCCGCAACCGTTCAGCGCCGCCGGCATCCCCGTCCATCCTTACGTGTCCACCACGATAGCGGACACGCCTGACGCCGCGACGGCGAAGAAGGCTGGCAAGGCCAAACGCTAAAACCTGGCCGCCGCAACCAAGCAAGACCCGCTCCGCGGGTCTTTTGGCCATTGTGGCGGCGATCGCCGGCATCGGAGCGCCGGCCCGCGCGCGGAATGGAAGCTGATCACCGTTCGCGCTCGGCCGCGCGTCCCTTTGACGGCACGTAAATAGTCAGACCCGGCACGATTGCCGACAATATCCATGGGAGTGGAAGCATGGCTTCCGAAATATCCAATCCTGAAACCGCGCAGCCGCTGAGCGAGCAAGCGACCCATCTCGACCCCCTGCTCGACTGCCTGTTCTCGCTGGCCCGCGGCTACGGCATCACCGCCACCCGCGAATCGCTGGTGGCCGGCATTCCGCTGGTGGACAACCGGCTGTCGCCGTCGATGTTCGCGCGCTCGGCGCGCCGCATCGGCCTGTCCACCCGCGTGGTGCGCCAGCCGCTGTCCAGCCTGCGCCAGCAGCTGCTGCCCGCCGTGCTGCTGCTGGAAAACAACACCGCCGGCATCCTGCGCGAGATCCGCGACGGCGTCGCCTTCCTCAGCATGTCCGAGCTGCCGGACGCCGTCGTCGAGATTCCGCTGGAAGACCTGGACCACAGCTTCGAAGGCATCGCCATCCTGGTGAAGCCGCGCTTCCAGTACGAGAAGCGCGCGCCGGAGCTGGCCGAGATCCGCGCGCGCCACTGGTTCTGGCGCACCATCTACGGCAGCAAGTCGCTATACCGCGACGCGCTGATGGCCGCCTTCCTGATCAACGTCTTCGCGCTGGCGATGCCCATCGTGTCGATGGCGGTTTACGACCGCGTGGTGCCGAACATGGCGCTGGAAACGCTGTGGGTGCTGGCGATAGGCGCCGCGCTGGTGCTGGTGTTCGACTTCCTGCTCAAGCTGACCCGCGGCTATTTGATAGACCTGGCCAGCAAGCGGGTCGACGTCGCGCTGTCGGCGCTGATCATGGAGCGGGTGCTGGGCATCCGGATGGAGGCGCGGCCGGCCTCGGTCGGCGCGTTCGCCGCCAACCTGCGCGCCTTCGAAACCGTGCGCGACTTCATCGCCTCGGCGTCTATCACCGCGCTGATCGATGTGCCATTCGTGCTGATCTTCCTGGTGGCCATTCTGTGGATCTCGCCGCTGATGGCGGCGCCGATGGTGATCGCCATCTTCATCATGCTGACTTTCGCCCTGCTGGTGCAGGAGCGGATGCAGGCGCTGACCGAGACTACGTTGCGCGCCAGCTCGCAGCGCAACGCCTACCTGGTGGAAAGCCTGTCCGGGCTGGAAACCGTCAAAGTGCTGGCCGCCGAGGGCGTGCTGCAAGGCAAGTGGGAGCAGGCTACGCTGTTCCTGGCCCAGGTCGGCTCGCGGTTGAAGATCCTGGCCGCCTCCACCATGAACTTCGCCGGCTTCATCCAGCAGTTGCTGTCCATCGCCATGCTGGTGCTGGGCGTGTATGAGATCATGGCCGGCAACGTGTCCATGGGCGGGGTGATCGCCGCGGTGATGCTGTCCAGCCGCGCGATGGCGCCGCTGAGCCAGGTGGTCAGCCTGCTGACCCAGTACCACAACGCCAAGACCTCGCTGGCCTCGCTGGACGGCTTCATGAAGATGCCGGTGGAGCGCGAGAAGGACGCCGCCTTCTTCCACCGCACCAGCTTCAAGGGCGAGATCGAGTTCCGCAACGTGTCGTTCAACTACCCGAACAACCCGATGGTGGCGCTGCGCGAGGTGTCGTTCAAGATCCGCGCCGGCGAGCGCGTGGCCATCATCGGCCGCGTCGGCTCCGGCAAGACCACCATCCAGAAGATGATCCTCGGCCTGTACCAGCCGACCGGCGGCGCGATCCATATCGACGGCATGGACATCAAGCAGATCGACCCGGCCGAGCTGCGCCGCCAGATCGGCCACGTGCCGCAGGATCCGGTGCTGTTCTACGGCACCATGCGGCAGAACATCTCCATGGGCTCGCCGCACGCCTTCGACGCCAGCATCGCCGCCGCCGCCGAGCAGGCCGGGCTGACCGAATTCGTCAACAGCCATCCGCAAGGCTTCGACATGCTGATCAGCGAACGCGGCGAATCGCTGTCCGGCGGCCAGCGCAAAGCGGTGACCATCGCCCGCGCGCTGCTGAACTCGCCGCCCATCCTGCTCCTGGACGAGCCGACCAGCAATATGGACCACAGCAGCGAAAGCCAGATCCGCCAGACGCTGGCCCGGGTGTCGTCCGGCAAGACCATGCTGCTGGTCACCCATCACAACGCGCTGCTGGATCTGGTGGACCGGCTGATCGTGGTCGACCACGGCGCCATCGTCGCCGACGGTCCCAAGCAACAAGTGATCGAGGCGCTGCAACAGGGCAAGATCGGAAAGGCGGGCGTTTGAGATGGAAATGAACTGGAAACAACGCCTGAACGGCTGGGTGGAGCGCGGTCAGGAACGCACCGGCCCGTACTGGGACAAGCTGATGGACTGGGCCTCCGCCCGAGACCTGGCCGACCGCAACGACTTCGCCGCCGACGCCGACTGGGCGATCCTGCAGCAGAGCCCGGGCCGGCCCCGCATCTTCGTCTGGAGCATGCTGGGCGTGTTCATCGTCGCCTTCCTGTGGGCGGCCTTCGCCAAGGTGGACGAAGTGTCGCGCGGCGAAGGCAAGGTGATCCCGTCCAGCCAGAACCAGCACCTGCAGAGCCTGGACGGCGGCGTGGTGTCGCAGATCCTGGTCAAGGAGGGCCAGGTGGTGCAGAAGGGCCAGCTGCTGCTCAAGGTGGACAACACCCGCTTCGTCTCCTCGCTGGAGGAAAACCAGGCACAGTACCTGGCCTTGCAGGCCAAGACCGCGCGGCTGAAGGCGCTGGCCAGCGGCACGCCGTTCTCGCTGCCGCCCAAGGTGCTGGAGCTGGCGCCGGAGATCGCCAAGCAGGAAATGGACCTGTACAACTCCAAGCAGATGGAGCTGAACGCCAGCGTCGGCATCGCCCGCCAGCAGCTGGCGCAGCGCGGCCAGGAGCTGAACGAGGTGCGCGCCCGCTATGCCCAGGCCCTGTCCAGCTACGATCTGACGATGAAGGAACTCACCGTCACCCGGCCGCTGAAGGAGTCCGGCGCGGTGTCCGACGTCGACCTGCTGCGCCTGGAACGCGACGTCGCCCGCTTCCGCGGCGAACGCGACCAAGCCGCCGCGCAGATGCCCAAGATCCAGGCCGCGATCGGCGAGGCGCAGCGCAAGATCCAGGAGGTGGAGCTGGCGATGCGCAACACCGCCAGCGCCGAGCTGTCGGACACCATGGCCAAGGCCAGCAGCCTGTCCGCCGGCAGCGTGGCGCTGGCCGACAAGGTGAAGCTGTCCGAGATCCGCTCCCCGGTGCGCGGCGAGATCAAGCGGCTGTTCATCAACACCATCGGCGGCGTGGTGCAACCGGGCAAGGACATCATCGAGATCGTGCCGATGGACGACTCGCTGCTGCTGGAAACCCGGATCACCCCGCGCGACATCGCCTTCCTCCATCCCGGCCAGCGCGCCGTGGTGCGCTTCACCGCCTACGACTTCACCATCTACGGCGGCATGGAGGGCAGCGTGGCCGAGATCGGCGCCGACACCATCACCGACGAGAAGGGCAACGCCTTCTACATCGTCAAGGTGAAGACCCAGGGCTCGCTGCTGGGCAAGGAAAAGCTGCCCATCTTCCCCGGCATGGTGGCCCAAGTGGACATCATGACCGGCAAGAAGAGCATTCTGTCCTATCTGCTGAAGCCGGTGCTGCGCGCCAAGGCCGAAGCGTTGCGGGAGCGCTGACATGGTCCACCTGCTGTTCTCCGCCAGCTCGGTGCTGGCCGGCTACTGGCAGGACGCGCTGGGGGAGGCGAGCCGCTGCGCGCGCCTGCCGCCGCAGGAGCGGGACGCCGTCTTGTGGCTGGACCTGGCCAGCCTGGACGCCGGCCAGCGCGACGCCGACTGGCCGACGCTGTGCCGCCACTACCGGGTGGTGGCGCTCAGCTCCTCGCCCAACGACGCCGAAGGCATGCACTGGCTGCAACTGGGCGTGGCCGGCTACGCCCACGCCTACGCCGGCGCCAACGAGCTGCGCCAGATCGCCGCCAGCGTCGCCGCCGGCGGCACCTGGCTGGGCCGCAGCCTGCTGCTGCAGCTATGCCAGCGCTTCGGCGCGCTGGTGCCGCCGCCAGAGCAGGCCGGCTGGCGCGATCGGGTATCCAGCCGCGAGGCCGAGGTGATCGCCATCCTCAAGCAGGGCCGCTCCAACAAGGAGATCGCCCGCGAGCTGGACATCACCGAGCGCACGGTCAAGGCCCACCTCACCGCCATCTTCCAGAAGTTCGGCGTCGAGGACCGCTTCCAGCTGCTGCTCAAGCTGACCCAGCCCGCGCACTGAAACGGTGCGCCGCGCATGAAAAAACGGCCATCCTTCGGGATGGCCGTTTTGCTTTGATGGACCAGGCGGCTCAAGCCGGCTGCCGGCGCCTGCCACGCCACAGCTCGCGCGCGCCCACCGCCGAATACAACGCCAGCGCGCCCCAGATCAGCGCGAAGCCCAGCGCGCGGTCGGGACCGAAAGGCTCGCCATACAGCATCACGCCCAACGCCAGCTGGATGCTGGGGCCGATGTACTGGATCAGCCCCACGGTGGCCAGCTTCAGCCGGCGCGCGCCGGCGGCGAACATCAACAGCGGTACCGCCGTCACCACCCCGGCGCCGATCAGCAAACCGTTGCGCAGCGCGTCGACATGGCCGAAAGCGCCCTGCCCGGTCCACTCGAACCATAACAGCGCCGCCAGCGCCAGCGGCGACATCAGGAAGGTTTCCAACGCCAGGCCGGGCAGCGACGGCAGCGGCGCCATCTTGCGCAGCAAGCCGTACAGGCCGAAGGTGGCGGCCAGCGACAACGCGATCCACGGCAACGAGCCGGCGCTGAAGGTCAGCCAGGCCACGCCCGCCGCCGCCAGCGCCACCGCCAGTTTCTGCGGCCGGCTCAGACGCTCGGACAGCACCAGCCGCCCCAGCAGCACGTTGACCAGCGGGTTGATGAAGTAGCCCAGGCTGCCTTCCACCACGTGGCCGGCGTTCACCGCCCAGATGTAGATCAGCCAGTTCAGCGACAGCACCGTCGACGACAGCGCGAAGACGCCCAGCTGGCGCGGCTGGCGGAACGCGGCGCGCACGTCGCCCCATTGCCTGAGCGCGGTCAGCACCAGCGCGACGAACAAGGCCGACCACACGATGCGGTGGCACAGAATTTGCAAAGCCGGCACTTCGTGCAGCGGCTTCCAGTACAGCGGAAACAAGCCCCAGCAGATGAAGGCGCCGACGGTGTACAACACGCCGCGGCTATCGCCGGCGGAAGAAGAGGAAGACATGCGATTCTCTGCGACACGGAATATTCCAACATCCAGCTTACCCGCTTTATTCCGTCGGAAAAATCATCATTACCTATACAGTCGGTTTACAAACACTTAACAAGCAATATTTTGCTGCACTGGCACATAAACCGCACCCGGACATGCCTTGTCGCGATCCCTTTGACGTTGACGTAAACGTAAACTATAGTCGGCGGCATTAGGGTTAACACTCTAAGCTGCGACAGCCGCGCATACCCAGGGCACAAGGTATAAAAATAAAGTGTCCCCGGCGCCCGCCAGCACAGCAAGCGCCCGGAACCAGCCGCCCACAAGGCAGCCGCGGGCTGATCGCCACAAGCGAGCACGACAGGAGGAGAAACCATGTCAATCCGCCACGCAGACCTGGAAGAAAAATACACCGCCCCCACCGGCCAGGTTCTGATGACAGGCATCCAGGCGCTCGTGCGCCTGCCCATGCTGCAGCAGGAACTCGACCGCGCCGCCGGCCTCAACACCGCCGGCTACGTGACCGGCTATCGGGGATCGCCGCTGGGCAATGTCGACCAGACCATGGTCAAGGCCAAGAAGCATCTGGACGCCCACAACGTGGTGTTCCACCCTGGCCTTAATGAAGATCTCGCCGCCACCGCGGTATGGGGCACCCAGCAGGTCAACATTTTCGAAGGCGCCAAATACGACGGCGTCTACTCGCTGTGGTACGGCAAGGGTCCGGGCGTCGACCGCTCCGGCGACGTGCTCAAGCACGGCAACGCGGCCGGCACCTCCAAGCACGGCGGCGTGCTCTTGGTCTGCGGCGACGACCACGCCGCCAAGTCGTCCACCTTCCCGCACCAGTCCGACCACATCCTGGCCGCCAGCATGATCCCGGTGCTGAGCCCGTCCGGCGTGCAGGAAGTGCTGGACCTGGGCCTGCACGGCTGGGCGATGAGCCGCTATTCCGGCTGCTGGGTATCGATCAAGGCGATCACCGACACCGTCGAGAGCTCGGCCATCGTCGACATCACGCCGGAACGGCTGGAATTCAAGATTCCCAAGGATTTCCCGCTGCCCGAGGACGGCCTCAACATCCGCTGGCCGGACACCCCGCTGGCGCAGGAAAAGCGCGTGCTGCACCACCGCCTGTACGCGGCGCTGGCCTACGCGCGCGAAAACAAGCTCAACCGCATCACGCTGGATTCGCCCAAGCCGCGCCTGGGCATCATCACCTGCGGCAAGAGCTACCTGGACGTGATGCAGGCGCTGGACGACCTTGGCATCAGCGAGGCCCAGGCCGCCGACATCGGCCTGCGCATCTTCAAGGTGGGCATGGTGTGGCCACTGGAGCCGGAAGGCGTGCGCCAGTTCGCCCAGGGCCTGGAAGAAATCCTGGTGGTGGAAGAGAAGCGCCAGATCATCGAATACCAGCTGAAGGAACAGCTGTACAACTGGCGCGACGACATACGCCCGCGCGTGGTGGGCAAGTTCGCCGAGAAAGGCGAATGGGCGCTGCCGCACGGCGACTGGCTGCTGCCGGCCGCCGGCGAGCTGACCCCAGCGATGATCGCCCGCGCCATCGCCAACCGGCTGGCGCTGATCTTCGACAGCCCGGTGATCCACGACCGGCTGAAGTTCTACGACGATAAAGAGGCGCAGCTGGTGCAGCCGCGCGAATCCATCGCCCGCGTGCCGCATTACTGCTCCGGCTGCCCGCACAACACCTCGACCAAGCTGCCGGAAGGCAGCCGCGCGGTGGCCGGCATCGGCTGCCACTACATGGCGCACTGGATCAGCCCGGAAACCACCAAGACCTTCACCCAGATGGGCGGCGAAGGCATCACCTGGCTGGGCCAGGCGCCGTTCACCACCACCAAGCACATTTTCACCAACCTGGGCGACGGCACCTACTTCCACTCCGGCATCCTGGCCATCCGCGCCGCGGTGGCCGGCAAAGTGAACATCACGTACAAGATCCTGTACAACGACGCGGTGGCGATGACCGGCGGCCAGCACGTCGACGGCTACCTGGACGTGCCGATGATGACCCGCCAGCTGGCGGCCGAGGGCGTCAAGCGCATCGTGATCACCAGCGACGACCCGGACAAGTACCAGAACGCCCAGGGCCTGGCGCCCGGCATCGACGTGTTCCACCGCCGCGAACTGGACCGCGTGCAACGCGAGCTGCGCGACATCGAGGGCGTGACCATCCTGATCCACGATCAGACCTGCGCCGCTGAGAAGCGCCGCCGCCGCAAGCGCAACGAATTCCCCGACCCGGCCAAGCGCGCCTTCATCAACGAGCGCGTGTGCGAAGGCTGCGGCGATTGCAGCAAGAAGTCCGGTTGCCTGTCGGTGCTGCCGGTGGAAACGCCGCTGGGCCGCAAGCGCAAGATCGACCAGTCCAGCTGCAACAAGGACTACTCCTGTGTCGAGGGCTTCTGCCCCAGCTTCGTCACTGTGGAAGGCGGCAAGCTGAGGAAGCCGGCCGGCGCCAGCGCCGACCTCGCCAAGATGCCGGCGCTGCCGATGCCGAAGATCCCGGCGCTGCACGAGCCGTTCGGCATCATGGTCACCGGCGTCGGCGGCACCGGCGTGGTCACCATCGGCCAGGTGCTGGGCATGGCCGCGTATCTGGACAACAAGGGCGTGACGGTGCTGGACATGGCCGGCCTGGCGCAAAAGGGCGGCTCGGTATGGTCGCACGTTCGCATCGCCGACTCTCAGGACAAGCTGCACGCGGTGCGCATCGCCGCCGGCGACGCCAACCTGGTGCTGGGCTGCGACCTGGTGGTGACCGCGGCCGAGGAAGCGCTGGCCAAGATGCGCGACGGCTTCAGCCACGCCATCGTCAACAGCTATGAATCGCCGACCAGCGGCTTCCTGAAGAACCCGGACATCCGCTACCCGGCCAAGGCGATGAAGGACGCCATCGTCGAGGCGGTCGGCGCCGGCCGCTTCAGCGAAGTCAACGCCAACAAGCTGGCCACCGCGCTGATGGGCGACGCCATCGCCACCAATATGTTCATGCTCGGCTACGCCTGGCAAAAGGGCCTGGTGCCGGTGTCGCTGGAGGCGATCATGGAAGCGGTGCGCTTGAACGGCGCCGCGGTCAAGTTCAACCAGGACGCCTTCACCTGGGGCCGCCACGCCGCCCAGGACCTGGCCCGTGTCGAAGCGCTGGTCAGCCCGACCGCCGTGGTGGCCTTCGTTCCACGTGAAACGCCGGACGCCGTGGTCCACCACCGAGCCACCCTGCTCGCCGCCTACCAGAACGGCGCGCTGGCCGAGCGCTACAAAGCGCTGGTGCAGAAGGTGCGCCAGGCCGAGGAGGCCGCGCAGCCCGGCAGCACCGCGCTGACGCTGGCCGCCGCCCGCGCCTACCACCACCTGCTGGCCTACAAGGACGAGTACGAAGTGGCGCGTCTGTATAGCGACGGCGAGTTCCAGCGCGAGGTGGCCGCCCAGTTCGACGGCGACTACAAGCTGCGCTTCCACATCGGCGTGGCCTGGCTGACCCGCGGCCAGCCGCGCAAGATCGCCATCGGCTCCTGGCTGATGCCGGCAATGAAGGTGCTGGCCAAGCTGCGCTTCCTGCGCGGCACCGCGCTGGACCCGTTCGCCTGGCAGGACGACCGCAAGCTGGAACGGCAGCTGATCGCCGAGTTCGAGCAGGGGCTGCCGGCGCTGCTGGCCAAGCTGTCGCCGGACGCGCTGCCGCAGGCGGTGGAATGGATGAGGACCTGGGAAGGCGTGCGCGGTTTTGGCCACATCAAGCTGGCCAACTACCAGCAGGCCAAGGCGCGCCAGGCCGAGCTGCAAGGCGGCCCGGCCCAGGCCGGCAAACCCGCCGCCAAGGCCGCCGTCGCCTGATCACGATTGTTTCCGCAGCTTTGGGCGTCGACTTAGGTCGACGCCTTTTTTCCGCCCTTAACTGGAAATGACATGCGGATCAACTATGTTTTTCAGTATGCGAACCGCTTTCCCACCGACTGGAGACTCGCCATGTCCGCCCTGCTGCGCCGCGCCGTCGTCGCTTCATTCAGCCTGATCCTGATTGCCTGCTCCACCCCTCCCGCCAAACCGGGCCTGCCCGCCAACGGCTGCGTCGGCGGCGTGCTGCCGCCGCCCGCCGGCATGAGCGCGGCGCAGAATCCAGAACTGCTGGCCAAGGCCGTCGGCGAGCCGGGCAAAGGCGGCCTGTGCGAAGGCGCGGTCTATCGTCAGGACGCCGCCGCCGGCGTAGTCGTCTACCGAGTGTGGGACAGCGCCAAGCCCAATTCCCGACTCGGCCGCTGGTGGTCGTTCAGCCAGCCGCAGGGCCCGGTCGCCCAATATCAGGCGGCCAACGCGATCTGCCCGGCCTGGAGCCAGCTCAACAGCGTGGTGCGCTGCCAGCTGAAAGCCGGCGTCCAGGTGGCGGTGGGCCCGGGCCAAAGCGCCGACTGCGCGCCCGATCCCGACTTCCCGCCATCGCCGGTCAACCAGGTCTACGTGCCCAATACCAGCCCGGACGACATCCTGGTGGAAAACTGCGAAGACCAGGGGACATTCCCGCCTGCGATGTAATGGTTTGCTGCGGAAGGCCGCGGCGGGGCATAATCGAGAATTTTGCAAATAATTCTCATTACAATGCACCGCCTCGCCTGCACCTTAGCCTCCGCCCTGCTGCTCGCCGGCTGCGGCGGCGGCCCCGCCGCCTCGCCGCCGCAAACCGGCCGCTTCATCGACAGCGCCGTCAGCGGCCTGGATTACGAAACCCCCACCCGCGCCGGCAAAACCACCGCCGCCGGCGAATTCCAATACCTGAGCGGCGAAACCGTCGCCTTCCGCATCGGCAAACTGGAGATCGGCGCCGCCGCCGGCTCGCCGGTATTGACCCCGCTCAGCCTGGCCGGCGCGCAAGACGCCGGCGATCCCGCCGCGCTGAAGATCGCCCGCCTGCTGCTGACGCTGGACAGCGACGACAACCCCGCCAACGGCATCCAGATAGCCCCGGCCGACGCCGCCCGCTTCCAGCAGCCGCAAAAGCTGGCCGACATCGACGACGCCCAGGCCCTGATCGATCGGCTCGGCATCGGCCGCAGCCTGGTCAGCGCCGAATACGCGCAGGCCCATCTGCAGTTGAGCTTGGCCGCGCTCGATCCCAAGCGCCCCGCCCGCTTCCAGGCCCGCGACGCCGCCGACGGCCACCCGCTGGCGTCCGGCGATGCCGCCGGCTGCGCGGACGACAGCCAGACCGGGCTCAGCTGGGAAGTGAAAGCGGAATCCGGGCTGCGCAGCCGCCTGCACAGCTATTACGCCAGCGCCAGCCGCAAAACCGAGCGCCCGGCCCAGTGCGAGCCGGGCCAGGAGGACTGCCTGGCCGTCACCTACGTCGACGCGGTCAATCAGCAGAAGCTGTGCGGCCACGACGACTGGAGGCTGCCCAGCGAACGCGAGCTGAAAACGCTGCTCGACTGGAGCCAGCTCGACCCTCAGCGCAATCTGCCGGCGATCGACCGCCACGCCTTCCCCGACGCCGAGCCGGCGTTCTACTGGACCGCCACCAGCCGCCAGGCGCGGGGTTCGCTGGCGGTCGCCTTCGACGACACCCACCGCACTCTGCCGCACGTCAGCCTGAGCCTGGGCATGCCGGCCAAGATACGGCTGGTGCGCGGCCCAGCGCTGCCGGACGCGCCCAATCCGGAAGACCTGCCGCAAACCATTCCGCCCTACATCCCCGTGGACCGCGCCGGCGAGCTGGCCAAGCCGGGCGACGCCGCCGCCTGCGTCGACGACGGCGAACATCCGGACGCCTTCCTCAATGTGGTGCTGTGGCAGGCGCGCCCGCGCGACATCCAGCCTGGGCAAGTCTCTTCCGCGCTAGGCGAAGCCAACGGCCAGGCCTGGTGCGGCCAGCGCGACTGGTCGCTGCCCAGCACCGTGGACGGCAGCCGCTGGCTGCAGCTGCGCCTGGCGGGCGACGCCGCATTCCGCGCGGCCTTCCCCGCCGCCGCGGCGACGCAAGCGATCTGGGTGCGGGACAATGCCGGCAAGGCGCGCATCCTGCGCGCGGACGGCCAATACGCCGACACCGGCGCCGCAGCCTTGCTGGCCATCAGCAAACGCGCGGCCAAGCCGCCGATGCCGGACAGCGACGACACGCCGCCCGACGCCGCCACGCTGGCCGACTGGCGCCAGCGCTACCTGCGCTACCGCCCCGGCCAGGCCGCGCAGCCGGATTGGCCGGCGCCGACGCTGGACGCCGCCGCCCGCGACGGTTTCCGCGATCTGGGCCTGCTGCCGGCAATGCCGTTCCCGGCCGACAATCCCTATACGCCGGCCAAGGCGGCGCTGGGCGAAAAGCTGTTCTTCGATGCCCGGCTGTCGCGCAACAACCGCATCGCCTGCGCCAGCTGCCACGACCCCGCCCACGGCTGGGCCGACCCCCGCGAAGTCTCGTCCGGCCATATCGGCCAGCTGGGCGGCCGCAACGCGCCGACGGTGATCAACAGCGGCTACTTCGCCCGCCTGTTCTGGGACGGCCGCGCCGCCAACCTGGAACAACAAGCGCTGGGGCCGATCGCCAATCCGCTGGAAATGCACCAGCCGCTGGCCGCGGCGGTGGCCAAGATCGCCGCCGCGCCGGAATACCCGCCGCTGTTCGCCGCCGCCTTCGGCGACGCCGCGGTGGACAGCGGACGGCTGGCGCAGGCGCTGGCCACCTTCGAGCGGACGCTGATCAGCCGCGACAGCGCCTTCGACCGTTTCCTGAAGGGAGACGCGCAGGCCCTGAGCGACCAGGCGCTGTGGGGCCTGCAGCTGTTCCGCACCAAGGCGCGCTGCCTCAACTGCCACAACGGGCCGGAATTGTCCGACCAGCGCTTCCACAACCTGGGCCTGCACTTCATCGGTCGCGACCGCGAGGACCGGGGCCGCGGCGCGGTCACCGGCCGCGCCGAGGACATGGGCGCCTTCCGCACGCCGGGCCTGCGCGAGCTGCTGTACACCGGCGGCTACATGCACAACGGCGACATGCCGCTGTTCACCGACGACGGCGGCGGCGTGCTGGAGTTCTACAACAACGGGGGCAACGAGGTGGCCGCGGCCGGCTTGGACAAATACACCCAGCCCAAGCCTTCGCCGCTGCTCAAGCCTCTTGGCCTCAGCGAGGCGGAAAAACAGGCGCTGCAGGCCTTCCTGCGGGCGCTGTCCGGACCGCCGCGGCTGAAACCCGCGGGGCTGGACGAGCTGTCGCGCCGCTGAGCGCCCGGCTAGGCCGGCGCCCTCAGCCCCGGCCTGGCTTGGCGGCGAACCACTGGGCGCAGAAATCGATCAGCGCCCGGGACTTGGCCGGCTGCGGCGTTTTCTTCGGATAGACGAGATAGACCGGCCGCGCCGGCGTCTCCCAACCGGCCAGCACTCTGGCCAGCCTGCCGCCGATCAAGGCGGCTTCGGCGACGAAATCCGGCAGCCGCGCAAAACCGGCGCCGGCTTCGGCCAGCTTGCGGTTCAGGCTGTAATCGCTGACCTGCAGCCAATGCGGCACCTCCACCTCTTCCGCTCGCCCCTCGCGCTCGAAACGCCAGCGCGCGCCGCCATGGTAGCGGCTGTGCACCACGCAGGGCAGCCGCGCCAGATCGGCCGGCTCGGCCGGCGCGCCGCGTTCGGCCAGCAGCGACGGCGCCGCCACCACCCAGTCGCGGGTCTGGAACAGCGGGCGAGCCACCAGCTGCGGCGGCAGCTCCCGGCTGGAGCGGATGGCCAGATCGAAGCCGTCCTCCTCCAGATCGCGCTCGGCCACGCTGACGTCCAGCTCCACCGAGATGCGCGGATACTGTTGATGAAAAGCCAACAATAGCTCGGCGCCGAACGCGCCGGCGAACATCTGCGGCACCGTCAGCCTCACCGTGCCGTCCGCGTCGCCGCTCAGGCCGCGCACCGCCGCGGCCGACTCCCGCAGCAGCGTCCGCAACCGGCGGCAGTAGCCGAGATAGGCATGGCCGGCCTCGGTCAGCGTCAGTTTGCGGGTGCTGCGAAACAACAGCTGCGCGCCCAGTAGCGCCTCCAGCCGGCTCAGCTGCTTGCTGACCTGCGACTTGGACGTGGCCAGCCGCTCGGCAGCGGCGGTGATGCTGCCGGCCTCCGCCACTTCGAGAAAGACCAGCGCCAGTTCGGATGAGGGTTCGATTGTTTCCATATTGGTTCCAATACTTCCACGTTTGTCCGGTTTTTCCAAGCCGCGCGCGCGCCTAAGCTGACGGTTCCCCCACACAAGCTGCAAGGAAGACGAGATGAAAATCCTGCTGATAGGCGCCAGCGGCAACATCGGCCGCGCCATCGCCGCCGAGCTGTCCGGCCGCCACGAAATCATCGCCGCCGGCCGCCATCACGGCGACGTGCGCGTGGACATCGAAGACGAGCAAAGCATCGCCGACATGTATCAACAACTGCCCCGGCTCGACGCGGTGGCGGTGGCCACCGGCGGCCGCAATGGCCACGTCGGGCCGCTGGCCGAAATGAACGCCGAGCGCTATCGCGTCGGGTTGGACTCCAAGCTGATGGGCCAGGTCAATCTGGTGCTGCGCGGGCTGGACCAGCTGGCCGACGGCGGCTCGTTCACGCTGGTGGGCGGCGCCTGGCAGCCGCAGGCCATCGTGCCGCTGCTGAGCAACGTCTACATGGCCAACGCCGCGCTGGAGGGCTTCGTCAACGCCGCCGCGGTCGAGCTGCCGCGCCGGCTGCGCATCAATCTGGTCAGCCCGCTGCTGCTGGCTGAATCGGAAGCCGAATACGGGCCGCTGTTCCGCGGCGTGCCGCTGGTGGAGGCGCGCCAGGTGGCGCGCGCCTATAGCCTGAGCATAGAGGGCGCGCAGACCGGCCAGACTTACCGGCTGGGCCGGCTGGACTAGCCACAGCAGAATGGCGGCGGCGATGTCGCCGGCGAAACCCGCGCCCGGATCCAGCCCGTGGTTCCAATGGATGCGATCCATCGCCCGTCCCCTTGAAACGCTTTCTCAAGATAAGCGCGGGCCCGGCATCATGCCGAAGGGATCAGGAACGCAGCTGGCGGCAGGTTTCGCCGATGCCGGCGTGGATGCACAGGTCGAACAAGGCGTCGAAGCGGGTGGGCGTGTAGTTGATCAGCGCGCAGGGAATGCCGGCCCGCGCCGCTTCCACCGGGATCAGGTTGACCGGCGACACTTCCAGCGACGAGCCCATCACCAGCAGCAGCTCGGCGTTCAGCGCCGCCTGAAAGGCCACGTCTATCATCGGCACCGCCTCGCCGTACAGCACCACGTCCGGCTTCAACGCCGCGCCGCAGCGGCGGCAAGCCGGAAGCTCGTGCTGCTGCACGTAATCCAGCGGATGCGGCGTGCGGCAATCCGGGCAGCTGGCGGTCAGCAGCGTGCCGTGCAATTCCAGAACGCGGCGGCTGCCGGCCCGGCCGTGCAGGCCGTCGATGTTCTGGGTGAGGATGGTGACTTCCTTGCCGTCCTCCTCCAGCGCGGCGAGGAAGCGGTGGCCGTCGTTGGGCTGGTAGTCGCCCACCAGCTTGATGTGGAAGATGTCGCGGAAGGCGCGCCAGAAAGCGGCGGGATCGCGCTGGAAGTAGTCCACCGATACCGCGTCGGCCAGGCTCATGTCTCTGGACCACAGGCCGTCGGCGGAGCGGAAGTCGGGGATGCCGGATTCGGTGCTCATGCCGGCGCCGGTCAATACCGCGATGCGCCGCGCGCCGCCCACCAGTTGCCGCAGATACTGCACTTGCCTTTCCGTCACGCTCATCCACCGCTTCCTTGCCGCCGGGCCATGCCCCATGGCCACTATAGCGTAAGGGTCAAGCCACCGGATATTTTATTGCGTTCTTGACCATCTTATCCCGAACCGCCTCGTCCAGATCGACGCCGGTCACCATCGCCAGCCGCGTCAGATACAACAACACGTCGGCGATCTCCTCCTGCAGATGGGTGAACTTGGCCGGATCGTCGCGCAACCGCGCCGCAGCGTCGTCATCCAGCCACTGGAAGATCTCCGCCAGCTCACCCACCTCGCCCACCAGCGCCAGCAACAGATTGCGCGGCGAATGATGCCGGTTCCAATCCCGCTCGTCGGCGAAGCGCTGCAAGGCGGCGGTCAGGCCGCCGACATCGATCAGTTTGTCTTGATTCATCGTCACTTTCTCGTTTCACGTGGAACGCCAGCCGCGGCCGGCGAATCCGGCTCCAGGCGCGCAGCCGGCCTTCGATCTTATTCCGCCAGCTCCAGCGTCACCGAGCCGTCGCCGTTGTCCCGCGCCAGCTTGAACTGCTTCTGTTCCGGCAGATAGCGCATCGCACCCGCGCCGGTGGTAAACCGCAGGCCGACGCCGGCCACCGGCAGCACGCGCCAGTTCCTGCCCTGCCCCAGGTCGATCACCTTCTTGCTGGCGAGATAACTCGCCAGCGCGGCGCGGTTCTCGTCCGGAGCGTCCACCACGATCTTGTCGGCGGTGATGCCTGGAAAGTTGCCGCCGCCGCTGGCGCGGTAATTGTTGGTCACCACGATGAAGCGCTGGGCGGGATCGATGGGCTTGCCGTTGAAGGTCAGGTTGACGATGCGGTGGCTGTCCGGCGCCGCCAGCTTGCCATCGCCGTCGTAGCGCGCCGGCTGGGTGACGTCGACCTGGTAGCTGACGCCGTACAGGCTGTCGAAGTTATAGGAGCGGAACTCCGGATTGATCAGCGCCTGCGCGGCCGGGCCCTTGGGGTCGATGCGATTGAACTGGCCGGCCGACATCTCCAGCCACTCGCGCACGTCGGCGCCGGTGATCTTCACCGCCTTGATGGTGTTGGGATAGATGTAGAGGTCTGCCAGGTTGCGGATGGCCAGCTTGCCGGCCGGAATGTCGGTGTAGTAATTCCAGCCCTGGCGGCCGCCTGCCTTGAACGGCGCGGCGGCGGACAGGATGGGCAGCTTCTCGTATTCGGTGCCCTGCAGCGCCCGCTGCATATACCAGCGCTGCGCCTCGGCGACGATAGCCACCGAGGGATCGTCGGCCGCCTGGGCGAAGTAGCTGTAGATCGGCCGGCGGGTGGCGGCCACCTCGCCGCGCACGTAGTCCAGCGTCGCCTGGTGTTCGGGTCCGATCAGCGCCTTCACGCGCGGATCGATGTCCGCCAGCGGCTTCTTCGCCTGCTTGTCGAAAATGGGCCTGAGCGTCGCCCGCTTGTCGACCACCCGCCACTTGCCGTCCGACTGCTCCAGCGTCAGGTCGATCACGCCCAGGTGGTCGCCCCAGCGGCCCGGCATCGCCGCCGGCACGCCATGGATGGTGCCGGCCTGCAGGTTCACGCCGGGATAGCCGGCGAAGGCGGCGGACGGAAACTCGGCATGGGCGTGGCCGAACAGGATGGCGTCGATGCCCGGCACCTCGGCCAGGCCGGACACCGCATTTTCGGCGAAGCGCGGCAGCTCGCCCTTCTCGAAGCCGGAATGCGGCACCGCGATCACCAGGTCGGCACCGGCGGCGCGCATCTTGGGCACATAGTCGCGCGCGGTTTCCAGGATGTCCCGCACCGTGACCTTGCCCTGAAGATTGTTCTTGTCCCATTGCAGGATTTGCGGCGGAGCGAAACCGATCACGCCGATGGTCAACGCATGGGCCTTGCCCTCGGCGTCCTTCACTTCGCGCTTGAGCAGGACATAGGGCGTGAACAGCGGCTGGCCGGTGCTGGCGTCCAGCACGTTGGCGTTGACGTAGGGAAAGGCCGCGCCCTTCAGCGACTGCGTCAGGAAAGGCAGGCCATAGTTGAATTCGTGGTTGCCCAGATTGCCGGCGTCGTAGCCCAACGCATTGAGCACCTTGTAGGCCGGGTGGGTGTCGCCGGCCCGCAGCGGCTTGATTTTGGCCACCAGGTCGCCCATCGGGCTGCCCTGCAGCAGATCGCCGTTGTCGATCAGCAGACTGTTAGGTACCTCGGCGCGCGCTGCGGCGATCAGGCTGGCGGCGCGCTCCAGGCCGAAATCGGCCGCCGGCTTGTCCTGGTAATAGTCGTAGGCCAGCAAATTCATGTGGACGTCGGAGGTTTCCAGCACCCGCAGCTGGACCGGCGCGGCCCAGGCGGAGACGGCGAACACGGCGGCGAGAGAAGCGAACAACGGCGCGGATTTCATCAGGGAAGGCCTTTTGAGTGTTTTTATCGCGTCCGCATTATACGCCGGCCTCGATCCCTCCCCGCCGCGCCAAGCAAAATGCCCGGCATCGGCCGGGCATCGGAGAAACGAGGAAGACAAGCTTACTTGAGCAGGCCTTCCGCCTTCAGCGCCTGCTGGGTCGCCGGCAACTCGGCCACCCGCTTCAGGAAAGCCAGCAGCGCCGGGTAGGCCGCCAGCGAGCGCTGCAGATACTGCGCCCAGGACAGGCAGGTGAACAGATAGGCATCAGCCACGCTGAACTGGCCGCCCAGCAGATAAGGTGTCTTCTCCAGTTGCGCTTGCAGCAGCGCGAACCGCGGCTGCAGGCGCGCCCAAGCGTCTTCCTTGACCTCGTCGGTCTTGCCGGAGAAGATCGGCGAGAAGTTCTTGTGGACTTCGGTGGAGATGAAATTCAGCCACTCCTGCAGCCGGTAGCGCGGCAGCGTGCCGTTGGCCGGCGCCAGCTGCTTGTCGGGAACCTGGTCGGCGATGTACTGCATGATGGCCACACCCTCGGTCAGCAGCTCGCCGTTGTCCAGCTGCAGCGCCGGCACATAGCCCTTGGGATTGATGGCGGTGAAGTCGGCGCCGCCGGCAGTGGTGTGCGGCACCTCGCGCAGGCTGACCGACTCCGCGCTGAACGGCAGGCCGCTGGCGAACAGGACGATGTGCGAAGCCAGCGAGCAGGCCCCGGACGAGTAATACAGTTTCATCGCAATGCTCCTGTGGGAAGGATGGGACAAACCGCAATCGCGCCAGCCTGATCCAAAACCATGCCGATTGCAACCCCCTTCCCGCCAGGGTTTCGCCGTCATCCCAGCAGGCTGATCAACCACTCGATGCGCAGGTTCCAGCCGGCGAAACCGGCCAGCCAGAACAGGATGCCCAGCGCGCCGAAGCCCCAGGACGCGAACAGCGGCAACAGGTTGGCCGACAGCGCCGCCACCGCCGCGCAGGCCACCGCGATAGACAGCCCGGCGTCGCTGATGTCGAACAAATCGTGGCGGGCGTTCAAGGGCTCGATCGCGCCTTCCTTGGCTTCGGCCTTGCCGCGCAGCGCCTCGCTTTCAACCTTGTAGCGCGCCAGCTCATGCCGCAATTGCTCCTGCTGCGGCTTCAGCGCCGCCGCGCTGGCCGGGTTCGCCAGCGCCAGCAGCTCCGCCTGGCGCATGCCTGCCTCGGTCAGGTGCAGCTTGATCTTCTTGGCCTGGTATTCGGACCAGGCGTCCGCCGCGTCGGCCTTCAGCAATTGGCGCGCCTGGACGATATTGTCGTCCTTCAGCTTGCCCAAGCCCATCAGCACCGACAGCACCACCACGGTCAGCGCCACCCAGCTGTTCAGACGCTTCTTCTCCGCTTCCACGCTGATTTCGACTTCCATATTGTTCCCCTTGGCCGGCGCCGGACCATCCGCCGCCTTGTTCAACATAACGCGGCAAGAGGCGATCGGATGTCAGCCGGCCTTCTTGCCGAACAAGCGCGGCCGGGAATCCGCCGGCCGGCTCTTCATTTCGACGAACAGCGCCTCCACCTGCGCGCGCGCCCATGGCGTGCGGCGCAAAAAGACCAGGCTGGACTTGATGCTGGGATCGTTGCGGAAGCAGCGGATGTCGACGCGCGCCGCCAGCCCTTCCCAGCCGTAATGCGCGTGCAACTGGTTCAGCATCATTTCCAGCGTGACGCCGTGGGTGGAGTTATTGGCCTGGCCACTCATCGAAAACATCCTGTATAAGCAAAAGCGGCGAGTGTAAGCCGCCGCCCGTCCGCTGGCAAAGCTACTTGGCCGCCGTTTTCTTGCGGCTGCGCGTCGCGCGCGGCTTTTTCAGCACCACCGCCTCGCCGGCGTCCGGCACCTCACCGGCCGTCACGCCCATCGCCAGCGCCACTCGGCCCAACCGCTGCTGCTTCTCCACGCTGATCGGCCCGGCCGCCGCCAACAGCAGCATCACCAACTCCAGCGCCATCGCCCGCTGCGCCTCTCCGGGCAGCAGGTCCTGGATGGTGGCCAGCGCGCGCTTTTCGTCGTTGCGCACCAGCCAGGTCTGGCGCCGCACCGCCTGCTTGAACGCCTCCAGCGTCAACTCCTCGCCCAGGCCGGTGTCCTGCATCACCCGGCGTATCGCGTTGAACGGCCGCACGTCGACCACGCCGTTGCCGATGGCGACGTAGATCAACAGGCGCAGGAAACCGTCCACCGCGCCGCCTTCGGAATAATGCTCCTCCAGCTCGCGCCGCTTCAGGCGCAGCATCTCAGCGCGCTCCCAGCCGCCCCCGTTCTTGCGCACCCGATAGGGCCGGCGCGGATCCAGCCCCACCAGCGCGGCGGTCAGCGGCGCGTCGTAAACGGCGCGGAAGGTCATTTCCTTCATGGCGTCGCGCTGGTCGCGCCAGCCGTCCAGCAAGCTGGCGGTCCAGTCGGACACGGTCTGCTGCCATTGCCAGAACGGGTTGTCGCCGTCCACCGGCTTGCGCGCCTCCCTTACCTTGCCGGCCCAGTCCGACAAGCCGTTCAGCAAGGGGTTGCGGCTGGAGAACCAGCGCCGCTCGAAGCGCGACGGGTGCATCTCGCGCATCAGGTGCGCGGTCCACGGCGTGGTGCAGGCCTGCAGCCACGGCGACACGAAGCTGTCGTACAGCTGCTGGTTGATCTCCGCCACCCGCTTCACCACCTGGAACGCGCGCTCGCCGTCGCGGCCGTCGCCCAGCGCCAGGATGTCCTCCACCTCGCGCGGCTCGAAGCGGATCACGTAGCGGCCCTGCAGATACTGCAGGCCGGGCATTTCCGGGTAGGTGTCAGTGATCACCGCCTCGTACAGGCCGGGCGGCAGCACGTCGATCAGGTCCAGCGCGCTGGCCAGCTCGCTGTGCTCCTTGTTGGCGACGCCGGCGGACACGAAGATGCCGAGGTGGCCGATCTGCTCGTGCAGGCAATAAACAATGGTCTGCTCGTTGCCGCGGATCTCCTCCACGTCCTTGTACAGATCGGCGATCCAGAACAGCGCCTGCTGCGGCGGCGTGATGTTGTCGCCCCAGGACGCGAACACGATGATGGGCGAGCGGATCTGCCTGAGATCTATCCTCGCCTCGCCGTCGTCCAGATACACCTCGCCGCGGCTCAGCCGGTTGCCGACGAACAGGTTCTGGCTGATCCACTCCATCTCTTCCTTGTTGAGCAGGTAGTGGCCGCCCCACCAGCGCTCGAACTCCAGGAAGCGGCTGCGCTCCTTGTCGATGTTGGCGTACAGGTGGTAGCCCTTCTTCCAATAGGTATTGGCCGGGTCCATCTGCTCGAAATTGGAAACCAGGTGCGCGCCGTCGAACTGGCCGTGACCCAAGTCGCCGGTCAGCGAAGCCAGCCAGGTGCCGCCCAGCATGCCGCCCTGGTAGCGCATCGGGTTCTTGCCGGCCACGCCGGCCCAGTAGGACAGCGGCGAGCCGGCCAGCAGGATGGGGCCGACGTCTTCCGGCGCCGAGGCCGCCACCATCGTCAGCGCCCAGCCGCCCTGGCAGTTGCCGATCACGAACGGCTTGCCGGCGTTGCCCGGATGCGCCTCGCGCACCCTGCGCAGGAAAGCCTTTTCCGCCCGCCACACGCACTCTATGGTCTGGCCGGGCACCGGCACCGGGAAGAACATCACGAAATAGCAGGGATGGCCCTGGCGCAGCGCGATGCCGATCTCGCTGTCCATCTTGAAGCCGCCGATGCCGGGCCCGTGGCCGGCGCGCGGGTCTATCACCACGAAGGGGCGCAGCTCCGGATCGGTCGGCGGGCAGTTGGCCGGCGGGCGGATCGCCGCCAGCGCGTAGTTGACCGGCTCGTCCAGCTCGCGGCCATCGACGATGATGTCGAAATCGAACACCAGCACCGGCGGATTGCCGGACGCCTGGTGGTCCAGATAGGTGTCGCCGCGCTCGCGCAGCACATCGCAGAACAGCAGGCCGCGCTGGACGGCGTCAGTCCAGTAGTCGGCCCAGTGCTGGCCCAGCGACCACCATCCCCCCTTGTCGGTTTCCGCCATGCAGATCTCCCGGTTGTCCGCAGCTTTCACTGTAGCCCACGGCTGCCGCCCCCACCTCTCGATGGCAAGAGTATCAACAAGTTATTGCAGATTAACAGTCGGAAACATAAGCGATTTCCACGGCAAAACTCGCCAGACATTTGCATCCAATACTGCAGCCACCTACAGCCCATGCGAAGGAAAACCGTCATGACCCAGCTGCTCAAACCCCTGCTTGTCGCCGGCTTGCTGTTCGCTGGCTCCGCCGCCGCCTACGCCGACGATGCTCCTGCCCCGGCTTCCGCCCACAAGGGCTGGCATATGGAGCCGGCCAAGCGCGAGGAAATGCGCGCCAAGCATCTGCAGGCGTTGCATGACAAGCTGAAGATCCAGCCGCAGCAGGAAGCCGCCTGGCAGACGTTCACCGCGTCGATGAAGCCGGAAAAGATGGAAAAGCCGCCGATGGACGCCAACGCCACCGCGCCGGAGAAGATGGAAAGCATGATGCAGCGCCAGCAAGCCCGGATGCAGCAGCGCCTGGACGCGCTGAAGGCCTTCTACGCGCAACTGACGCCGGAACAGCAGAAGACCATGGACAATCTGCACGGCCCGCGCGGCAAGTGGCAGCATCATAAGAAACCGGAAGGCGCGGCCCCGGCCAACGGCTGATCCCGCGACTTGATTTGCGCGCGGCGGCGTCCATCGCTCCGCGCGCGGCAACCGACCGAAAGAGGCCCATCATGAAAGCCTGCATCCGCTTGAGCGGCGCGCTGCTGGCCGCTGCGCTGGCCGTGGCCGCCGTCGCCCCCGCCGAGGCGTACTACCACCACGGCGGGCCGCGCATCAGCATCAACGTCTGGCGCGGCGGCTACTGGCACCACGGCTACTACCAGGGCCGGATGGGCTGGTGGTGGGTGGCCGGCGGCGCCTGGTACTTCTACACCGCGCCCATCTATCCCTATCCCAGCCTGTATGCCCCGCCCGCCGTCGCAGTGGCCCCGGCCGTGCCCGTCGTCCCTGCGATGCCGCCCGCGCCGCCGCCGGTCGCCGCCGCGCCACAGGAGCCGGCCCAGGTCTGGTACTACTGCAAGGCGGCCAAACAGTACTACCCCTACGTCAGCGAATGTCCGGGCGGCTGGAAAACCGTGCCGGCGCAGCCGCCCAGATAATAGCCGCTAACAAAACCTCGCAGAGGACCTGAGCCAAGGCACGCCGACGCAGGCAGTACCAGTCGTACGACAAGGAGGCGTAACGCAGGATCAGGGGTTTTGTTAGCGGCTCTAAGCCGAAGGAAACGCCATGAAAGCACGCTATTGCATGATGCTGCTGCCGTCGCTGCTGGCCGCCTGCGCCACGCTGCCCACCGGCCCGACTGTGGCGGTGATGCCGGCGCCGGGCAAGCCGTTCGACGTATTCGCGCAGGAAGAACAGCAATGCCGGGCCTACGCCGCCAACAACAGCGGCGCGGCCGCCGCCGACGCGTCCAACGCCACGCTGGCCGGCAATATGGCGCTGGGCACCGTGGTGGGCGCCGCGGCCGGCGCGCTGATAGGCGGCAACCACCAGGGCGCCGGCGTCGGCGCCGGCATGGGCCTCTTGGCTGGCGCCGCGGTGGGCGGCTCCAACGGCGCTTACGCCGGCTACGATGCGCAAACACGTTACAACATCGCCTACCAGCAATGCATGTACGCGAAAGGCAATCAACTGCCGGGCCAATACCCGGCGCGGCGCGCCTACCTGCCGCCGCCGCCCTATTGAGAATCATGCCATGCAAGCAAAATCACTCAACAAACAAACCATTCAACATATTGAAACAAAAAGAGAATTTCAGGAAACATCTTCGGCCGAATTGGCATTAATAATGAAAGTACGCCCAATACATTTCCGGGGCCGCAACAGGAAAACCGAGGGCGATCCGTTCAACAACATCAAAGGATTCCGCCATGCTCAGACTGCTCATGACCTCGCTGGCGTTATTGCTGGCCAGCGCCTTCGCCAGCGCCCAGGACGCCAATGTCCGCCCCTTCGACAATCCCGCCGTGCCGCCCAGCGTGCCGCTGTCGCTGCAGGACATGAACCCGGCGCCCTCGGCTCCGATCCAGGCGCCGGCTCCACAAGCGCCGTCCACCCAGCAGTAAACGACCCGACATCCCGCCGGCCCGACCGGCGGGATCGCATTTCAGCGGCCGAACCAGCGGTCGCCGAAATTCACCAGCAGCACGCCCGCCACCACCAACGCCGCGCCAGTCAGCTTGGCCGCGCTCAACTCGCGCAAGGGCATCATCAGCCAGCCAAAGCGGTCGAAGCACAACGAAGTGAACACCTGACCCGCGATGATCAGGGAAACCATGGTCGCCACGCCCAGGCGCGGCGCCAGCAAGGTGGTGCCGAATACGAAACCCGCGCCCAGCACCCCGCCCAGCAACATCCACCATTCGACGCGGACCAGCGCCGCCAGATTTTGCCAGCGCTGGCCAGTCGCCAGCGACAGCAGCACCAGGGTCAGGCAGCCGGTGCCGAACGACACCAGCGCCGCCAGCAGCGTGCTGTTGCCCAGCAACAGGCGCAACTGGTTGTTGACCGCCGCCTGCAGCGGCACCACCACTCCGACCAGAAAGGCCAGCAAGGGAAAAATTGCCTGCATCGCCGCGCTCCTCAATCACAATTGGCAGCCGCCGCCCATGGCGGAGGCCGATGCCGTGCCGCTGTTCCACGTGGAACGCGATCCAGCCCCTGCCTGCTGCGCGACACCGGCAGCAAGGCGACCAGCAATGATAAATGAATTACTTCTGACGCGGACGGCTGTCGCGGGTATAGGCGCAAAAGCCCGGTTTGGGACCAATCTTGGGATGGTTGCGGCAGGTATTGGGGCGGCGCTCGTAGATGGTGCAGCGCCGGGTCTGCGCATCCAGATACAGGCAATCGCCATTGGCGCGCTGCGCCAGCGTGAACAAGCTGTTCTTGAAATTGAAATGCTGGATCACCCGCTGCTTTTCCAGCCGCTTGGCGATGTTCTTGATCGGCTCTTCCAGCTCGAACTCGTCCACCACGCCGATGCGCACCAGATCCGGCAGCTTCACTTCCACCGGCATCGTGCAACAGGACGCCATGCAGTCGCCGCACAGGCCGTTCTTGTACTTGATCCAGGTTTCCAGGCGGTTGATGTCGGCCACGGCTCGTCCTTAACACATTGAATACGCGAAACTTTCCCCTTGCGGGAAAGCGCGCATTCTACGGATGCCGCGGCGGATCAGCAAGCGCCGACGGCAAGCGCATCACGCGTCCACGCCAGCGCTCCGGTCAAATCGGCTGGGACCGAAGTATCCAGAATCAGGCATTGCCCAAGGCCCAAAGGACCTAAATGCTCGGAGCGGCGCAACTGCAGCGACAAGTCTGTGAAATCTCGTTGAGCATCCAAGTGGCCGGGATGGCGGGCGCGCCGGGCGAAACGCGCGGCAGCCAATTCGGCGGGACAACGGCAGTGCAGCTCCAACACTAGGCGTCCAGGCCGCGCCAAATCCGCAAGCGACGTGCCTGAGTCGCCCTCTCCCTGCGGATGCCGCCACCAGGAGCAAGCCACGGCGCGTGGCGCGGCTTGCAGCGCCTCCAGAAAATGCGAGTCGGCCTCGCGGCTCAACGCTCTGCGCCAGGCCATGTCGCCCATGCCGCGCGCGTCGAACAGCGCTTCAAGGAAATCATCTTTATCCAGGCATGGCCAACCCAGCCCCTCGGCCACGCCGCGCGCCAGCGTGCTCTTGCCGCTGCCAGGCAAGCCGCTGATCAGCAGCAGGGCGGACTCAATCATGCCGGCCAGCGCAGCCCGCTCAGCCAGCTCGCCGCTTGCGTCGGGACGCGGAAGACTAGCCACGATTCCGGGCGCGCCGCGCGCAGGACCGATAACTCGTCGCGCCGCTTGCCATGGCCGCGCCACATCCACAGCAGCAAGGAATCCCTTGAGAACAGCGTGCCGCGCAAGGTTTCGCGGTTGCCATGCGCCAGCGTCTGCCGGCGCCAGATTCGCAGCAGGCTGCGCCGCGCGATGCGCCAAGCCTGCAAAGGCCGCGGATAATCCAGCCAGACCACCAGCTCGGCGCGCGGCATCAGCGTCCGCAGCGCGGACGAGTAGCTGCCCTCCGCCACCCAGCGCGGCTGTTCCGCCAGCGCCGCCACTTCGGCGGCGAACGTTTCCCGCCGCGTCCAGCCAGGCCCCCAGAACCAGGCGTCGAGCTCCGCCAGCGGCGCGTCGGAGACTGCGGCCAAGCGGGCCGCCAGCGTGCTCTTGCCGGCGCCGCTGCCGCCGACGATCAATACCCGGCCAGGCAATGGCGCAGTCATTGGTAGTGCGCCGCCGCGCGCCGGATTCTGCCGGCATCATCCAGCCACAACACTTCGGCCGCCAAGCCGCGCGCGCCGCGGTAATGTATCGTCAGCGAATCGGTTCCGGTCAGCGTGGCCAGATGCTCGAAATACAGATCGGGCAGGCGCCGCAGCGCCTCGGCCCAGTAGGCGGCCACCGCCGGCTTGCCCTGCAGCCGGCCAGATGGCTCGCCGGCCATCTCGGCGATATACGGCGAGCTCATTTCGAAATCGTCGCGGTAATGCGCCAGGATGCGCGCCAGGTCATGGCTGTTCCAGGCGTCTATCCATTCCCGCGCCAGCTCCTCGGCGAATGTCTTGTCCAGCATCGGCGTGACCTTTTCAGACCTGGGCCTAAACGCCCAGCAGCGTGGATGGATGGGCGGCGCGCCTGGTTCGCGGCAGCACCTCGGGCAGATAGATGGTCTGGATCGCGTCCAGCTTGCCATGCGCCTCCCAGTGCGCGCGGGTTTCCCAATGCTCGACCAGCACGAACACCTTGGGATCGGCCTCGGAATGGTAGGCCTGCCACAACAGGCAGCCGGGCTCCGCCAGGCACAGCGGCCGCATCCGCGCCAGCGCAGCGGCGATGGCTGGAACATCAGCTGCCGTTTTCGCTTCCAAGCTCACGATCAGGGGAAACATCGTCTTCTCCATTGCGATCAATTAATCTGGCCAAATCTCGGCTGCGAGATCAAACACTCAGACAGGCGGCAGCCCCTCCGCCCATATCAATAGCACTCCATCCTCACCTCGCGGCGTCGGCCAGAGGCTCGTCGCCTATCGCTCCTCCGCCCTGCGCCGCCCAGAAATCGTAGGCGCCCGGCTTGCAATGCCGAACCATCAGAATCCTGCCCTCATGCTCGACGATTACGCCTGCCTCGATCCTATGTTCCATCGCCCCTCAAAAACTAATCAGCATAACATCGACAAAATCACATTGAAATATTCAGATCCACCGCCGCACGTTTTTCCAAGATTGCCGGGCGAGGCGCCGCTTAAGCTCGGGCTTCCACACACAGCAAAGGAAACCGCCATGGCTCTGAAAGCCGCCTTTATCTTCATCGCCCCCCACGGCGACCCTCAACGCCATCGCGCCGTCACCGCGACGCCGGAAGTGGAGGTCATCACCCTCGCCGTCTCCAGCTACCGCGAGGCCGGCGAAGTCGCCCGCGAATTGGCTGAACAAGGCTGCGCCGCCATCGAGCTGTGCGGCGGCTTCGGCCACCAGGGCGTCGCCATCGTCGCCGCCGCGGTCGGCGAACTGGCCGCGGTCGGCGCGGTGCGCTTCGATCCTCACCCCTTGCTCGGCCACCGCTCCGGCGACAAGCTGGCCTGAACGCCGACCAACGGAGAATAAAACAGGGCCAGCGCCGGATCGCGCAGCAAACGCGCCGGCGGCTGCCCGCCGAAGGCCAACGCGTCGCGGTGCAGATGGGATTGGTCGCAATAGCCATGCTCCCAGGCCAGCCCGGCCAGGGCCGGCCTCGGCTGGAACGCCGCGTCGCGGAAAAACTTCTCGAACCGGCACAACCGGTGGAACAGCTTGGCGGTCACGCCCTGGCTGGCATGGAAGCGGCGGGACAGGCCGAACCGGTCCACGCCCGCCTCCGCCGCGTGCTCGCCCAGTACGAAGCCGGCGCTGTCGGCAAACATCCGCCGCGCCAGGCGCCGCATTCGTTCCAGCTCAGGCTCCGTCCGCAGCCGTCCGCGCAGGAAACGGCCCGCCTGCTCGCATTGCGCGTCGAAATCGGCGCGCCCGATTCTTGTCCACAAGCCATCCGTCCCCGGCCACGCGCGCGCCGGCGGCGTGACGCGGTCCACCAGTTCTGATAAGGGAAGCGAACAGAATTGCGCCAGCGCGCCGGCGTGGAAACGCACCACGAATACCGGCAGCGCCGGCCGCGCGATCCGTTGAATGCGCTGGCGGGGACACAGCAAGCCCGCCGAGCCATCCGCGCCCTGCCACAGCTCCGCGCCGGTGCCCGGCAATAGCGTCAGCACCGCGGGATCATCCGGCCCGAAACGGTAGCGGCGGTAACTATGTATCCATGGCTCCAACCCTGGATCGGGCCTGCGTTGTTGCGACTGCATCGGCGATATCCAGAAAAAACTTCGGCCATTCTGCGGCGGCCCGCCCGCCTACGCTTGTGAAAATGTGCCGCTCAACCCCGGTAGACGATCAGCGGAATCGCCTGCTCGTCCGGGTGGACGCCGGCGTGCACGCCGGCGAGGCGCAGCGTCTCCTCCCCCGGCAGCGTGTCGCGCAGATTCCAGCCAGGCTTGGCGATCAGCGCCACATCGCCGCAGCGGCGAGCCAGGTCCGGATGCGCCGGCCCCGGGCCGAACGCGCCGGACGTCCGCAACTCGCGGCTTTCCACCACCCAACAGGCATGGCCCAGCCGTTCCCGCGCCAATTCGATGAAGCGCGCGGCGCAGTCCGGCCTCAGATGGCAGTAAGCCAGCCGCGTCTCGCCGGACAGCGGTCGCGCCAGCAGGCCGTACAGTTCCGGATCGGCGTCCACGTCCAGCCATTGCGCGTCCGGCGCGGCGATGAAGCCGTGATCGGCGATCGCGATCACCACCGCGCCGCAACCTTCGGCCTCGCCCAGCAGCGCGGCGAAAGCGGCGTCGATTTCCGCCAACAGCGCCCGCGCCGCGTCGGAATCCGGCCCCTGCTCATGCATCAGCGTGTCCAGCTGCGGCAGGTACAGGTAGTGGAAGGCCGGCTCCGGGTCGGCCAGCCGCCGCGCCAGCCGGGCAAAACCGTCGGCCATTCCCCCGCGGTAGGCGACGCGCTCCGCGCCGCCGGCGTGGTAGCGGCTGCATGGGGAATAGGCGATGAAATCGGGCAGATAAAGGAACGCCGGCCGCGCCAGGCGGTCGAACAGCGGTCGCGCGCGGTACAGGGTGTCCGCGCGCCGCAACTCCTGCCCGCCGGCGTCGGCCGGATGGCGGGCGTACAGGGGCAAGGGCGCGATGATTTCCTCGCCATGCAGCTGGTGCCAGCCTATCAGGCCGTGCTCGGCCGGCGAGCGGCCGGTCAGCACCGTGGTGACGGCCGCCGCGGTGGTCGGCGGAAACACGCTGCTGATCGTCTCTCGCTGCAGCGAGCGCAGCCGGCTGTCCGGCCCCAGTCGCCGCAGTTGAGCATCGCCCAACCCGTCGATCAGGATCAGGCAGACATGGCGGCGGCGGCCGATGCCGGCCAAGGCGTCGGATGCCAATGGCGCATGGCCCAGGTCGGGTCCGCCCAATTCCAGGCTCAGCGTCTGCATCAGATTGAGCAGCCCGCCGCCCTGGTAGTCCGGCCATGCCGCGCCGGGGCACAAGGAAGCCAGATCGGCCATCGCGGCCCTCCCGGGAATGGTAAGAGCCCCATTTTCGGCAGCGCGCGGCCCCGCGTCAACGCGGTGCAGATAACAATTCGACAATCCTCATTAACATTGAATTTACATTCAATAACAATCCGATACAGTTGGCCGCCTCTCAAACCAGTAAGCTGCAAGCCATCAGTTTTTTTACCGGAGATAGACGCATGAAGCGCGCATTTGTCATTATTTCGCTGAGTTTGGCTGGATTGGCCGCGACGGCTCAAGCGGACACGTCCACCATCGTCGGCGGCGCGCTGGGCGGCGCTGCGGGCGCGGCGGTGGGCGAGGCCG
>NZ_JAJOHV010000014.1 GCF_021129175.1 Chromobacterium piscinae | reverse complement strand
GCGCAGGCCGGCATCGCCCGCGCGGCGCTGCTGCCCGCGCTCGGCGCCAATGCCGGCTACCAGAGAAACCGCGCCTCGCAGCAGCTCGCCACCCCGGGCGCGCCGCTGGTCAACGACGTCCGCTCGGCCAACCTGACCGCGTCGTGGGAACTTGACCTGTGGGGCAAGCTGCGCCGCAGCAACGAAGCGGCGCGCGCCAGCTACCAGGCCAGCCGCTACGACCGCGACGCCGCCCAGCTGGCGCTGGCGGCCCAGGTGGCGCAAACCTACTTCCAGATGCGGGCGCTGGACGCCCAGCTGGACATCGCCAAGCGCACGCTGCAAAGCCGCGAGGAATCGCTGAAGCTGCAGACCAAGCGCTTCCACGGCGGCCTGATCTCCGAGCTGGACCAACGCCAGGCCGAGGTGGAGGCCGCGTCGGCCCGCGCCTCCGTCCCGCAGTTCGCCCGTTCGCTGGAGCAGACCGAAACCGCGCTCGGCGTGCTGCTGGGCCACAGCCCCAAGCAGCTGGTAGACGGCGGCCTGGTTCGCGGCAAGGACATCAACAGCCTGGCCAGCCCGCCCGACGTGCCGGCCGACCTGCCGTCCAGCCTGCTGGAGCGCCGTCCCGACGTCGCCTCCAGCGAGCAGCAGTTGATCGCCGCCAACGCCCGCATCGGCGTGGCCAAGGCCGCCTACTTTCCCAGCATCAACCTGACCGGCGCGCTGGGTTCGCAAAGCCTGTCGCTGGACAGCCTGTTCACCGGCCCCACCCGCACCTGGAGCTTCGCCGGCAACCTGGCCGCGCCGATCTTCAACTTCGGCGCCACCGGCTACGGCGTGGACGCCGCGACCGCTGGCCAGAAGCAGGCGCTGGCGCAGTACCAGAAAACGGTGCAGTCGGCGTTCAAGGACGCGCTGGATTCGCTGGCCGCCAACAGCGCCTCCCGCGACATCCTGCAAGCGCAAGCCACCCAGGCGACGGCGCTGAACCGCACCCTGAAGCTGGCCGGCCTGCGCTACGACAACGGCTACGCCAGCTACCTGGACGTGCTGGACGCGCAGCGCAACAGCTTCCAGGCCGAGCTGAACCTGGTCAACGCCAAGCTGGACAAGCTGAACACCACCATCGGCGTCTACAAGGCGCTGGGCGGGGGGTGGGAAGCAGGGAAGCAGTAACGTCTCCTCGCTCCAAAATGGGAAAACCTGCCTGGCATCAGGCAGGTTTTTTTATGTCATCCCTTGATAAACTAAGATCAGACAATTTCATTCAGCTCCGCTGGAGTCTGTGCCTTGGCGATCCGCTCCTGCACCGCGCGCAGCCGGGCAATAGCGGTATCCACCTGCTGCAGCCTCTGCCCCGCCTCGGTCTTCAGCGCATCCGCCGGCGCCGCGCCGCCTAGCATCGCCGTCAACAGTTCTCTGACCGCTCGATGCTGATCGGCCTCTAATCGGCCGATCTCCCCTTGGCAACGCGCCATTCGGGTTTGGCGCTGTTGCTCAATGGAAAGCGCCGGACCGTCAACCAAGGCGGGGCAACCGTTGCCATCCGCCTGGATAAGCTTGCCCGCTGCCTGCCCGCGAAACAGTGCCTCATACACAGAGCCCTCCACCTGGACCGCATCGGCGGGGTAGCCTTCTCCATGGATCTCGCTATCGTAAAAACCACCTGTGCTCGCAGAATAGAAAATGGTCATTTCGCTCTCCTCAGCTATCAATATCCAATGGCAATCCAGTCGAATGCGGTTCTCTCGCCCACACCTGCAGAACCGAATGTCTGGGTGTAACCAATCGTCGCCTTTTCCTTGGATCGCCCCCCTACCCAGAAATAGCCTTCTTGTGTCTGGCCACTGACACTATTCTCGTTGCCATTCACCATGATGGAGCAACATGCGGTTGGGAAACTGGTCCGGAACGTGATCTCGCCTGTCGCGAACAATGCCGTCGCGAAGCCGCTGGGTAAACCCAGCGTAGCAGTCAAACTGCCCTGCCCCCATTGGATGATCAAACCACTAGGCAATCTCTGGTAGCCATTTCCTTCTATCAAGCTGGAGAAAACCTGATTGCCGCTATGCCAGAGTTGCTGCCATGGCTGCCAGGCCTGATCATTCCAGGCTGTGCGTAGCCAAACAGCCATTCCACCATGCGTTGTATAGATTTGTGTAACTCCACCGACACTTCCTCTTGGACTACCCCGCATAACTTGCAACGTCCCCCAAAAGTAGCTGGCTGGTGGAGCATTCAACCCACTAAAAGTCGTATCAACAATAGAATAAACACCAGGCTCAAGCAGAGTATTCCAGTCGACTTTATCTACTGGCTGACCTTGCGTGCGGAATGTATCCACTTTCGATGCAAACTTGTCGTCTAAAAATCCATAAGACGAAGCCCATACCCGGCCTGCATTGCTAACTTGAAATACTCGAGTCGAATCAATGTGCAGGAATAGATTATTTGTCCCCATATTGGCGCTACTGCCCGATGCATCAGCAAACAGCCCCGTATCTCCATCTGAACCGAATGCAAAACCTGAGCTAGAGTCATCCCCCGTCGGCAAACCTTTGCTTGCGCGAAAGGCATTGGCCCACACTCGGTTGCCGGTATCCTTACTAGCCGCATCAGTAATGCCATACCCCGCCAGCGTGGTCGGCTTGCCGGTGGATATCTTGCCCCAGTCATGCGCCGGCACGTCGTCGCCGCTCATTTGCCGCGCCTTGGTAACGCGGCCCTTCGCGTCCACGGTCACCATGCCGTAGTCGCCCGGCGCCACGCCGCTGTCGCGCAGCGTCAGCTGGCCGCTGACATCCTTGCTGCCGTCAAAGGAAACATTCCAGCTACCGTCGCCAGTGATTTCGATCTTGCGCGCGGCGCTCAGCTTGGCCGCGTGGCCGGCAGGTTGCTTACCGCTCGCTAGTTGCTCGACCTGGTCCTTCAGATAGACGGTGCGGTTGGCAAGCTGCTTGCCTTGCAGATTGTCGATGCCGTCCGGCCCGGCCAACACCGGGTCGGAGGTTTCCAATTGGTAAATGCCGGGTTCCCAAAACAGCTTTTCCTGCAGATTGGCCATGTCATTCCTCACGGTCATGAATAGTGATGGATTGCCGACCCGCAGGCGGCAGAAGCGAAATCAAGACCATGGCGATGAACGCATGCCTTCCCGTCCAAACGCCTGAGCCGCGCCAGATGCGCGGCAAAAACCGGCCTCAAGACAGAGGCCGGCTTTCCGGTCAGGACGACATGGTGCCCAAGCGCGCGACGGGCGGATTGGAACGAGGTTTAGGAAAGGGATTTACGACTTCCGCCTATACGACAAGATGCTCAGGCCGGCTGCGCGGGCCATGCGCTGTCCGCCAGCGACGGCCAACCTGCTTGTTGCGGCAGGCGGGATAAATCGACGCAGTAGCGTTTCCACTCCGCCAGCTTGGCCTGTTCAGCAGCGCTGGCGATACCCAACTCCACCGCATCCTCCAAAGGCTTGCGCTGCTGCAAAGCCGCTGACAAATGCTGCTGTTGCCGCAGTTGCGCCGCCGCCGTCTGGGCCGCCCGTTGCGCGGCGTCATCCACCGCCCATGCATCGTCCTTCCACACGGCGAAAGCAGGAGGCTGCTGCATCGTGGCGTTCAGGCTGTCCGGCGTGTCGCCGATTTTCGGCATGGCCAGCTGAGCCGTCTGTTTGCTCCACAGAGGCGTCGCGCGCCAATCAACCTGCAAGGCCCATGCGCCATCGCAGAACACGGCAACCTGACGCTCTCCAGCCTGCGGTGGTTGTTGCTCTGTCGTGAAACCCGGGATCAACCAGACCTCCTCCGCATCCAGCGGCGATCGGTCAGCCATTGCCAGGCCCAAGTACTCACCGGTTTGCGGGTGATAGCTGTAAACGATTTTCTGTTCTTGCATAACGAATCTCCTCAGTATTTGACGCAGGCGAGCAGCGCGACATTGCGAGGGCGGGTGGAGCCATAGCCGGAATAAAAACCGACCGCGTCCAGATCCCCTGCAAATTTATTTTCGAGCGGGACATAGGCCCGCCCCATCTGATACCAAGCCTTGCTGACAGGATCGGCGCCCAAGTCCTGGTATGCGTCCTGATTGATATTGGTCGTGTGAATGGGCGCGCTGATGGCGATTGAGTCGAGATTCGGGTCCGAAAAGGCCAGCGTTCCTTTCTGCCATGAGCCAAACGCGCGTTTCTCAATGTCCTTGCGACTATCGCTCCAGCCGCGAATGAATTCGCCGCACAGATTAGGCAGATAGAATTTCCCGGCATCCGGGGCAAGCTGATAGCCCGTCGGAATGGTCGGCACCGCAAAATTACCGGCATAGCGGCACACTTTGCTGATTTTCCAGTCTTGGTAGTAAGCCGTGGTGGAGCCCGCGACACCCGGTGCGCCGCCATCCACGCCGAACACCAGCGTGTTGTCCGGGATGGCCACCCGAGTCGCGCTAACCAGGCTCCACACTTGCACCCCATCGACAAACAAACGGTAAGCCGCACCGTCATAGCTGAAGGCGACGTGATACCAGCGTGGCGAGTTGAATACGCCGGCAGTCCCCAGCGATGCATTGGCAAAGAAACTGCTGCTGTTGCACAGCCATACCAGAGGCGCGCGGCTGGCTCTATCTATGGCGATCGTGATCTCGCCGGTTACGGCGGAGGCATTCATGCTGACCAGCCAGGCCGCGCTGTAGCCATTGGATCCGCCTGTGCCGGCGAAAGTCGGATAATGCCAACCCTCGATAGTGAAGGCATCGGCATTGAAAGCATCGGTCAGACCGAAGGTCGCATAACCGCCGCCGGCCACTGTCTTCAGACTAGCGCCGCCGAACTTGGCCTGCTCAGTGGACATGTCCGTGCCGCCATATACAATCAGTTGCTTGTTCCAGACGCGATCCAACAGGGTGTCCGCGGCGTCAAGCCGCAACATCGCCTGCGTCGAGGGATCGATCGGAGCGAAGGTCTGGCCAATCGCCGCGTACAGATTGCCGTAAGTGGACTGGGAAACTTGGGCGCCATTGGCCTTCAGCCAACCATCGGGCGCATTGGGCATCGTGAAATAAGCAACCTGCCCTGATGGAGCCGCAGCCCCGCTGACCTGCCCGCCGCTCAACAAAGGCAAGCCATTCACCAACTCGAACGCCACGTCCAACTGCGCATCGGCACTGTCCGCCTTGTCCCCCCGATATCGTTCCAGGCCCTGGCTTTCTCCGCATCCCGCCCGGCCAATCAATAAATAGGCGCTGCGATACTGGAATTTGTCGCTGGCAAACACCGCGCTGCTGGCGCCGCAGCGATACAGCGCCTGCGGCAAGCCGCCGGTCAGACGATTGCCCTGTGGTTCGTCCCAAGTGTAAACAATGACCGTCGCGCCATCCGGCACAGCATTGAGCCAATCCGCTGCAGCCTTGTCCTGGCCATTGCCGCCGCATACATCAAACGTGGCGGAACGGCTGACTGCTCCGACAGCATCCAGCTGCACCATGTTGTAACTGCGGGCCACAGGCCCTACGCCAACTCCGTCGATCTCGACCCCGGAGACGCCATTTTTCGCTGAGTAGCCGCCGGCACGCACGCGTATCATCCGACGGCTGTTAACTCTGGCCGCCACCTTGGCCAGATCGTTAGCGCTGGCGGCATCGGCAATGCCGTAGCCGGCCAGCGTGGTCGCCTTGTCCGCCTTGCCCGCCAGCTTGCCGTCTACCGTCGCCGAATACTTGGGATCGTTGTTCAGCGCCGCCGCCAGCTCCTGCAACGTGTTCAGATTCGCCGGCGCGCCGGACACCAGGCCATTCACCGCATTCTGAAGATCGGTTTTGCTGGCGCCGTCGTTAATGCCATACCCCGCCAGCGTGCTTGGCTTGCCGGTGGATATCTTGTTCCAGTCGTGCGCCGGCACGTCGTCGCCGCTCATTTGCCGGCCTGCGGTGACCCGGCCTTTCCCGTCTACTGTCACCATGCCGTAGCTGCCCGGCGCCACGCCGCTGTCGCGCAGCGTCATCGCCGCGCTGGCGTTGCCGCTGCCATCGAACATCACGTTCCAATTGCCGTCGCCTGTCATCGCGATGTTGCGCGGCGTTTTCAGCCTATCGGCGAACTCCGCCACCAGCGCGCCGGAAACCAGATCATCGATCTGTTTTTTCAGATAGGCGGTGCGATTGGCCAGCTGCTTGCCTTGCAGGTTGTCCACGCCGTCAGGGCCGGCCAACACCGGATCTGAGGTTTCCAGTTGATAAATGCCGGGTTCCCAGGTGATTTTTTCTTGCAGATTAGCCATCAGGCGGTTCCTCGGTTGAATTGCTTGTTGCGGCGAATGGCGCCGTTGTGGCGGTTGGCCACGGCTTGGTACTCCAGACTGGCCAGCTGGCAGCGCGCCGGCGCGTACAGCGCCAGCATGCGGCGCAGCTGGGCGGCCTGGTCGTTGGTGATGGGCTGGCTCAGCAGCACCCGGTATTGGTTCCAGCTGGTCGGGTCGCCGTGGACGTAGTAGCCGTTGCGGCGGATGAGGCCGTTGCGCTGCTGGCCGGCCAGGCCCTCGATCAACGTCACTTCGCCCAGGCCCAGGCGGCGGATCACCTCGCGTATCGCCCATGGCGTGCCCTTATAGCGGTGCAGCTCATTGGCGCTGTGCAACAACGCTCGGCGGGCGTCGTCGGACTCGGCCAGCGTCCAGCCTTCCTCGCCGTGGATATGGAATTGCTCGGCCAGCAGCGGCAGCACGTCCGGCTGCACGGTGTCGATCAAGTTGACCAGGAACACCGACAGATCAAGGCCCGACACCCGCTCGGTGAGCCGGGACAGCGGCCCGAAGCGCTGGTCGCGCGCCAGAATGGAGGGAATGGCGTCAGTCATCGCTCACGCCTCCTGGCTGGGAATATCCGCCCGTCGCCGCTTGACGGCGCGGGCGAAGGCCGGGTTGCAGATGCATGGAGACCTCCTTGTGCTTGAACGGGGATGAGGGATGGGACGGAGCGCCTGCGCGGTCCGTTAATGGGAAGGGAGGAATGGCGGCGGAATTGCCGCCGGAGAGAAGTCAGCGGGCGTGCATAGCCACGCGCAGCACGGCCAGAGGGTGGAAGCGAAAGCTCAGACTGGCGGGTTCCGATTGGACGGGCGAGTGGGAATTGGAGTACTGCTCAGCTCGGGAGGATTGCGAAGACGGAGATAGTTCGCGTGCGTCTGCCACGGAAGTATGGGAGAGAAACATGGGAGGGACTCCGGGAACCCGGGAGAGGGAAAACTTGAAGGAATGAGTGCCAAGATGGCAGTCAAGAAACTGAAGACAAGACAGGGAAAGATTACGCAATCAAACACAAGGGTTTAGAAGGATAGAGCCAATAATAGAATTATTACGGCTGCAAACATCAAAGACAAACGGAAGGGGGAGAAAAGAACGCCGGACTTCGGGCAAAGCCCGGCGTGACATGAGGAGTGACAGAATAAATAACTACATCAAATGGCCATACTTGAACATGCAACCTGCTAACAAACTTATATTATGTAAAACGCAGCCACTTCAAAACTTGATCTATTTCACTGATCCAACGGCTTGATAGCATGTAAAGCAGCCATATCCGGCTCAACGCCATTACTCCAAGACCGTACCGCATCGATAAAAGTGCCCATCTTGGCAATCTCCTTGGCATCACCCTTGCGAAGAATATTAAGCTGATCCCACTCCTGGTAATATACGCGAATATAATTCTGTGCCATATTCCGCATTTTCTGGTCCACTGGGATATCTTGAGCTACCACGCTCATCGGATTTTGCATTATTACTTCATCAAACATATCACCCTCTCTATCCTAGGAGAAATCAATACTGGCATTCGAATTACCGGCCACGCCTGACGATGCCGGATTGTACTGGGTAGCATTGCCTACAGAGTTTTTTGCAGTTCCTACCGCGTCGATATAACCTGAACGCCCTGCGTAGTAGCCGGTACTCGTGCAAGATTTTGCATAACCATTTTCTGCATAGATATACCCACGCAGCTCAGCCGCAAATCCATTTATGCAGTTTTCTGCAATTGCCATCGGCGCGATGATCATGCCATTGCTTAGAGCCTGATATCCATAATTGGCATTCGTTACTTTACTTGGCACCTTGGTACCACCATCATCTGTCCATAAACAACCACCGGCATTCGCAAGCGCACCGCTTGCAACTTTATCGATAGTTACTCGGGGAGCCCAAAGATATGCATTCCGCTCAACAGCCATCGCCAGTCTGACATTGGAGATAGTCGCATCCGCGCACCATGCTTTTGCTGTATCCACACAGCTGATGCCATCGGGGAAAACATCATAGAGCTGTCCGGATACCGCCGTTGGAATACGGCTATCTTTCCCAGGCCCGACAATATTCAATTTCTCCAGCCTTGCTAGCGAACCATCTCCGACAAAAACTGCAGCTCCCGCTTGTTGGGAAAGTTGTACTCCCTTGGCTTGGAGAACAGAACTATCATGCATCTCAATACCGTATTGCGCGCCAGAGAAAATCAGCGAGTTATCATTCACATAGACTTCGGCATTGGAAAAATACATGCACCGCCATGTCCAATTACTATTAGTATTTTCCCCAATCATTTTGAAGCCGGAAAAATTCAATCGGCGCACATTTTTCAAAAATACACCATGACTTTTCCGATCACTATCCGGAATAAATTTCAAAATGCAATTGGCAGGATTAGCTACATTGCCTTGAATGGTAATCAAATGCGCATAAGGCTGATTTTCCAAAATCAGCTGCGTCATTGGATACACGCCATCCGCCACCTGAATCGTCACCGGAGCCTTCAACACCTTGCCCAATAAACTATTCCACGCATCCTGGATGGAGGCGAATTGCTGGCCGGCCCCCACGCCGAGCGTTATAGGGGCCAGTACAGCCCATTGGGCCAGCGTATTATTGATCTGGTCCATCTTGCCGCTGACCGCGCCGGTCAAGTCGTTGCTGGCGCGTACCAGATCGCTGATGCTGGATTCCAAACTCATTTCAGAACTCCCTTGGTATAGAGGTTTTGCAGATTGATCAGAGCAGCGGCGATACTCGCCGCCAACTCCAGTTGTTCACGCTGGTTTTGCGCTTGCTGTTCCAGCCTTTGCAGTTGCTGCTGGTAGCGCACTTCCATTCCGCTAGTACGCTGTCGTAAAGCGGAAATGTCTCCGGACATGCCATCCAAACGTTGCCGATGCTCGCGCAATTGATCGCCATGATTCAGACTCCGTGCCATCTGGCCGATCTGGCTTGCACCCAAAGTGGCTAGTTCCTCAGCCAGCGCCAGACTCAAGCCGGCGCCGGTCGACTGGACCGTCACACTGCCCGCCGGCACGCCGGACAGTGCCAGATCAAAGGCCAGCAGCAGTTCCAACCCAGCCTGCTTATAAGCCAACGCTTGCTTGGGATCGGACCAGATGGCCAGCGGCTGGCCGCCTTCCAGGATGAAAGCCACCTCGCGCACCCAGAATTCAGTCTGGTCGCTGGCCAACGCGGTCAGATGCAGCTGGCGCGGGCCCTGGCTCTGGCCATCGGCGATCGGGTAACGAACGATCTCGTTGCGCAAACCGGTTTGGCCCGCATCCGGCTGGTAGCCGGCATCGCCGAGCGCGACATGGGTGATCCTGAGCTGGACGCCGTCATGGCTGGCCAGCTGAATCGCAGCCAAGCCGCCATCCAGGATCTGCGGAATCAATGGGTTACTGCTCATCGCGGTTCATCTCCATTGGAAAACGCACCACCGCCAGCGACGTCAAAACGCCTGCGAAACGCAGCGGCTGCGATAAAGGTTTGGCCGGATTCGGCCGACACTCGGCGCCGCTGCGGTTCAGCGCCCACCCCTGCATGGCGCCGGCCCAACGCAAGGGCTGGTTGAATACCGCGCCGATCTTGAAGCCGTAACTGCTGCGTGCGGGTTTGACGTGCTCGATCATTCGCCGCAAGCGGGCATACAGATCCGGATTGAGCACCGCCCGATCCGACATCAGATTGTCGTTGGCCCAGGCGGTCAGATCGAAGGTGTAAGGCTGACCGGAGCCCTTCTGCTCCCACCACTCCTTCAGCTCGATCTCGATGCCCAGCACCCGGAACACCTCGTTCACCGCCCAGCGCGTGCCCTTGTAGCGGTGCAGCTCGATCGCGCGCTTGATCAGCTCGCGCCGCTGGGTTTCCTCATTGGCCAGCAGCCAGCCTTCGTCGCCGGACACGTGGAACTGCTCGGCCAGCAGCGGCAGCAGCTTGGGCTGCGCGCAGTCCACCAGGTTGACCAGCAGATCCAGCGTGTCGAAACGGCCTTGCGTTTGCGGATTGGCCTCGCCCCCGCGCGGCACACCCAGACGGCGGGTCAGCTCGGCCAGCGGGCCGAAGCGGGCGTCCCGCGCCAACAGGCCCGGCGTCGCGTCCTTAGCCATTGTTGAGGCTGTCCACGGTCAGTCCCGCGATGCCGTTGGTGCAGTGCGCCCAGCCGTAGGACGGTACTTTCCGCACCGCAACCGGCTGCTGCAGATTCACCTGGTACACGCCCGGCACCGACAGCGCCGCCACCAGCTGCGAGGGCACGATGTCGTTGCCCAGCTTGGCCTGTTGGGTTTGCAGGTAGGCTTGCAGCGCGTCTTGCGCCCGCTGCAGCACCTGTTTGGCGTCGGAGCCGGCGTAGAGCTGCAGGCTGGCCGCAACCTGGTAGGCGAATTCCACCGGCGGCTTCACCGACACCTTGTCGGTCAGCGGCCGCACGCGGTCGGCGCTGCAGGTGTTGGCCACCTTGGCCCGCAGGTCGTCGCTGGGCAGCCCGCCGCTCGCCAGCGGATACAGCCAGACTTCGCCCGGCTGCGGCACATCTTCCGGCTTGCCGCCCTCTTCCAGATTGTTGGCGCTGACCACCGCCACATCGACGATGCTCTGGTCGGCGCGCAGCGCGTGGTGGCGATAGGCGGCGGCGCTGCCGGCCACGCTGAACGATTCCGGTGCCAGGCGGATGCGCTGGCGCAGCCGCTCGTCGTCCTCGGCGTCGGCGCCGCCGGCGCTGACTTCCGTGTTCCTGACGGTCACGTTCACGCTCAGATCGTCCACCAGCTGATTGATGGCGCCCGGCTCTTGGCCGTTGCCGCCCATGCCCGGCTCCACCGCCACCACGGCCAGCGTCACCGGCACCTCCTGGTCCTTCAAGATGTTCACCACCGCCTCATCGATGGTCTGGAACTGGATGTCGCCGCGGCCGGCCACCAGCGTCTGCCGCTTGATGACTACCGTCTGCGGCGCGCCGGCAGCGAAGGTGAAGCTCACCTTGCTGCGCGCCGGCTGCGCCGGCAGGCGGGCGACGCCCACCAGCTCGCCCAGATAGTCCAGCATCGGCGCGCGGGCGAAAGCCACCAGGTTTTGCCGCCCGGCGTCGTTGAAGGCGGCGCGGGCCACGCTCTCGCGATAGGCGATCAGGTCGATCAGCAGCCGTTCCACCTGGCCCGGATACAGCGTCTTGCCGGCCATGTTCTGGTAGGCGGTGATCAGCTCGTTGGTGATCTGCTGCGGATCGTCGTCGATAAACTTCGGAAGGTCGGTCGTCGTCTGATTCATGGCTCTTGTCCTAGATTCACAGCCTGAGTTCGGTTTCGCGGATCACGCCGTCGGCCAGCTTCCATTGCGCGCACAAGTGCGCGCCGCCGTCGGCCTCGATGCTGAACAGCACCTTCAGCAACTGAACGCGCGGCTCGCCGTACAGCGGATGGCTGATCGCCGCCACCGCCTCCCGCACCACATGCGGGCGGGCGCGGTCCACCGGGTAGTCCAGATAGCGGAACAGGTCGCTGCCGAACTCCGGCCGCAACGGATCGCTGCCCTTGGGCGTGCCCAGGATGATCCGCAAGGCCTGGTGGATGTCGTCCAGGTTCTCGACGATGTCGGCGACGCCGGCGCCGGGTCTGGCATCGCGCGGCTGCAGCGCCGGCTGCCAGTGCAGGGATGAGATGTCGGTTAGCTGTGTCATGGCCTTATGGTGCCAAAGCGCCGCCGGCGGGGCTTTTAAACCGGATTAGGAACGGAGTGGAAACCCGCCCGTTTTCAGCGGAGGGCCACTGCGGCGCGTGGAAGAGAGTGGATTGAGTCCGCCATCCGGATGCGGACGAGCTGGGGAGATGGCGCGCCCCGTTGAGAGGGGCGCGCCGAGCAAGGCGAAGGAACAGATGAGTTGGACGGTCGAATCAGACTGCGGCCGGGGCGTTGGCCAGCACCTCAGCGGCCCGGCCCTTGCCGATCAGGCCGGCCGCCTCCAGCGCCTGGACGCCGTTCTGGGTGACCGCGTCATCCAGGCTGATGTCGCGCGCCAGGCTGAAACGCTCCCACCAGGGCCGCAGCGCGGGATTGTCGCCGAAGGCCTTGAGCATCGCCTGGATCTCCGCGTCGGTGAAGCGCGCCATGAACTGCTTGTGCGTCATCCGGCGCGGCGCCGCGACGGCGACGTCGACCGCCCAGACGAAAGCCTGCACGCTGGCCGCGTCGGTCAAGCTATCGACAGCCTGCTCGGCGGCGTTGGACGAGCGACGTATCGACTCGCGCGCGGCCAGCTCCGCGTCCACCTCGGCCAGGGTGCCCCAGCCGGCCGCCTCGCGTTCACGGGCGCGTTGCAGCTTCCAATCGTCGGCCTCGATCAGATGGGCGGCTTCCAGCTTGATGCGGGCCTTGCGGGCGGCCTTGGCGCGGGACAACGCCGCCTGGACATCCCGAACAAGCGAGGCGCCGTCAAAGGTGTAATCGCCCATCGCATCGATATCGAAATCTTCCGGCGGCGCAATCAGCGCCTGATTCTTTCCCGCCAGGAAGTCGCCATCCACCGTGACGCCAGCCACTGTTTTGGTCTGTAAATCAACAATGATTTTCATGTTTATCCTTAGTCCATCACCACGTATTGCAGCTGCGACGAGTGGCCGGTGTTGTTATTGAACTGGAGCGGGTTAACCGCCACCACATTGGTTTTCCATCCCTCGCTGGACCCGGGCTGCGGCGTCTGCAACTGGCCAACGCTCGATCCCGCCCTTCGAGTAGCGAAGTTATGGAACCAGCTGGCATTGGGGCTGGGCGTGGACAGCTGCTGATGGCGCAGGATCAAGGCCCGGCCGCTGTAGTAGGTGTAGGGAGCGGAATCCGTCCTCGCCGCCGGTGTCGTCGCCCGGTTGGCCACCAGCCAGGCGATGGCCGACGCATCGTTGGCGATGGCCTGTACCGCAGCATCCGCCCCCCATACCGCCTGCCGCGCCGCCGCGGACGCAAAGACTGCGGTCATGGCTGTCGGAGACGCGACCACGGCAGCCATCGCGACCGGGGATCCCACCACCGCCGACAGCGACGATGCATTCGCCAGCAGCGCGTTCATTGCCGTTGAGGAGGCCGCTATCGCCAGCATCGCTGCCGGCGACGCCATCACAGCAGTCATCGTGGTCGATGACGACACCACCGCATTCATCGCAACCGGGGATGCGACAATCGCCGACCATGCCGATGGACTGGCCAACATCGCGGACAAGATGGTCGGCGACGCGATCACCACGACCATCGCAGTGGACGATGCCGCCACCGCGGTCATCGCGATGGTGGACGCCACCACCGCCGCCATCGCGCTCGGCGAGACGATGGCCGCATTCATCGCAGTCGACGACGCCGCCACCGCCGCCATCGCTGTCGGCGACGAGACAACGGTCGCCCATGCGGACAGGTTCGCCAGCAAGGCCAACAGCGCAGTCGACGATGTGGCCACTGCGGTCATCGCAACCGGCGACGATACGACGCTCGCCCACGCCGACGCGTTCGCCAGCAAGGCGGCCATTCCGGTCGGCGACGACGCCATCGCCGCCATCGCGGTCGACGACACCGCCACAACCGCCATCGCCGCCGGAGAGGCAATCACGGCGACCATGGCCACCGCGCTGGCGGCCACCGCCTTCATCGCAGTGGCGTTGCCGACCAACAGATTGGTGATAGGCGCATTGCCGACGATGGCCGTCATCGCCGGCGCGCTGCCAGCGACCGAGGCCATCGCCGTCGGACTGTCGGCGACGGCGGCCATGATGACGGCGCTGGAGACGATGGACGGCATCACGCCGGCGGAAGCCAGCTGCTGCTCGAAGCGCGCGCGGTTCCCCGCCTGCTGCAGATAGTTTTCCAGCGCGGCGCCGTTCATGTCGCGCAGATAGTCGATGTCCTGCAGATCCAGACTGCTGACCAGGCTGTGCGCCCTGAGCAGCGCCGACTGCATCACCAGATCAGTGGCGCCGGCGCTGCTAAGATCGGTCCCGAGCAACTGGCTCTTGATGCGCGCCAGGTATTGCGCGCGATATTCCGGTAAATCTTTTGACATGGTTCCTCCGGGTTTTACAGGCCGGCACTGGCCAGCGCGGTCAGGATTTGCAGCCGAGCGTCGACGATGCGCTTCTGTTCGGTAAACTGGCCGGCCGCGGCGTCGATGTCGCCGCGGGCGCGCTTGACGGCGGCCACCAGCTCCTGGACGGTGTCCAGGTTCAGGTCGTCGCTGGACAACAGCGCGTCCAGGCTGGCCATCTTCTGATCCAACGCGGTGAAAGCGTCGCGTATCCGCAGCACATCCTCGGCCAGACTGTTGCCAGGATTCGGCAGCGGCAGGTTCAGATGGGGGGTCTGATTGTCCATCGCCCCCTCCTTACAGCACGATCACGCGCAGATTGCGCACGCGCGGCCGGGCGGCGCTGTTGCCGGACAAGGTCAGCTTGACCCGGACCATCGCCTCGCTGATGGAAGCCAGCTCGTGCGTCATTTCCATCCAGCCATCGCCCAGCGGCTTGCTGCCCTGGTAGGCCACCGCCTGGAAAACATCGCCGTCGTCGATGCCGGAGGCGGCAGCCGTCACGCTGGCACCGGCCGGGATCAGCGCGTCGAACACCACCCGCACCCGGGCGTTGTTGCCGGCCGGAATGGCACGGCTGACGTAGTCGGCGCTTTGCGCGATCTGGCCGCTGACCAGCTGGGTGCCGGGAAACAGCACCGGCGACGCGCTCTCGGTGCCGAGCAGGCGGGCGGAGACGCCGACCTGGCCGCTCAGCGGGGCAGGCAGGCGCACCGGCTGGCCGTCGGCCACCTGCACCGCGCTGCCGTCGGGCAGGCCCAGGCTGTATTCGACGCGGGCGGCGGCTGACGGGCTGTCGGACAGCGACAACAGCATCAGGTCGGTGGCGTTCTTCACGTCGACCTTGCCCAGGTCGACGGTCCTGGCGGTCACCGCGTAGCTGGCCGCCAGCAGGCGGAAGGCCATGTCGCGGTCCTGGTGCGCAGTCCAGCTGCTGGCGTTGCTGGATGACAGCAGCACGCCCACCTGGTAGGGCTGGCTGGTCACCCAGCGGCCGGCGCTGTTGTCCCACTTGCCCAGCTCGGCGATGGCCAGCGCGGCGTCGGCGTCGTCGCACAGCACCACCAGCGCGTACTCGACGCTGCCCTGCAGGTTCACCGGCGCGGCGAACTGGATGCGGGTGGGGCCGGACAGGACGATGTCGGCCGGCTGCAGGTGGGCTTCGGCCAGCACCGCGCGGGACGGCACCCCGGTAGTGGTTTCGCGGATCTGTACCGCCACCGGGCTGGCGCCCTTGGCGGTGAACCACAGCTCGATGCCGCCCAGCTGGGTGTCGGCGTTCAGCGTGAAGGTCTGCGCCAGCGGGTCCACCTGCCAGCGGGTTTCGGTGATGCGGGTGATCTGGCGGCGCAGCTCGGTCTGCAGCTCGCCCTGGCCGACAAAGACCGCCTCGCCGCGGCTGCCGCCGGCGCCGACGAACTCGACGCGCTTGACGCCGGCCGGTACGCCGGGCGGGATGGTGAACTTGCCGGCGAGCAGGCCGGCGCTGTTGGCATTGAGAGGCATGGTTTCTCCTTACTGGGCGGCGGGCGCGACGCTGATGCCGTCGAACTTGAGGCTGGACAGGGCTTCGTTGGGGCCGAAACCGGACACGCTGAAGCGCACCTCGATGGAGCGCAGGGTTTCGATAGGCTTGCGGCTGGTGGACAGCAGCGCGTCGGTGGTGGTCTGGCTGACGCTGGAGCGGTTGCCGCTGCCTATCGTCAGGCGCTCGGTCAGCGGGCTGGCCCAGCTGGTCTGCAGCTCGGTCCAGCGGTCCAGCGCCGGCGTCAGCGTCACCGCGGCCGGCAGCGGGTCGAAGGCGAGATAGGGGTTGATCTTCATGCTGCCGGTGCGCATCGGCTGTTCCAGCGCCGGAGCCAGGCTGAAAGCCAGGCTGGTCCGGTCGGACACGTCGTTGGGCACGGAGGAGGCGCTGGCGGCGATGGGCAGGGTCAGCTCGCCGCCGACGATGGCCGCGGCCTGGACGATGCCGGCGTCGCGCATGCCGTCGGACAGGAAGGGATCGACGAATAGGCCCTTCTTGGCGCCGGCTTCGCGCAGCTGAGCGTCCGAAGTCAACCGCTGCTGGGCGATCAGCTCGGCCATCCGGTCCAGCCGGCCTTGCAACCCGGCCAGGTCGGACATCGGCACCACCCGCACGCCGTCGTTGCTGACCAAGCGGTCGCGGGTCCAGCTCTGGATGACGGAAGCCAGCGGCAGCAAGGACGCCGGCACCGCCGGCGGCTGCGGATTCCAGTCGGCGGCCACGCCCTTGATCCACACCAGCTCGCCGTCGGCGCCGATGGCCAGGCGGTCGATGCGCGGCAGTTTCTGGCTATAGCTGACCAGCACCAGGGTGCCGGCCACCGCGCCTTCCACAGTGAAGCCGGTAGCGTCGGATTGGGTGGGCTGCGCCGCGGCGATGAATTGGTAGCGGACCGTGTAGGTGCTGCCCGGCGCCGGCTCGTTGCCCGGCAGGCTCCAGTCCAGCTTGCCGGCGCTGAGCTTGTAATCGGTGCCGGCGGCGTAGATGGTGCCGCCCTGCTTCACTTCCAGCACCGAGATCACGGAGGTGTCCGGCAGCGGGTCCTGGGCGCCGGTATAGCCGCCATGGGTCAGCGTGGCGGTGACTTCCTTGGTGATGCGCACCTGGCTGATCACGGCGATGGGCGCGCGGTCGACATTGATGCGCTGGGCGCCGGCGCTGGCGCTGGTATGCGGCTCGCTGTCGATGGGCCGCAGATCGGCGGCGGCCGGGTAGACCAGGCGCCGCGAGGTGCTCAGCTCCACGCCGTAGCCGTTGACGCGGGCGCGGCCCTCGCTGACGGTGTAGACCTGCTCGCCGCCGGGCAAATCGGCGGCGGCGGCCACGGCCAGGCCGGACACCACATAGGAGCCGCCCGAGCTGTCGCGGTCGTAACGCGCCAGCGCCTGAGTGACGCCGTCCAGCTGCGGCGGCGGCTCCTTGGCGCGCAGCACGCCGTTTTCCACCTGGTAGACCGGGAAGAACTCGCCGGCCTGACCATCGCCGGCGAAGCCCCACACCGCCTCCACCTTCAGCCGCGCGGCGCCGGCTTCCTGGTAGTTGCGCGCGCCCACCGCCGGATCGCGCAGGCTGGGGTCTTCCAGCTCGGTCACCACCGATTCCTGCAGATACAGGCCGATGGCGACCACGCCGACCACGGGAATCGTCAGCTGCTTGGGCGCCACGCCGCGCACCGCGCCCTTCAGATAGACGGCGCCGGCCTCGCAAACGGCCTGGCCGCTGTCGGCGTGCACCACCACGCGGGCGTCGCGCACCACGTTGCCGTCGCGGAACATCGCGTCGGCCACGCCCTGGATGCGGGCGGACAGGCTGGACTGGACTTCATTGAACTCGGCCGCTTGCACCGCATAGCTCGCCCGGAACAGGTGGGCGTCGAAATGCTTGGCCGGATCGAAACGGTTGTAGTAACCGTCTGGCATGTTGGACATGGCTGCAATCCTTACAGGGAGATGACGTGTTCGAAGGTTTCGCGGGTGGCCGGCGAACGGTGGATAGGGGTGATGCGTTCCAGCGCGACCAAAATGCCGGGGGCGGCGATCTGGTCTGGCGTGAAGTAGCGCTGGCCGGCCGGCAGATCGGGCTGGGTCTTGCTGCCGGCGAAAACGGCGACTTCGCGGATCACCGAGGCCGGCGCGTCGCCGAACTCGAAGGCGATGCGCAGCAGCAAATGGCGCGTCGGATCGTTGGAAACGCGGTAGCGGCCGGTGGGGACGACGATTTCGCCGGCCGGGTCTTCGGTGACGAAGCGCACCTCGGTGATCAGGCGGCGGCCTACTTCCGACACCAGCGCCGTAGCGTCTATCGGTTCGGGAACGGGCTTGTCGTCCCAAGCCGCCTGGCCGATGCCCCAGGCGAAATGCAGGGTCTGGGACGCCAGCGCGGCGGCCAACGCGGCGCGACCGCTATGGGTCAGGGTTGCCATAAGGTTGTTTTCCTCAGGTGGTTAAGGTTTGGTGGGTGAGAGAGAGATCTCCGCGCCAGCGCCGGTCATCCCAGCGGCCGCGCCAGCCATAGCGGTCGGCGCGCGGGCCGAGCCCGGCGGCGGCGCCGGTAGTCAGCCGGTACTCCAGCCGCCAACCGGCGGATTCGGCCAGCGGCCGGTCCGACCAGCGCAGCCCGCCGTCCATCCGGATCGCGCCGCGCCAGTCGATCTGGCCGGCGTGCAACGAACGTCGGGTAGTGCGCGCGCCCATCGCGTCGCCATCGTCGGGCCGGACCGCCGCCAGGCCATGCACGGCCACTTCGACGGCTTCGATGACCAGGCGCGCGCGGCCGGGGTCGAAATCGGACAATTTGCATGCGGAGTCGGACCAGACGAAGCGCCCGGCCGCGGTTTCAGCCCAGCCGCCGAAGCGGGTGTTGGGCTCGCCCAGCCGCGTGTCGCCGGACAGCACCAAGGCGGCGCGGGCGGTGCGCCGGTGCGGCGTCATCGGCAGCCAGCGTCCCCATGTCCTGTCGTCCCAGCCGCCGGTCCATCTGGGCGAGGGCGGATTGCCGGCCAGGATCACCGGATCGCGCAATCCCTCTTTGTTGCCCAGGCCGATCAGGCGGCTGCGCATTACCGGATGGTTGAGCACCGGCGCGTCGCCGAAGTGGGCGGTGCCATAGCGCAGCATGTCCGGGTAGAGCGTGCGCGACGCATGCACGCGCCGGCGCCCCAACCCGGAGGCCGCCGCCGGGCAAACCGAGAACAGCGGCCGCCGTCGGCCAAAACTCAGCTGCACGCCGTCGCGCCACACGCCGGAATCGTCCGACAGGAAAGCATCCGACCAGCGGTCGCCGCTCGACGCGTTCAGCACGCGGCGGTCGTAGCCGCCGTACAGCCGCGCCAGGTGCGAGCGAGCCGGCGCGGCGAAACGGGCCAACTCCAGCACCGTCAGCAAGGCGTCGCCATCCACCGGCGCGTCCAGCTCCAGCTGGAATTCCGCCCAGCGGGTGGCCGGCGCGGTGGCGTCCTCCACCTTGCCCGCGTAACCCGCCCACGACAGCGCGGCCTCCACCGACCAGGGCGAGCCCTTGGCCCGGTGCCACGCCGCCGACTCCTTGATCGCGCGCCGCTTGGCCGCGTCATCGGGCAGGTAGGCCCACAGCGGGCCGACCACGTTGAATTGCTCGGCCAGCAGGGGCAAGAGCTCGGCCGGCGCCTGGTCGATCAGGTAGATCAGCGCCGGCGACAGGTCGAAGCCGGCGCTGCGCGCCGACAGCGCGTCGAAAGCCCGGCCGCGCGCGTCGCCCGCCAGCGGGGGAACCAGCAGCTCAGCCATCGCTCACCATCCTTCCCAGCGTCACCTCCACCGCCGCGCAGCGCGGCCATTGAGACGACGACAGCACCCGCTTGTCGGCCGGCTCCAGCACGCGCACGTCGTACAAGCCGTCGATGTCGTGCAGCGCAGTCTTGATCTGCGACGGCACGATGTCGCCGCCCAGCCTGCGGGCCAGATTGGCCGCGTATCCCTGGCAGCGTTCCTTCGCCATCCGGCACACCAGGTCCGGGATGCGGGTGGTCAGCACGTCGACCTCCAGCAGGATCGCGTAATCCACCACCTCGGCCGGTACCACCTCTATCCTGTCGTTGATCATCCTGGCCTTGTCGTCCGCCAGCGCCGTCCGGACGCGGCGCAGGGTTTCCGCCGACGGCGCGCCGTCTTTCCCCAGCACCACCACTTGCACCGTGCCGTCCGGACGCGGCGAAATCACCCTCACATCCGCCGCGTCGGCGGCCGCCGTCATCGCCGCCAGCCGGTAGCGGTTGGCCGAGCCCCAGGAATAGGCTTCTGGCGCCAGCCGGATGCGCTGGCGCAGATGCTCGTCGTCTTCCGCCTCGGCGCCGCCCCACGGCTTCTCCGCTCCGGCCACCTCCACCTTGACTCCGGGATCATCCAGCAGCTGGTTGAGATCGCCCGCCTGCGGCAGATTGCCCGCCTCGCCCGGCACCGTGGCCGCTACCTCGCAGGCCAGATCCTGCGGCTTGTCCGCCAAATTCACCGCCAGCGGGGCGGTGGTCTGGAACTGTGTCGCGGCATTGCCGGAGATGCGCGCGCCGGCGGGCAGAATCACTTGCTTCGGCCCGCCTTCGACATAGGCCGGAAAGGTCAGCGTCACCCGCGCCGTCGCCGCCTGGGCCGGCTGACGCGCCACGCCCACCAGTTCGCCCAGGTAATCCAGCATCGGCGCGCGGGCGAAGGCCACCAGGTTTTGCCTTCCGGCATCGTTGAAGGCGGCGCGCGCCAGGCTTTCGCGGTAGGCGAACAGATCAATCAGCAGCTGCTCCACCTGGCCCGGATACAGCCGCTTGCCGGCCATGTCCTGATAGGTGGCGGCCATCTGAGCGGCGACGGTTTTGGGGTCGTCGTCGATGAATTTGGGCAGGTCGGCGGCGGCGAGTCCGGGCTGGCGGTTGGCCAGCATTTCCGTCAACAGTTGCGCCATTTGCTTGGGGTATTGCTGCTGGCCGCCCAGTTTCAGATAGGCGTCGGCCATGGCGCTGGCGGCGGCGGCCGGATCGACCATGGGCAAGTCGGGCAGATCGGGGAGGTTCGGGCTCATGGACGGGTCCTTGTCGGTTGGCTTACAGCCTAAGAGTCGCTAACAAAACCTTGCACAGAGCCTGAGCCAAGGCGCGCCGACGCAGGCAGAGCCCACCCGTGCGACAAGGGGGCGCAACGCAGGATCAGGGGTTTTGTTAGCGGGTCTACGTTGGATTTCGTGGATCACGCCGCCGGCTGACTTCCATTGCGCGCGCTGGCGCACGCCACCGGCAGCCGGAGCAGCCGCGGTATGCCGGCAGCCGTTATCGTCACGTCATATTTGCAAATCGCCGCGGACGCGGCTTTTGAAGCGATTTAGGAAATCAGTTGAAGCGGGCGCGGATATAGCGTGACCGCCTCCCGGCACGGCAGGCCCATGCCCCAGCGCAGCGCAGCCTGGCCATCCAGCCGTCCCCGCTGCCAAGGCAGAACGGTGACGGTTTCGACGCCGCCATGGGCCGCGCCCAGACGCAGCGGTCCCTGCTGGCGCAGTTCGCGCCGCGCCTGCGGATAGACGCTGGCCACCTCGCCGCCGGCGGAAACCGCGGCGACCACCGGCAGCCGCTCGCGCAGCTCCACCCGCAGGTCCAGGCTCTCCAGCCGGGAACGGGCGTTGCGGTACTGGTCCAGCATCTGCCGCAGCGCCTGGTAGGTGGCTTCGCCCAGGCCGCGGCCGGACAGGTCGAGATCGATCTTGAAATGGAAGGGCCGGCCCTGGTACTCGAACCACTCGCTGACGCGGCCATCCAGGCCCAGCGTGGCCAATACCCGCTGCAAGGCCCAGCGGGTGCCCTTGTAGCGGTGCAGTTCTATCGCCTGCTTGATCAGATCGCGCCGCTGCGCTTCGTCGGCGGCCAGCTGCCAGCCCTCGTCGCCGGCCACGTGCAGCTGCTCTGCCAGCAGCGGCAGGAAATCGGCCTCCACCTGATCCACCAGGTAGACCAGAAAGGGGGCCAGATCGATGCGTTGCAGGCGCCGGCTCAGTTCGGCCAGCGGCGACAGCCGCTTGTCGCCGGCCAGCACATTGGGAGTGATGTCGGTCATCGGATAGCCTTGGAAACAACGCGCCGGCCGGAATGGCCGGGCGCGGGAGGGAATGCCGGCGGCCCACGGCCGCCGGCTGGGGATCAAGCGCCCCGGGAGAACAGCTTGAGGGAGGAACGCCAGAAGCCGCCGGCATTGGCCGCGTCGCTTTCCGGCGCGGCCAGCGCGTCCGGCGACTCGGCCAGCTGCCGCAGCTTGGCCAGCGCGTCGTCGGCCGCCGCGCGGGCGGCGTCGGCGTCGGCCGCCTGTCGCACCGCTTCTTTGCCGGACAGGCGCAACGCGCGGATCGCGTACAAGGCCTGGTCGCAGGCGGCGGCCTTGACCAGGATGCCATCGGCCGCGTCCTTGCCGGATAGGCCTTTGGCGCTGGCCCAGGCCTGCACCGCCGGCGGCGCGTCGCCCTTGTAGCCGCCATCTTTATAGGACTGGGCCTCGGCGGCGGCCTGCCGGTATTCCAGCGCGCGCAGCTCATTGCCGATGTAGAGCTGGCTGGCGGCGTCGGCGGCGGCGTCGATGTTACGCAGCAGGCGCGGCAGCAACTGCTCCGGGCTTTCCGCCGGCGCCGGCGCGTTGCCCTGGTCCAGCCAGGCCTGATAGTCGGCCCAGAAACGGTGTTCTCTGGGAATGGCCGCCCCATCAGCCAGACGGATGATCAAGTCCGGCGAATCGGTCAGTCTATACATTGCATGCTCGCTTTCTTACAAAGGCATTCATCAGATTTCGGCGTCCGCCGTCCAGTGGTAAGCAATCCAGCTGGTATTGGCCGCGAAGACTGGAATCGGGTTGACGAAACGAGTAAAACTACTTGATACGGAAATATCCACCCCATTTCCCAAACTGGTCGCCATCTTTCCCGCCGCGCCGAGGCCGTCATAAAATACCACGCTAGGCGGAATGCGCTTTTCCACGAGGAAAGGCGTGGTGGTATTGATGGGAGCGATACTTACAGCGCCGGCATTCAGATGAAACATCTTGGCTAGAATTGCCGGCTTCTGCGCCGACTCCGGCCCATAGTTTTTCCCCGGCATATCGCCCAGCGGATAGCTTTTCTCGAAATAGCGCTGACAAGAGCGCAGTTCGTCGCCAAATGGACGGTATTCGAACGGCGTAGCCACCGGTCCCTCCTCCAACTGCACCTGGGCGATATCGAACGCGCCGGTTTGCGCGGTGGCAATGGCATTCAACTCAGGAAGCGCATCGCTATACGAAAGGCCGATAAACACGCTCAGACAATCATCGCCTTGGCTACCAATGGCACGCCCCTGCAAGCTAGGCGAGGTGAATGTGAAACTGAAACGCTGCCAGGAACTGCTCAGATTTGCCGCTGTGCTATTCAACGCGCGGTTTTTGACCGCCTCGACATAAGGCGCGCTGAACCACTGCTCGACATAAGCCAAGATGGAGCAAGGCTTGTCAGCCCTAGCCCAAAAGCTCAGCGTCAGCTGCTTGCCGGAAAAACGGCGCAGGTTCTCGACGCGCTGGTTAATTTGGCAGTATTCCCGGACCTTGGATGAAGGGGCCTTGGCCAAGGTTAAACGCAGAAAAGAAGTGGCTCCGCCAAGCGCCTCGGTATCCGCTACGCTGGCATCCATCTTTGCCATCGTCACCCCAGGCAAGCCACTACCCAAATCCATCAGCCAGCGATCCGCGGAACCGTATCCGGTTGTCGTCTGGCTCAAGCCGCGCTGCCAAATGTCGAAGCCGCCGTTGATCAGCAAATTGCGCCGGTAAGCCTGGATCGGGAAGGTCTGAGCCGGGTCGAAGGCCACCAGCTGCGAGCCGCCCAGCACTTCGCCGCGCGCGCCCACCGTCACCCGGTTGTAGCTGCCGGCGGACACGCCAGTGCGGCCGGAAACCCGTTCGAAGGAAAGCGGCGTTTTGCCCAACGTTACCGGCGCGCCGGCGTCCAGCAATTGCCAGATCGCCCCACCGTTGGCCGCGCCCTGCTCCACCGCGACAAACAAGCCCGGCGTCACTTCCAAGCTGATGTTGGCGTCGGCGGCGCGCGCCCAGTTGCCGGCTCCGGCCACGTAGATGCCGTTGTCGGCGCCCGCCGCCTGGTTCTTGACCAACACCCGGTCGCCCAGCTGCAGCACGACGCCGTCTACCGTCTGCAAGCCGGTCAGCGTAATGGGGGCGGTGGTGGCGGCCCGGACCGACGGCTTGCCGTCCAGCTTGGCCAGCTCCTCGGCGATGCGTTGATCGACGCTGCCGCGAGTGGCCAGCACCACGCTCGGGTCCACCATCAGCGTCACCGCCGCGGCGTTGGATACTTCCAGGATCATCCGCACGTAAAGCTGCTTGTTGGCGCCGTCAGCCAAGACCGGCTTGTAGCTCTCAGGGAACTTGCCCACCGCGAACAACGCGCCGTCGGCGTCGAACACACCCACTTCGCGGATGGTAAAGCCGCCCACCTGGTCCGGGATCACCAGCTCGGCGACGATCCAGTTGGGGTTGGCCGGGTCGGTGGACAGATGGTTGAGCCCGGCGCGCCAGGCCTCGCTTTTCAGCGCGGTCTGGCTTTCGGCCGGCGTGTAATACGCGCCGTTGTCGCCCTCGCCCACCGCCATCTGGCTGAGCTTCAGCGGCGCGCCGCCGCTGGCGGCTGCAGCCAGCTTGGCCTTGCCGACGGCGGTGAGCAGGGTGAAGAAATCGTTGTTCATCATGGTCTCCAATCAAACTGCGAATAAGATGGCGCCGCGGCTCATAGCGGCGGGCTGGTCGGGCCGTGGGCGCCCATGTGGTTGTGGCCCACCAGGCTCTTGCCGCTGGCGGTGACGTCGCCGCTGACGCTGACGCTGCCCGTTACAGTGGCGCCGCCGCCGCCGGACACCGCTAGGCCGCCCTTGCCGGTGATCGCGCCCTGCACCGTCAGCGTGCCGCTGATCTCGGTGGCCGGCGCGTTGATGCTGACCTTGCTCCCGGCCTTGACGGTGACGGTCTGGCCGCCATCTATGGTGATGCTGGAGGCGGCCTTGATCAGCACGTCGGCCTGGGTGTCCACCACCACGTGCTTGACCCCGCCGTTGACGGTCAGCTGGTTCTGCTGCCGGTCGTACTCCAGCACCGCGCCGTCGGCGAAGCGGCGCTGCCATTTCTCCTCGCTCGCCACCGGCACCGCGTCCGCCTCGGAGTAAATGGCGCCCAGCACCACGCCGTCCTCGCCGCGGGCGTCCATCAGCACCGCCACCTGCTCGCCGATATCCGGTAGCCAATAGTCCTTGTCCTTCAGGCTCTTGCGGCTGAGCACCGGCAGCCAGGCCGTCAGCAGCTGGCCCAGCTCCGGCAGCCGCACCCGCACCCGCTGGGTGGGGGCGTCATGCTCGGCCACACTGCCGAATTTCAGCGTGGCCAGCGCATCGGGCAGGGAAACATCGTTCATTTTTTCTCCTTGGCCGCGGCGGGCGCCGCGCGTTTCAGATCCAGTTCGCAGATATAGCCTTCCTGCCGCGACAGGCGGTGGCGGGCGCGCTCGATCAGATAGCGGCCAGACAGCTTGCCGAAGCCGGACAGCTCCACGTTGCGGCCGGCGGCCAGCTGCGGCGAGCCGTCCACGGTGACGCTCATCTCGGTGCGCGCGAGCTGGCGGCGCTCCATCTCGGCCTTGGCCTGCAGCTCCGCCTGCACCCGTCCGCCCGACTTGCGAGTGAGCTTGACCACGTCGGCGCTGCTGGCCTTGCCGCCGGGCGAGCGCGCGTCGGCGCCCACCCGCGCCGTCTGCAGCTTGCGTTTGTGCGAGTCGTGGTAGCTGACCTCCACCGCGCTGGGCACCTGCGACAGCTGGTCGCGCGCGCGCCAGGCGATCAAGTCCGCCGGCGCGAACTGGCGCACGCTGGCGGACGCCACTAGCTCGGCTCGCTTCCAGAACACCAGCTTGCGGTTGTTGTCCATCACCTTGCAGACGTAGCCGTAGTGGCTGGACACCCGCTGCAGGAATTGCAGGTCGGTTTCGTGGTACTGGGTCAGGCGCTCGATCTCGACATCCTCGATCTTGCCTTCCAGCTTCATGCCGTGACGCTTGGCGATGCGCTGCGCCAACGCCTGCAGCGTCAGCTTGTCGTAGGCGCGGCCCTCCGGCGTGCGCAGCGGATGCTGGACGCCGGTGGCCAGCGCGCGGATGTGGACCACCGATGGCGGCGCGCTGTAATCGACCTCGTCCACGTCGAAGCTGCCCAGCGCCACCAGCGCCGCGCCGCGGTAGCCCAGCTTGAAGTCCAGCGTCGCGCCCTTGTCCGGATACCAGCCGTTCAGCCAGCGGCCGTCGCAATCCTCCAGCTCCACCTCCAGTTCATCCGATTCGCCGGACAGATGGTCGGTGTAGCTGATGTTGAGCGCGTACTGGGCGATGTCGGCGGTGATGGACTTGCCGTTGTAGCTGAGCTCGAACGCCGGCGCCGCCACATCCTGGATGCGGCTGTCGGTCATGAGCGCCTCCACGGCGGCAGCTCATCCAGCGCCGCCTCGTCGCGCGCCTCCAACAGCGGGATGGCCAGCTGGGTGCCGGCCGGCAGCGTCTCGCTGATCGGCGCCTGCGGATTGGCGGCGATCAGCATCACCATCTGGCCGACGTCGCCGTAATAGCGCCAGGCGATCTGGTCCCAGCGCTCTCCTTCCTGACAGATGTGCTTGAGAAACATGGTTCACTCCAGAATGCGGCGCAGCACCGCTTTGGCGGCCAACTTCGCCATCTCGATATCGCGTGTCGGCCAGTTCTTGTCGATGTCGCGGACCGTCGCCTCCGCCTTGCCCAGCTTGTCGGCGACGTTGTCCAGCGTGCAGCCCTGCATCGTTTCGGCCAGCGCGCCAAGCTGGCGGCCCATGGCCTGAAACTGCGGGATCAGAGGCTTGATGCTCTCAGCCAGCCGCGAATACGGCTGGATGAACTGGTTCAGTTTCTCCACGCCCTGGGCGATGCCGGGCACCGCCGTCTGCACATCCTTGAGCACGCCAGGGACCCGGCCCAACGCCGACAAGGGGTCGCGCCGCGCCAGGTCTTTCAGCTCGCGCACGTCGTTGACCACCTTGCGTGCCTGCACCGCCATGGTCTTGGCCTGGGACAGCGCCTTGCTCAGGCCGGACAGGTCCGGCTTGAAGCCGGCGCCGGCCAGCGACTGCTGCAGCTTGGCCTGCGGCAGGCCGCTGACGCTGCCCAGCAGGCCGGGCTTGGGCGACGGCGCCGCTTGGCCGCGGAATTCGCGCAGCGACAGCTGCGCCTCCACCGCCAGCAGATTGCCGGTGCGGTCGCTCTGACGGCCGGTGCTGGTCAGCTCGGTGATCACGAAATGGCCTTTGTGATCGCCGTTGCCCAGTACCAATGCCAGAGCTTGGTGCGTCTGGCGGGCGGCGTGCAGCCGCTGCAGCTCGGCGTCCGGCTGGCAATAGGCGGCGTGCAGCACCAGGTCGATGCGGACCTCGTCCAGACGGTCGCCGACGAACTGCAGCACCGGTTTGCCGCCTATCCGCGCGTGCTCGGCGTAATCGCTGCCGCCGCGCTGCTCCAGGCCGTCGAAATAACTGATCAGGTCGAACTCGATGTCACCCAGTACCGCGTACATCGTTTGCTCCTTTCTTCATGGATGCGCCTCCTCAGCCCCGCGCCGCGTAGCTGCGCCGCTGACGGTCCGCCTCATAGCGCTTCATCATTCGTTCGAACTCGGCGAAAGACTGCTGCATCGCCTGCTGCGCCTGCTGCTTGACGCCGGCGGATGCCGCGCCGTTGATGGTGATCTGCGGCGAGAAGGTGATGTTGAACACGGCGGCCGGGCCGGCGGGCTTGGCCGCGGCCTTGTTGGCCGTCTGCTGGATGCGTCGCAGTTGTTGCGCCTGCTGCGCCTGGGCTGCCGGCTTGGCAGCGGGTTTGGGCGATGGCTTGGCTGGAGCCGCCGGCTTGGGAACCGCCACCGGCTTGGGTGGGGTCGCCCGCTTGGGCACCGCCACCGGCTTCGGCGCCGTACCCGGCTTGCCTGCCCAGTTGCCTATCTTCTCGCCCAGCCATTCGCCGCCCTTCTGCCCCAGCCAGCTGCCCACCTGCCGGCCGACGAAAGTGCCGACGCCGGGCAGCAGCATGGTGCCGATGGCGGCGCCGGCCGCGCCGCCGGCCAAGGCCCCGGCGGTGCCGCCCAGCGTCTTGCCGTAGGCGGCCGCCTTGGCTTGCGGGCTCAGATTGGATCGGCTGGTGGCCAGCAGATCCATGCCCACGCCCAGCAGATCGGCCTTGCCGATCAAACTCTTCAAGCCCTTGCCGCCCTTGCTCAGCGCTTTGAGCCCGGTGTTCAGCAAGCCTCCGCCGGACTTGGGCAGCTTCAATCCGGACAGCAAACTCTTGCTCTTGCCCGGCACGCCGCGCGCTTCCTTCAACGCATTGCCAGGCTTGACCGATGGCTTCGCCGCCGGCTTGGGTGCCGGTTTGGCGGCAGGCTTGGATACCGGCTTGGCTTTGGCCGGCGCTGTGGTTTTGGGTGCCGGTTTCGGCGTGGATTTCGCCGCCGGCTTGGCGGCCGCGCGCTTTTTCCCCTTCTCGCCCTTGCCGCCGGCTTGGGGGCCGCTGTCGGCCTCATCGCCGCTCAGCAGCGCGCCGGCGGCTGCCATCGCCTTCTGGAAAACGTTGCCGGACGCGCCGGAGTAAGCGCGCAAGGCCTTGCCCGCCATCCCGCCGGCCTGGGACACGGTCTTGCCCAACTCCTCCAGCTGTCCCAGTCCGCCCAGTATCGAATCGACGCTGGGCAGCACGCCGCCCAGCTTGGCGTTGAGCTTGCCATGCACGTAGTCCAGCGCTTCGCGCCCCTCGCCCTTGGACAAGGCGCTGTGCAGCTTGCCGCTGGCGTCGGCGATCACCGCCCCGCCGCGCTTGGCGTAGTCGGCGGCGCCGGTCAAGCTCTTGCCGGCGTTGCCGGGCTTCAGATCCGACCATTTGACGCCGTCCAGGCTGCGCAGCGTCACGCCAGCCAGCTGGCCAGTCTTGGACACCACTTGGCCGACCGTCTCGGCGGTCTTGAGACCCCCCAGGATCTTGTCGACGCTGGGCAATTTGCCGCCCAAGGCCTTGTCCAGCTTGCCGTGGACGAAGTCCAGCGCTTCGCGCCCTTCGCCCTTGGACAAGGCGCCATGCAACTTGCCGCTGGCGTCGGCGATCACCGCCCCGCCGCGCTTGGCGTAATCGGCGGCGCCGGTCAGGCTCTTGCCGGCGTTGCCCGGTTTGAGATCCGACCATTTGACGCCGTCCAGGCTGCGCAGCGTCACGCCGGCCAACTGACCCGTCTTGGACACCACCTGGCCGACTGTCTCGGCGGTCTTGAGGCCGCCAAGGATTTTTTCGACGCTGGGCAGCTTGCCGCCCAAGGCCTTGTCCAGCTTGCCGTGGACGAAGTCCAGCGCTTCTCGTCCTTCGCCCTTGGACAAGGCGCCATGCAACTTGCCGCTGGCGTCGGCGATCACCGCCCCGCCGCGCTTGGCGTAATCGGCGGCGCCGATCAGGCTCTTGCCGGCGTTGCCGGGCTTGAGATCACCCCATTTGACGCCATCCAGGCTGCGCAGCGTCACGCCGGCCAGCTGGCCGCTCTTGGATACCACCTGGCCGACTGTCTCGGCGGTCTTGAGGCCGTCCAGGATCTTGTCGACGCTGGGCAGCTTGCCGCCCAGCTTGGGATTGAGCTTGGCGTGGATCGCATCCAGCGCCTTGCGCCCTTCGCCCGTCGACAATGCCGCATGCGCCTTGCCGCTGGCGTTGGCGACGGCGGCGCCTGCCTTTTGAGCGAAATCGGCGACGCGAATCAGTTCCTGCCGGGTCGGCAGGCGGAGTTTGCCAAGGGAGAGATCGATGCTGGGCCAGCGCCAGCCGGAAGAAGAGGACGGAGAGGAAGAAGAAGGGCGTTTGGCGGGCGCGTCGCCGGCATCGTTGCCGCCGCCGCTCCGATTGCCGCTCTTGCTCCCTCCCCCCTGGCCGCCGCGCGCGCCGGTGCGGGGCTCGCCCGCCGGCGGCAGATTGCGCTCGGCCTTGTCCTGGTCGCGGCGCTGGCTTTCCAGCTTCTGCTCGACCTGGCGGATGGATGCGCTCAACCGGACCGAGGCCATGACCTCGATCCGGCTTTGCTGGATGCGCAGCGTCGACTGCAGCGCGCCGCCCGGCGCGATGCTCAACGCCCGGCCGCGGCGCAAGCTGGCCTGCCACGCCTCGTGCTGGCGGGTCAGCCGGCCCAGCGTGGCCTCCAGCTGGCGGTGCTGGCGCTCCAGCCGCGCCAGGTCCAGGCCGGCATAGGCCCGGCGCGTGCGCTCGACATTGCCGGCCAGGTCCTTCTGCGCGTCGGACAAGCGCAAGCTGCTCTTGCGCAGATCGTCCATCGCGGAGCGCGCGGAGCGGAAGGCGTTGTCGAACACCCCGGACAGCGTCGCGCCCACCTTAAGGCCGATGAAAAACTCGCTTACCATGGTGATTGCCTGTATTTGGGGAATAGAAAGGGCGATCGGCCCCGTCCCGGCGGGCGGGAGGCGGCCGATCAGGAAAAGATTCGGACTGGGAGCGGCTGGACAGCCGCCTTACATGGCGTCCAGCAGGTGCTGCTGGCGCTCGTTGCGGCGCTGGACTTCGCGCTCGGCGACTTCGCACCAGAACCAGTAGTCGTCCATCGCCAGCGCGTCTATCTCCGACGGCGGCAAATTCAGCACCGTCAGCAAGACCTCGTCGAACGACTTAAGCGTTGTCGGATCCGCCCACCATTTCGCGAAAGCTGTCGGCCAGCGCGCGGCTGTCGGCGATGTCCAGCTGGTCGATGTCTTCCAGCGTCAGGCCGGTCATGCGGGCGAACAGGAAGTCTTCCTGGTCGGCGTCGTCCTGGCTGTGATGGCTGGCGGCCTTCAGGTCGGCGCGCTTCAGGCGCGCCACGTCCAGCGTGTCGATGCGTTGGCCGGCGGCGTTGGTGAACGGGTATTGCAGCTTGATCTGCATGATGGCTCCTTGAAGCGGGTTGGGATGCCGTCATTTTCCGGCAGCCCGTATCCGGGGTATGCGAAAGCGCTTTAGGGATTGGCTTTAAAAGCGGCCGGCGGGGTCGGGAGGCGTCCTCCCCGCCAAACCGCGCCCACTCGCCCGCGGATCAAGTCCGCGGGCGAGCCGGGATTAGCCGCCGATGTTCTGGCGGTACAGCTCCAGCATGTCGCTGCCGCCTACGCGGAAGATGTTGGCCATGTAGTCCAGCTCCAGGATGTCCTCGCCGTCCACCACCTGCTTGACGTAGGTGGCGGTGAAGGCGGAGCTGAAGTCGGCGTTTTCATGCTGCTTGAAGGTGCCCAGCGGGTTCTTCTTGAACATCACGGTCAGGAAGGTGACCAGGCTCACCTGCTGCAGGCGGCCTTGCGAGCCGTAGGTCTCGATGCTGGAACGGGCTTGCAGCTGCACCGCCTGGAACGGATTGGCGATGATCTTGGCCACGTCCTTGTACAGCGAGTTCCACTTGATCTCGCCTTCCAGCTTCTCGAAGCCGGCCGGCAGCTCGATCTTGCCGACCATGCCCAGCGCCTTGTGCTCCTGCATGATGGCGGACACGTCCGGCAGCTTGATCTCTTCGGCGCGGCCCAAGAGCGAGTTGCCGTTGATGTAGATGTTGGCGTTGGTGATGCGGTTGATTTCAATCTTGCCGGCCATGATTAATTGCCTCCTTTCAGGCTGAGCAGGTATTCCGAAGTGATCTCGGTTTCAAAGGTCAGGCGTTCCAGCGGCGGGGCCACGGTGTACTTGTAGCTGATCAGCAGGTGGCCTGCGGACAGCTCGGTCGCCGGATTGCGGGCCGGGTCGAACCAGGCCTTGAAGCCCAGCAGCGCGCCGTCGCCGATCAGTTTGCGGCCATAGCCGTTCACCGACTCCACCAGCGCGTCGATGGTGGCCTGGTTCAGCGGCATGTCGATGAACTGCTGGCTGAAATAGCGGATCGACTCGTTGATCACGTCGCCGGTGCGGCGCACGTTCTCGAAGTTGCGCATGTGGCTGACGGTCGGCCAAGCCGCGGTGCGGTTGCCCCACAGGCGGAAGCCGGAGCCGTAGCTGTTGAACACGGTGGTGATGCCGGACGCGTTCAGCTGGTTCACTTCGCAGTTCGGATCGTCGATCATCGCGGTCAGCTGGCGCTCGACGCCGACCACGCCGGCCAGTTCCTGGTTGGAGCTGGACCACCAGAAGCCCTTGTCGTTGTCCACCTTGGCGCGCAGGCCGGCGGCGCGGGACGACAACGGCTCGTAGCGCAGGCCGCCGTTGCCGTCGGCCACCATCACGTGCGGGTAACACAGGCGGACGCGGTCGCTGGAGGTATTGAAGTTGATGGTGCCCACCGGGCCGCGGCCGGCCAGCGCGTCGGCGAAGGCGGTGCCGATCGGCGCGTCGACGTAAGCGATGGCGTCCAATTTGTCGGCCATCGCCGCCATTTCCGCGGCGACGGTGTTCTGGGTGCAGAAGCCCGGGGCGATCAGCAGCTTGGCGAAGAAGCCGAACTTGTTGTAGGTGTCCTGCAGCGCCTTGATGCCGGTGCGGTTGCCCGCGGCGTTGACAGCGCCGATGATGTCGGCGGCGGTCACCTTGGACGGATCGGCGTAGTCGTAGCTGACCTTCAGGCCTGCGCCGATCGCGACGGCGCCGGTCTTCAGGCGAGTGATCTTGCCGTACACCGCGTCCAGCACGTAGTCCTGGCCCGCAATGTAAGCGGTGGCGCCGTCGGCGCTCTTGACCACCACATTGGCTACCGCCGGATACTTCAGGCGCGCGGAGTCGGTGGCCGGGTCCAGGGTCATGGTCTCGTCCTTGGCCGAGCCTTTGTGCACTGCCGGGTCCAGCACGTTGATCACCACCACGGTGCCGGCGCCGTGATCGTAGATCCCGGTCAGCGCCTGCGGAATGGTGAAGCCGGGCAGCTGCGGGCCGAAGGCCGCCGCGTCTTTTTCCGACAGGGTCAGCGTGGTCACGTTGACCGCGCCGGCCGGCGCGGTGCCGATCAGGCCGATCACCGCCGACTTGACGGTGCGCACCGGGCGCGGGCCGCGTTCGACTTCGATCGTTTCAACGCCATGCAGATAGTTTGCCGCCATGCTTACTCTCCTTGTTCAGCGGTATGGGAAGGGATGGTTTCGCCCGCGGACTGCGCGCTCAGGTAGCCCAGCGCCACCAGGGTGCGGGTGTAGCTGTGTTCTTCCGGCATCTCCACTTCCTTGCCGGGAAACAGCATGATTTCCTGGCCGTCGCCCAGGGTGACGCCGCTGATCGGACCGGAATACAGATACTTCATGGTTGCTCCTCGTATGAGACTGCGTTAAGCATGATCACGGGCTCCAGGTCGGCCTCCGTCACTTGCAAAGTGTCGGTGGCCAGCGCGATGGCGTAGCGCGCCACGCCGTCGCGATAGCCCAGAAAGGTTTCCGACAGCAGCCACGCCGGCTGGCAATCCGGCAGGGCGAAGCCGAGGCAGGCCCGCCGTATCGCGTCCAGCGCGTCGCAATCCCCCAGCCCGGCGTCGCGCTGGTTCAGCAGCACCGTGATCGCCAGCTGCAGCGTGCGCACCTGGCCGTAGCCGTCGCGCAGCGGGCCGAACTGGCTGCCGCGCAGGCACAGCAACGCCGCGCCCCGCGGATGCGCCAGCGGATAGTCGTCCTCGGCGCCGGCGTAATACTCGACGGTCAGTTGCGGCGCCGCGCCGCGCAAACGCGCCAACAGCGCGCCGACAATCTGGGAAGTGCTTGCCACAGCGGAACTCCAAGCAGAGGGGAAAAGGGACGCGCGGAAACCGCGCTCGGACTGCCGGCCAGCGGGGTTGCTTGCCGGATGTGGCGAAGAATGCAGCAGAGAGAGGGTTGGGTTCTTGTAGCCGCCATTACTAAATGCGGCACTGACATCGCGCTGACACCGGTCATCCGGCCCGCGATACGGGGAAATGGAACAATGCCATCCATCAGAACGACATCACGCGGGAGCGCACATGCAGGCACAACTTCGCAGCAAGGGACCGGAACTGCTGGCCGACCTGACCGACCACATCACCGCGGCGCTGCGGCAGCTGGCGAACACCGAGGACAGACAGGCTGAGAAGATCGCCCGCGAAATCACCCGGCGCATGGCCCAGCACTGGGGCGGCCAGAACGTCTACTTCCCCTTGGGCAAGAGCAGCAAATCGGCCGAGCGAGACCGCTGCATCCTGGCGGAATTCAACGGCTCCAACCACGCCTCGCTGGCGCAGAAGCACGGCATCTCGGTGCAATGGGTATACAAGATCATCAAGAACGCGCGCAGCGCCGCTTAACCATTCCGCACCGCTCTCCAGCGGCAGATCCTGCCGCCGCGCCGATTGACAAAAGCAGGATCGGCCGACACAGTAAGCTCACGCCATCGCACCGGCGCAATATCAAAATAAACAAAGAGCATCAGGAGAGATTCATCATGAAAACCCGACACAGTCTGCTGCTGTGCACCTTGGTGGCAGGCGTCGCCGCTTGCAACAAACCCGCCAGCCAGGCGCCTCAACAGGAACAGGCCGCCGCCGGTTCCGCGGTGGTCAAGATCGGCACCGCCAATCCGCTGACCGGCCCCTTCGCCCACTGGGGGCGCGACGCCGACAACGGCGTCAAGCTGGCGGTGCAGGAAGCCAACGCCGAGAAACTGACCCTGGACGGCAAGCCGGTCACCTTCGAAGTGGTATCGGAAGACGATCAGGCCGACCCCAAGGTCGCCACCCAGGTCGCCCAGCGCATGGTGGACGCCAAGGTAGCCGGCATCGTCGGCCACCTGACCTCCGGCGCGGCCATCCCCGCTTCCCGCATCTACGCCGACGCCGGCATCCCGATGATTTCCGGCTCGGTCACCAGCCCGTCGTTCACCCAGCAGGGCTACCACAACACCTACCGCCTGATCGCCAACGACCTGCAGCAAGGCCAGGCGCTGGCGAAGTACGCGGTGGACAAGCTGGGCGCCAAGCGCGTCGCCGTCATCGACGACCGCACCACCTACGGCCAGGGCCTAGCCGACGACTTCGCCAAGTCCGCCGAACAAGCCGGCGCCAAGGTCGTGAAGCGCGAATTCACCACCAACACCGCCACCGACTTCATGGCGGTGCTCACCTCGATCAAGGGCGAGAAGCCCGATCTGCTGTTCTACGGCGGCATGGACGCCCAGGCAGGACCGATGGTCAAGCAGATGGCCAAGCTCGGCCTCAAGGCCGCCTTCATGGGCGCCGACGGCGTCAACACGCCGGAGTTCGCCAAGCTGGGCGGCGACAACGCCGAAGGCAGCTACGCCTCCAGCGCCGGCGCGCCCAAGGAAAAACTGCCCGGTTACGGCGAGTTCAGCCAGAAGTACAAGCAGCAGTTCCAGGCCGACATCCAGGCTTACGCGCCGTACACCTACGACGCCGCCAAGGTGCTGATCGCCGCGATGAAACGCGCCGGCTCGGCCGAACCGGCCAAGTATCTGCCGGAAATCGCCAAGACCGACTACCAGGGCGTCACCGGCCCGGTGAAGTTCGACGCCAAGGGCGACATCCAGAACGCCACCGTCTCGCTTTACCAGTTGAAGCAAGGCAAGTGGGTCGGTTTGTAAGCGCCCCGCGAACGGCAATAAAAAACCCCGCCAGAAGACTGG
>NZ_JAJOHV010000013.1 GCF_021129175.1 Chromobacterium piscinae | reverse complement strand
GACGCCGCGCCCGGCGGCGCGCTGACCGACTGCGTGGCGCTGCTGACGCGCAGCCACCGCTTCGGCGCGGATTCCGGCATCGGCGAACTGGCGAGGCGAGTCAACGCCGGCGAAGGGCGGGCCTCGCTGCAAGTGCTGGATGATGCCGGACGGCCGGATGTCTGGCGGCAGGATGCGGCCGACGACGCGGCGCTGCTCGCGCGCCGGCGCGGCTACCTGGAGGCGGTGGCCGCCGGCGCCGGAGCGGACGAGGCGCAGCGCGAGTTTTCCGCCTTCATGCTGCTGGCAGCCGAGCGGCGCCAAGTGGCCGACTGCAACCGCCGCATCGAGCGCGAACTGGAAGCGGCCGGCGTCAAGCAGGAGGGCCGCGACTGGTATCCGGGCCGGCCGGTGATGATAGGCGAGAACGATTACGGGCTGGGCCTGTTCAACGGCGACATTGGCTTCGCCTTGCAGCGGCCGTCCGGCCTGAGGGTGCTGTTTCCATCGGCTGACGGCGGCTGGCGCGAGTTCGCGCCCGGGCGGCTGCCGGCGCACGACACGGTGTTCGCGATGACGGTTCACAAGAGCCAGGGCTCGGAGTACGACGAGGTGTGGCTGCAGTTGCCGCAGCAGGCCGGCGCGCTGTTGAACCGCGCGCTGTTGTATACCGCCATCACCCGCGCCCGCTCCCGTTTCGCCGCGGTGGGGGACGCCGAAGTCTGGCTGCGCGGGGCGGAATTGGCGCCGCGGCGGGATTCCGGGCTCGGCGATCGGCTGCGTTGAAATCGCGGGAATGCAACAGTCTCCGGCTTTGTGCGACGAAGGATAGTCAAGCGTCGGCAGACATCCTAATATGCAGCCTTCCCGGAACAACGCAGGGGGAGTGTGGTCATGCAGGTGGACGCCGTACTCGGCTATCTGGACAAGGTCAGCCGCTTCGATGCTCAGCAGTTCGCGCCGCTGTTCATCGGCACCGAAAGAATGGGGTGCGTCAACGCCCAGTGGAAAGAGCGCCTGCTGCAGCATGAGCCGCAATTGTTCGAGGAAACCTTCCAGGGCCTGCGTTGCAAGGTGAAGGGCAGCTACCGCAGCATCAGCCACGCGCTGGCCCACGCCGCGCGGCGCTGGCAACAGGCTGGCTGGCTCAACGGCTGGCGAAACGAGAACTTCACCGCCTTCCGCCAGGATGGCAGACCCTACTTCGAATTGGAGCGCGCGGCCTTCCGCCCGCTGGGCCTGACCAGCCGCGCGGTTCACGTCAACGGCCTGTGCCGGCTCGACGACGGCGAGGTCCGGATGTGGGTGGGACGGCGCAGCCCGCATAAGGCGGTGGACCCGAACCGGATGGACAACCTGGTCGGCGGCGGCGTCGCCGCCGGCGAAACGCTGGCGCTGGCCCTGGAGCGCGAGTCGTGGGAAGAGGCAGGCGTCGCGCGCGCGAGGGTGGACGGGCTGACGCCGGCGTCGCTGCTGCTGGCGCAGCGGCCAGTGGCGCGGGGCCTGCACCGCGAATGGCTGTACGCCTACGATCTGTGGCTGGCGCCGGGAGAGTCGCCGGCTTGCCAGGATGGCGAGGTGGCCGAACACCTGCTGCTGCCGTTTTCCGAGGTGGAGCAGCTGCTGGTGGACGAGCGCTTCATGATAGACGCGGCGCTGGTCAGCATGGACTGCCTGTGCCGGCATGGCTATTGGGAGCGCCACAACCAGAAGATGGCCGACGCGCTTTCTCGTATCCGCTACGCGCAGGGACAGGAAATGGGCGTGCCGGCCTGAGAGCCGCTGTTCACAGGGCGCTCGCGTTCATCGATAACCCGGCCAGGCCGGGTTTTTTTACGCCGCTTCTCCCATATTCAATTTTCTCATTCAGTTGTCCAAGCTTTTTCCCGGCATTATCCGCATTTGTTAGAATATTTGCATTGAATTGTAAACAAAATCAGATTCCTCCTTACATCGCGCAGCGTTGATTTCCTATCAGGTAAACTCATGTAGAATCGAATGCTGGAAATGCATTTCGTATAAAAATATCCAGCGGCGCCATTTTTCGAGAAAATAATAATGTATCGGTTGAAACTGATTTCACCGGATTTCGGCATCGACGACAGCGGGCCCCTGCATCCCACCCAGGAACAGGCGCGCAAGGCCGCCGAACTGATGTTGCATGTCTACAAGGGCAGGCTGAGGGCCGAGGTCCACAAGGTGGACCTGAAGACGCGCACGTCGGAAAAACTGGAAGAGGTATATATCCGGCTGGAGGTGCAGAGCTGAGGCAAACTGCCGGATGCCGCCAGTCTCGGCTATTTTCATGCGCGAAAATGACTGCGGGCAAACTTTCCCGTTGCAGACTGGCTGAAGATAGGCTACCGTCATCGCTCCACTAAACCCCCTGTCCGGCGGCCGCCCTGGTTGTCGGGAATGGAGCGATCTTTATGTTTTCCTGGTTTGAACGCCGGATATCCCCCTATCCGGACACGCCTGCCGCCCAGCCTCCGCGCGGCTTCTTCTCCTTTATCTGGTTCTGTACCGGCGGCATGCGCGGCCTGATCCTGTGCATGACCTTGCTCACCGCGTTGATCGGCGCCTTCGAGGCCTTACTGTTTTCGATGCTGGGCTCGGTGGTGGACTGGCTGGCCAAGGTGCCGGCCAACCAGCTGTGGCAGCGCGAGAGCGGACACCTGTTGCTGCTGGCCGGCATTCTGTTGGCCAGCGTGTTGTTGGTGTCGCTGCAGGCGATGAGCAAGTACCAAGGCCTGTTTTCCAACTTTCCGATGCGGCTGCGCTGGAATTTCCACCGCCATTTGCTGGGCCAGAGCCTGAGCTTCTATCAGGATGAGTTCGCCGGCCGAGTGTCTGCCAAGGTGATGCAGACCGCGCTGGCGGTGCGCGATACGGTGCTGATCATCACCGATATCCTGGTGTTCGTCGTCATTTACTTCGTCACCATGATCGCGGTGCTCGGCCATTTCGATGTCATGCTGTTGCTGCCTTTCCTGGCCTGGCTGGCGCTTTACGTCGCGACGCTGTGGTTCTTCGTGCCCAAGCTGGGGAAGGCGGCCACCCTGCAGGCCGACGCGCGCAGCCTGATGACCGGCCGCATCACCGACGCCTACACCAATATCGCTACGGTCAAGCTGTTCTCGCACGGCCAGCGCGAGGCGCGCTTCGCCAAAGGGGCGATGCAGGAGTTCCTGTCCACCGCCTATCGCCAGATGCGGTTGGTCAGCGGCTTCGAGGTCGTTAACCAGCTGACCAGCATGCTGTTGATCGGAATCACCACCGGTTCCGCGCTGTGGCTGTGGAGCCAGGGCCAGGTCAGCATCGGCGCGGTGGCGGCATCCACTGCGATGGCGTTGAGGCTGAACGGCATTTCGCACTGGATCATGTGGGAGATGTCCAGCCTGTTTGAGAACATCGGCACGGTGCAGGACGGCATCACCACGCTGTCGCGCACGGTGGCGGTGGTGGACAAGCCGGACGCGGCCAAGCTGGAAGTGCCGCGCGGCGAGATCCGCTTCGATAATGTCGATTTCTCCTATGGCGGCGCCAAGCAGGTGATTTCCGGCCTGGACCTGACGATACGTCCGGGTGAGAAAATAGGCTTGGTCGGCCGCTCAGGCGCCGGCAAGTCCACTATCGTCAACTTGCTGCTGCGCTTCTACGATCTGGATGGCGGCCGCATTCTTATCGATGGCCAGGACATCGCCGGCGTGACCCAGGACAGCTTGCGCTCGCAGGTGGGCATGGTGACTCAGGACACGTCCTTGCTGCACCGCTCGGTGCGCGACAACCTGCTGTACGGCAGGCCTGACGCCAGCGACGAGCAGATGGCGGAGGCGGCGCGCAAGGCCGAGGCTGACGATTTCATCCGCTCGCTGACCGATCCCAAGGGGCGCGTCGGCTATGAGGCGCATGTCGGCGAACGCGGCGTCAAGCTGTCCGGCGGACAGCGCCAGCGGATCGCCATCGCGCGCGTGATGCTGAAGGACGCGCCCATCCTGCTGCTGGACGAGGCGACCAGCGCGCTGGATTCGGAAGTGGAAGCGGCGATCCAGCGCAGCCTGTATCGGCTGATGGAAGGCAAGACCGTGGTCGCCATCGCCCACCGCTTGTCCACCATCGCGGCGATGGACCGGTTGATTGTGCTGGACCAGGGACAGGTGGTCGAGGAGGGCACGCATCAACAGCTGCTGGCGCAGGGCGGTCTCTATGCCCGGCTGTGGGCGCACCAAAGCGGTGGCTTCCTCGGCGAGGAGGATGGCGACGAGGAGTCGAGCCTGTCCTTGATGGGCTGAGTGGGGCCTGATGATGCAAACACGCAAACCCTCCGGCATGCCGGAGGGTTTTTCATTAGGGAGAAGAACTGCAAATTTCTGTCGGTGGGGTAGCGTGCGTTGTTTTACCCATCGCTTTGCGGGCGGTGGCGTCAGAAAAGAACGACAGGAGCCGGAGCGCAAGATCAAAGCGGCAAAATCGGGCAATTAATGGCGGATTTTATGAGAAGCACGCGAAAAAAAATTAATGCAGAGGAATCGGGAAAAGCAGACGGCGGCGCAAGCGCTTGTTTTGATTGGCGCACCCGACAGGGATCGAACCTGTGACCTTCAGCTTCGGAAACTGACACTCTATCCAACTGAGCTACGGGTGCGCTGATACTTGAGATCAAGTGGATGCATCATACAGCAAACATCTAATCCGAGTCCAGAGTATGGTTTTTTGCCTTGTGAACTTGCATACCGTATAATTAACCAGTTTTAATTGTCATTTTTTCAGGCGAGGCTTGGGATGAGTAATGAGAACGGAATGGCCCCCGGCCAGATCGTAAAGGTTCTGGTCAGCGTCGTTGTCTTCCTTGTCGTGGCGATTTGGCTATTGGCCAAGCTCGCCACCAGTGGTTTCAACGTGGATGCCGAGGTGATGACCAAGGAAGCCGTGGCCGCTCGCCTGAAGCCGGTCGGCGAATCCAAGGCCAGCGACGCGCCGCCGGGCATGCGCACCGGCGAGCAGGTTTACAAGGGCATCTGCATGTCCTGTCACGCGACCGGTCTGGCCGGCTCTCCCAAGTTTGGCGACGCCGGCGCCTGGGGGCCGCGCATCGCCAAGGGGTGGGATATGTTGGTCAACCATGCCTTGCATGGCTTCAACGCGATGCCGGCTAAGGGCGGGGCGACAGACCTGAGCGATGACGAAGTGAAGCGCGCGGTTGCCTATATGGGCAACGCTGGCGGCGCCAAATTCACCGAACCGCCGATTGGTGGAGCGGGCGGCGCGGCCGCGGCGGCGGATCCGGCGGTGGTGGGCAAGAAGATTTACGACAGCGTCTGCGTGGCTTGCCATGCGGCGGGCCTTGCGGGCGCGCCGAAGTTCGGCGATAAGGCGGCCTGGGCCGCGCGTCTGAAGCCGGGCATGGACGAGGTGGTGAAAATCGCCACCAAGGGCCTAAACGCGATGCCGCCCAAAGGCGGCTATACTGGCAGCGATGCGGAATTCCGCTCTGCCATTGAGTACATGGTCAATAATTCAAAATAAGCGGTACTTGATATTAAAAAGCACCCAATTGACATTGAGTGCTTTTTTTATGCTTTTTGAATTTTTATAAATGTCAATGGCTGTGACTTGATAAAAAGGACAGGTGGCATCCTGGCTGATATCAGGCATCATTCGTTCATCTGATTGACCGATTGGCTTTCCAGCCCTTCAGTCAGGTGAGGTTCCCCAGCCTCGCTTCACCCAGAGATGTTCCTCATTCTTCTTTATGGCGCCTCGCGGCGCCATTTTTCTTGTCCGTTCAATCCGTCGGCGTTTCGCCCGATTTGTCCTTGCCGGCCAGCATCGCGGTCAGATTGGCCAGCCGGGACTTGCCCTCGCTCTTGCTGACCAGGGGCTCGGCGCCGGGCTTGCCGAAATGGCGCAGGTCTTCGCCGTCGATTTCGCTGATAAAGCGCGATGGTTCGATGAACTGCCATTCTCCCGCGCGGCGGCGCTTGACGCAGTAGCTGAGCGTCAGGCTGCGCTGGGCACGGGTGATGCCGACGTACATCAGCCGCCTTTCTTCTTCCACCATGCCGTTTTCCACCGATTCGCTGTGCGGCAGGATGCCTTCCTCGCAGCCCACCAGGAACACATGCGGATATTCAAGGCCCTTGGACGCGTGCAGCGTCGACATCTTCACCGCGTCCACCTCGCCCTCGTCGCGGCCTTCCAGCATGGTGATCAGCGCGATGGTCTGCGTCAGTTCGATCAGATTCTTGCCGTCGGCCTCTCCCTTTTTCGCCAGCCAGGCCACCATTTCCAGCATGTTCTTCCACTTGGTTTCGGCGATCTTGGGGCTATCCTCGCTGTCGTACAGCCAGGCTTCATAGCCTATCGCCTGTAGCAGCTCCATCGACAGCTTGCCGGCTTCCTCGCGGGTGGCCCGGTACTGCAGTTGGGTGATGAATTCGCAGAATTGCTCCAGCGGCGCCAGTTGCGCCTGTTGCACCTGCACCCGCAGGCCGGCGTCGTGGGCGGCGGCGAACAGGCTCTTGCCGTACTGGCCGGCCCAGGCGCCCAGCTTTTCCAGCGTGCCGGCGCCGACGCCGCGCTTGGGCGTGGTCAGCGCGCGGATGAAGGCGGGATCGTCGTCCGGGTTGGTGACCAGCCGCATATAGGCCAGCAGGTCCTTGATCTCCGGCTTGTCGAAGAAGCTCTGGCCGCCGGCCATCTGGTAGGGGATGCGCTGGTTGCGCAGCGCCTGCTCGAAGATCCGCGCCTGGTAGTTGCCGCGGTAGAGGATGGCGTAGTCCTTGAACTCGGTGCGGCACTCGAACTTGTGGGCCAGCAGCTTTTGCACCACCGTCTCCGCCTCGTGCTCTTCGTCCTTGCACTGGACCACGTGTATCGGCTCGCCCAGGCCCAGCTCGCTCCACAGCTGCTTTTCGAACAGTTTGGGATTGTTGGAGATCACGCTGTTGGCGGCGCGCAGGATGCGGGCGGTGGAGCGGTAGTTCTGCTCCAGCTTGATCACTTTAAGCTGAGGGAAATCCTGCTGCAGCAGGCGCAGGTTTTCCATATTGGCGCCGCGCCAGGCGTAGATGGACTGGTCGTCGTCGCCCACCGCCGTAAATAGGCCGCGCACGCCGGCCAGCAGCTTCACCATCTGGTATTGGCAGGTATTGGTGTCCTGATATTCGTCCAGCAGCAGGTAGCGAAGCTTGCCCTGCCATTTGAGCAGCACTTCCGGGTGGGTGCGGAACAGCTGCACCGGCAGCCGGATCAGGTCGTCGAAGTCCATCGCCTGATAGGCGGTCAGCGTGTCCTGATAGGCTAGATACGTCTTGGCGCAGATGCTCTCCCACTGGTCCTGAGCCGCCAGCAGCATGTCGTCCGGCGTTTTCAGATCGTTCTTCCACAGCGAGATCTGGCTCTGCACCTTGCGGATTTCGTCCTTGGCTGTGGTGTTCAGGATGTCGGCGATGATCTTGCCGGCATCGTAGGCGTCCAGGATGGAGAACTGGGCCTTGTAACCCAGATGGGGCGCTTCCTGGCGCAGGATGTGCATACCCAGCGAGTGGAAGGTGGACACCGTGATGCCGCGGATTTCGGCCGACGTCATCAATTTGCTCACCCGCTCCAGCATTTCGCGCGCCGCCTTGTTGGTGAAGGTGATGGCGGCGATGTGCCGGGCAGGAATGCCACCCTCGCGCACAAGATGGGCGATCTTGTAGGTGATCACGCGGGTCTTGCCCGAGCCGGCGCCCGCCAGCACCAGCAAGGGGCCGTCGAGATAATGGATGGCCGCGCGTTGCGGCGGATTGAGCAGGGGAGCGGACATGGCGGTTGGGCCCGGACGGGCGCAGCAAATCGGTAATCAAGGCCATGCATTGTAGCATGGGGTATCATGGCTTATCGCGGATGGAATCCCAGGCCCGATCCGCCTCACAAGGAAACCATATGGCCATCTACGCAATCGGCGACATCCAGGGCTGTTTCGAGCCGTTCCAGCAATTGCTCCGGCTGATCGACTTCAATCCCGGCAAGGATACGTTGTGGCTGACTGGAGATCTGGTCAACCGCGGACCGCAGTCGCTGGATGTGCTGCGCTGGGTGTTCCAGCACCAGGACCAGGTGGAGATGGTGCTGGGCAACCATGACCTGCATCTGCTGGCGGTATCGGAAGGCTTCGGCAAACTCCACCGGGACGACACCATAGAGGACATCCTCAACGCCGCTGACGGCAAGGTGCTGCTGGACTGGCTGCGCTGCCAGCCGATGATGCTGGAGGGGCAGGGCTACGCGATGGTGCACGCCGGCCTGCTGCCGGAGTGGACGATTTCCAAGGCGCTCCGGCTGGCGGAGGAAGTGGAGTTCGGCCTGTCGGGCATCCGCTACCGGGAATTTCTCGGCCGCCTGTACGGCAACAAACCCACGCGCTGGACCGATGATCTGAAGGGCGTGGATCGATTGCGCTTGATCGTCAACGTGATGACGCGGATGCGCTTCCTGACGCGGGACGGCGAGCTGGATCTCAGCTACAAGGGCGAGCTGGATGGGGCGCCGGCCAATCTGGTGCCATGGTTCGAGGCGCCGGGCCGCCGCCATGGCGGCACGCCCATCGTTTGCGGCCATTGGTCGGCGCTGGGGGTGCATCTGGATGAAGACATCCTGGCGATAGACTCCGGCTGTCTGTGGGGCGGCAGCCTGTCGGCGCTGCGGTTGAATGACAGGCAATTGTTTTCCCTGCCATGCAGGGCCTATCGAGAAATCGCGCTGGCGGCGGGCAGATAAATAAATTTTTATCAAAGCTGGCAAGCGGCAAGGCTTGTTGTCATAATTGCCGCCTCCGCCAGCTTGTTACCTTAGCATGAGCTATCTGTCCATTGAGTTCGCCCTAGCTTTTGTCGGTTTTTTTACCGTCTACTGGGGTTGCCGCCGCATGCCCAGCATGCAGAACCTTCTGCTCCTGCTGGCCAGTTATCTGTTCTACGCCAAGCTCGACTGGCGTTTCGCCTCCATTCTTGCCGTCTACACGCTGGTCCAGCATAGCCTGAGCCGGCGGATGAGCGCATCCGCCAGTCCGCGGCGCTGGCTGCAGGCTTCCTTGCTGCTGGCCGTGGGCAATTTGGCCCTGTTCAAGTACTTCGATTTCTTCCGCGAAAGCGCGCAGGCCGGCTTGAACGCGCTGGGCGTGACTGCACTGTTGCCGGCGCTGGATATCCTGATGCCGGTGGGCATCTCCTTTTATACCTTCCAGTCGGTCAGCTACTTCGTGTCGGTGTACCGCAAGGAAATCAAACCGGCGGCGCTGCCGCAGTTCGCGCTGTTCCTGGCGTTCTTCCCCACCCTGCTGGCGGGGCCGATCTGCCGCGCCGGCGATCTGCTGGAGCAACTGCGCAGTCCCTCCCGACGGCAGGTGGCGCAGCTGGACCGCGCCTTGGGCCTGATCGCGCTGGCCTTGCTGAAGAAGTTGTGGCTGGCCGGCTGGCTGGCCAGCGCTTGGGTGGACCCGGTGTTCGCAGCGCCCGACACGTTCCATACCCTGGAGGTGTGGGCGGCGTTCTACGCCTACGCGCTGCAGATCTACCTGGACTTCTCCGGTTATACCGACCTGGTCACCGCGTTGGCGCTGCTGCTGGGCATCCAGCTGCCGCGCAACTTCGACGCGCCCTACTTGGCGCTGAACCTGCGCGATTTCTGGCGGCGTTGGCACATCTCGCTGTCCAGCTGGATCCGCGACTACGTCTACATCCCGCTGGGCGGCAACCGCGATGGCTTCGCCCGCGCGCAGATCAACCTGTTGGCGGCGATGCTGCTGTCCGGCCTGTGGCACGGCGCCAGCCTGAAATACCTGGTGTGGGGCGCGATGCACGGCCTGGGCGTGGTGGCGTTGAACGTCGGCGACAAGCTGTGGCGGCGCGACGCCGTCAGCGGCGCGTCGCCGTGGCTGGCGCGGCTGATCACTTTCCATTACGTGTGTCTGGCCTGGGTATTCTTTCGCGCCCAGTCGCTGGATGAGGCGATGGATTTCCTGCGCGCGATGTTTGCGCACTCCGGCCAGGAACTGACGCTGAACGCGCCCGGCCTGCTGCTGTTGCTGGCGTTGTGGCTGGCCGCGCTGCCCATGCTGTCCTCCCTGCCCGAGCGCTGTTTCGGCCGGCTGGCCGCGCTGCCATGGTGGGGCAAGCCGCTGCTGTTGAGCGCCATCGCGCTGTTGGTGATCTCGCTGGCGCCGTCCGGCATCCCCGCTTTCATTTACTACCAATTCTGACGATTCGACCCTAGCCATGCTCGCCGCCTATCCGCACCGCCGCATCCTCGTCATCCTGCTCAGTTGCATGCTGTTGCTGTTCTGGCTGGAGCAGGCCGCCGTCAACGCCTACTGGCGGCAAACCTTCCACGCGCCCAGCCTGCTGGAGCGGCTGGACGCGCTGTCGCCATGGCGCGAAGGCGGTTCGCTGGGCGGAGGGCTGCGCCGGCGCAGCGAAGCGCTGCAGCAGCAGGTGGGCGGTTGGGACCGCCGCATGATAGACAGCTTGAACGCCTGCTGCCTGAAGCCGAGGCCGGCGCCGGCAGCCAAAGTCGCGGCGCCCAAGCCGCAGGCCTCGGCTGCCGCGGCGGCGGCTGTCAAAGCGGTGGATTCCCGCCTGCTGCTGGAGGAGGGGCTGCCGGTGTTGCTGGCCGGCGATTCGATGATGCAGGGCGTGGCGCTGCATCTGTTGCCGCCGCTGTTCCGCCAGCATCAGGTCAAGGCGATCGATATCAGCAAGCAAAGCACCGGCCTCACCTACCCGGACTTCTTCAACTGGCCGGCGACGGTGGAGCGCCAGCTGGCGGCCAATCCCAAAGCGCAGTTGCTGGTGATGTTCATCGGCGCCAACGATACCTGGGACATGGTCAACGGCAATCATTACATCCGCTTCGCGTCTCCCGACTGGGAGCAACGCTACCGCGAGCGGATCCGGAGCATTCTCGCCAGCGCCAGCAAGCGCAAGGTCAAGGTGCTGTGGCTGGGCCTGCCCAATATGAGCCGCGACAAGATGAACGACGGCGTCCATTACCTGAACCGCCTGTATCGGGAAGAGGTGGCGGCCGGTGGCGGACGCTTCATCTCCACCCGCGAGGCGCTGGGCAGCCAGGACGACAGCTTCAATAAATTCATGACATTGCCCGACCAGGGCGAGGTGGCGGTGCGTACCGCCGACGGCGTGCATTTCACCCGTCAGGGCCAGCTGCTGCTGGCGCGCCGCGTGCTGGCGGAATTGAGGTTCGAATGACATTCAAGGCAATCGCGCGCGCGTCGCGCTGGATGATGGCGGCTGCGCTGGCGGCCCAGGCGCAGGCTGCGCCGGTGCAGGATTTCGGCGAACCCAATCTGGCCCGCCTGGCCGCGCGCTTCAGCCTGCAGGGCGACGCCCAGCCGCCGGTGCGGGTGATCCAGTTCGGGGATTCGCACACCGCCGCCGACTACTTCAGCGGCGAATTGCGGGCCCGGCTGCAGGCGCGCTACGGCGACGCCGGCATAGGCTGGCTGCCACCGGTCAATGTGCCGGGGCAGCGCAACGCGCTGGCCTATATGCGCAGCGAAGGCTGGGCGCTGCGCAACAGCCGCCGCGACATCGATCCGGACTTCCCGCTGGGCGGTTTCGTCGGCGTCGCCCAACGGCCCGGGGCCAGCATCGCGGTGCGCCCGCGCGTCGAGGACAAGGGCTTGTGGCGAGTGCGGATCTGGCTGCGGCAGAGCGCGGACGGGCAGGGCTTGATCGTGGACGACGGCAGCGGTCCGCGACGAGCGCAGGCTAGCGCCGGCGCGGGTTGGCAGCGGGTGGAAATGAAGCTGAAGCTGCCGTTCACCTTGCGCGCGGACAGCCTGCCTGCGCCGGAAGTAGGCGGTTATGAGCTGGAAAAGCTGGCGCCCGGCGTGGCGCTGGATACCGTGGGCAGCAATGGCGCGGAGCTGGCTTTGTGGCGCAGCTGGGGTGGGGCCTGGGGCAGGCAACTGGCGGCGCGGGAGGCTGATCTGGTGATTCTGGCTTACGGCACCAATGAGGCTTTCGACCCCAAACTGGATCTGGACGAATACCGCGCCACATTGCAGGGCGCGGTCAGCCTAGTGCGCAGCCAATTGCCGCAGGCGGCCATCCTGCTGCTGGGCGCGCCGGATTCGGCGCGAAGCAAGGGCGGGGCGGTCAGCCGCGAGTGCGCGGCGGGCCCGCAACGGCCGCTGATGCTGAGCGCGGTGCAGCAGATACAGCGCCAGTTGGCGCGCGACAACCATTTGTTGTATTGGGATTGGCAGCAGGCGATGGGCGGGCCGTGCAGCATGCGCGCGTGGCGGCAGCAGCAGCTCGGTCGCCCGGACATGGTTCACTTCACGGGACCGGGCTATGTCCGCCTGGGCGACGACCTCTACGAAGGCCTGAGCCAGCGGCTGGCGCGCTGAGCGCTCAGGCGCCGGTTTCCGCGGTCGGAGCCGGCTGCGGCGTTTCTTCCAATTGCAGGCGCAGGCCGCGCGCCACTTCAAGCCTGGCTTGCTCAGCCAGCAGGAAGCGGTTGTCCAGTCCGGCGTCGCCGGCCTTGAGCGGCTGGCCGTAACTGATCTCCACCTCGATCTGCGGCACGCTCAGCACCTTGCCTATGCTCTGCAGCAGCGAAATGTCGTCGATGTAGGCGGCCTCGCGCAGCAGGCTGCCGTCCGGCCGCTGGTAGCGCAGCGATACCGGCTGCACTGAGCCCCCGGCCAGCAGCGCGGCCTCGAACAGCGAAGCTTTGAACGGCAACAGGCCGCTGCCGTCCGAAGTGGTGGATTCCGGGAACACCGCCATGCAACCGCCGTTCTTCATCGCGTCGGCCAGTATCTGGTTGACGCGGCTGGCGTCACGGCGGTTGCCGCGGTCGATGAACAGCGTGCCGGCCACGTAGGCCAACCAGCCGATCAGCGGCCATTTGCGGATTTCGCGCTTGGCGACGAAGCGCGACACGGTGCAGCTGTTCAGCGCCACGATGTCCAGCCAGGACACGTGGTTGGCGACCAGCAGGGTGTTGGGCGGATAAAAGCCCGGATTGACGCCCTGCACTTTGATGGTGACGCCGAGTATCTTCAGCGCGTGCTGCGCCCAGCGGCGGGTGACCACCGCGCGCTCGGCCTGGGCCAGGCGGGAATAGCGGGTGGCGACGATGAACACGCCGACGGCCAGATGGCCGAGCAGGCGCATCACGCGGCCGCAGCGGGTGGCGAATGAAGTGGTGGCGTGTGACTTCAAGATCGTTACGGTTTCAAGTCTGAGGGATGACAGGCCGCCACTCTATCACGGCTGGCACAGCGGGCAATAGTAAGTGCTGCGCTGGCCCTGGCGGATGTGGCGTATGGGGGTGCCGCAACGGCGGCACGGCTCTTCCTGGCGGTTGTACACCATATAGCTTTGCTGGAAGTAGCCGGGCTTGCCTTCGCTGTCGACGAAATCGCGCAGGGTGCTGCCGCCGGCGTCGATCGCGCGCCGCAGCACCGCCTTGATTTCGGCCGCCAGCCGGTCGCAATCCGCGCGGGACAGATCGCAGGCGGGGCGCGACGGCGAGATGCCGGCGTGGAATAGCGACTCGTTGGCGTAGATGTTGCCGACGCCGACCACCACGTGGTTGTCCATGATCACCAGCTTGATCGGGCTGCCGCGGCGGCGCATGGCTTGGAACAGCGCTTCGCCGCCGAAGGCGTCGGACAGCGGCTCCGGCCCCAGCGCCTTCAGCAGCGGGTGCAGCTCGAGCGGGCCGATATGCCACAGCACGGCGCCGAAGCGGCGCGGGTCGCGGAAGCGCAGCACCTGATCGCCCAAGAGCAGGTCCAGGTGATCGTGCTTCTGCGGCGGCGAGCCGGCCGGCATCACCCTCAGGCTGCCGGACATGCCCAGGTGGATCAGCAGGGTGCCGCTCTCGCACTCCAGCAGCAGGTATTTGGCGCGGCGGCGCACGGCCAGCACTTTTTCGCCGGCGACGCGCTCCGCCAGATCCGGCGGCACCGGCCAGCGCAGACTGGGATTGCGGACAACGGCGCCGCGCAGGATGCGGCCTTCTAGATGCGGCTCTACGCCGCGGCGGGTGGTTTCGACTTCGGGCAGTTCTGGCATGGTCGGGCGGTGATTCGGTAAATGGTGCAAAGATGAAAACCGGACATGCTATTCTACGCGTTCAACAGGCTTTGAGCAGGCAACTTAATCCATGCGAATGAAACCGCTGAAACGATCCCTTCCGTTGCTGCTGGCGCTGCTGCTGTCGGCCTGCGCCGGCGTCAAGCCTCCGGCGGCCGCGCCCGCTCAGCCGGAATCGAAACCGGCGGCCGCGGCCGAGCCGGACGAGGCCGCGCTGCCCAAGGTCGAACTGTCGCCCGAAATCCTCTACGGCGTGCTGGCCGGCGAGATCGCCGCCCGCCGCGGCGCGGCCGGCTCCGCCGGGCTCACCTACCTCGATCTGGCGCGCGAGACCCGCGATCCGCGGATGGCCCAGCGCGCCGCCGAATTCTGCCTGTTGTCCGGCCAGTTGAAGCCGGCGACCGAGGCGCTGCAACTGTGGATAGAGCTGGATCCCAATTCCCTGCCGGCGCGCGAGCAGCTGTTCATCACGCTGATGCGCGGCGGCAAGCTGGCCGAAAGCAAGCCTTTGATCGAAGAGCTGCTGCGGCTGGAGCCGCAGCGCGCGCCCGCGATCTTCGTCCAGCTGGCGCGGCTGAGCGCCAGGCAGGACGGCGGCTCGGCTCCGTCTTACCGCCTGGTGGAGGAACTGGCCGATCGTTACCCCGATCTGCCGGAGGCCCGTTTCGCGGTGCTCGCCGCCGCGGCGGACAATAACGACCAGGCCGCGGTGGACCGCGAGTTCGACCGCCTGGCGCGCATCGCGCCGAAATGGGACCTGCCGGTGGCCTGGCAGGTGGACAGGCTGCGCCGCAAGGACATCAATGCGGTGGCGGAATTCCTGCAGCGCGAGCTGGCGCGCCGTCCCGACGCCGGGCTGGAGCTGCAGACCGCCTACCCGCGGCTGCTGGTCGGGGCCAAGCGTTTCCCCGAGGCCCGGGCCGCTTTCGAAGCCTTGCTGAAGACGCATCCGGATAATGCCGACCTGTTGTACGCGACCGGCCTGCTGGCCTACCAGATGCGCGATCTGAAAACCGCCGACGACCGCCTGCAGCACGCGCTGGCCAGCCAGTATCAGGAACAGGACTTCGTCCGCTACACGCTGGGACAGATCGCGGAGGACAGCCGCGATGTCGAGCGCGCCGAAAACTGGTACCGCCAGGTCGGCCCCGGCCAGCAATATCTGCCCGCGCAATCCCGGCTGGCGATACTCGAGGCCGGAAACGATCATCTGGAAGAGGCGCTGGCGCGTCTGAACGGCCTGGGCGGCAACGACCAGGAGAAGGTTTCGGTGGCTCTGCTGCAATCGCAGCTGGCGCGAGAAGCCAAGCAGCCGCGCCGCGCTTACGAAGTGTTGACCCAGGCGCTGCAGCGACAGCCGCGTTCGACCGAACTGCTGTACGAGCGCTCGCTGGTGTCCGACATGCTGGGCAACACCGGCAATGCCGAGCGCGACCTGAAACAGATCTTGAAGGACAAGCCTGGCGACGCCCAGGCCTTGAACGCGCTCGGCTACACGCTGGCCAACCGGACCACGCGCTACCAGGAAGCCTATGGCTACATCGAAAAGGCGCTGAAAGCGGAGCCGGGCAATCCGGTGATCCAGGATAGCCTGGGCTGGGTGCAGTACAAGCTGGGCCGGCTGGACGCCGCGCGGCGCAATCTGGAAAAGGCCTACGCCGCGATGCCGGATCCGGAAGTGGCGGCGCATCTGGGCGAAGTGCTGTGGAAGCAGGGCCGCCGTGACGAGGCGATGGCCGTGTGGCGCAAGGAGCTGGCGCAGCATCCCGGCCATGAGGTGATCTCCGAGGCGATGCGCCGCCTGGGGGCCAAGCCGTGATCCGGCGCGCGCTGCTGTTGTCGCTGGCGCTGCTGCTGGCCGGCTGCGCCAACGAGGCTTTGTTCCGTCCCAAGCCGTCGCTTGAGGCGGCGGCCGACGCGCCGTTCAGCGTCAGCGGCCGCCTGTCGGCCAATCTGGACGGCAAGGGCCATGTCGCCAATTTCGACTGGCGGCACCAGCCGCCGCGCGACGAGGTGGCGATCAACTCGCCGCTGGGCAACACCGTGGCCAAGGTGCTGCGGGATCCCGGCGGCGTGACGCTGCTGGCCGACGGCAAAAGCTGGCAGGCCGACGATGTGGAAAGCCTGACCCGGCAGGTGATGGGGTGGCCGCTGCCGCTGTCCAATCTGGTGTGGTGGATACGCGGCCTGCCGGCGCCCGGTCTGGAAAGCCGCGTCGACGCCGACGGCAATCTGGAGCAGCAGGGCTGGCATATCCGATTCGTCCGCGACGCCGACGTCGAGGCCGACCATCCCAAGCGGGTGGAAATGCAGCGCGAAGGCCTGACCGTCAAAGTAGTGGTGCAGAGCTGGCAGTAAGCCAGCTTCCTCGCGCGCTCCGAATACCCACCATTCAGATACAGAACAAGATAGACATGCGGCATCCGTTTCACACCTATCCGGCTCCGGCCAAGCTCAACCTGCTGCTGCACGTGGTCGGCAAACGGCCCGATGGCTACCACTTGCTGGAGACGGTGTTCCGGTTCATCGATTTCGGCGATACGTTGCGCCTGGCCGTCCGCGACGACGGCGCGATCGAACTCTTGACGCCGACCGACGGCGTGCCGCCGGAGCAGGATCTGACCGTGCGCGCGGCCCGGCTGCTGCAGTTGGAAAGCGGTTGCCGGCTTGGAGCGAGCATCGAGCTGGAAAAACGCACGCCGATGGGCGGCGGTCTGGGCGGCGGCAGTTCCGACGCCGCCACCGCGCTGATCGCGTTGAATCGCTTGTGGGGGCTGGGTTGGCCGCGCGAGAGGCTGCAGGCGCTGGGCCTGAGACTGGGCGCCGACGTGCCGGTTTTCATCTTCGGCCGCAATGCGTTGGCCACCGGGGTCGGAGAGGTGTTGGAGCCCCTTTCTTTGAAGCCTGCCTGGTATTTGGTAATTCACCCACAGGTCCACGTGCCGACTGCCGAGATATTCCGGAATTTTTCGCAAAGCATGTTGACAGAGGTAGGTCGCCTCGGCATAATGCGAATCCTCGAAACAACGCAGCAGCGCAGAAATGATCTGCAAAACGTTGTAGAGAAAAGATTTCCAGCGGTGAATGAAGTACTGAGCGAGTTAAGAAAATATGGTTCGCCGCTGATGACCGGTTCCGGCGCTTGCGTGTTTATGGAATTCGAGTCGAAAGACGAAGCCGATAAAGTTTACCGAGTGTTGTCGAAAAAATATCAGGGATTTGTAGCGGAAGGACTGAATGTCCACCCCCTGTTCGACAGCGCTGAATAAGGTTACTGGGGAGTCGCCAAGTGGTAAGGCACCGGATTTTGATTCCGGCATTCGTAGGTTCGATCCCTACCTCCCCAGCCAGGACTTTCTCCGAATAAGAGAGAGCATGAAAAAAGCGTGTAAGAGAGCCTTACACGCTTTTTCTTTATCCAGCTAAGGCAAAGCGAATCATGGCGGCATACGACAGTTTGATGGTATTTACCGGTACGGCTAATCCGGAACTTGCTCAGAACGTAGTCAAACATTTGGATATTTCGTTGGGACGCGCCGATGTCGGCAAGTTCAGCGATGGCGAAGTGGCGGTGGAGCTGCTGGAAAATGTTCGCGGCCGCGACGTTTTCATTCTGCAATCCACCTGTGCGCCGACCAACGACAACCTGATGGAAATCCTGACCATGGCCGATGCGCTGAAACGCGCGTCCGCCGGCCGGATCACAGCGGCGATTCCCTATTTCGGCTACGCCCGCCAGGATCGCCGTCCGCGCTCCGCCCGCGTGCCGATTTCTGCCAAGCTGGTGGCCAATATGTTGACCAGCGCCGGCATCGACCGCGTGCTGACCGTCGATTTGCACGCCGACCAGATTCAAGGCTTCTTCGACATCCCGGTGGACAACGTTTATGCGACCCCGGTGCTGCTGAAGGACATCCGCGCCCAGCGCTTCGACGATCTGATCGTGGTCAGCCCGGACGTGGGCGGCGTGGTCCGCGCCCGCGCGGTGGCCAAGGCGCTGAACACGGATCTGGCGATCATCGACAAGCGCCGTCCGAAGGCCAATGTGGCCGAAGTGATGAACATCATCGGCGATGTTTCGGGCCGCACCTGCCTGATCGTCGACGATATGATCGACACCGCCAACACGCTGTGCAAGGCGGCCAGCGCTCTGAAGGAGCGCGGCGCCGAACGCGTGCTGGCCTATGCGACCCACCCGATCTTCTCCGGTCAGGCGGTGGACCGCATCAAGAATTCCGACATCGATATGGTGGTGGTGACCGACACCATCCCGTTGACCGCCGCGGCCAAGGCCTGCCCCAACATCCGGGTGGCTTCGATCGCCGGCCTGCTGGCCGAGACGCTGCGCAGGATCAACAACGAAGAATCGGTGTCCTACCTCTTCAATGAGGAACTGGTTGCGACGGGCGCTTGCCTGCCGTAAACATCTGGCCTGCTGGTCGCGGCGGGCCGGGTGCTTTTAACTGAAACTGGAGTTTTACAATGTCTTTTGAACTGATTGCTAGCAAGCGTGTTGATCTGGGTACGGGTGCGAGCCGCCGCCTGCGTCACGCTGGCCAAGTGCCGGCCGTGGTTTACGGCGCCGGCAAGGAAGCCGTTTCCCTGGTGCTGGATCACAACACCATGTACTACGCTCTGAAGAACGAATCCTTCCACGCTTCCGTGCTGGATCTGGTCATCGACGGCCAGAAAGAGCAAGTGAAAGTGGCTGCATTCCAGATGCACCCGTACAAACAGCAAGTTATGCACATCGACTTCACTCGTGTGTGATTTCTGCTGCCGTCGCCGTTCGCGGTGACGGTGAAAAGCCCGTTGTGCGCCCAGGTGGCGGGCAGCGGGCTTTTTTCATTGGAATGAGCGATATGTCTGGCACCCGCCTGATTGTCGGCCTGGGCAACCCGGGCCCCGAATACGAAAAGACGCGCCATAACGCTGGTTTCTGGTTGGTGGACGAGTTGTGCTGGCAGTTCAAGGGCAACTGGCGCACGGAAGGCAAGTTCCACGGCGACGTCGCCAGGATCCAGATCGAAGGGCAGGACGTCTGGCTGCTGAAGCCGATGACCTATATGAACCTGTCCGGCCAGGCCGTGCTGGCGCTGGCGCATTTCTACAAGATATTGCCGGACGAGATCCTGGTCGTGCATGACGAACTGGATCTCGCGCCCGGCGTGGCTCGCTTCAAGCAGGGTGGCGGCCATGGCGGCCACAATGGTCTGAAGGACATCGCGGCGCGGCTGGGTTCGCCGGCCTTCTGGCGTCTACGGCTTGGCATCGGCCATCCGGGGGACAAGAAGGAAGTGGCCAACTTCGTGTTGAAAAAGCCGCGCGCCGAGGAGCAGCAGGCGCTGGACGAAGCCATTCTGGCATCCTTGCGCGAGCTGCCGCGCGCGATCGCCGGCAAGATGGCCGAGGCGATGAAGGCGCTGCACACCGAAGCCAAATGATTGCGGGCTGGCGGTCCGACGGTCCGCCGCCATAATGGATTGAAATAGAATTTCTTTAGGAAGACAGCAATGAGTCTGAAATGCGGTATCGTCGGCTTGCCCAACGTCGGCAAGTCCACCCTGTTCAATGCGTTGACCAAGGCTGGCATCGAAGCCGCCAATTACCCGTTCTGCACCATCGAGCCCAATGTCGGCATCGTCGAAGTGCCGGATGCGCGTCTGGCCGAACTGGCCAAGATCATCAATCCGCAGAAAATTCAGCCGGCCATCGTCGAATTCGTCGATATCGCCGGCCTGGTGGCGGGCGCCTCCAAGGGCGAAGGCCTGGGCAACCAGTTCCTGGCCAACATCCGCGAGACCGACGCCATCGTCAATGTGGTGCGCTGCTTCGAGGATGACAATATCGTTCACGTTGCCGGCAAGGTGGACCCTATCGCCGACATCGAAACCATCCTGACGGAGCTGGCGCTGGCCGACTTGTCCGCAGTGGAAAAAGCGATGCAGCGCGAAGGCAAAAAAGCCAAGTCCGGCGACAAGGACGCGCGCGCGCTGATCGCGGTGCTGGAAAAGCTGGTGCCGCATCTGGACCAGGGCAAACCGGCGCGCTCGCTGGCCCTGTCCGACGAGGAAAAGGCGCTGATCAAGCCGCTGTGCCTGTTGACCATCAAGCCGGCGATGTATGTCGCCAACGTGGCCGAAGACGGCTTCAGCGGCAATCCGTTGCTGGAGCGGGTGCAGGCGCTGGCCGAGAGCGAAGGCGCGCCGGTGGTGGCGCTGTGCGCGGCCATCGAATCCGAAATCGCCGAGCTGGATGACGCCGACAAGGCCGAGTTCCTGGAAACGCTGGGTCTGGAAGAGCCTGGCCTGGATCGCCTGATCCGCGCCGGTTACAAGCTTTTGGGCCTGCAAACCTACTTCACCGCGGGCGTCAAGGAAGTGCGCGCCTGGACCATCCATATCGGCGACACCGCGCCGCAGGCGGCCGGCGTGATCCATACCGATTTCGAGCGCGGCTTCATTCGCGCGCAAACTATCTCCTACACGGACTTCATCGCTTACGGCGGCGAGGCCAAGGCCAAGGAAGCCGGCAAGATGCGCGCCGAAGGCAAGGAATACGTGGTGCAAGACGGCGACGTGATGAACTTCCTGTTCAACGTCTAAGCTCCAGGCGAGGGCAGTGGCGATGCGCCACTGCTTTTGCTGCAAGGAAGGACTGTTTGCTAGCGGTTTGTGTTTAATTTATCCGTCTGAATCAGGCGAGGGTTGAGGTGTGGGGTTGTGAAACACGACGAAGATGAGATCAGCCTGTTGCAGATTGTGCAATTTTGCGGGAAAAACTGGCGTTTGCTGTTATCTGGCACCGTAGCGGCTGGAATATTAGGGTGCGTGATATCCATCATGCTGCCGAATATGTATTCGGCAAGGACCCAATTGATGGTTGCGCAGCCAGTGGGCGCCAAAGGCGCGGCAATGATGTTGGAGAGCGACTCCATCTTGCAGCAGGCGGTGGACAAGTTCGACCTAGTCAAGCGCTACAAACGCGAGGGCGTCCGTGAAACCAAGCTTGAACTGTTAAACACATACCTGAAGGTAAATGTAGTTAAGGATCTGTCTCTGGAAATTGTGGTACTGGATAGCGATCCGGAGATGGCTGCGAAGATTGCGAACTTTCTGGCGGAGGTCGCACGCAAGCAAATCGTGAATGCCCGCATCACGGACGAGGGGCGCAAGCTTTACGTGTTGCAAGGCCGCTTGGCAGCGTCCAAAGAGCAGTTGCAGTTGGCGGAAAAGGACGTGCGTGGTGACATTCAGAGTGGCCGGCTGAGATTGGATTCGATCGCTGTGCAGATGGTGAGCGGCTTTGCGAGTCTTGAGGGCATGCTGGCAGCCGGCGGCACTAGTAATCTGGATAGTGCATTAATGCAGATTAAGATGGAACTTGCGCAGGCGAGTGGCGAGTCGGTATCGCTATCGCCGGATCTGTTTACCGAAGTTCGGAATGTATATTATCACCGCGCTTTGTCTAAGGAGTTGGCGCGGCAGGTGCAGCAGGCTGACCTCATGGCGTCCCAGGATGTCCAGGTGTTGGTCGAGGCCACGCCGCCTTTGGAGAAATCCTCCCCGAAAAGAGGCATTATCGTGGCCCTGTCATTGTTGATCGGCTTGGTGTTGTCCATCTTGTTGGCCTTGCTGCAACAGCTACGCAGGGATGGCCGCTTTGATTCGAGCCTTGGCAAGTGATCCACTTGATTCAGAGATTTCAGCCTCGCCTATTTTGGCGGGGTTTTTTTTTGTACGCCAAAGCATGTCATTGGCTTTGGATGAAACGATAGGTGATCTTGTCGTAAATCATATCTTTCTGATATTCTAACGGTTATATTTTGTGGATTTTATATATAAAAAGGTTATATGTATATGAAGAAATGGGTGACGGTTCTGTTGCTTGCGGTTTTGGGTAGTCAAGCCTATGCGGCAGACCTGCTGGAGACGGTGAAGCAGCGCGGCATACTGAAGATCGCGCTGGAAGGCACTTACCCGCCGTTCAACTTCAAAGACGCGAAACAGCAGCTGACCGGTTTCGACGTTGAGATCGCCACCGAGATCGCGCGCCGGATGAAGGTGAAGCCGGAGTTCGCCACTGCGGAATGGAGCGGTTTGCTCGCAGGTCTGCAGAGCGGCAAGTTCGACATCGTCGTCAACCAGGTGGGCGTGACCGCTCAGCGCCAGGCGGTGTTCGATTTCAGCCAGCCTTACACCTACTCCAGCGCCCAGCTGATCGTGCGCAAGAACGAAAGCCGCGTCTTCAAGAACCTGGCCGACCTGAAGGGCAAGAAGCTTGGCGTCGGCCAGGGCAGCAACTACGCCGACATGGCCAAGGCCGCGGCCGGCGTGCAGGTGAAGACTTACCCCGGCGCGCCGGAATATTTGCAAGATCTGGCCACCGGCCGTCTGGACGCGGCGCTGAACGACAGCTTGCTGATCCCGTTCGCGATCAAGCAGGCCAAGCTGCCGCTGAAGGCCGGCGCGCCGGTGGGCGACGTGGCGACGATGGCGATCCCGTTCGCCAAGGGCAATCCGCAATTCAAGTCCGAGATCGACAAGGCCCTGGCCGGCATGAAGGCGGATGGCACCTTCCGGAAGATTTCCGTGAAGTGGTTTGGCATCGACGTGTCCAAGGCGCCTGCCGCGGCGAAGAAATAAGCCGGTTTGTGATAGCATGAACCGCACGCCCCTGCTTTAGCGGGGGCGTCGGTTTTTCAGGGAAGGGATGGAATGAGCGATTGGATGGCTCTGTTCGAGGCGGCGCTGCCGGTGCTGCTGCAGGGCGCGGCGCATACGCTGCTGTTCGCGCTGGTGGCGATGGTGCTGGGCCTGGCGCTGGGTTTCGCGGTGGCGATGGTGCGGGTGGCGAAGCTGCCGGTCTTATCGCAGCTGGCGACGTTCTATGTCAGCGCGATGCGGGGCACGCCCCTTCTGGTGCAGATTTTCGTCATCTATTACGGCTTGCCCGGCGTCGGCCTGGAGCTGGACCCGGTGCCGGCCGGCGTGCTGGCCCTGACGCTGAATGTGGCGGCCTATCTGTCGGAAAGCCTGCGCGGCGGCATCGCGGGAGTGGCCAAGGGGCAGTGGGACGCGGCTTTCTCGCTGGGTTTCACCTGGTGGCAGACGATGCGACATATCATCGCGCCGCAGGCGCTGCGTTTGTCGGTGCCCAGCTTGTCCAACAGTCTAATCTCGCTGATCAAGGATACTTCGCTGGTATCGGTGATCACTGTGACCGAGCTGATGCTGGCGACGAAAGAAGTGATCGCCCAGACCTTCCAGCCTTTACCGCTGTATCTGGCCGCGGCCGCCATCTATTGGGCGCTGAGCGCGCTGTTCGAGCGCTTGCAGCGCCATGTGGAGAACCGGCTCAATCTGGCGCATCAGCGCTGAGCCGTTGTTGGTTTCCGCCATATGAAAAAGCCCCGCGTCGCGGGGCTTTTCGTTTACGCCGGCTCCGGCATGCCGTACATGCCGTCTATCAATATGCGGCAGCGTTCGGTGATCACCTTGCGGCGCAGCTTCAAGGTGGGCGCCAGCTCGCCGGCGTCCACGCACCACGGCTTGTCCAGCAGCGAAAACTTCTTGATGTGCTCCCAGCTGCCGAAGTAACGGTTGAAGCGCTTGACCTCGCGGTCGATCAGCTCCACCACCTTGGGGTGGCGGCTCATCTCGCAGTCGGTGGTGTAGGAGATGCCGTGCTCGGCGCACCATTCCTTCAGCTTCTCGAACAGCGGCACGATCAGCGCGGCCGCGTATTTCTGGCCGTCGCCCACCACCATGATCTGGTCGATGAAGGCCGACTCCTTCAGCTTGTTCTCCAGCGCTTGCGGCGCGATGTACTTGCCGTTGCTGGTCTTGAACATTTCCTTCTTGCGGTCGGTGATGCGCAGGTAGCCGTTCTCCAGCACGCCGATGTCGCCGGTGTGCAGCCAGCCGTCGCGCAGCGCGTCCGAGGTCTGTTCCGGCTCCTTGTAGTAGCCGGACATCACGTTGTCGCCGCGCACTAGAATCTCGCCATCGTCGGCCAGGCGCACTTCCACGCCGGGCAGAGGCAGGCCGACGCTGCCGATGCGCACGCCGCGGGCGGTGAACGGATTGGCGGAGATCACCGGCGAGCTCTCGGTCATGCCGTAGCCCTCGGCCACGGCGATGCCGGCGGCCCAGAACATCCGCGCCAACCGCGGCTGCAGCGCGGCGGAGCCGACATTGATGGAGATCAGCTCGCCGCCCATCGCCGCGCGCCACTTGCTGTACACCAGCTTGTCGGCCAGCGCGTGCTGGATCGCGTCCAGCGGCGAGCGGCGGCGGTTGGGGTCGAAGCTTTCGGCGCGGGCCAGCGCCCATTGGTAGATGCGGCGCTTGGCGCCGGTCAGGTCGCGCGCCTTGCCCACCAACTTCTCGTGCACCTTCTCAAGCACGCGCGGCACGGAGCTGAAGGTGTGCGGCTTGACGTCGGCCAGCGCCGACGACAGGCATTCCACGCTGGCGAAATAGATGCCGGTGCCGCTGTACAGATAGTAGAACACGCCGGCGCGCTCGAAGATGTGCGACAGCGGCAGGAAGCTCAGCGCGCGGCAACTGCCCTGCGGCAGGCCGGTGAAGGCGGCGGTGGCCACCACGGTGCTCAGTACGTTGCGGTGGCTCAGCATCACGCCCTTGGAGCGGCCGGTGGTGCCGGAGGTGTAGATGATGGTGTAGACATCGTCGGCGCGCGCGGCGTCGCGCAGCGCGTCCAGCTCGGCCATCCGCTCCAGGCGCGCGCGCTCGGCGATCTCGCGCCAGGAAGGCACGCCGTCGATGTCGGCCAGGCCGTAAATCGGGCAGGACAGCTTGCCCAGCGCCTCGTGCAGTTTTCGCTGCAGCGCAGCACTGCCGGCGAAGGCCAGCTTGACCTCGGCATGCGTCAGGATATAGCGTGCATCATCAAGGGTGATGGTGGGATACAGCGGCACGCTGACCGCGCCGATTTGCTGCAGCGCGATATCCACCAGCACCCATTCGATGCTGTTGTCGGCGGCGATGGCCACCTTGTCGCCGCGCTGGATGCCCATTTCCATCAGGCCCAGGCTGACGCGGTTGACGGTGTCCCGGACCTCGGCCGTCGACAGTTGCCGCCAAGCCTTGCCGGACTTCGCCGCCAGGCAGTCTGGGCGGGGATGATTGGCGAGCTGGTGGGACAGGATGTCAAAAACGCGTTCTAGCTTCATGCAAACGATGGTTTTAATGCGAAACGCAGCAAAATAGCCCTATTGGCGGCCGCTGTAAAGTAAAAAACGGCGCTAGCTTGGCGAAAATCAGGACAATTTGCCGATATTTGCTCGCAATTGACCTGAAATTTTGGCATCGTGATGAAATGAGCATGGCAAATGCATGATTTGCAAGGAGTTAGGGTTTGATTGTCGGGCAATTTGGCCCAAGCTCATGATTTAGAAGGATTTTCGTGAAATTCGCTACCCGCGCCATCCATGTCGGCTACGACAACGCCGAGCACAACCGCTCGGTGATGCCGCCGCTGTACCAGACCTCGGCCTTCGCCTTCGACCACGTCGGCGAAGATTTGCGCTACGCCTACGCCCGCACCGGCAATCCGACCCGCAGCGCGCTGCAGGACTGCCTGGCCAGTCTGGAGGAGGCCAAGCACGGCCTGGCCTTCTCCAGCGGCATGGCTGCGATAGACGCGGTGCTGCGCGCCTGCCTGAAGCCCGGAGACGAAGTGATCGCGGTGGCCGACCTTTACGGCGGCGCTTACCGGCTGCTGACCCGGGTGATGGAGCCGGCCGGCATCAAGGTGAGTTTTGTCGACCTGTCCGATCCGGCGCGGCTGGAAGCGGCGATCACGCCGGCCACGCGGCTGCTGTGGCTGGAGTCGCCGACCAACCCCTTGCTGGGCATGGTCGACATCGCCGCGCTGTCCGCCATCGCGCGCCGCCACGGCGTGAAGGTGGCGGTGGACAATACCTTCGCCACTCCCTATCTGCAGCGGCCGCTGGCGCTGGGCGCGGACATCGTCGTGCATTCCGCCACCAAATATCTGGGCGGCCACTCCGACGTGCTGCTGGGCTTGGTGGCGGTCAGCGACGACAGGCTGCACCACGACATCCGCTTCCTGCAGAACGCCGCCGGCGCGGTGCCGGGGCCGCAGGACTGCTTCCTGACGCTGCGCGGCATCAAGACGCTGGCGCTGCGGATGGAGCGCCATTGCGACAGCGCCGAGAAGGTGGCGGCCTGGCTGCTGGAACAGCCGGCGGTGGCCAAGGTGTTCTATCCCGGCTTGCCAGAGCATCCGGGGCATGAGCTGGCGAAGCGGCAGATGAAGCGTTTCGGCGGCATCATCAGCATCCGCCTGAAGGACAACAGCCGCGAGGCGGCCAGCCGGGTCGCGCAGAAGCTGAAGCTGTTCGCGCTGGCGGAGTCGCTGGGCGGCGTGGAGTCGCTGGTCAACCACAGCTACACGATGTCTCACGGCGGCATGCCGGCCGAGCAGAAGGCGGCGCTGGGCATCGTGGAGGGCGGCCTACGGCTGTCGATAGGCATCGAGGATCTGGACGACATTCTGGAAGATTTGGCGCAGGCGCTGCGCGATTGATCGAACCGGGCGCGGGGCCCGGCTAGCTGGCAAGACCCTAGAACAAGGAGAATACGGATGTCTGCAGCGAAATGGCAGCAATTGCAACTGAAGTTGCCGGTGATACAGGCGCCGATGGCCGGCGGCGCGACCACGCCGCAACTGGCGGCGGCGGTGGGCGAGGCTGGGGGCTTGGGCTTTCTGGCCGGCGCGCTGCTGTCCCCGGCGCAGATCAGGGAGGAGGCCGGCAAGATCCGCGCCTTGAGCGACAAGCCGTTCGGGATCAATCTGTTCGTCCAGGGACGGCCGCAGCCGAACCAGGATGAGTTGGCGCTGGCGTTGGACCTGCTCAAGCCCTTGCACGCGGAACTAGGCTTGGATGCGCCGGCCGCGCCGGACAGCTTCTGCCAGCCTTTCGACGAACAGCTGGAAGCGGTGCTTGAGTTGAAGCCGGCGGTGGCCAGCTTCGCCTTCGACATCCTCGACGCGGCGCAGATGCGCGCGCTGGGCGACGCCGGCATTTTGGTGGTCGGCACCGCCACCAACCTGGCCGAAGGACTGGCCTGGGCCGCGCTGGGCGCGGACGCGGTGTGCGCGCAGGGGCGGGAGGCCGGCGGCCACCGCGGCACCTTCATCGGCGAGCAGCGGCAGTCGCTGCGGCCGATGCTGTCGCTGACCTATGAGTTGGCGCAGAATCTGCCGCTGCCGGTGATCGCCGCCGGCGGCATCATGCACGGCGGGGACATCGCGGCGGCGATGCGGCACGGCGCGGTCGCCTGCCAGTTGGGCACCGCTTTCCTGCGCTGCCCGGAGTCAGGCATCTCGCCGCTGTGGAAACAGGCGCTGGCGACGGCGAAGCCGGGCTCCACCCGGCTGACCCGGGCGTTTTCCGGCCGTTATGCGCGGGGCCTGGACAACCGCTATATGGAAGAGATGGCGCAATGGCAAGACAGGCTGCCCGCTTATCCGGTGATGAACGCTCTCACCGGCGCGATGCGCGCGGCCGCAGCCAAGGCTGGCCGCAGCGAGCTGATGTCGCTGTGGGCCGGCGAGGGCGTCGCCGACGCGCGCGAACTGCCGGCCGGCGAACTGATCGCCCAGTTGCAGGCGGAGTGGCAGGCCGCCTACCGCTAGTCTTCGCCGCGGTAGATAGCGACGGTGCGCAAGCCCGCGCCGTCTATCGACGCCCGGTACATCCCCTCGCAATTGAAGGGCAGCGCCACCTGGCCGTAGCGGTCGACGGCGACTACGCCGCCAGTGCCGCCCATGGTCAGCAACTGACCATAGACCAAGGCGTCGCAGGCCTGGGCCAGGCTTTCGTCCAGATGGCGGACCCGGGCCGAGATTTCATGTCCGGCTGCGGCGCGGACGAAGTATTCGCCGTGGCCGGTAGCTGACACCGCGCAATAGGCGTCGGCCCAGGTGCCGGCGCCGATCACCGGGGTGTCGCCGATGCGGCCCGGCCACTTGGCGGTGCGGCCGCCGGTGGAGGTGGCCGCCGCCAGCCGGCCTTGCGCGTCCAGCGCCACCGCGCCGACGGTGCCGTGCTTGCGGTCCTCGGAGATATCCTCGTCCGAGCCGCCGTTGGCAATCCTTTCCTTTTCCGCCAGCAGCGCTCGCCAGCGCTTGTCGGTGTGGAAGTATTCCGGCGGCCGCATCTCTAATCCTGCCCGGCGGGCGAAATCTTCCGCCGCCGCATACCCCAGCGTCACGTGGGGCGTGCGCTCCATCACCGCCCGCGCCAGCAGCACCGGGTTGCGCACGCCGGAAAGGCCGGCGACGCTGCCGGCGTCCTGGCGGCTGCCGTCCATCACGCCGGCCTCCATTTCCTGCTTGCCGTCCAGATTGAACACCGAGCCGCGGCCGGCATTGAACAGCGGATCGTCTTCCAGCGCGCAGACGGCCGCGCATACCGCGTCCAGCGCCGAGCCGCCGCCGCGCAGCACCGCGTGGCCGGCCTCAAGCGCCTGTTCCAGGCCGGCGCGGTAGGCGCGCTCCAGTTCGGCGTCCATGTCGCTGCGGCGCAGGGTGCCGGCGCCGCCGTGCAAGGCGAGGGCGATGGTCATGTGTCGATCTCCAGGGGGGCGAGTGGACTGTTAGCATGAGGCTTTTGATGGGAGTTCGCCAGAGATGCGCAACGACGACGGTGCGGCGACCAGCGTGCTGGTTTTGTTGATAGGCAAGGATGGTTACTGGTGGCAGCGGCGCGCGTGGGACGACGACAGTCATCCGGGTTGCTTGGACTTCGCCGCTGGCGGCGGCATTGAGCCGGGCGAGACGCCTTTGGCGGCAGCCGAGCGCGAGTTGGCGGAAGAGTTGGGCGTCTCCGGCCTGCCCTTGCGCGCTGTCGGCGTGATGAGGCTGGATGGCGAGCGCTGCGCGCTGTACCAGGCGCCGCTGCCCGAATCCTGGCGGCTGGGACCGGAGGTGGCGGAACTGCTGGCTATGCCGTTGCAAACACTGCGGGAGCAAGCCTTGCATCCGCAGCTGGCGGACTGGCTTGGCAAGGCGGGAGGGGCGGGCGCATAATAGTCGAGTAAATTACTCAACAATTGGAGTGAAGATGGACGCCGCGCTGGAAGCCGAGATTCAACAGAAATACACCGTTGAAACCATCACCGACATGAAGCGCTGGACCGACAAGCTGATCAGCTTCCGGCTGACGCGGCCGGATGGCTTCCGCTTCGCGGCCGGCCAGTTCGCCCGGCTGGGCCTGCCGCTGGAGAGCGGCGGCCAGGTTTGGCGCGCGTATTCGATGTGCTCGGCCGAGTATGACGAGTTTCTGGATTTCTATTCCATCGTGATGCCGGAAGGCCAGTTCAGCTCCCGCCTCGCCAAGCTGCAGCCGGGCGCGGAGGTGATGCTGGACAAGCGCGCGATGGGCTTTTTTCAGGCAGAGCGCCTGCCGGCAGGCCGCGATTTGTGGCTGATCGCCACCGGCACCGGCATCGCGCCATTCTTGTCCATTCTGAAGCAGCCTGGGGAGTGGCAGCGCTTCGAGCGCATCGTGCTGGCGCATTGCGTGCGCGAGACTGCGGAGCTGTCGTTCCAGGACGAGATCGCCGCCTTGCGCGACCATCCGCTGTGGCATGAACATGGCCACAAGCTGCAATACCTGCCGGTGGTGACGCGCGGCGCGCCGGAAGGCATGCTGAGCCAGCGCGTGCCGGCCCTGCTGGAAAACGGTGAGCTGGCGGCGCGGGCAGGGATCGAGATGTCGCCGGAGCACAGCCGTTTCATGTTGTGCGGCAACCCCAAGATGGTGGAAGACACGCACCGCCAACTGATGAAGATGGGCTACCGGATGACCCGGCAGAACGCGCCGGGCCATATCGTGCTGGAAAACGGCTGGTAAGCGCCTTGCGCCGCTGACAAAACCCCTGATGCTGCGTTGCGCCGACTTGCCGTACTGATTGTACTGTCTGCGTCGGCGCCTTGCCTCAGGCGCTTCGCTGGGTTTTGTCAGCGGCTTTTGTGAGCCGTCAATAACCCCTGACGCTGCGTTGCGCCGGCTTGTCGTACTGCTTGCACAGCCTGTGCCGGTCTGAGATTGGTCAGCCGCGCTTAACGATTGGAGGCGGCCAGCAGGCTGCCGAACACGAGGAAGCTGGCGCCGCTGGCCTTGTTGATCAGGTGGCCGCCGCGCTCGTTGTCCAGCCAACGCCGCAGCGAGTGCGCCAGCAAGGCGTAAGCGCTGTGGATCAGCACCAGCAGCGCGCTGTAGCTGCTGACCAGCAGCAGGAAGTCGCTGGTGTAATGGGCGCTGCCGGCGGCGATGAACTGCGGGAAGATGGCCAGGAAGAAAAAGATGGACTTGGGATTGCTCAACTGCAGCAGCATGCCGCCGGCGAATTGCCGCCAGGGTCCGGTCCGCTTGGCTTCCGGCGCGTGGAAACGGAAGGCCGGCGCGCGCAGCAGCTTGATGCCCAGGTAGAACAGATAGCAGGCGCCCAGCCACTTCAGCGCGGTGAACGCCAGCGCCGAGGTGGCCAGCAGCAGGCCCAGGCCGGTGGCGGACAGCGCGGCGACGATGAAGCTGCCGCCGGCGACGCCGAGTATGCCGGGCAGGCTGCCGCGGAGGCCGAAACGCAGCGCGTTGCCCAGCGAGTTGAGCACGCCGGGGCCGGGCGTCAGGATGGCGAGGCTGGCCATCAGCAGGAACAACAGATAGTGGTGCATCGGGTTTTTCCTTAAGAGCCGCCAACAAAAATCCTGATGCTGCGTTGTGCCGACTGGCCGTACTGTCTGCGTCGGCGCGCCCTGCCTCAGGCATAAAGCAGCATTTTGTTAGCCGCGCTAAGCCACGGCCAGCGCGCTTTCCTCGCGCAGCAGCGACAGATTGATCAGGTCCTGGTAGCGGCCCAGCCAGAATCCGGCCTGGCGGGCTCGGCCTTCCGTCTTGAAGTCCAGCCGTTCCAGCAGTTTCAGCGAAGCCTGGTTGTCCGGATGGACCTGGGCCTCGATCCGGTTCAGCTCCATATGTTCGAAGCCCCAGGCCAGCGCGGCGCGCAGCGCCTCGCTCATCAGGCCTTGCCCCTGCCGGCCGCGCGCCAACTCATAACCTAGCGTGCAGCAGCGCCAGCCTGGGTTCCATTTGAACAGGCCGATGCTGCCGATCAGGGGGCCGCCTTCGCGCGGAGCCAGTCCCCAGCGGACGCCGGGCGCGGGCAGGTTTCGCCAGCCGGCGAACTTCTCTACCATTTGCCGGGCTTGTTCCAGCGTGGCGAGTGGGTCGGTGCCGAACCAGCGCATCGCGTCGGCGTCGCCGTGGATGCCCAGCAGCGCCGGCGCGTCGTCCAGCGTGATTTCGCGCAGCGTCAGCCGCGGGGTATGCAGAGTGGGGAAGTCCATTCATTCTCCTGATCAGGACAAATAGATATACCCTAAACGCTGCGGCTCTTCAAACATGGGTGCGCAGCTGTTCGTGTCCGGATGATGCCGGTATGATGAATGCCTTCGTCACCGATAACGGAGCCCCGCGCATGCCCACTCTGTCCACCCTGCTGTTGTTCTCCCTCGCCTGTCTCGCGCTGGCCGCGACGCCCGGGCCGGACATGCTGCTGATCGCCAGCCGCAGCGCGGGACAGGGCTTGCGCGCCGGCTTCGCCACGCTGTTCGGCATCCAGATCGGCACCTATTGCCACGCCTTGCTGGCGGCGCTGGGCCTGGCACAGTTGTTCGTGCTGGTGCCGATGGCCTACGATGCGGTGCGCATCGCCGGCGCCGCCTATCTGCTGTATCTGGCCTGGACCACCTTGCGCAGCAAGAGCGTGCTGCGCGCGGCCGAGCCCGGCTCCGACGGCAAGCCATTGGCGCGCATCGCGCTGCAGGGGCTGACCACCAATCTGCTCAACCCCAAGATGGCGCTGTTCGTGCTGGCGCTGTTTCCGCAGTTCGTCGAGCCGCAGGCCGGCCCGGTTGCATTGCAGATCATGCTGCTGGCCACGGTGCTCAACGTGGTGGGCTTCGGTGTCAACGCGCTGGTGATCGTCGCTAGTGGCCGCATGGGCCGAGCGTTGGCGGGCGGCAAGGGCGGACGCTGGCCGCAATATCTGCTGGCGACGGTATTCGGCGGCTTGGCGCTGCGTCTGCTGGCGGCGGGGCAGAAATAAGCTGCGCTGATCCGGTCTGTGGCGCTTAATCCCATAGCCGGTTTTGCTCTACTATGGTTTATGACCGCCGTCCGCACAGGACGGCGGCGGGCCGATGGACATCGGCCCGGGTGCCGCCGGATGCCAGTGTATGAAGCCTGCCGAAGAAGACCAAGACATCGCCTCCCGCCTGATGTCGCTGCAACGGGATTGTCCGCTGCTGATCTCCCTGTTCGACGAACGCGATTGCCTGCGCTACGCCAACCCGGCTTTTTGCGCGGCGCTGGGCGTGGCGCCGGACGAGCGCGTCAGCTGGGAGCAGCTGATGCGGCGCAATTATCAAAAACGCCAGGGCACGCAGATCCAGACCCGGGATTTCGAGTCCTGGCTCGCGTCGGCGAAATCGCGGCGCGCTAAGTTGCCGTTCCGCGCGTTCGAGACTGATCTGGCCGACGGCCGCTGGATCTGGATGACCGAGACCACGCAGACGGGCGGCTGGATGCTGTGCGTCGGCAGCGAGATCACCGAGCTGCGCGTCGGCGAGCGCGAGCTCAGGCAGGCGCGCGACTTGGCGCAGCGTGCGGCGCTGACCGACCCTTTGACCGGCATCGGCAACCGCGGCCACATCCTGCAGCAGATGGACGGCCTGGTGGAGCAATACCATGGCGGCGCCTGCCAGGCCGCCGCGGTGGCCATCCTGGACCTGGACAATTTCAAACTGATCAACGACCTGAAAGGCCATCTGGCCGGCGACGCGGTGCTGCGCGATTTCGCGCATAGGCTGCAGCCCTTGCTGAAGCCGCATGACAGCTTGGGGCGGCTGGGCGGGGAGGAATTTCTGCTGCTGTTGCCTGGCAGCGGCCTGGAGCAGGCGGAAGCGTTGATACGGCTGATTCTGGCCGATGTGCAGTCGTCGCGGCCGCTGGCGGATGACCCGGCGTTTTCCTACACCTGTTCGATCGGAATGTCCTTGCTTCGCGCCGGCGACGATTTATCGGCACCGCTGGGCCGGGCCGACGAAGCCTTGTATCAAGCCAAGGCCGGCGGGCGCAATACCTGGCGCGTGCGGCTTTAAGTTGGGCGCGGCATGAAAAAAGGCGGGATCGCTCCCGCCTTTGTCGTTTCCGGCCCCGCGTCTTATTGCTTGACGCAGTCCACGCAGTAAACCTTGCGATCCTGTACGTCCACTGCCACCAGGCCGTGGACGTCGGTTTCGAAGCCCGGCAGCTCGCGGTTGAAGGCCTGGGCGAAGCGCAGGTAGTCGACGATGGTCTTGTTGAAGCGCTCGCCCGGGATCAGCAGAGGGATGCCCGGCGGGTAGGGAGTCAGCAGCACCGCGGTGACGCGGCCTTCCAGCTGGTCCACCGGCACTCGCTCGATCTCGCGGTGCGCCATCTTGGCGAAGGCGTCGGCCGGGCGCATCGCCGGCTCCATGTCGGACAGGTAGATGTCGGTGGTCAGGCGCGCCACGTCGTGCTTGGTATACAGGCCGTGGATGCGCTGGCACAGGTCCTGCAGGCCGACGCGCTCGTATTGCGGATGCTTGGCGACGAACTCCGGCATCACGCGCCACAGCGGCTGGTTTTTGTCGAAATCGTCCTTGAACTGCTGCAGCAGCGAGATCAGCGTGTTCCAGCGGCCCTTGGTGATGCCGATGGTGAACATGATGAAGAAGCTGTACAAGCCGGTTTTTTCCACCACCACGCCGTGTTCGGTCAGGTACTTGGTGACGATGGCAGCCGGGATGCCCATTTCCTCGAAGCTGCCGTCCACGTCCAGGCCGGGCGTCAGCACGGTGGCCTTGATCGGGTCCAGCATGTTGAAGCCGTCCTCGATGCCGGCGAAGCCGTGCCAGCGCTCGTCGGGGCGCAGCGTCCAGTCGGTCTGGTCGCAGATGCCGTCGTCGGACAGATCGTCCGGGCCCCATACGCTGAACCACCAGTCGCGGCCGTATTCCTCGTCGACCTTGCGCATCGCGCGGCGGAACTCCATCGCCTCGACCAGCGATTCCTCCACCAGCGACTGGCCGCCCGGCTGTTCCATCATCGCGGCGGCCACGTCGCAGCTGGCGATTATCGAATACTGCGGGCTGGTCGAGGTGTGCATCAGATAGGCCTCGTTGAACCAGGCGGTGTCCAGCTGGCGGTTCTGCGGGTCCTGCACCAGGATCTGCGAGGCCTGGCTGATGCCGGCCAAGAGCTTGTGGGTGGACTGGGTCGAGAAGATCAGGCTGTCCTCGCAGCGCGGACGGCCTTCGCCTATCGCGTGGAAGTCGCGGTAGAAGTCGTGGAAGCTGGCGTGCGGCAGCCAGGCTTCGTCGAAGTGCAGCGTGTCGACCTCGCCGTCGAGCAGGCCCTTGATCTCCTCGACGTTGTACAGGATGCCGTCGTAGGTGGACTGGGTCAGCGTCAGGATGCGCGGCTTGCGGTTCGGATGCTTCTCCAGCATTTCGCGCGCGAACGGGTTGGCCAGGATCTTGCGCTTGATGGTGTCCGGATGGAACTCGGATTTCGGGATCGGGCCGATGATGCCGTAGTGGTTGCGCGTAGGCATCAGGAACACCGGGATGGCCCCGGTCATGATGATGGCGTGCAGATTCGACTTATGGCAGTTGCGGTCCACCAGCACGATGTCGCCGGCGGCGACGCAGCTGTGCCAGACGATCTTGTTCGACGTGGACGTGCCGTTGGTGACGAAGAACAGGTGGTCGGCGTTGAAGATGCGGGCGGCGTTGCGCTCGGACGCCGCGACCGGGCCGGTGTGGTCCAGCAGCTGGCCCAGTTCGTCCACCGCGTTGCAGACGTCGGCGCGCAGCATGTTCTCGCCGAAGAACTGGTGGAACATCTGGCCCACCGGGCTCTTCAGGAAGGCCACGCCGCCGGAGTGGCCGGGGCAGTGCCAGGAGTAGGAGCCATCGTAGGCGTAGTCCACCAGCGCGCGGAAGAACGGCGGCGCCAGGTTGTCCAGGTAGCTCTTGGCCTCGCGGATGATGTGGCGGGCGACGAACTCCGGCGTGTCCTCGTGCATGTGGATGAAGCCGTGCAGCTCGCGCAGGATGTCGTTGGGGATGTGGCGCGCGGTGCGGGTCTCGCCGTACAGGTAGACCGGGATGTCCGGATTGCGGCGGCGGATCTCGGCGACGAAGCCGTACAGATTGCCCAGCGACTCTTGGGCCGAATCCACGGTCTGGAATTCCTCGTCGTCAATCGACAGGATGAAGCCGGCGGCGCGGCTTTGCTGCTGGGCGAAGGACGTGAGATCGCCGTAGCTGGTGTAGCCGATCACGCTCATGCCTTCCGCCTCCATGGCGGCGGCCAGTTCGCGGATGCCGGAGCCGCTGGTGTTTTCCGAGCGGAAATCCTCGTCGATGATCACGATGGGGAAGTGAAAACGCATACCTGAGTCCTTGTTGCTGTTAACTCGGACACTGCAGCGGAGCCGATGGCGTCACCGGACTTTGCCGCGGCAATGTCGCTAGGTGCGCGTGGGGCGCAGATCTGTACGCACGGGCAGAAGAACGGGTCTTCGCCGCCGCCCTGGAGGCTGGCCTTGAGGCGCGAAATAGTGGGCTGGGCCTTGCCTGGAGAGGGCGAGCCGCCGTGTCTGGACAACAGGCGGAGCGCCGCGCCTGGCGCGGAACAGCCGATCTAAAACAGGGTCGCTTTGCGCCGCGGTCCGTACCTGGCGACCATCGGTCGCTTCACGTCAGCCGGCCTGGAGAACATCCCAAGAAGCGCGCATTGTAGACCTTTTGCCTGTCATGTTGTTGTGCGTTGCGGTAGATGGCGTGAAAAAATCGCGCCTTGAACAATCGCCCGGGGCAAGAGGAGGGGGGCAACCCGGCCCACATGCCCTTCTGGGATGGTTAAAGAGCTGTTTTCATTGGCAGTCGGCAGGCGGATCCCGGGTGTCGTCGGAGGGGGGCTGAGCCAGGCGCAACTGTTGTTTTTTTCTCCGTTTTTCCAGATACAGGCCGGCGGCCTTGAATACCACCGCCAGGCCGCCGGCGGCCAGCAGCGCGACCAGCGGCGCGGCGGCCAGCCAGGGGAAGTAGGCGATGGCCAGCGCCAGCAGGCACAGGGCGACGCCGATGCTGAGAAAGGCAGGCGCCTCGCTGCTTTCCACCATCCGGCTGCCGCGCACCGCGGAGCCCAGCGCGTCGCCGATGCGCATCGCCTGCCGCGCCGCGGCGCTGGCGCTGCTGAGCGCCATTTCCTTGGGCGTGCCGCGCGGCCGCTTTTCCTGCTTGCCTACCGGCCGGGGCACCGGTTTGCGCCGTTCCTGGCGCAGCACGATCTCGGTGGACTGCTCCAGATCCTGCAGGAAGCGGTCGGCCAGCTCCCCGGCCAGGCCGGCGTCCTCCAGCGCGATGTCCAGCTCGCGGTTGACCAGCCAGCTCGACAGATTGAGGTTGGTGGAGCCGATGCGGGCCCAGCGGCCGTCGGCGACGGCCGTCTTGGCGTGGATCATCGGCCCGTTCCATTCGAACACTCGCACCCCGGCTTCCAGCAGCGGGCGGTACTGGGTGCGGGACACGGCGGCGATCCAGCGGATGTCGCTGGAGCGCGGCACCAGCAGGCGCACGTCGACGCCATCCCGGGCCGCCTGCTTCAGCGCGGACAGATAGAGGCTGGTGGCCATGAAATAGGCGTCGGTCAGCCACAAGGTGCGGCGGGCGAAACTGGCCACCAAGAGGTCCAGCCGCATCATCCGCGCGGTGGACGGCGTGGTGGCGATCAGCCGCGCGGCCGCCTCGCCGCAGGGCCGCGTATCGGCAGGAGCCAGCCAGCGCGCATCCAAGGGCTCGCCGCAGCTGGCCCAGCTGTCGGCGAAGGCGGCCAGCGCCGGCGCCAGCAAGGGGCCGCGCAGCGCCAGGCCGGTGTCGCGCCACGGCGCCAGAGCCTTGTCGGGCTGGCCTTGCCAGCTCTGGCTGACGCACAGGCCGGAGACGAACAGCTCCCGCCGGTCGACGATGATCATCTTGCGGTGGTTGCGTCCCAGCAGCGCGAACCCGGCGCTCAGGCTGGGCGGATGATAGGCGCGCACTTCGGCGCCCGCCTCCAGCAGCGGTTTGAAGAAGCTGGACAAGTGAGCGCGCCAGCTGCCCAGCCAATCATATAGCAGGCAAACTTGGATGCCTTTTTTTGCCTTATCTACAAGGATATCCCGTATTTTCAGTCCAAATTGGTCATTGGCGAAAATATACATTTCGATGAAGACGGAATCCTGGCTGGAAGCGATGGATTTTTCCCAAGCAGGGAAGTTCTCGGCGCTGTCGTACAGCAGGCTCACCTGATTGCCGCCCACCAGCGGCGCGCCGGCGGAGCGGGAAAGCGCCTGTTCCGCCAGCTGGCGGACGAATTGCAGAGTCTGTTGCGACTGCTCGTCTCGGTTCATGATTTTTCTGAATTTTGTCTGACAGAATACAAAATATTGCTGGAATGGCTGCTTTGTATCTAGTTTTTAATCAAAAACACTGTCGTTTTTTTGAAAATTTTTGTCTCAAAAACTCAAAAATAATGCAGTAATCGAGTAGTGGAATTACATATCAAAACAAGTCATTGCGCTTCAAATGATTGAAATCAAATGATTGTTGCGCTGCGCCAAACTGTCTTGCGGCTGGCGGGATCTTGCCCGTAGAATCGAACGCATCACTACAAAGTATAAATGGGCAGAGAAATGGACAGACAGAGCCGCCTGCAAGGCACATTGTATAAACCCGAGTTCGAACAGGACAGCTGCGGCTTCGGCCTGATCGCCCAGCTGGACGACAAGCCCAGCCACTGGCTGGTGGCCACCGCCATTTCCTCGTTGGCCAAGCTGACCCACCGCGGCGCGGTGGCGGCGGACGGCAAGTCGGGCGACGGTTGCGGCCTGCTGTTCAAGAAACCGGATGGGTTTCTGCGCGAAGTGGCCGGCGAAGCCGGCATCGCGTTGAAGTCAGTGTACGCCGCCGGCCTAGTGTTCCACCACTCTGACCGCGCGGTGGGCGAGCGCAGCCTGGCGCGCCTGCGCGAGCATCTGGAAGCGCAGCAACTGGAAGTGGCCGGCTTCCGCATCGTGCCGGTGGATCTGTCCGCCTGCGGCGAGACCGCGTTGGCGTCCTTGCCGGCCATCTCCCAGGTGTTCGTGAACTGTCCGTTCGGCATGGACGAGCTGGCCTTCCAGCGCCGGCTGTACATGGGCCGCCGCCAGGCGGAAAAGGCCTGTCGCGACGACGATCCCTGTTTCTATCTGCCCACGCTGTCGCCGCATACCATCTCCTATAAAGGCCTGGTGACGCCGGATAATCTGCCGCGTTTCTTCCTGGACTTGGCCGATCCGCGCTTCGAATCCAGCCTGGCGGTGTTTCACCAGCGCTTTTCCACCAACACCTGGCCGCAGTGGAAGCTGGCTCAGCCCTTCCGTTTCCTCGCCCACAACGGCGAAATCAACACGGTGCAGGGCAACCGCAACTGGGCGCGCGCGCGCGAGCGCATCATGGCCTCGCCGCATCTCGACATGGACGCGGTCCGTCCCATCGTCCAGACCGACGGCTCGGACTCGATGAGCCTGGACAATATGTTAGAAGGCCTGCTGATGGGCGGCATTCCGCTGTTCCGCGCGCTGCGCCTGCTGGTGCCGCCGGCCTGGCAGAACGTGGACAGCACCGACAAGGACTTGCGCGCCTTCTACGAATTCAACTCGATGCATATGGAGCCGTGGGACGGCCCGGCCGGCATCGTGCTGACCGACGGCCGCTACGCCGCCTGCATGTTGGACCGCAACGGCCTGCGCCCGGCGCGCTGGGTGCTGACCCGCGACAACATCCTGACCATCGCTTCGGAAGTGGGCGTATGGGATTACCGCGCCCAGGACGTAGTGAGGAAGGGTCGCGTCAAGCCCGGCCAGTTGTTCGGCGCCGATCTGCTGAACGGCGAATTGCTGATGCCGGAAGACATCGACGCGCAATTGAAGAGCGCCAAGCCGTACCGGCAGTGGATCAAGGACAGCGCCAAGTACCTGGAGCTGTCGATCGAGGACGACGCCGGCGTCGAGCCCTTGTCCAAGGATGAGCTGGCGCGGCTGCAGAAGCTGTTTAACCTCAGCCGCGAGGAGCGCGACCAGATCCTGCGCGTGCTGGCGGCCGACGGCCAGGAGGCGGTGGGCTCGATGGGCGACGACACGCCGATGGCGGTGCTGAGCCAAAAGGTGCGCGCGCCGTTCGACTACCTGCGCCAGCAGTTCGCCCAGGTGACCAACCCGCCGATCGATCCGATCCGCGAGGCGGTGGTGATGTCGCTGAATACGGTGTTCGGCCCGGAACGCAATATGTTCGAGGAGAGCGCCGAGCACGCCAAGCGCCTGGAGGTGCGCAGCCCAGTACTGAGCCACGAGAAGTTCACCCGCGTCACCACCCGGCCGGAGCCCTATCTGAAGGCCACCAATTTCGATCTATGCTACGACCCGGACGAGACCACGCTCAGCGAGGCGATTTCCTGTCTGGCCCGCCACGTGGTGGAGGCCGTGGAGGAGGGCACCGTAGTGGTGGTGCTGTCCGACCGCCATGCTACCGGCGAGCGGCTGCCCATCCACGCGCTGTTCGCCACCGGCGCCGTGCATCACGCGCTGATCGACGCCGGCCTGCGCTGCAAGACCAATATCGTGGTGGAGACCGCCGCCGTGCGCGACGCCCACCAGATGGCCTGCGTGATCGGCTACGGCGCCACCGCCGTCTATCCCTATCTGGCCTACCAGACCATTCTGGAACTGGTGAGCAACGGCGATGTGAAGCTGAAAGCCAACGAGGCGCTGCAGCACTACCGCAAGGGCATCAACAAGGGCCTGCTGAAAGTGCTGTCCAAGATGGGCATCTCCACCATCGCTTCCTATCGCGGCGCGCAGTTGTTCGAAGCGGTGGGAATTCACGAGGAGGTGGTGGAGCTGTGTCTGAAAGGCACGGTGTCGCGCGTGTCCGGCGCCAATTTCGCCGATTTCGAGGCCGATCAGAAACAGCTGGCCAGGCTGGCGTTCAACCCGATGCGCGGGCTGAACCAAGGCGGTTTGCTGAAATACGTGCATGGCGAGGAATACCATGCCTATAACCCGGACGTGGTGATGCAACTGCAAAAGGCGGTGCAGAACGGCGATTACACCGCCTATCTGCAATATGCCGAGACGGTGAACACCCGTCCGGTGGCAATGCTGCGCGACCTGATGCAACTGAAGCTGGCCGGCGAGCCGATTCCGCTGGACGAGGTGGAGCCGGTGGAGGCCATCGTCAAGCGCTTTGATTCGGCCGGCATGTCGTTGGGTGCGTTGAGTCCGGAGGCGCATGAGGCGCTGGCGATCGCGATGAACCGCCTGGGCGGGCGCTCCAATTCCGGCGAGGGCGGCGAGGACCCGGCGCGCTACGGCACCGAGAAGATGTCCAAGATCAAGCAGGTGGCGTCCGGCCGCTTCGGCGTCACCCCGCACTACCTAGTCAACGCCGAAGTGCTGCAGATCAAGGTGGCCCAAGGCGCAAAGCCGGGCGAGGGCGGCCAGCTGCCCGGCGACAAAGTGTCCGGCCTGATCGCGCGGCTGCGCCACGCCAAGGAAGGCGTCAGCCTGATCTCGCCGCCGCCGCACCACGACATCTATTCCATTGAGGACCTAGCGCAGCTGATTTTCGATCTGAAGCAGGTGAATCCATCGGCGCTGGTGTCGGTGAAACTGGTGGCCGAACCCGGCGTCGGCACTGTCGCCGCCGGTGTGGCCAAGGCCTACGCCGACCTGATCACCATTTCCGGTTACGACGGCGGCACCGGCGCCTCGCCGCTGACTTCGGTTAAATACGCCGGCTCGCCATGGGAGCTGGGCCTGTCCGAGGCGCAGCAGGTATTGCGGGCCAATGGCCTGCGCGGCCGGGTGCGGGTGCAGACCGACGGCGGTCTGAAAACCGGCCTCGACGTGGTCAAGGCTGCCATCCTTGGCGCGGAGAGCTTCGGCTTCGGCACCGGGCCGATGGTGGCGCTGGGTTGCAAATACCTGCGTATCTGCCATTTGAACAACTGCGCCACCGGTGTGGCGACGCAGGAAGTCAAACTGCGCTCAAAGTACTTCACAGGCCTGCCGGACATGGTGGTCAATTACTTCCTGTTCATCGCCCGAGAAACGCGGGAATGGATGGCCAAGCTGGGCGTGCGCAGCATGGAAGAGCTGATCGGCCGCATGGACCTGATGGACGTATTGGCAGGAGAGAGCGAGCGTCAGGGCCGTCTCGATCTGGCGCCGCTATTGTCGCAAGGTACGGTGTTGGATAGCGAGCCGCGGTTCTGTGTTTCGGACAGCAACCCGTCCTTTGACAAGGGCGAGTTGGCCGAGCAGATCCTGCAAGACGCGCTGCCGGCCATCCACAACAAGCAGATGCTGGAGCTGGCCTATTCGATCGAGAACACCCACCGCTCCATCGGCGCGCGCTTGTCCGGCGAGATCGCCCGCGTCCACGGCGCGGCTGGGCTGCCGTTTGGCTGCCTGAAGGTCAAGTTCAGCGGCAGCGCCGGCCAGAGCTTCGGCGTGTGGAACGCCTCCGGTCTGCACCTGGAGCTGGAAGGCGACGCCAACGACTATGTTGGCAAGGGCATGGCTGGCGGCCGCGTCACCATCTATCCGCCCAAAGACGCCGGCTACAAGGCGAGCGAATCCATCATCATTGGCAACACCTGCTTGTATGGCGCCACCGGCGGCCAACTGTTCGCCGCCGGCATTGCCGGCGAGCGCTTCGGTGTGCGCAACTCCGGCGCCTTGGCGGTGATCGAGGGCGCGGGCGACCACTGCTGCGAATATATGACCGGCGGCACCGTCGTTGTGCTGGGCGAGACCGGCTACAACTTCGGCGCGGGCATGACCGGCGGGTTCGCCTTCGTCTACGACCCGGCGGAGAAGTTTGCCTACCGCTACAACAATGAGCTGATCGACATCCACCTGATCAACGGCGAGGCGATGGGCATGTACCGCGCCTACCTGCTGGAGAAGATAGCCAAGCACGTGGAACTGACCGGCTCGGAAACCGGCCGCGCGATGCTGCAGAACTTCGACGATTACGTCGATTACTTCTGGCTGGTGAAGCCCAAGGCCGCCAAGCTGGAAAGCCTGCTCAAAGACTAAGCGCTGGCAGCCATCCAAATACAGGGCGGCGCGCGGCGCCGCCCCACCCTAGCGGGAGAGAACGCAATGTCCGATGTATTCCAGTTCATGAAGCTGTCGCGCAACCCCGGCGACAAGATCGACGCCTCGGTCCGCAAGATCGAATTCAAGGAAATCTACCAGCCGCTGCACGAGGTGGACGCCGCCGAGCAGGCCGGCCGTTGCTTGTCCTGCGGCAACCCGTACTGCGAGTGGGAGTGCCCGGTGCATAACTACATCCCCAACTGGCTGAAACTGGTGGAGGAAGGGCGCCTGTTCGAAGCGGCGGAGTTGTCGCATCAGACCAACAGCCTGCCGGAAATCTGCGGCCGAGTTTGTCCGCAGGATAGGCTCTGTGAAGGTGCCTGTACGTTGAACCAGGGCGGCTTTGGCGCCGTTTCTATCGGCAGCATTGAAAAGTACATTACTGATGAGGCGTTCAAGGCGGGTTGGCGGCCAGACATGTCCAAGGTAGTGTGGACGGATAAAACGGTGGGGGTGATCGGCGCTGGCCCGGCAGGTTTGGCTTGTGCCGATGTGCTGGCGCGCAACGGGGTCAAGGCGGTGGTGTATGACCGATATGAGGAAATCGGAGGTTTGCTGACTTTCGGTATCCCGGAGTTCAAGCTAGAAAAGGATGTTGTGCGTCGTCGTCGCGACATCTTAGAAGGCATGGGCGTAGAGTTTGTGCTGAGCACTGAAGTGGGCAAAGACGTTTCGATGGAAGTATTGCTAAAAAGGCACAATGCGATCTTCATGGCGTTGGGAGCCTATAAGGCCATGAAAGGCGGCTTCCCAGGCGAGGACAGCCCTGGTGTGCTTGAAGCTTTGCCCTATCTGGTTAACAATGTTCGCCAGTCTATGGGTACTCTACCTAAAGAAGAAACTCCGATCTCGATGAAGGGTAAGCGAGTGCTAGTGTTGGGTGGCGGTGATACGGCGATGGACTGTAATCGTACAGCGATTCGCCAGGGAGCCAAACGCGTGATTTGTGCCTACCGCCGCGATGAGTCCAATATGCCTGGTTCGAGACGTGAAGTGGATAATGCGAAGGAGGAGGGTGTCGAATTCTTGTGGAATCGGCAACCAATAACAATAGAGCCAATGATAGGTGGAACGTTGGCTGTAAAACTTGCAGAGACTCGCTTAGGAGCGCCTGATGCCAAGGGGCGTAGAAATGCGGAAGTGGTCCCTGCAAGTGAAGACATTATCGAATGCGACAATGTGATCATAGCCTTCGGCTTTAAGGCGGAACCGGCTAGTTGGTTTGATGATCATGGAATTTCAATTCCAAGCCATGGGCGTACATTATCCCCTGAATGCAGCAAGTCCCCATATTTAACAGATAACCCTAAGATTTTTGCCGGCGGTGACATGGTGCGAGGGGCGGATTTGGTTGTACGGGCAGTTTTTGATGGGCGTCAGGCTGCTGAGCAGATTTTGTTATATTTGAAAGTCCCTGGATTTAAAAACACGCGTTAGTTATGCTTTCATGGCGCTCTCTAATGAGACGAATATAGGGAGTAATTCTAAATAAAAGGCTATAGTGAGACGGCTTTGATTATTTTTCTTACGCGGTGATCTTGCAAGATAGTTTTCTTAGTGAAATGGTCAGTATTTATTTTGCAGGTGGCTTGATGCTAAAGGCTGATAAAGACATCAATGCCTGTAAGTTAAGTCAAAATTAAATTCAATTGTAGAGATAATTATATGCTTGCTAACTCTAGTATTCTAGTAACTGGCGGTACTGGTTCTTTTGGGAATACTTTCATCCCGATGACATTGCAGAAATATAATCCGAGAAGAATAGTTATATTTTCTCGCGACGAAATGAAGCAATGGGAGATGGCCAAGAGTTTCAAGAATGATCCCCGTGTACGTTTCTTTATCGGCGATGTCCGTGATAAGGATAGATTGTATCGTGCATTGGATGGTGTTGATTATGTGGTTCACGCAGCGGCTACAAAAATTGTCCCTACTGCGGAATATAATCCCTTTGAGTGCATTAAAACAAATATCAATGGCGCGATGAATTTGATTGATGCTTGCATTGATAAGGGAGTGAAGCGAGTAGTTGCCTTGTCTACCGATAAAGCTAGTAGTCCTGCAAATTTATATGGTGCTACAAAACTAGCGTCAGATAAGCTTTTTGTAGCAGGGAACTCATATTCTGGTGCCCATGACACTCGTTTTGCTGTTGTCCGGTATGGGAATGTAATGGGTTCGCGTGGTTCAGTAATTCCATTTTTCCTGTCAGTTAAGGATAGTGGTCAATTGCCAATTACTGATCCTCGTATGACGCGTTTCATGATCACTCTTGAGCAAGGCGTTGAATTGGTATGGCATGCATTTGAAGATATGATTGGCGGGGAAATTTACGTTAAGAAGATCCCGTCTATGAAAATTACTGATATTGCACAAGCTGTTTCTCGTGAGGCTGAGCATAACATCGTTGGTATTCGTCCAGGTGAGAAGCTGCATGAGCAAATGATTGGAGTGGAAGATGCTTATTATACCTACGAGTATCCTGAGCACTTTAAAATCCTTCCCAATATAAATGGTTGGGAAAGTGATGCTCAGCGGATAAAAAATGGCAAGAGAGTCCCTGAAGGATTTATTTATGCGAGTGATAATAATAAGGAATGGATGAGTGTAGAGGAGCTTCAACAGTGGATTGAAGCCAATAAGCTCAAAGTTGGAAAACTCTAAATGAAATTTATTCCTTATGGCCGCCAGGACATAGATCAAATCGATGAGCAAACTGTCTTGGATACACTGCGCTCAGACTTTTTGACACAAGGTCCAAAAGTTGCTGAATTTGAACAGGCCCTATGTAATTATACTGGGGCGCGTTATTGTGTCGCAGTCGCAAGTGGTACTGCAGCTCTTCATCTAGCGGTTGCAGCATTAGAATTGCCTGAGGGTAGTGAAGGAATTACCAGTACGAATACGTTTACGGCTTCCGCTAATAGCATGGTTTATTGTGGAGTAAAGCCAGTTTTTGCTGATATAGATTCACGTAGCTATAATATTGATCCACGTTCGATCCTAGAACATATTACAGCACAGACGCGTCTTGTCACTGCCGTGCATTTCGCAGGTCAAACTGCAAATATGGCGGCTATTGCTAGCTTGGCACAAGAACACGGGCTTAGAGTAATTGAGGATGCTGCACATGCTATCGGTTCAAATTACCCTGATGGTAGTAAGGTTGGTAATTGTAAATATTCAGACCTGACAATCTTCTCCTTCCATCCGGTTAAAACGATGACGACCGGTGAAGGAGGAGCTGTGATGACGAATGATGCTGATCTTTACCAACGGATGCTGCTTCTACGTTCTCATGGCATCAGTAAAGATCCCTCCAGAATGAGTCGAAATCCAGGTCCTTGGTACTACGAAATGCAGGCGCTCGGATGGCATTATCGTCTCACGGACATGCAAGCTGCACTTGGGCTCAGCCAGTTATCGAAGATCGAGAGTTTCAAAGCGCGTCGGCGAGAAATCGTGGCTAATTACAATGCGGTGTTTGGGCAAAACCCGCTAATCACGATCCCACATGAAGAAATGGCGGCAAGCTCCTGCTTCCATCTATATGTGTTGAAGCTCAATTTTGAGCAGTTGGGTAAAAGCCGCGTAGATGTTATGCAGCAACTTGTAGAATGCGGTATTGGTAGTCAGGTCCACTATATCCCAGTACATACTCAGCCATGGTATCAGGATAATTTTAGTACCAGACAAGGTGATTGTCCTATCGCTGAAGAGTACTATCAATCATGTCTGTCTTTGCCACTTTATTCATCAATGAGTGATGATGATCAACGACGTGTCATTTCCGCTGTGAATGAGATTGTGAAATGCCCCAGCTAGCACTAGGCACTGTCCAGTTTGGTCTGCCTTATGGTGTAACTAATACACAAGGCCAGGTTAGTGAAGAGGATGGGCGAGCAGTTTTGCATCGGGCTAGTCAATATGGCATATCAATGCTGGATACTGCAGCCGCTTATGGACAGTCGGAAGAGGTGTTGAGCAAGTTAAAAGCTGAGCATGATTTTCAGATTGTTAGCAAAACGCTACCTTTACTAGGTAAAACTAATACACTTACTGAAATGATGGGGGCGATAGAGCGCAGTTTGCAACTGCTATCGGTAAAGCGAGCTCTTTATGGCATGCTGATCCATCATCCCGATGATTTACTCGGTCCTACTGGAAAAGTTGCCTATGCGGCCTTGCAGAAAATGCAAGATGCGGGGCGAATCCAGAAGATAGGCGTATCGATCTACACTGGAGAAGAGATCGAGGCGAGCATTCAGCAATACAGAATCGATATCATCCAGTTGCCACATAATGTTCTCGACCAACGGTTACGCAAATCAGGGCACTTAAATAAGCTGCGTGACAGCGGTGTGGAGATTTGTGTGCGGTCCGCATTTTTACAAGGCCTGCTGTTACAAAATATGGAACAGCTACCATCATATCTACATCAATTGACATCTCCTCTAACAGCTTTTTTTAACCGAGCTCGAGAGTTAGAATGCTCGCCATTAACTTTGGCGCTTGGCTATTTGCGTCAGCAGGAAACAATAGACCATATTCTGGTTGGTGTTCTCAATGTTAAGCAACTTGATGAGATCTGGCAAGCTTGGCGCTGTGCCGCCAACTTGCCAGATGGGTGCGCAAATGACTTAGGGATCGATGATGATCTGCTCTTAAATCCTGCCCGATGGGCACAACTGGAAGCAGGGACATGAAGATACTGACGTTGTTACAGGCTCGCACAAGCTCGACACGTTTGCCTGGAAAAGTTCTCAAAGATTTATTGGGTCAGCCTATGATCCTTCATCAAATACAAAGAGTACAACGAGCACGGGCAATCGGTACTTTATGCTTAGTAACAAGCACAGATACGAGTGATGATCTCTTGGTAGAAACGGTTGGTCAGGCTGATGTCATGGTATTCCGCGGTAGCTTGGACGACGTGTTGGATCGTTTTTATCAGGCAGCATCTCTCCATGCCCCTGATGTAGTAGTGCGGCTCACGGGGGATTGCCCGCTCATAGATCCACAAATTATTGATCAGGCTCTAGAAAGATTTCAGCAGGAGGGTTGTGATTACCTTAGTAATAGCAATCCGGCAACATATCCAGATGGAATGGATGTTGAAGTGTTCAGCTTTCACGCATTAGAGAAAGCTTGGGAGTGTGCAACATTACCATCTGAACGAGAACATGTTACCGCTTATATTTATAAGCATCCGGAACAGTTTAAGCTGAGTAACCTTATCAATGATATTGATTTGTCTTCAATACGATTGACAGTTGATGAGGTCGAAGATTTTCATTTAGTGGAAAAAATATACGGCGAACTACTCCCTAAGAATCCGGAATTTTTATTAACAGATGTTTTGAAATTGCTGCAGCAAAATCCGCAATGGGTGAGTTTGAACCAGAGTATTTCTCGCAATGCAGGCTATCAAAGATCAATTTTGCAAGACGCCTTAATAAATAATAGGGTTCAAGAAAATGAGTAAACGTTATAATCTTTCTGAGCAATACTTGGATCGTGCCCTGAAAAGCATCCCTCTTGGTTCGCAGACTTTCAGCAAAAGTCGTACGCAGTATCCATTTGGAGTGTCCCCTTATTTTATTGAAAAAGGCGATGGTTGCTATGTATGGGATGTTGATGGTCATCGCTACCTTGACATGATAGGAAGTCTTGCAGCGTTAACTTTGGGTCATAATGACCGATATGTTACAGAAGCAGTTACTCGTCAGCTCCAAGATGGGGTTATTTTTTCCTTACCGCATCCATTGGAGTTCAAAGTAGCAGAAAAGCTTATCTCACTGGTTCCTTGCGCTGAGAGAGTGCGTTTTGGCAAGAATGGCTCAGATGCAACTGCTGGTGCAATCCGTGTATCACGTGCTTTTACAGGGCGTGATCATGTAGCTGTTTGTGGCTACCACGGATGGCAAGATTGGTATATTGGTTCTACTGCTCGCTACTTGGGAGTTCCACAAGCAACGCGTGACCTTACCCATACCTTTATGTATAACGATCTGGAAAGTCTTAAAAAGATATTTGAGAATTTTCCAGATCAAATCGCGGCAGTTATTCTCGAACCGATGAATGTTTCAGAACCCGCGCCTGGCTTTTTAGAAGGTGTGAAAGAGCTAGCACATTCCTATGGCGCGGTGTTGATTTTTGATGAAACCATTACGGGCTTTCGCTATGCAAATGGTGGTGCTCAAGAGTTGTTCGGGGTTAAACCAGATTTGGCCACATTTGGTAAAGGACTGGCCAATGGCTACCCAGTATCTGCGGTAGCTGGTCGTGCTGATATTATGCAACTGATGGAAGAGATTTTTTTCTCATTTACATTCGGGGGCGAAACACTTTCCTTGGCAGCTTCCTTGGCTACTATGGAAAAACTAGAATCAGAACCTGTTCTTGAAACCATCGCAAGACAAGGGGGCAAAATATTATCCTATTTGGGAGATAAAATTAGCCAATTGAAAGCTGAGGATGTTTTCACAACGGCAGGACATCCAAGCTGGAGTTTTTTGATTATTAAAGATGTGGCACCATACACTAGCTGGGAAATAAAAACACTATTTATGCAAGAAATGCTGTCACGTGGAGTATTGACGATTGGCACCCACAATATGATGTACGCACATGATGATCAGGCCTTAGATCTATTATTCTCAGCCTATGATGAAGTTTTACCCCTATTGGTTAATGCGATTCGTAGCAATACCTTGAGGGAGCAGTTGCGCTGTGAGTCACTTCAACCATTATTTAAAGTGCGTTGATGTTGCCATTACACATCTTTACTGAGGGTGGCTTGAGTCAAGGGCTAGGTCACTTAACCCGTTGCCTAGCCTATGCACATGCTTGGCGTGAATTAGGGCGCAATGTTTGTTGGTGGGTTGATGGTGATAAGTATGCCAGTAACTTGCTATTGGAGGAATCCGTCACATGGGGAAAGTGGCAGGAGCAGTGCACCGCGCCAAATATAAATGCTTTTGGGTTGGTTGACAGTTATTCTGCATCATCGTTCGTCTTAGATATAATCGTGAAGAGTCATAGTAAGGTTATTTTCCTAGACGATACATTTCGGATTCAATATCCTAAAGGTTATGTGGTACATGCAACAGAATGTGATGATGTTCCTGAGGTTGTAAAAGGTGATTCTACTTGGCTAATTGGAAAGGAATGGCAGGCACTTAGACCTGCTTTTTGGCGCAATTTCCCTGCGAAAAATATTTCATTTTACGTAAAAAATATATTTATTATGATAGGTGGAACTGATCATTTGAATTTGACAGAGAAAGTTTGTAATGAATTAAAGGCGGCTCACCCATCTAGCATGTTGCATATTGTTTCTAATAAGAAACTTCATTTAGAAAATGCACGCTTTTATAATTCACTAACTGATTACGAAATATGTGATCTGATGATGATGTGTGATTTTTCTATCACCTCTGCAAGTCAATGTATTTTTGAGCTTGCCAAAGTAGGTATGCCTGGAATTATTTTAGCAACGGCGCAAAATCAAGACCAACAATTACAAGTATGGTCCGAAAATGGTTCATTTCTCTCTGCTGGTTGTTGGTATGAAACGGCGGCTAACGAAAAATTGAGAGAATGTATAAATAATATTTCTAGTTTTGATGTGAGACAGTACATGTCGACCATATCAAGAATGGAGATGTCCGGAGTTTCCAAACCCAAAGCTCTTGAGTTGCTTTGTTAGTATGCGAATACTATGACCATTTCTTGTGTTTTTGTTTTTTCAATTCGCTAACTGGTAAGTTTATTAGATAAGTGAAGCATTTTCTAGTGTCAGATTTTGGACGTGGTAATCGTATTGTTAGTAGCAATGCTGATTGCCATCTCGGTGTAATTGTAAAAACTTTTGATAAAACGATAAACAGTACTGCTACTTAATAATTGTTGTTGAATAGCAATAAGAATTAGTAAGAGAGTATTTGATAAAAAGCTGTAGCTATTGAGTCTACTGTTATTAAAGGAACACTTATGTTCTTGGATTGTGCGTGTAGTACGAAATAAATTTCATACGCTTTTGAGGTTGAAATGGAAAATATAAAACTTATCGATACCGTAGTTAAGATCATAAAATAAAATGCTAGTAGCCATAATTAGCGATATTCATTCCAACTATGACGCATTAAAATCAACTCTAGCAGATGCTGAGATGCTTGGCGTGGAGTTGTATATATTCTGTGGTGACATGTTGGGATACTATTATATGCCCAATGAATGTATAGAGTCCCTAAAAAAGAATAATTATATTGCTATAAGAGGGAATCATGATCAAATATTTATTGATTCGCTTGTAGATAATAAAGGTAGTGATGAGTATAGAAAAAAGTATGGCAGTAGTTTGGATATTACGAAGTCAGTTATTACTGAAGAAAATCTTGAATGGATAATAAGTTTGCCAGGGCATGCAAATGTCACTTTGGATGGTTTCAGAATCGGAATTTTCCATGGTTCGCATAACTCTATTGATGAATATCTGTATCGTGATGTGGTAATTGAAAGACATGATGACATTAAGAAATTAGATTTTGATCTTATTTGTTTTGGCCACACGCACCACCCATTTCATATTAAGATCGAAGATAAGATAATTTTAAACCCAGGCTCTGTAGGGCAGCCGAGAAATAGACAGCCGGGTGCTCATTGGGCGTTGCTAGATACAATGACACATGAAATTAACTTAATGATCTCTAGTTATGATAGTTCACATCTTATTAGTGAATGTTTGAAAAGAGACCCCAAAATTAGTTATTTGCATGAAGTATTGGTGAGGATATAATGAGAATACTTATAACAGGAATCGGTAGTGATATTGCACAGGCAACTGCACGAGTAATACGCGATGAATTCCCTAATGCTGTTATTATAGGGGCTGATATCCATAATATGCACGCAGGCCATTTCTTTTGTGACGAAATGCTCCTCTCCTGCCGAGCCGACTCAGTAAATTTTATTGGTTGGCTAAAAGAAGCCATAGTTACAAAAAAAATTGATATTTATATTCCTCTATCTGAGGCTGAGTTACGCGCTTTGTCTGTTCTGGGCGAATTACCTAGTGTTGTTTCCGATGCAATTATCTGGGCTGGGAATTTTTGCGCAACAAAATGTCTTGATAAATTAAAAACCTTTCAATTTTTAGAATTGAATGGTGTTCATATTCCATGGACAAAAGAACCCAGTCATCTTTCCGAAATAAAATTCCCATGCATATTTAAGATGCGTGAAAGTGCAGGTTCCAAAAATATTTTTATATGCAAAAATGAAAAAGAAGCTGTTTTCTTAAATGATTTATATGGGGAAAATGCAATTTTTCAAGAGCTTCTTTCGCCCTCAATAAATGAAATAACTTGTCCAGTTTATTTAGATAAAGATAATGTCGTTCATGTATTGCAATTGCAAAGAAAATTATCAGGTGGACTTACTGGTTGGTGTAAGACTGTAAATTACGAGGAAGTAAGAGAGCTATGCAAGAAAGTTGTTCATCTATTAAAACCAGAATGTCCTATTAACATTCAATTGATTTTAACAGATCAAGGACCTCGCATATTTGAAATTAATCCGCGAATATCATCGACAGCCTTAATACGCGATAAGATGGGCTTCCAAGACGTGCGATGGATGATAAATGCAAAAATCGGAAAGCCACAAACTATAGATAGTAATGTGGAACTAGGCATTATTGGCTACAAATTAACTGATGCGGAAATTCGCCATGAAAAATAATTCAACTTTCATCATAGCAGAGTTATCTGCCAATCACGGAAATAGTCTTGAGCTTGCCTTGCAAACGGTAAAGGCTGCAAAAGACTCTGGCGCAGACGCAATAAAAATTCAAACTTTTACGCCCGACACCATCACATTAAATTGTGATAATGACTACTTTCAGATTAAGCAAGGTACACTATGGGATGGAACAACGCTTTACAAGCTGTATGAACAAGGATATACACCTTGGGACTGGCATGATGCGATTAAAAAAGAGGCAGAAAAACAAGGCCTAATTTTCTTCTCAACTCCTTTTGATCATACAGCAGTTGATTTTCTTGAGACGCTTGATGTACCAATTTATAAAATTGCGTCTTTTGAAATAACGGATATTCCGCTAATTGAATATGCGGCGAGTAAAGCAAAGCCGATGATAATATCTACTGGTATTGCATCGATTGCTGACATACAGGGGGCAATTAATGCATGTCATGGGGTAGGCAATTATGACATTACTCTGTTGAAATGTACCTCATCTTATCCGGCCCCAGTTGAAGAGGCAAATCTTCGAACTATTCCCAATATGGCGGAGACGTTTGGTGTTAAGGTCGGGTTATCAGATCATACAATGGGTCACTCTGTTGCGCTAGCGGCAGTTGCACTTGGGGCTAGTGTCATTGAAAAACATTTTATTCTTGACAGATCAATCGGAGGTCCCGATGCGTCATTTTCTATGACGCCTGAAGAGTTTAAAGAAATGGTTAAGAATATTCGAGAAGTCGAGCTAGCGTTAGGCCGGATATCTTATGATTTGACAGATAAGATGATTGCGAGCAGAAAATTTTCTCGTTCTCTTTTTATTACAAAAGATGTAAAAGAGGGTGAAATTTTCACTCATGAAAACATTAAATCTATTCGACCTGGTGATGGGATTAGCCCAAAACATCTTCACAAAATACTGGGTAAAAGAGCCAATGGCGATTATAAGCTTGGCACCCCTTTTTCATGGTCGTGTGTGAAAGAGTAGCTGGGTTGTGACATTAGAAAAAATCAATAATACGTTATTGAGGCTAGGGTCATTAGGAATAAAATACCTAATGACCTATTATTTAGCGTTTGTATTGCAAGCGGATCAATATGGAGAATTTACATTAACGCAAGCAGCTTTTAGCTTTTCATTATATGCCGCAGGGCTAGATTTTTATTTATTTTCCAATAGATATATTTTAAAAAATATAAAGAGCCAAGCCAAAGCGTCGGCAGCAATATTTTCACAGTTCTTTGTTAATGCCATTGGGGTAATTGTTATATCAGTTCCTTTTTATATTTACATGAAAGGATCTGGCTTTGACTTTATCATTATACTTGTTTTACTTGGCTCTATCTTGACTGACTGCTTAGCTCAGGAAATAACACGAATTCTCGAGATTATTGGGGCGCAAAGACGAGTATCTATAGTTAACGCAATTAGGTTTGGAGTCGGCTCTTTATTTCTAATTGTAATAGTGCAATATAACATTACGAATAATGCTGATTTCTCAGCCGTACTGAGCATAATGTATTTATCGCTTATGACGACATCTTTCTTGGCTTTTTTATATGGCTTAAAATCTGTAAATAATCATGTTGACATTGTTTTTTCATTTCCAAAATTTTACCTAATTAAGTCTGGTATAGGAAATATACCGAAATATATTATTGGTACTCTTTCTTATAGGGGGCTCTTTTCGTTCGATAAGTTTATTATTGGAGCTTTTTGCACCAAAACCTCCCTTTCTTGGTATGGATTTATATGCTTGACATTGTCTGGCATTCAATTGGTTCAGGATACTATTATTTCGGCATATTTATACCCTAAGATCATGAGGTACGGAATTCAGCACAAGCATGCGGAAATGTATTGTGAGTCACGAAGAATGGCTAATATGAATGCCGCATCAGGTGTTTTGTTGGGGGCTGCTGCGGTTATTTTTTTTTATTTTTTAGAAAATAGAATGCTCGTTGCGAAGCTCGCGATAGAGAATCTCGAAGTAGCGATTATTTTAATCATTTGCTACACTCTCAATGCAACATCCATGCCATATCATTATGTTCTTTATGCCAAAAATAAATTATCTACAATATCGGTGGTGCATGTTTGCTCTTTGATTGTTTTTATAATGTTATGCTCAATTCACATAATATATGCGATCACTCCCTTCTCAATATCTATTTGTTTGCTGCTATCCTTTTTCGTGTTGTTTGTTTTACGATTAAAGCTTGCTAGAATGGCCTGCCATGATTAGTCATGAGTTTTTGACAAGATACATGAGGAAAAGAACGCTACAGGGCACCCCCGCTTTTTTTTCAGCTGTTAAAAAGGCCTATCTTTTAAAATCGCTTTTTTTATTACCATTTATTTTTCTGCCAGATATAAAAAAAACAAAAAGGGTGGCCTTTGTTATTGGCCCACATGCACTCAAACAAATTTCTCCAAATGATCGTCATAACCTATGCATTATTGGCGGGCCTGTAGAGTACTTTCTGGCGCGGAAATACGGCGCAGCATTTATAAATGCAAGTTTATTCTACATTGCCTTATCTATTACATTATTTACTTTTTTAAGAATAAATAAAGTTACTGAGTTTTTTTTGAAAGGCCTTTTAAAACGTGCTAACGCAATGAGTAGTGGCACAGGAGTACTTATTCATCATAGTGATGCACTTCCCTATGGGAGGTTGCTGAATGATTTTTTCCAGAAAAATAAATTCACAACAATTTGCTTTCAGCATGGCTATTTTGATGGTTCTATCTTTGAGACGGATGGATTTTATTCGGATTTTAATATTGCTATCGATATTAAACAGAAAGAAATTCTGAAAGAAGCAATAGGTAATAATAGCCAATTTTCAGTGATTAGTGATCTCTCTATTTCGCATAAAATTTATTGTGCTAGAAGGAGAGAAAAACGTTGTATTTTACTAGGAGAGGGATGGAAGTCTCATAATATTAAAATACATAACAACTATATTAAATTTATAAGAAAAATACGGGGTGAACTGATACAAACAAATCGCTTGATACGATATCGCCCACATCCATCAGAAAAGCTTGATTTGATGCTTCTTTTAAAGATGTTTCCGGTAACTTTGAATGGCCGTGGAGAAGGAATTAATTGTCAAGATATTTATATTGGAGCATCCTCCTCGCTTTTGGCCGAAGCTGCTCAACTTGGAGCCACAGTCATCTCGATAAAAGGATTAGTGCCTACGCATTCTATTAAAAATTCTTCGATCATGTATGTTAGTCAGGAAGATTTTATCATTAGATATAAAGAAATAATTGATGTACCTCATAAACCCTGTTTGGGGCATGATCATGAATTTGTTTCCATTGAAAAATTAGTACTCCTTTTGCAGAATAATAAATTATGAGTAAATTAAGTTATTGGTGTTTTTTGCTAATTGTGTGCTTACCTAGAATACCAGTAATGGAGTCTGGGGTTTCTGAATCTGTGATTCGTGTCGACACGTTACTTTCTATTATTTTGGGTTTTGTATTATTTCTTGATATTTTCCGAAAGAGGAAGTTTTTCCTACTGTTTTTATTGATTAGTGTAATTTTTGTATTTTTTTCGACGGGGAATTATAGTTTCCCGGCATTTCTATATATCTTCATGATAATGTCTCTACTTTATCCTTTCCATTTCTTACGCTCAGCCAAAATGAGTGATGTAAAGATCTTATTCGCAGCCATAAATATTATGGCTATTGGAAATATTTTAGCCGCGCTGGCTTCTCGCGTTCTTGATCAATCGCTTTGTGTTAATTCTGGCCCATCCTTAGAGCAGGTTAATTGCATTATAGGAAGTTATGGGTTCTCCTCCCAACCATATGTATTCGCAACAATAATAGCAACATCACTAATAATTTATTTATTATTTAATGATAAAATTTCATACGTGACATTGCTTATTTATTTTGTTGGCCTTGGTATTTCTGATTCTAGATCCATTGCATTTTTATTGACTATTTCTGCGTTATATTTGCTACTGAAAAGATCAGGCATTAAATTTTTCGTCATAACTTTACTTGCATTGGCAGGTATGTTTTTAGTTGGCGGGAAAATGTCTGTGGCTTATACGGCGAGTTTAGGCGCTAGTGACCCATCCTGGTTGATGCGTGCTGAAAATATTAATAACTACATTCAATGGTTGGATATTACAAAGTTAATACTAGGTGGTGGTTTTCTTTCTTTTTTGCAGTTTTCTTATCAATATGGATCACCTGGGCCTTTAGATATGTTGTATTTCAGAGTGCTTTCTGAAATTGGTGTGTTGGGTTTTTTCTTATGTTGCTGTATATTTTTTGTACAGACCTCCAAATCGATAGGAAGTCAGGATGTGATTTTTGCGGTGACGAGTGCTGTGGCAAAGAAGGGTTTTTATATTTTTATTTTTTCTTTATTGGCAATAGGTTTTTTCCACGAAGTACTACTTGTTCCGAAGGCGGGACATATGATTTTTCTTTGCGTCGCTGCATTAAGTGCGCGTATGCATCAAGATAAATATACTGGCTGAGTGGGAGTTATGATAAGCGTGATTCTTTGCACAATTAAGAAATAACACATGCGATTGAAATAATTCAGAAAATTATCATTTCCTGAGGCTTTGATCAGTATTGGAGAGATGCTCAATTTCCTGAGAAGACGATTTTAAGATAAATATCTAGATTAACACTCATTCCAGAATGCCTAGAGCATGGCAGTTGACTGCTTGTTAGTGCGACACTGTGATGCTAGGCGTCGAGGTAATGGTAATAGTTCCGGAAAATAGCCATCTGTGATGTAATAGTGATAGGCATACTGATTTTAGGAGCGTATTTGTCTTTCATCGTATCAAATTCTTAAGCAGAGATTACTTATTGATAGGAATGCGCGAATCTTTGAGTTCTGCGATGGCGTGATTTGTTTAGGATTATTATCAGCTACCACAGAGTGTATAGGTTGCTGTATAGTCGGTAATCACGATGAATGGTGATTACTGGTAAAGAAGAACAATTCCAATTTAATATAATATCTTGCCAATTAGCTAATAGTATAAAGCTCTCTAGTAAGAAGGCTGGCTATTAATAATGATATTTATTTGCGCATGTTAATCTCAAATATTTCCATATAGAATTAAATTAGACCTATACACAATAAAATAACTCTTCCGGGAACACTAATTAACATAAGTAGCATCGGTGTGAATATGAAACCAAACTGTACAATCCTCCTTGCGACTTACAATGGATCGAGCTGGTTAAGGCCACAATTAGATAGTATTTTGTCGCAAAGAAATGTAAATATAAGTATTGCTATTAGTGATGATAGCTCGGATGACAAGACATGTACGATTCTTGCTGAGTATGAAAAAAAACATAGCGATAAAATAAATGTACTTTCTGGAAATACAACCAGAATGGGAAGTGCCTGTAAAAATTTTTTAAGATTGATTAGAGATGCAGATGTAGGTAATTCAGAATATATTGGATTTTCAGACCAAGATGATGTTTGGCACCTAAATAAAATTGAAAATTCGATTAGTTCACTTAAAGATAATTCAGCGCAGGGCTACTCCAGCTGTGTCATGGCGTTTTGGCCGGATGGGAAAGAAAAATTTGTAAATAAATCGCAAAAACAAAAAAAATTAGATTTCTTTTTTGCCTCTCCTGGTCCAGGTTGTACGTTTGTTTTAGAGAGGCAAGTCTATGATGAGTTGAAAGCCTGGGTGATTGAAAAGCAGGCAGATCTAAAAGATGTTTGGTTTCATGACTGGCTGATATATGCATTTGTTCGTTCGCATGGACATAAATGGGTAGTAGATCCGGTTGATAGCATGAGATATCGACAGCACTATAGCAATGAAATTGGCGTTAATTTAGGCATTAAAGCTATTTTACGCCGCTTTCGTTTCATTAGTGATGGTAGATATATTGAAGAAGCTGCTAGAATGTCAAGCCTTTTCCCCACGAAAGACGGCCTTGAATATAGATTAAAGCGGATGAATCTTGCAGATAGAATTTATTTGACATTGCATTCTTATAGTTACAGGCGAAGATTTCAGGATGTTTTATTTTTATGCGTAATTTTTTTATTTGCGTGTAAATTAAAAAAAAATCAGTGAGGATTTGATGTCAAAAGTACTTATAACCGGTTCTGACGGTTTTGTCGGCTCTGCCTTGACGAGTGCTTTATTAAATAGTGATTACAAAATTGTAATGGCATCGAGGACGAATGAGCGAAACTCTAGTGCTATTGCCGTCGGTGATATCAACTCAACCACAGACTGGGCTGTTGCGTTGAGGAATTGTTCGACTGTTATTCATTTGGCAGGACGCGCTCATGTATTAAATGAAAGAAGCCAGAATCCTTTAGAAAGCTTTCGTGAAATTAATTCAAGAGGAACTATTAATTTAGCGAGGCAGGCGGCAAAGCAGGGTGTCAAAAGATTTGTTTTTATCAGCTCGATAGGTGTAAATGGAAATATAACTACAGAAAAAGCCTTTACTAGTTCTTCTGAACCTAATCCGCATTCGCCATATGCTATATCAAAATTTGAAGCGGAAAATGGAATAGTGGAAATATGTGAATATAGTGGCATGGAGTTCGTAATCATACGACCGCCATTGATTTATGGTGCGAATGCACCTGGGAACTTTGGGAAGCTAGTTGATTGGATTCAACGTGGAGTACCACTGCCATTTGCATCGATTAAAGATAATCTTAGAAGTTTAGTTTCTATAGAGAATCTTATAGACCTGATCGAAATCGTTGTTTCACATCCATCTGCAGCTAATCAAACGTTCCTGATCAGTGATGGAGTAGACATATCCACCGTTGGCCTCTTGACCGAGATAGGAGTAGCCTTAAACCGTCCTGCTAGATTATTTTCAGTACACCCTAAAATCTTGAGACGAGCTGCTCAGTTAGTGGGTATGGATTCAGCGGCAACAAGCTTACTCGATAGCTTGCAAGTAGACATATCAAATACTTGTAAATTATTAAATTGGAAGCCTAAAGTAAGTGTTGCAGGCGGATTGAAAAATGCTTTTTTATCTCCCGAGCAGAGATTATTCAATAGTTATAAAGGGTAAAAATGAATATTCTTTCTTTAATTGGAAGGGACTCTGGCTTCTTTGAGTCAGATATCAATGCATACAATGAGCATTTGATAGAGCTAATAAAAGGATCACGCTTTCTAGTCATTGGTGGTGCGGGCACTATTGGGCAGGCTGTAACGCGAGAGATATTCAAGCGAGAACCCGCGGCTTTACATGTAGTTGACTTGAGTGAAAATAATATGGTTGAGTTGGTGCGAGATATTCGTAGTACCCTCGGCTATATAACTGGTGATTTTAAAACATTTGCTATAGATTGTGGTAGTAGAGAGTTTGAGGCGTTAGTTGATACCGAAGGGCCATACGATTATATTTTTAATTTATCCGCATTAAAGCATGTGCGTGGAGAAAAAGACCCCTTTACCTTAATGCGCATGGTTGATGTAAATATATTTAATACGGTTAAGACTTTACGAGTTGCTAAGTCCAAGGAAACCAAAAAATATTTTTGTGTGTCAACAGATAAGGCAACAAACCCTGTAAATATGATGGGGGCTAGTAAACGTATTATGGAAATGTTCTTGATGAAAGAGAGTTTAGAACAACCTATTTCCATGGCGCGCTTTGCAAATGTAGCTTTTTCTGATGGTTCCTTATTGCACGGCTTTAATCAGCGATTTGCGAAAAAACAGCCTATTACAGCACCATATGATGTTAAGCGCTATTTTGTTACGCCCCAAGAGTCTGGTGAGCTTTGTTTAATGTCGGGACTACTAGGTGAGAATCGGGATATATTTTTCCCAAAAATGAGCGATAAATTGCATTTAATTACCTTTTCGGAAATAGCGAAGCGATATTTGAATGATTTAGGATATGAGGCTTTCGAGTGTGCAAGTGAAGATGAAGCTAGAAATCATTCTCAAGAATTGATCTCTGATAAGAAATGGCCTTGTTATTTCTTTAAGAGTGATACGACTGGAGAGAAAGATTTTGAGGAATTCTTTACTAATAAAGAAGTCTTGAACCTTGATAAATTCAGCGATATTGGTGTTATTAAAAATTCAGCTGAATTTAACGCGGATCAGTTGCACGAATTTACCCTCGGGATAGAGAATCTACGGAGGCAAGCAAGCTGGTCTAAAAGTGATCTATTGAAGCTTTTTTTTGATCTAATACCTGATTTTATGCATAAAGAAACAGGTAAATATCTTGATCAGCGAATGTAAGGGGGTTGGCTATGCAGCGTTTTTTTGATGTTCTCTTTTCAGGCTTGGCTTTATTGATACTTTCCCCTTTACTGGTGCCAATCGCTTTCCTGCTGAAGTTTACAGGAGAAGGTGAGATTTTCTTCATGCAAGAGCGGCTTGGAGAAAATGGTAAGAAATTTAAGCTTTATAAATTTGCGACAATGCTAAAAAATAGCCCTACTTTAGGTACTGGAACTGTCACTGTAAAAAATGATTCTCGTATACTTCCTGTGGGTCGTTTTTTAAGGAAAACAAAAATCAACGAGCTACCCCAATTACTGAATATTTTTTTCGGAGATATGAGTGTAATTGGACCGCGCCCATTGACCGTGCAAACATTTGGTGCTTATGCGCCAGAGGTGCAAGAGGTCGTTAGACAAGTAAAACCTGGTCTTTCTGGTGTTGGTTCTATTATTTTCCGTGGCGAGGAGGATATGTTGGCTGATAGTAAAGATCAGCTGGAGTTCTATAAAAATGTGATTGCTCCTTACAAAGGTGAACTTGAAAAGTGGTACGTTTTCAATTGCTCATTATCTAACTATTTTAAAGCCATTTTCATTACTATTATTGTAGTATTGTTTCCGGGTAGTTCATGTGCTTGGCAGGCATTTAAAGGACTGCCAATACCACCTGAGGAGCTTAAGGAGCTTCTAAATTTCCCTAGGGCATAACTTATTTTAGTACGGTTTCCCCGGTTGTCTTGTAAATAATATGTGCCAAGCTTTAGCACAGTTGGAATTCATGACTAAATAGCGGATGCGTAGCAATATAGAAATATATGACTTTGCATGCACGAGTGGATTTGCATATTCTTTGATGAAAGAAAGAGCTCTCTCAGCTTTTTTAATTCGTGTGCGTAAGCAATAGGGTAATCTTAATGTGACTTGTACTGTTGGGCTTCATCAGACACAGGAAATTATTTTTACATTGGCTGGGGGGCTATATAGAGCTACGCGGTTTTGTGTATTTCTATGTTCTATTCGTTGGTAGGGGCATATAGCGAGAGTGAGTGGCTGAAATGGTTGAGTTGTAATGTGTATGTCAGTCTTATCGTTGAAAATACGCACTATAAAATTAGATTTTTAATCATTTAATAATATATTCACTACCAAGTGATACATGGCTTGTTTGCGATATGTCATGGTGTGCGGCTATATGTTTTCTAGCTGCAGATTAATATTGAGTATGACTCATTTAATTGAAGGTATCGCAAAATTTTACAGTGCTAATAATTTCAAAGATGGCAATTGTAGGGAGGTTGTAATAAGCATGCTGAAAAGTCGACATTTGAATTGAATGGTTAAAGAATTTTCTGCCTAAGAGTAAATTGACATTCTTGAAAATATGCAATATCTCAATTTTGTTTTTATTTGTTGTAGGTTTTCAGGGTGATGCATAATGAAGTAAGGTGTAGCTTAATAATTCAGTGCACTGATTATTGTATTCTGAAAGCTTGTCGCATATAAATAAATGGAGTCACAGGCTAGTCGGGTGGGGGGGGCTTTATAGCAAGAGTGGGTATGCAGCGGCTATTATCACCTTGGTTGTGCTTTTATGTTGAGTGTGTCAACCTTTAGTAGTTGGGGGGATTTTGACAAGCTGTGGAAGAACGGAATTTCTAATTTAAAAACATATTTTCCTTGTCATTCTTCAAGGTGATTAATTATATGCTACTAATTTTGCTCTCCTCGACTTTTTTCTCGCTTATTATTGGCGCAGGCTTAATTCGCTATTCGCATCTGCACGTACATTTTTCTGCGGATCATGACCTATGTGGTGTGCAGAAGTTTCATGCGACTCCAGTCCCGAGAGTGGGCGGGGTGCCGATTATGTCTGGGTTGGTCGCAGGTTTTGGCATGCTGTTTTATCTTACGCAATCTTGGATGCCGATTTTTTTATTATTGTCATCGATACCTGCTTTTGGTGCTGGCCTGATTGAGGATATGACCAAGAAAGTTGGTCCAGGGCCTCGATTATTGGCTACCTTTTTTGCAGCACTGCTTGCTTATTTTACTATTAATGCCGGGTTGTCTCGTTTGGACATCTTTGGTGTAGATCAGTTGCTCAGCCATTGGTGGCTATTGTCTCTAATGTTGACTGTCATCGCCGTTGGCGGCGTTGCTCATGCGGTAAATATAATTGATGGATATAACGGCTTGTCTGGTGTGGTTGCAGTTTTTATATTTTTAGCTATTGCATATGTCTCTTTTAAGATGCAAGATATTGAATTGGTAGGCATCTGTTTTGCGATGATTGGTGCTGTTGTTGGATTGCTCTTTTGGAATTTCCCCCGGGGATTGATTTTCGCAGGTGATGGCGGAGCCTATTTGGTTGGATTCATGATTGCGGAAGTGTCAGTTCTTTTAGTTCAACGGCATGCTGAAGTTTCTCCTTGGTTTCCTTTGCTATGTGTGATCTACCCTGTTTTTGAAACGACTTTTTCAATATATAGGCGCAAATTCCTGCAAAATCGTGCTATTGGATATCCAGATGCATTGCATTTGCATCAGATTATTTATAAGAGGGTTGTGTTGTGGATGGTTGGATCTAAAGAGATTAGTCATCGTACTCAGCGAAATAGTTTGACATCCCCTTATTTGTGGGCTTTGTCTTCATTTTCGGTTGTTCCTGCAATGTTGTTTTGGAACAAAACACCTTGGTTGATTGGTTTTGTCCTCATATTTATGTTCACCTATGTTAGATTGTATCGTATGATTATTCGTTTCCGCACGCCGCGCTGGATGTTATTGCGGAAGTCGTGTCGTATAGGTGCTAGTTCTAAGTGAGCGTGGATGTGCTTCTATCCTCGACTAATTCGACGTCCCCCACTTTCAGTAGCAGAGAGCTTTAGAGTCCGGGCTTAATTTACCTGATTTCTCTGCGAGTGATTCGGCATAGGCAGCTGGCGTCAAACCACCCAGTGCTTTCTTGGGCCTTTCGTTGTTGTATTCCCTACGCCAGGCTTCGATGACGACCTGGGCATGGCGCAGGCTGGTGAACCAGTGTTCGTTCAGGCACTCATCCCGGAAGCGCCCGTTAAATGATTCGATGTAAGCGTTCTGATTCGGCTTGCCTGGCTCGATCAGAAAGAGCTGCACCCCACGGGCGTGTGCCCAGGTCAACATCGCTCGGCTGCAGAATTCCTTGCCGTTATCGGTCCGGATGGCTTTGGGCAAGCCACGTGTCTGCGCCAGCTGGTCGAGGACGCGGGTCAGATGCAGACCTCCCATCGCACGTTCCGGAACAATGGCGACTGCCTCATGCGTGGCATCATCGACTACCGTCAGATTCTTGATGCCCCGCCCCTCTGCCGTTCGGTCGAACACAAAGTCCATCGACCAGACCTGATTGGCGGCCAAAGGACGGGCCAGTGGGTGACGGTCGGCCACAGGGATTTTCTTGCGCTTGCGCCGGCGAATTTGCAGACCGGCCTCAGCATAGAGCCGATCCACCCGCTTGTGATTGACCACCATGCCGCTCTGCCACAGTTTCAAATAGATCATGCCGGCGCCGTAGCGTCGGTACCGTTGCGCAAGCGCGATGATCCTCGCTTTCAAGGCGGCATTGCGGTCGGTGGCGGGCTGATAGCGGAATGAACTGGGACTCATGCCGGCCAGGCGCAGCGATTTGCGCTCGCTGAGTCCTTTGCCCACCAGATGGCGCACCAGCTCCCGCCGTGACGGTGCGCTCACCACTTTTTTCTCAGGGCTTCTTTGGCAATCTCGTTCTCGAGCATGGTCTCGGCCAGGAGTTTTTTCAGGCGCGCATTCTCTGTCTCCAGCTCCTTGAGACGCTTGGCCTCCGAGACATTCATTCCGCCGAATTTGTTGCGCCAGAGGTAATAGCTGGCTTCCGAGAAGGCGTGCTTGCGGCACAGTTCGGCAATGGGCATTCCCGCGTCCGCTTCGCGCAGGAAGCCGATGATCTGTTCTTCGGTGAATCGTTTCTTCATATCCAATCTCCGTGTGTGGTTGATTGGACTCTAAAGTCACGTGCTACTCAATACCGGGGGGGCGTCGGGAGGAGGTCAGTTGATTGGACTCCAAAGTCGCGTGCTACTCAATACCGGGGGAACGTCGGCTGCTTGGCGAGCATGCTCGTTACTTCTTAAGTACATCTGAGCGGGGCTGGTCAGCCTCATCAGCTAGCTGTCGCTCAGACCGATCATCACTAGGGCGGGCAGTCCGGTTGTCGCTGGCTGCTTGGGCACTTCTGCATTTTTGAGGTTGTAGACTCTTGAAAACTAGCGACCTCGTCCCTATCATTGGCACTCGAAATGGTTGAGTGCTAAACCTTGACCGTACCCAAACCAAACTGATGTTCAACGCTCAACAGCCAATGTAACAGGAGAGATCCATGGCAATTCGCCCTCTGCACGACCGTGTTGTTATCAAGCGCCTCGAGGCTGAAGAAAAGACCGCTTCCGGCATCGTTCTGCCCGGCGCGGCGGCTGAGAAGCCGGACATGGGCCAAGTGCTCGCAGTAGGCAACGGCAAGATTCTGGAAAACGGCGAGCGTCGCTCCTTGGAGCTGAAGGTGGGCGACAAGGTTATCTTCGGCAAGTATTCCGGCCAGACCGTCAAGGTGGATGGCGACGAAGTCCTCGTGATGCGCGAGGAAGATGTAATGGGCATCGTCGAGTAATCCGACCCTTATACCTGTACTTCATAAACAGATTTTGGAGATTTCGAGAATGGCAGCTAAAGACGTAAAGTTTGGTGAATCGGCTCGCAGCAAGATGGTGACTGGCGTTAACATCCTGGCCGATGCAGTCAAAGTGACCTTGGGTCCGAAAGGCCGCAATGTGGTGCTGGACCGCTCCTTCGGCGCGCCGACCATCACCAAGGACGGCGTGTCCGTCGCCAAGGAAATCGAGCTGAAGGACAAGTTCGAAAACATGGGCGCGCAGATGGTGAAGGAAGTGGCCTCCAAGACTTCCGACGTGGCCGGCGACGGCACCACCACCGCCACCGTTCTGGCCCAGGCCATCGTGCAGGAAGGCATGAAGTACGTCGCCGCCGGCATGAACCCGATGGATCTGAAGCGCGGCATCGACAAAGCCGTGGTGTCGCTGGTTGGCGAGATCGCCAAGATCGCGAAGCCGTGCGCGACTTCCAAGGAAATCGCCCAGGTGGGTTCCATTTCCGCCAACTCCGACTCTGACATTGGCGAAATCATCGCCAATGCGATGGAAAAAGTGGGCAAGGAAGGCGTGATCACGGTTGAGGACGGCAAGAGCCTGAACAACGAGCTGGACGTCGTCGAAGGCATGCAGTTCGACCGCGGCTACCTGTCCCCGTACTTCATCAACAACCAGGACAAGCAGATCGCTGCGCTGGACAACCCGTTCATCCTGCTGTTCGACAAGAAGATCTCCAACATCCGCGACCTGCTGCCGGTGCTTGAGCAAGTGGCCAAGTCCGGCCGCCCGCTGCTGATCATCGCCGAAGACGTGGAAGGCGAAGCGCTGGCCACGCTGGTGGTGAACACCATCCGCGGCATTCTGAAGGTTGTGGCTGTCAAGGCTCCGGGCTTCGGCGACCGCCGCAAGGCCATGCTGACCGATATCGCCGTGCTGACCGGCGGTGAAGTGATCGCCGAAGAAGTGGGCCTGACCCTGGAAAAGGCAAGCCTGGACCAGCTGGGTCAAGCCAAGCGCGTTGAAGTGGGCAAGGAAAACACCACCATCATCGACGGCGCCGGCGAAGCCTCCACCATCCAGACGCGCGTGGGCGAGATCCGCAAGCAGATCGAAGAAGCCACTTCCGATTACGACCGCGAGAAGCTGCAAGAGCGCGTGGCCAAGCTGGCTGGCGGCGTTGCCGTGATCAAGGTCGGCGCCGCCACCGAAGTGGAAATGAAAGAGAAGAAGGCCCGCGTCGAAGACGCGCTGCACGCCACCCGCGCCGCGGTTGAAGAAGGCGTTGTGCCTGGCGGCGGCGTAGCCCTGCTGCGCGCCCGCGCGACTCTGGAAAGCCTGAAGACCGACAACGTCGATCAGGAAGCCGGCGTGAAGATCGTGCTGCGCGCGATCGAAGCCCCGCTGCGCCAGATCGTCAAGAACGCAGGCGACGAGCCGTCGGTCGTGGTGAACAAGGTGCTGGAAGGCAAGGGCAACTTCGGTTACAACGCCGCTAGCGGCGAATACGGCGATATGCTGGAAATGGGCGTGCTGGATCCGGCCAAGGTGACCCGCTCCGCTCTGCAGCACGCCGCTTCCGTAGCTGGCCTGATGTTGACCACCGACTGCATGATCGCCGAGCTGCCGGAAGACAAGCCTGCCGCTGGCATGCCTGACATGGGCGGCATGGGCGGCATGGGCGGCATGATGTAAATCGAGTCTTCAGACGGGCCTGGTTTAAGGCCCTCTGAAACGGAACAGCCCCTCAGGCGAAAGCCTGCGGGGCTGTTTGTTTATGGGGCGGGGTTAACGCTTTAGCGAGGCGAGCGACGCGCCGGTCTGGTCCTTGACCGACAGCGTGGGCATGCCGCTCAGCGGCCAGGCGATGGCCAAGTCCGGATCATCCCAGGCTAGGCTGCGTTCGAGTTCCGGATGCCAATAGTCGGTGGTCTTGTATAGAAATTCGACATCGTCGCTCAGCGTAAGGAAGCCGTGGGCGAAACCGGAAGGTATCCACAGCTGGCGCTTGTTGGAGGCGCTCAACTCCACACCTACCCACTTGCCGTACGATGGAGAGCCGGGGCGGATGTCGACGGCGACGTCGAACACGGCGCCGGAGACGACACGCACAAGCTTGCCCTGCGGGTGCGGGTCCAGTTGGTAATGCAGGCCGCGCAAGACGTTTTTGCCGGAGCGGCTGTGGTTGTCCTGCACGAAGGCAACCGCATGGCCGATGGCTTGCTCGAAGCGTTGGTGGTTGAAGCTCTCGAAGAAAAAGCCGCGCTCATCGCCAAATACCTTGGGTTCAAGGATTTTGACTTCAGGGATGTCGGTTTCGATTACGTTCATTGTGCTCAATCTGCTTTGTTTGGATTAGTTCGCAATCATTGTGAGCAAATAGCGGCCATAGCCGGTTTTCTGCAGCGGCTGAGCCAACCGGAGCACCTGCGTTTCATCGATCCAGCCGTTGCGGAAGGCGATTTCCTCCGGGCAAGCCACTTTTTGGCCCTGGCGGCTCTCTATTGTGGCGATGAACTGTCCCGCCTCCATCAGCGACTCATGGGTGCCGGTATCCAGCCAGGCGTAGCCGCGGCCCATGGTTTGCACATTTAGCTGCTGTTGTTGCAGGTAGATATTGTTGATGTCGGTAATTTCCAGTTCGCCGCGAGGGGAGGGTTTGATGCTTTTCGCGATTTCCACGACTTGCGAGTCATAGAAATACAGGCCGGTCACCGCATAGTGCGATTTGGCTTTGGCGGGTTTCTCCTCGATGGAAAGAGCGCGGCCTTGCTGGTCGAACTCCACTACGCCGTAGCGCTCGGGGTCGCTGACCCGATAGGCGAAGACGGTTGCCCCCTCGCTCTGGATGTTGGCTGCCTGCAGCAGATTGGAAAACTCGTGGCCGTAGAAGATGTTGTCGCCAAGCACCAGCGACGACGGGTTGCCATTGATGAATGTCTCGCCGATAAGGAAGGCCTGGGCCAGGCCATCAGGGCTCGGCTGGACCGCGTATTGCAGATTGATGCCCCATTGGCTGCCATCGCCTAGCAGCTGCTGGAAGCGAGGTGTGTCCTGTGGCGTGGAGATGATCAGAATGTCCTGGATGCCCGACAGCATCAGCGTGGTCAGCGGATAATAGATCATCGGCTTGTCGTAGATCGGCAGCAGTTGCTTGCTGACGGCGATGGTGGCCGGATACAACCTGGTGCCGGAGCCTCCGGCGAGAATGATGCCTTTTCGTTTCATTGTCGGTTTCCTGTGGTCATTCCCGAGGCGGTCGGCCGCTGTTGGCGGCGGTGCTGAGCAATTGGGCCAGCACTTGATCTACGCCGCTTTTCCATTCGGGCAGAACGATGCCGAAAGTATCTTGCAGCTTGTCGCAGCATAGCCTGGAGTTGGCAGGGCGTTTGGCTGGCAAAGGGTACTCGCTGCTGGGAATGCCCTGGATGTTTGTGGGATCGATTTTAAGCGCCAGGCCGTATTCGGCGGCGCGCTGGAGCAGGTAGACGGCATAGCCGTGCCAGCTGGTTTCGCCGCAGGGAGCCAAGTGGTAGGTCCCGAACGCGAAGCTGGCTGGCGTTGCCAAGTAGCGGCGGATCAGCTCGGCGCTGACGTCGGCGATCAGGGCGGCGGATGCCGGCGCGCCGATCTGGTCGTTGACGACCTTGAGCGCATCCCGTTCCTGTCCCAGTTTCAGCATGGTCTTCAAGAAGTTTGCGCCATGGGCGCCGAAGACCCAGCTGGTGCGGAGTATCAGGTGATGCGGGGCGGCGAGCCGGATGGCTTCCTCACCCGCCAGCTTGCTGCGCCCATACGCGGATTGAGGCGCAGTGGTGTCCTCTTCCCGCCAGGGGCGTTCGCCGTCGCCATTGAATACGTAGTCGGTGGAGTAGTGCACCAGCAACACGCCGTGGCGGGCGGCCCAACGCGCCATGACGCCGACGGCGCCAGCGTTGACGGCGTTTGCCGTCATCTCGTCGCTTTCGGCTTTGTCCACCGCGGTATAGGCGGCTGGATTGACGATGATGTCTGGCTGAAGGCGATCCAATGCCTGTTCGATGCGCTCTTCGCTCTGGGCCAGGTCCAGCTCCTGCCTGTCGGTGGCGATCAGTTCACCCAGCGGCGCCAGCGAGCGTTGCAATTCATGGCCGACCTGGCCATTTTTCCCGGTTATCAATATGCGATGCATGGTGCTCATCCGTAGTGCTTGTCGAGCCAATCCCGATAGCTGCCGTTGCTGACATGTTCTATCCAGTCCGAATTGTTCAAATACCATTCGACGGTTTTGCGGATGCCGCTGTCGAATGTTTCTGCGGGTTTCCAGCCCAATTCCCGTTCCAGCTTGCGCGCGTCGATCGCGTAGCGGCGGTCGTGGCCGGGGCGGTCTGCGACGAACTGGATCTGCTCGCGATAGGCTTGGCCATCCTCGCGGGGCTTCAGCTGATCCAGGATGCCGCAGATGGCGCTAACCACTTCGAGATTGGTTTTCTCGTTCCAGCCGCCGACATTGTAGGTTTCGCCGGGTTTGCCGGCTTCCAGGACGCGGCGGATCGCGCTGCAATGGTCTTTGACGTACAGCCAGTCTCGGACTTGCCGCCCGTCGCCGTAAATGGGCAGCGGCTTACCGGCCAGCGCGTTCAGGATGACCAACGGGATCAGTTTCTCGGGGAAGTGGTAGGGCCCGTAGTTGTTGCTGCAATTGGTGGTCAGAACCGGCAAGCCGTAAGTGTGATGCCAGGCCCGCACCAGATGGTCGGACGCCGCTTTGGAGGCGGAGTAGGGGCTGTTCGGCTCGTAGCGCTTGGTTTCGGCGAAGGCCGGATCTTCAGGCTGCAGCGTGCCGTATACCTCGTCGGTGGACACATGGAGGAAACGGAAGGCCTCGCGCTCTCCGGCTTCCAGCCCGTTCCAGTATTCACGCGCGCATTCCAGAAGATTAAAGGTGCCGACGATATTGGTCTGAATGAAATCGCCTGGGCCGTGTATCGAGCGGTCTACATGGCTTTCCGCGGCGAAATTGACGATGGCCCGCGGGCGATGGTCGCGCAGCAGCTTGGCCACCAGCTCCCGGTCGCCGATGTCGCCATGCGTGAAAACATGGCTGGGTTTGGTTCTGACCGTGCGCAGGGTTTCCAGATTGCCGGCGTAAGTCAGAGCATCCAGATTGACAACGGTCTCCTCGCGGCCGGCCAGCCAGTCGAGAACGAAGTTGCCGCCGATGAAGCCGGCGCCGCCGGTAACGAGAATGGTCATTGAAGCTTCCTGTATGATCGGTTTCGTTACCCGTGACGGCTTGCGAAACCTGGCGTCCGGCTTCGCACGGCGCTGCGCGAGCGATAAGCGGATGCCGGCAAGTTTTAAAAATAGCATTGGGCCGAATGCCGCCTGTTTGGACCCGGACTGGAGTATTCGGCGGGAGCGAGGCCGAGCGAAGCTGGTTCAGGCATGCCTAGCGCAAGTCCAGAGATTCAGGGATTTTATCGACTTTGAAAACATCCGGCAAAAATAGAGCGGTTTTTACGATGTGTAACGCCGGGTGAGGCGACCATGATGACAAAGTCGCATTGATAATCGATATTGAGGGAATGGAAATCATGAAGATAAGTGATGTGCAGAATATCCTGGATACCTGCCTTGAGCCGTGGCGCTACAAAGATTACGCGCCCAATGGCCTACAGGTGGAGGGGCGCGGCGAGATCAGGAAGATAGTGACCGGGGTCACAGCGTCGCAGGCCTTGATCGATGCTGCGGCGAAAAGAGGGGCGGACGCGATCCTGGTGCACCACGGTTATTTCTGGAAAGGCGAGGACGCGCGCATCTGCGGCATGAAGAAGCAGCGTATCCGCGCCTTGCTGCAGCACGATATCAGTCTGCTGGCTTATCACCTGCCGTTGGACGGGCATCTGGAACTGGGCAACAACGCGCAGCTGGGCAGGGCGCTGGGGCTGGAGCCGACGGGGCAGGCCGGCGAGCAGAACCTGCTCTGGCATGGCGAGTGGGCGGGTGGCGGCGATGCCGCAGCCTTCGCCGAGCATGTGACCGGGGCGCTGGGGCGGCAGGCGCAGCTGCTGGGGCGGCAGGACAAGCCGGTACGCCGAGTGGCTTGGTGCACCGGCGGGGCGCAGGGTTTTTTCGCCGACGCGATCGCGCTCGGGGTTGACGTTTTCATCACCGGCGAAGCATCGGAACAGAATTACCACATGGCGATGGAAAGCGATGTGGCATTCGTCGCCGCTGGACATCATGCCACGGAACGCTTTGGCATCAAGGCACTAGGCGAGCATTTGGCGCAAGTCTCTGGCATAAATGTCGAATTTATTGACGTTTATAACCCTGTTTAAGCAAGTTGCTGGCGTCTCGCTCAATTTATTTGCATAGAAGCTTCAAGTCCCTACTAGTAATCGGGTAAAATCCAGCGGTTTAGGGCTCGATTTCCACGATTGAGGATGACTGTAATGAGTGAACAGCAAGTCGATACGGGGCGCCGTCGTTTTCTGACGATCGCTTCCAGCGCTGTTGGGGGTGTTGCGGTAGTCGGCGCGGCCACGCCATTTTTCATGAGCTTTTTCCCGTCCGAGAGGGCCAAGGCGGCCGGCGCGCCGGTCGAGGTCGACATTGGCAAGATCGAAGCCGGCCAGAAGATCAACGTCGAATGGCGCGGCAAGCCGGTGTGGGTGCTCAGCCGCACGCCCGAGCAGATCAAGAACCTGCCCAAAAACGATCCCAAGCTGGTCGATCCGAAATCCGAAGTCGATCAACAGCCCAAGTACTGCCAGAACGAAAACCGTTCGATCAAGCCGCAATTCCTGGTGGCTGTGGGCATCTGCACCCACCTGGGCTGTTCGCCGACCTTCCGGCCCGACCTGGCCCCCGCCGACCTGGGGCCGGAGTGGCTGGGAGGCTTCTACTGCCCCTGCCATGGTTCCAAGTTCGATCTGGCCGCCCGCGTGTTCAAAGGGGTGCCGGCGCCCAAGAACCTGGAAATCCCCCCGCACAAGTATCTGTCCGATAGCCGCCTGCTGATTGGCGACGACAAATAAGCTGAGGGCGAAAAATGAGCAAAGCGCAAAAATTGCTTAACTGGGTGGACGAGCGTTTCCCGCTGACCGCCCTGTGGGAAAGTCAATGGGGCAAGTACGTCGCGCCCAAGAACTTCAACTTCTGGTACTTCTTCGGTTCGCTGGCCATGCTGGTGCTGGTGCTGCAGATTGTCACCGGCATCTTCCTGACCATGAACTACAAGCCGGATGGCACGCTGAACGCCGCCGGCGTCCCGGTCGCCTTCGCCTCGGTCGAGTACATCATGCGCGACGTGGCCGGCGGCTGGATCATCCGCTACATGCACTCCACCGGCGCGTCGATGTTCTTCGTCGTGGTGTATCTGCACATGTTCCGCGGCCTGATCTACGGCTCATACAAGCAGCCGCGCGAACTGGTGTGGGTGTTCGGCACGCTGATCTTCCTGTGCCTGATGGCCGAAGCCTTCATGGGTTACCTGCTGCCTTGGGGTCAGATGTCGTTCTGGGGCGCCCAGGTGATCGTCAACTTGTTCGGCTCCATCCCGGTGATCGGCCCCGACTTGTCGCTGTGGATACGCGGAGACTTCGTGGTGTCCGACGCCACGCTGAACCGCTTCTTCGCGCTGCACGTGATCGCCGTGCCGCTGGTGCTGCTGGCATTGGTGGCGGCCCACTTGATGGCCCTGCACGAAGTGGGTTCCAACAACCCGGACGGCGTGGAGATCAAGAAGCAGCCCAAGGATCCGAATACCGGCCTGTACCTGGACGGCATCTATTCCCACCCTTACTACACGATCAAGGACATCCTCGGCGTCGTGGTGTTCATGGTGGTGTTCTCGGTGATCGTGTTCTTCCTGCCGGAAATGGGCGGCTACTTCCTCGAGCACCCGAACTTTGACCAGGCCGATCCGTTGAAGACCCCGCCGCACATCGCGCCGGTATGGTACTTCACCCCGTTCTACGCGATCCTGCGCGCCGTGCCGTCGTTCGCCGGCACTCAGGTGTGGGGCGTGCTGGCGATGGGCGCGGCCGTGGTGCTGATCGCCTTCCTGCCGTGGCTGGACCGCTCGCCGATCAAGTCCATCCGTTATCGCGGTCCCAAGTTCAAGATCGCGCTGATCCTGTTCATCGCCGCGTTCATCGGCCTGGGCATTCTGGGCGCGATGCCGCCGACCGAAGTGCGCACGCTGATCTCGCAGATCTTCTCGGTGATCTACTTCGCCTTCTTCCTGGGCATGCCGTTCTACACCAAGAACGACGTGGGCAGCGTCCCGGTGCCGGAGCGGGTGACCGATACCAACGCCAAGCGCCAGATCCAGTTTGTGGCCATGGTGGCGCTGACCGTGTTCCTGGCCGCGCTGTTCGCCATGAACGTGTAAGCAAGGGGATAAGGAAAATGAAAAACAAGATCCGTCACCTGATCGCCGCCGCGGCGCTGGCGCTGCCTGTCGCGATGCCGGCCTTCGCCAACGAGGGCGGGCCCAAACTCGACAAGGCGAACATCGACATCCAGGATACCGAGAGCCTGCAGCGCGGCGCGCAGATCTTCGCCAACTACTGCCTGTCCTGCCACTCGGCCAGCATGATGCGCTACAACCGGCTGGAGGACATCGGCCTGACCGAGGAGCAGATCAAGGCCGACCTGATGCCGGAGGGCGCCAAGATCGGCGACCAGATGAACATCGCGATGAACAAGCAGGACGCCAAGACCTGGTTCGGCGCGACGCCGCCGGACCTGTCGCTGATCGCCCGCTCCCGCGGCGCGGACTATCTGTACAGCTATCTGCGCGGCTTCTATCGCGATCCGTCCCGTCCGACCGGCTGGAACAACCTGGTGTTCGACAAGGTGGGCATGCCGCACATCTTCTGGGAATGGCAGGGCGAGCAAGAGCTGAAAACGGCGAAGAACGCCGAAGGGCAGGAGGAGCACAAGCTCGAACTGGTCAAGGCGGGCACGTTGACCAAGCTGGAGAACGGCAAGGCCAATACCGCCGAGTTCGACCGCCGCATGCGCGACCTGACCAACTTCCTGGTCTATATGGGCGAGCCGGCCGCGGTGAAACGCCAGCAGATCGGCTACGTGGTGGTGATGTTCCTCGGCCTGCTGCTGTTCCCGCTGGTGTATCTGTTGAAGAAGGAATACTGGCGCGACGTGCACTAAAGCCGTCGGACGAGTTGAAAAAGGCGGAAGAGATTCCGCCTTTTTTCTTTTTACAATCATGATGTTGTGTTGAAAGACTGGAATGTGGCCACTGGAAAGTGCTAGAATGCGCGCTGCACTCATTTTTTAAGTTAGTCAAGGATTTTCTCCGCCATGATGACCCTCTACTCCGGAATCACCTGCCCGTTCAGTCAGCGCTGCCGTATCGTGCTCTTCGAAAAAGGGATGGATTTCGAAATCATCGATGTGGATATCCATAACAAGCCGGAAGATCTGGCTGTGATGAACCCGTACAACGAAGTGCCGGTTCTGGTGGAGCGCGACCTGATCCTGCATGAGTCGAACATCATCAATGAATACATCGACGAGCGTTTCCCGCACCCGCAACTGATGCCGGCCGATCCGGTGATGCGCGCCCGCGCCCGCCTGTTCCTGCATCGTTTCGAGAACGAGCTGTTCATTCACGTGAAAACGCTGGAAGCCGGCGCCACCGGCAAAGAAGCGACCAAGGCGCGCGAAGCGATCCGCGACGGCCTGACCACCATCGCGCCGATCTTCTCCAAGCAGAAATTCATGCTGGGCGACGATTTCTCGATGATCGACGTGGCCATCGCCCCGCTGATGTGGCGTCTGGAGCACTACAATATCGACCTGGGCAAGAGCTCCGCCCCCATCCTCAAGTACGCCGAGCGCATCTTCCAGCGCCAGTCCTTCATCGATTCGCTGACCCCGTCCGAAAAGGCGATGCGCAAGTAAAGGAGACGCGATGAGCTCCAGCACCAAGCCGTACATGCTGCGCGCGCTGCACCAATGGTGCGGCGACAATGGCTACACCCCGTACATCGTGGTGTGGGTGAACAGCCGCACCGACGTGCCGCTCGAGTACGTGAAGAACAACGAGATCGTGCTGAACATCGCCGATACCGCAACCAAGAACCTGCGCATCGACAATGAGTGGGTCTCGTTTTCCGCCCGCTTCGGCGGCGTATCGCGCGACATCTGGGTGCCCATCGGCAACGTGATGTCCATCTTCGCCCGGGAGACCGGCGAAGGCATGGGCTTCGAGGTGGAGCCGATGAGCGAGGAGGCGGCCAGCCTGAAGCCGGTCAGCGCCGAAGAGGACGCGCCGGATTCCGGCGGCGACGATCCGTCGCCGAACCGCCCAAGCGGGCGTCCCAGCCTGCGCATCGTCAAGTAAGCTTGTCGCATCGATCAAAACCGGCCTCTGGCCGGTTTTTCATTTTTGAGTGACGAAAAAAAAACGGGGCCGAAGCCCCGCCAAGTCCCTTACACAACAATCTTCGATTCTGGCGGCTTATTCCACGCGCTCGCCGTGCAGCACCAGGTCCAGGCCCTCGCGCTCTTCGTCCTCGGCGACGCGCAGCCCCAGCACGATGTCCACCAGTTTCAGCAGGATGAAGGTGACGATGCCGCAGTAGGCGATGGTCACGCCGACGCCGAGCGCCTGGGTGGCCAGGCTGCCATCGGCGCCGCCGATGTCCTTGACCGCGAACACGCCGGTCAGCAGCGCGCCCAGGATGCCGCCCACGCCGTGCACGCCGAAAGCGTCCAGCGAGTCGTCATAGCCCAGCATGTGCTTGAGTCCGGTGGCGCCCCAGAAGCACACCGCGCCGGCGGCGAGGCCGATGATCAGCGCGCCCTTGACGTCGACGAAGCCGGCGGCCGGAGTGATGGCCACCAGGCCGGCCACGGCGCCGGAGGCGATGCCCAGCACCGACGGCTTCTTCTTGGTCGCCCACTCTGCGAACATCCAGGCCAGCGCCGCCATCGCGGTGGCGACCTGGGTGGTGACCATCGCCATGCCGGCGCGGCCGTCGGCGGCGCCCGCCGAGCCGGCGTTGAAGCCGAACCAGCCTACCCACAGCATCGACGCGCCCACCAGAGTCAGCACCAGGTTGTGCGGCGGCATCGCCTCGCGGCCGAAACCCACGCGCTTGCCCAGCACCAGCGCGGTCACCAGACCGGCCACGCCGGCGTTGATGTGCACCACGGTGCCGCCAGCGAAGTCCAGCACGCCCTTGTCGCCCATCCATCCGCCCGGCGCCCATACCCAGTGCGCCACCGGCACATAGACCAGCAATGACCACAGCGCCATGAAGGCCAGCATCGCCGAAAACTTCATCCGCTCGGCGAAGGCGCCAGTGATCAAGGCCGGGGTGATGATGGCGAAGGTCATCTGGAAGGTCATGAACACCGATTCCGGAATGGTGCCGGCCAGCGGGTGCACGGCCAGCTTGCCGGCATCCTTCATGTACACCATGCCATCCAGCATGAAGCGGGACAGATCGCCGATATACGGCGTGCCCACGGTGAAGGCCAGGCTGTAGCCGACCACGGCCCACAATACGGTTACCAGCGCGGTGATGGCGAAACTCTGCATCAGCGTGGCCAGCACGTTCTTCTTACGGACCATGCCGCCGTAGAACAGCGCCAGGCCGGGGATGGTCATGAACAGCACCAGGGCGGTGGAGGTCAGCATCCAGGCAGTGTCGCCGGAGTTGATCACCTTGGCGGCGACCACCGCCGGACCGGCCGGCGCGTCGGCCAGCGCGGGTAGCGAGAGGGCAGCGAGCCCGGAAGCCATTGCAGCGAGTATCTTTTTCATTATGGTTTCCCCAGTTTCACAAAGCGGTCAGACCGCGTCGGCGCCGGTTTCGCCGGTGCGGATGCGGATCACCTGCTCCAGGTCGTAGACGAAGATCTTGCCGTCGCCGATCTTGCCGGTGCGGGCGGACTTCTCGATGGCTTCCACCACCTGGTCCAGCAGCGCGTCGTCGATGGCGATTTCCAGCTTCACCTTGGGCAGGAAGTCGACGACGTATTCTGCGCCGCGATACAGCTCGGTATGGCCTTTCTGGCGGCCGAAGCCCTTGACCTCGGAAACGGTGACGCCTTGTACGCCGATGGCGGACAGCGCTTCGCGGACTTCGTCAAGCTTGAACGGCTTGATCACTGCGGTAACGAGTTTCATGGCGGCTCCTTCTCGGACGATTGACAGATGGTTCTGCTGCGGATGGTTATGCAGGAATCGTGCCAGCCCGCGGTGGGCGTTCTCTGAATTGTGATGCACTGCAAAAAAGGCCGCGCTGTCCGTTTTGGCACTTTCCTTGTGCGCCGGGGCTGCTTATGCTGCACAGTTTTGGTGCATCGCTGCGCCGCAGCATGGCCTGGATGAATGCTGGAGACAGGCTGACATGTCCTTGCGGGCAGGAAATGCGGGAGCGCGAGGGCGCTTTTTGCTACACTCGGCTGAAGATCAAGACACTGCGGGAGCCGCTACCATGTTGAGCCAGAAACTGTTTGAAGAAATCAGCGCCAAGATCAGCGAGACCATCGCCGCCAGCCCGGCCAAGGACATTGAGAAGAACGTCCGCGCGATGATGGCTTCCACGTTCTCCAAGATGGATCTGGTCACCCGCGAGGAATTCGACGTGCAGCAGGCGGTGCTGGCGCGCACGCGGGAAAAGCTGGCCGCGCTGGAGTCGCGCCTGGCCAGGCTGGAGAACCAAGTGTTCCCGGATGAGGCCGCGGCTAAAGCGGAAGAACAGTCCGAACTCGGCCACTCCTGAGCGCCATGACGCTGGCGGTGGTGGCGAGCAGGGCGCTGTCCGGGCTTGACGCGCCGGAGGTTGCCGTCGAGGTCCACCTCGCCAACGGCCTGCCCGCGTTCAATATCGTCGGCCTGCCCGACACCGAGGTGAAGGAAAGCCGGGACCGCGTCCGCGCCGCCATCCTTACCTCGGGGTTCGAATTTCCCGCCCGCAAGATCACCGTCAATCTGGCGCCTGCAGACCTGCCCAAGGACTCCGGCCGCTTCGACCTCCCCATCGCCATCGGCATCCTGCTGGCTTCCGGCCAAGTGAAGAACGACGATATCGCCCATTATGAGTTCGCCGGCGAGTTGGCGCTCAGCGGCGCGGTGCGTCCGGTGCGCGGCGCGTTGGCGATGGCCTGCCAGTGCCATGCAGCGGGCCGGGCCTTCGTGTTGCCTGCCGACAGCGCGGCGGAAGCCGCTGTGGTTGGCGGCGCAGCCATTTACGCGGTGGCGTCTTTGCCTCAGGCCTGCGCCTTCTTGAACGGTTTGCAGCCGCTGGAGCCGTTTGCCGGCGTGTTGGGCGGAGAGTGGCCGAACTATCCCGATCTCGGCGATGTCAAAGGCCAGTCCATCGCGCGCGGCGCGCTGGAGATTGCCGCGGCCGGCGGGCACAGTCTGCTGTTGATGGGGCCGCCCGGCACCGGCAAGTCCATGCTGGCGGCCAGGCTGCCGGGTCTGCTGCCGCCCTTGTCCGAGCGGGAGGCGCTGGAGAGCGCGGCGGTGCAATCGCTGGGATCCCAGGGCTTCCAGCCGGGGCGCTGGCGGGTGCGGCCGTATCGCTCTCCCCATCACACCGCCTCGGCGGTGGCGCTGGTCGGCGGCGGCTGTAAGTTCTACAAATATTTG
>NZ_JAJOHV010000012.1 GCF_021129175.1 Chromobacterium piscinae | reverse complement strand
CAGCGGCAGCGCGCGCGCCACCGGCGCCAACAAGGCCCCTTTACCCGCCGGCGAGCAGCTGGCGCGAGCCGATGGCGCGCTGTTCGCGGTTGTCGATGGCGTGACATTGCCGGATACCGGCACGGCCGCCGCTACGGTGCGGCTGATTTGCGTCCAGCCCGGCGCGGCCGGCAACACCGAGCCCGGGGCCAAGTTGCGGCTGGTCAACCCGGTGCCGGGCATCAACGGCGAGTTGGAGGTGCTGGCGCCAGGGCTGTCCGGCGGCGCGGATCTGGAGTCCATCGACGAGCTGCGCGCCCGGGTGATGGAGGCGCGTTACAACAGCGGCCAGGTGGGCCGGGCCCAGGACTGGGAGCTATGGGCGCGGGAGGTGCCTGGCGTGACACGCGCCTGGGCAGCGCCCAGGCTGTTGGGCCCGGGCTCGATCGGCGTGTATTTCGTCCGCGATGGCGACACGGACCTAATCCCGGACGCTGCCGAAGTGGCGGCGGTGCAGGCTCACCTGGAGCAGACCGGCACGCCGTTCAGCGAGATCTACGCGCTGGCGCCCATTCGCCGGCCTATTGATTTTCGCATCCGGTTGACGCCAGACACGCCGGCCATCCGCCAGGCGGTGACGGACGCGCTGGCGGCGGTGCTGGCCAGCGAGGGCGCGCCGGTGCGCAGCGGCACCACCACGCCCGTCACCATTCCGCGCAGCCACATCACGGAACAGATCTCCGGCGCGCCGGGCGAGTACGACCACCAGCTGCTGGCGCCGGCGGCGGACATCGTGTGCGGAGTGGGCGAGCTGGCGGTGATGGGGAACATCACATGGCAATGACAGCAGCCCACTACCAGCAGCAGCTGGCGGCGCTGCTGCCGCCTGGCCTGGCTCTGATGGCGGAGGACGGCAGCGAGCTGGCCACGCTGCTGGCCACGCTGGCCGTGAGGCTGGCCGACGCCGACACCCGCGCCCAGCTGCTGCTGCAGGAGTCCGACCCGCGCTGCGCGGTGGCGCTGCTGCCGGAATGGGAGGCCAGCCTGGGCCTGCCTGACGCCTGCACGGTGGGCGAGCAGACGCTGCTGGCTCGCCAGCAAGCGGTGGTGGCCAAACTGACCGACACCGGCGGCGCGCGCGTGCCGCGCTTTTTGCAATTGGCGGCGCGGCTGGGCTACCCAGGCGCCACCATCACCCGATTTCGCTACCACCACTGCGAAATGAGCTGTGAGGAGCCACTACAGGACATCGGCTGGCGGCATACCTGGGCGCTCAATGTGACAGCAGGCACGCGGGTGATGGAGGCGACAACAGAGTCCGGCTCTGATGAGCCGCTGAGAACATGGGGAGACACAATGATGGAGTGCGTGATCCGTCGGGAAACGCCGGCAGTCAGCACGGTTTTGATTGCATATGGAGGGGTAGACCAATGAGGCGAGTAGGCGACAACCGCAACCCGGTACGGGACAAATTCGGCGCTGGGAAACACGGATTCGGCCCCGGAGATCCGCAGACAGGGCAGCCGGCGACCACGCCAGGTTATGAACTGTTCGATAGCTGGCAGGAGGAGCTGGCAAATGTAGTTGAGTCAGCAGGCATGCAGCTGGATGCGTCTAATAATAGACAGCTAGCGAAAGCGATTGAAACTCAGTCTGCAAAACTGTTTGGACCGCTGAATGCTAGCCTTGCCGGTAGTAATGGCTCCGTAGCAGATGCAAATTCAGCATCCGCAGGGCTTTCATATTTTGACTCTAATGCCTCAAATTTTCCGGCTCCAGGTCCAGGTGTGTTATTTGCCACTGCGCCGCAAAATGGTATCGCACTGCAATACTGCAATACCACGTCAGGAATATTTGCATTCCGGTTTTATACCGTTAAAACCATGACGTGGAGTGCGTGGACGAAATTGCCAAACGTATCGCAAGTCGAAAGCGCCTTTACGCCAATCAATAGCTCAACTGCTGGCAGTAATGGCTCTGTAGGTGATGCAAATTCAGCATCCACGGGGCTTTCATATTTTGACTCTAATGCCTCAAATGTTCCGGCTGCCGGTCCTGGTGTGTTATTTACCACGGCTCCGCAAAATGGCATCGCACTGCAATACTGCAATACCACGTCAGGAGCATTTGCATTCCGGTTTTATACCGCAAAAACCATGGTGTGGAGTGCATGGGCGACATTGCCAGGCCTGGATGCGTCAAATGTATTTTCTAAACCACAATCAGTTGGTTTGGCAACAGCTCCTGCGCATGCAGTTAGGCTAGACCAGTTTTCTGGACTGTTCAGTAACGGTACTTTTGCACTTCCGGGTGGGAATATAATTAAAATTGGAACGGCAGTTGGTTCTTCAGTCGAGTCGGCAAATGTAACGTTCATGCCGGCTTTTCCAAATTATTGCCAAGCAGTTATTGCAATGCCACTAATGGGGCAAGCATATTTTCCAAGCGCGACAAACAAAACTCGCACGGGGTTTATGCTTGATGTCTGGGGTGCGTATTCTACAGCTGCGCTTGGTGTTCGCGGTGCTGCAACTGTAATGTATATTGCATTTGGAGGATAGCATGTTTGCACTATGGATTGAGGCAGATCTACGCTTCGAATTTTCAGAATCTGATAATGGTGGGCTGAAAATTTCTGATTCAGCTTACGCTGCGTTGATTGCGGGTCATAATGCGGGGAAGGAAATTAGACGGGATGGTAACGGGGCACCTTTGTTGTTTGATCCGCCCGCTCCATCGTATGAAACTCTTGCTGCCGCTGTTCGTGCTGATCGTGATGTGCGGCTATTCGCTACCCAGTGGTTTGTTGAACGCCACACAGACCAGATATCTGTTGGTGATAAAACATCACTGACTGTTGAGCAATACACAACACTGTTGAAATACAGGCAATCTCTACGCGATGTACCAGCACAGAGCGGATTTCCATTATCGGTTTTGTGGCCGCCTGTTCCAGACTACATATCCAAAAGCAATGTATTGTCGCAGTAATTTATGCAGAAGTTATTTTTTTCAAACCCACGACACAGTGGGTTTTTTTCTACGTAGTTTTAACTAGAACTGAATTGGACACCACGATGAAACACTATGCAGATCTCCCAGATTGGACGCCTAACCGAACACCTGCTCGCACTGCTGGAAACCCTGGTGCGGGTGGATGACATTGCCGGGCTGCGGCAGTTTGTCGCCATATGGCATCGGCTCATGCCTGATGGCACCCGCACTATCCTGGTTGTTGACCGAGGGGACGGCATACGGGTGATGGCGAATGAGGGGTGGGACAACGCGTGGCTGACGGGATATTTTCGCAGCGACGGCCAGACGCGTGATCCCGTTTGGAATGGGCCGCAGGGAGAACTATTGCTGTGGTCCCGTCTGCTCTCTGTGACCAGCGACCCACTGCGGCGCAAATTCATCCAGGCGGCCGCCAACAACAACATGCTGAACGGCGTCAGCTGGGTGGAGCAGCGCGGAGACGTGAGGCTGGTCATATCGTTTGCCGGCGTTGACGTGGAGCGTGATCCGTTGTCTCTGCGACTGGTTGAGGCGCTGGCTCCGGCGGTGATGGATGTCGCATTCCGGCTGGTCTATCAGCAGCCGGACCTGACAGGATTAGATAAACGTGATTGTCATATCCTGCAACACATGCTGAATGGTCTAACTGACGACGAAATCGCCGACGAAGTGGGGGTTTCGGTGCGGACGGTGCGCGACAGAATCAACAAAATCAGGGGATTGCATGCGGCGCGGAATCGGATTGACCTGGTCCGGCGGCTGTTCAATATCAGCCCAATATCGGTACAGATTTAATATCTGTATTGATGCTCTGTATTGGTTTTGATGTCAGTTGTGCGATTGAGGAAAATGTAAACGAGGAGAAAAATTAGCTGGCATAACAAGAGGGCAATGTGATGAGCCAGCTAACCAGCACCTTTACCATTTGCCTGCCACTGCTCGCTCGCAGTCGGCCAGGTCCTGCCGGAAGTGTTTTCCCTGCCGGTCTCTCCAGGCGTAGTCCTTGCGCAGATACGCGTCCAGGAACTCTGTCATGTCAACCAGCGCGGTGCGGCAGCCCATGTAATCCGCGTGGGCCGCATTGTCCGGCCACGCGTTCAATTTCTGCTGCGCCTCCCGGCGCCATCGCTGCAGCGCCACCCGGTCTTTTGCCTGCCCGTCCCGGTTGATGTCGTGGCGGGCAGCATGCAGCCAGGCCAGCAGCGCGCGGGCATCGTCCCGCGGCGCGGCGGCGGCCGGCAGGGCGAGGAAGAGGGCGAGGATGGCCAGTCGGATCATTTCTTTCCACTCCAGTCTCGGATGAATTGAAGCATCGCGCGCCGTCGGGCTTTCGTCAGCGAGCGGTAGATCTGCAACAGTTCCTGTTCGTCGGCTTCGATCGGGTTTGAGTATCGCAGCGGCTCCGGCTCCGCCAGCTGGAAACCAGGTGGCGGGGCATGATTGGGCCCTTCCATCGGGCCGCGTCCGGTTGCGATGTACTCGAAATTCACATCGAACAGGCGGCAGTACGTCGAGATATTGGCTACGGTGGGCGAGGTTTTGCCACGCTCCCAGTCCGACACGCTGGCCTGCGCGATCTTCATTCGTTCGGCAACCCATGGCTGGGTCTGGCCCCTGTATTTGCGCACCTCTCGGATGCGGCGGCCTATCGCCAACTTCGCATTTTCTTCCATAAGCGAAGTGTAAAGGCGATCCCTATTTTTAAAAAACAGGAATCACCTATTGACAATGAATATAGGTGATACCTATATTGCAGGCATCGATATCTGATGAGCATGGCGACATGGACCTGGCAGCAAGACGAAAGGAGCTGAAGTTGACACAGAAGGGCGTGGCGGAGGCCATCGGCTGCAGCCAGGCGCATATCAGCAACCTGGAACGAGGCATAGACAACGCCTCTCCGGCGCTGGCCAAGAAACTGGCAGTCCTGCTGCGCGTGAAAGTGGAGCAAGTGCTGTTCCACAAAAAGTGAACGCACCTCACGGGCTAGGTGAGGTGCGATCGGGTGGTGCTGTTACTACGGTGTGGCAACTGCAGTATCGGCACCTGTTTGACCCACGACAAGTGGGAACCAACAGGAGTTAATACAAATGAACACTTCTATGGCGGCAACCCTGCCGTCAGCCCCGGCTGACGTGTTTGGCGCGCTGCATCTATCGGCCAAGTCATTTGGCATCACCAAGCTGGCGAACCTGATGCGTGTCTCCGCCGGCGTGCTGACCAACAAGCTGGCGCCTGGCGCCCACCACCACAAAACCACGCTGGACGATTTCATCCAGGTGTTGCACCTCACCCGCGACCTGTCGCCGCTGGATGCGCTGTGCCGGCAGTTCGACAGCGCCCGCTATCAGCTGCCCAGGCTGGACAACGTGTCCGACTCCGCGCTGCTGGACCTGGTCAACAAGGTCCACGCCGAGGGCGGCGACGTGCACAGCTGCATGAACGAGGCCCTGGCCGACGGCATCGTCACCCAGGACGAGTTCAACGAGTTCAACCGGGAAACGATGGAGTGGATTGCCGCCATCGTGGAGCTGCGCAACCGGTTCGGCAGCCTAGTGGTGGTGCCATGCGACGGCAACTCGCTCTCCCACTCGACCCCAGCTCTGGCGAGCTGACCGAGCAGGCGCTGCGCGTGGCGCATCAGCGCGCCAGGCTGCGGCAATCGTTCGAATCCGCAATGGACAACCCGGCGTTGGCGATCTGCATTAGACGCATCGCGCTGGCCATGTTGAGGAGCAAGCGGTCATGAACAACCTGATTCAACTGTTTACCCCCGGCTACCAGAACCGCAGCGGCCGGTTTCGCATCGCCCTGGGCGAGGACGCGGTGATCTACGGCCCCGCCGATATCGCATCCATCAGTTTTCACCGCGCCGGGCAGGGCCTGGAAGTGGAAAGCATGGCGGTAGGGCAACCCCGCCGGCGGCTGCCGGTGATGCCCGGGGAGGAAATCCAGCTGACGGTGGGCGGCAAACGCCTCCTGCTGTGGATTCAGGCGGTAACCGCCACCCACGTGGTGGTGGATGCCGCGGAAGAAGTGGGCGCCGACCTGGCCCTGATCGTCATGCCCGCCACAGCCTGACGACGATTCAAGGAGAACACGATGAAACGCTATCTCACGCCAGCGGAACGGCATCAGCTGTTCAGCGCCGCGTACAAAACCAACGACGACCTGGCCCAACGGGACTACCACCTGATGAGCGCGCTGTACTACAGCGGCTGCCGCATCAGCGAGTTCCTGGCCGTATCCCTGGCCGATGCCTGGGACGCGCTGAAATCCAATTACCTCTACATCCCGGCGGCGCACCGCAAGGGCGGCAAGCAAGACCACGACGTGCTGCTGACAAAGCCCCTGCGCATGCACCTGGTGGCGCTGCTGAATATGAACCCGTCGCAGAACGGCGCGGACCCGCTGATCGCCGGCCGGTTTGGCGAGGCGCTGACGGCGCGGGCGGTGCAGCTGCGGTTTCGCCACTGGGCAGAGGAGGCGGGCATCACGCTGCCGGTCTCGCCGCACTGGATGCGGCACACCAGGGCCATGGACATCATGCGCAACAGCGAGGCCAAGGAGCCGCTGCTGATCGTGAAAAGCACCCTGGGCCACGCCTCCCTCAACAGCACCGCCATCTATTCGGCGCCCAGCCGCGAGGAGATCGAGCAGGAGCTGGAGGCGCTGGACGGCAACGGGGGCAAACGCACCTCGCGGGCCCAGCTGCGCAACCGCTACCAGAGGAGGGCGGGGTGATGCAAAAGCCGATCGAGAAACCCATGTCCCAATACCTGGAACAGTTGTACCAGCAAGGGCGCCAACTTCAGGCTGACCGCGCCGCTGGCGTTCCGGCGCTGCGCCGGCTTCTGAGCTTGGCGCAGGGCCACACCGGGCAATGCCACGTAATCGCCCACTTCCTGCTCAGCCTCTACAACGGCAACCGTTTCAAATTCGACTTGACCGACTTCCGCTTGCTGGACCAGGAGCTGTTCGACGACTGCCTGGCCGTGTTGCGGATGGACTCCAGACCGGAGCGAGAGGTGCACAACTACTTCGAGAACGGCAGCCAGATTTGGGAGCAACTGGCCAAGGACTGGAATGTGACGGACTACATCAAGCGCGGAAGGGGCGAGTGATGAAGGTCCTGATCACCGACCGAGGCCACGGCACCAGCTACACATTCGACATCGTAGAGGTCGAGATTGCCGATACCTGCCAGAAATGCGGGGGTCCCCGTGGCACTCCGACCCGAAACCGGTACTGCGAAGACGGCGAGTTTTACTACGTCGACAACTGGACCAATCCGTGCGGCCACGTTGACCGCTATCTCGATGTGTTGAGGGAGGCGAAGGCGCTGAAAGGAGAAATCCATGCGTGACGCCAACGTCCGCTGCTGGACGCCCGACAACACCGACCGCCGACCTATGGCGCTGCTGGCTGGCCCCATCGATCCCAACGGCCGCATGAAGCTGCAGGCGCTGAACCGCCACCGCGTGGCCAGCCGCCGCGCAGCAGAAGAGCGCATGGCCAACCGTTTGCAAAGCAAGGACTGACCTTATGGAAAACCAATTGCAAAACCTGCCGGCCGGCACGGCTCTGTGGCTGGTGACGGGCCCCAGAAGCTGCGGCAAGACCCGAGTAGGTGGACAGCTGCGATTGCTGGGCCAGTTCTATGGCGAGCGCATCGTGATAGCTGATGAGCTGGGCAATAACGCTCTTCACTCGCTCAATGCTTTGCTGAGAAGCGGGGCCGCCCCGTCCATCCTGGTTCTGATCGCGGAGGAGGCCCCGAGCTGGCTCACCCAGTCGCCGGATCGACATCTTGTGATGAAGTCCGGAGACGCCCGCCGGGTTGAGTCGCTGGCCGCCGCGCTCTGGTCCGCGCCCGGTGAGTACCGGGAGGATGTGCAATGAGCAGCCTCTACACCCAAGCCCTGCAGCACCACACTAACTCGTTCCGCGCCGTGCTGTCCGCGCTTGACCGTCAACACCATTGGTTTGACCGCGTGGACGAGGTGGCGGCGGACATCAACAGCGAAACCCCGCTGCAGGCGATGGCCAGCTATCACCCCACGTGCGGCTTGTTCATCCGCCTGGGCCGACCGATTCAGGACGCCGCCCAACTGAGCAGCATCTGCACGCGCCACCGGCTGGAATTGGTGCCGCAATCAGCCGGCCGCTGGCTGCTGACGCCCACCGCCGGCACGGACGACAACCTGCCCGCCATCCAACTGATTCTGGACTGATTCAAACCCATTCGAGGACCGCAACATGAGCAAGAACCAACTGACCCAATCCGCCCGCGAAATCCGCCGCCAGGCCGGCCTGAACCAACAGCAGTTCTGGAGCCGCATTGGCGTGACCCAGTCCGGCGGCAGCCGCTACGAGTCCGGCCGCAACATCCCGCGCCCGGTGCAAACCCTGGTCAACGTGGTGCACGTCCACGGCATCCCGCTGGAAATGGTCAACCGCCGCAACGCCCCCGTGCTGCGCGCGCTGCTGGCCGGCGAGATCGACATCCAGCCGCTGCTGGCGCAGGTGAAGTCGTCCCAGGCTGCAGGGGAGAGCGCGGAATGATCGAGACCAACTACCGATGCGACGGCTGCGGCAAGTTCCGCCAGCCGGACGTGAGCAAGATCGGCGTGGGTGATTTCGTCAACTTCTCCGTCACCACCCCAACCAGCCACAAGAGCTTCCGCAGTACTGCGAAAGAGGGCGAGGTGGTGAGTACCAAGGGCGATACCCTACGAGTGAAGGGCATTCGCGGCGGCTTTTACTGGGTGGCACGCAACGACGTGACGCCGAAGGGCGCGCCCAATGCGCTGACCTATTCGGTGTGTGGAGTCTGCAAATGCGGGGAGGGCGCGCGATGAGCTGCAACTGCACCAAAGAGTTCACCGACAAGATGATCGAGCACGTAACGCAGCAACTTGGCGTGCCGGCGAAGGCGGAATACCAGAACGAAACGCTGGTGGTTACCAAGGAATTGGGGCTTGTCCACCGCCATTTCGTCAGTTTCAAGATCACGGCCGACAAGCCCGGCTACCGCAAGGGCAAGGACATGCCGTTCGTCATCAAATTCTGCCCGTTTTGCGGTGAAAAGTTCGAGGACTGAACCATGAACAACCTGTATTTCCTGATCGAAGGCGGCAAGGCTCTGGAACTGGTGAAGGGCCACATCGAGGAACGCATCCGGGTGAAGAAGGGTGTGTCTGCCCTGGCCAAGGAACTCGGGGTGGACTTCATCTGGACCGATAAATACACAGGGAATCTGCTGTGCGTCAGATTCACGGGCGAGCGTCACCCTGATTTCACCGTGCCTCAACGCGATGGCTCCAGCAGGCCGAAGAAGGGCACGGAGTGGGCTAGGAAATTCGCTGAGTGCCCGAAATACATTTCAGCTTCAGATCTGATTGAGGAAGAAATGGGCATACCGACAAGCCTTCATTACTCGTCCAAATCCGGAGAGTGGAACGGTAGTCGCCATATTGGGCACCCATTCAGCCCGTGCAAGTTCCTATTTCCCCATCAGGACGGCCCATACGTGATGGTGATTCCCGACGTAGCCGCAGCAGTGGCCGAGGTCCGGGCTGATGGACGAATCGTTGACGAGCCCGCGGCCTCCTTCGTGGCCGAGTTCGACGGCTGCCGTCGGATCGAAGAAGAGGAATGGGACGTGATCCTGGCCCAGCACAAGCTGGCCGAGAAGAAAAAGGCCACGGCGTGAGCTACCTGGATTACGCCGACTTCCACCTGGTGCCGCGCCCCGCGGCGCCGGTGGACGAGTGCGAAGCGATGCGGCTGCCGCGCGAGAGCTGCGGCTGCCCGGATTGCTGCGCGTTTCGTGAGACCGATTCGGAGAAATGACCATGCAACCCAACACCAAACCCATCACGCCGCCGGAGTTCGTGGCCACAGCCTACGCTAGCGCAATCAGCGCATGCCGCAACATGGTATCGGCCCAACACGCTGGGCCCATCACCCCCGAGATGTATACGGCCTGGACAAACGCCCAGCGCATCGTGGATGAAGCGGCAAATCACGCCATACCAGTGGTTGAGACCATCACGATGCTGAAGGAAGCGCTACACGAGGCTGAGGACGAGCTGTGCCGCCTCGGAGCCGAGATCATGAATGATGGATGGGACACCTGGACCATCAAGCTAGCGCTGGACGTGATCCGCATCGCCCTCTATGGCGGCGATGGAGATGGCCAAGGTCCGGAGCATTTCGAAAATGCCCGCGCGGCGCTCAAGGCTCAACGGGATAAGGAACAGGACGATTCCAAACCGCAATGCCTGGCGTGCGAAGACACTGGCTATACCGGCGACCCTCTGACGCTGGAGCACTTTTGCACGGACTGCGACGCGCATAGCAAGAAGGTCGGGAGCCCGTGATGCAGACTCAACACTTCTACCTTCAGGACTCTCGCAGCCTCACCGGTGACAACCTGCAGTTCTGGGGTACTGGCGGAAACGGCTACTACACCGATCTGGCCAAGCTGCAGATCTACACCCGCGACGAGGCGATGGCCCAGCACCGCATGCGAGAAACCGATATTCCGTGGCCAATGGCCTACATCAATGCGAAAGCGCATATCGGTGTTGATCATCAACATGTCGATCTGGCTGAAGCTGCTATCTGCGCGGCGAGCGAGGCGCTGTATTACGCGGCATTTCCCGGCGAGTTCAACGGCAATGACCTGATTTTCAAGAGCGAGGATGGGAAAACGGCCGATCTGCGCAGGGCTACCGTGTTTGATGAGTTCTATATACGCGGACTAGTAGCGCATGGTCTTCGGCCGCTTCCCATGGGCTACATCAAGTCCAAGTCGCGCGTGTTGGTCAGCCAGAAGAACGTCTCCATCAGGATCGCGCTGCGCGGCACCGGCATCAAACTGATCAAACCGAAGCGGCCGGCCCCCGATCGCTACAACTGCGTGACTTGCGGGCGTTTCGTCAATGCTGACGGCTGGTATGGCGGTTGCCCGAACTGCGGCAACGTCAGCGCCTACTAAGAAAGGACTTTCCGTGACCCAATCCATCATCCAAACCGTTTCCGGCCGCTACGTGGATCTGCTGCACCCGTCACCGGCCGACATCGAGATCCACGACATCGCCCACCACCTGGCGCACCTGTGCCGCTTTGGCGGCGCGTGCCGGCTGTTCTACAGCGTGGCCGAGCATTCGGTGCGTGTGGCGGCCATCCTGCCGCCGCGGCTCAAGCTGGCGGGCTTGCTGCATGACGCGACCGAGGCCTACGTGGGCGACGTGGTGACGCCGCTCAAGAAGATCTTGCCGAGCTACCAGTACACCGAGGGCCTGGTGGCCGCGGCGATCGAGGCGCGGTTCCGGCTGCAACTGAGCCCGGCCGACCGGACGGAGATCCGCCGCGCGGATCTGGTGCTGCTGGCCACCGAGCGGCGCGACCTGATGCCGCATGACGGCAGCGAGTGGCCGGTGCTGGCTGGGGTGGCTCCCCTGCCGGAGCGCATCAAACCGATGCCGATTGACCAGGCGGTTGCGCATTTCTGCTGGATGTTCGAGGAAACCGCGCAGCTGGATCTGATCGGCGCATGAAACAAACAGGTGTGGCAATGGCAAATATCAAAACTCTTCTCCCGTTTTCCTCCGACCGGCGCGCGTTCCGCAGCTTTGGCCACGCGATCGCCGCGGAGCCTGGGCTGGTGGCGGTGGCTCCGCTGCATGCCATGGAGGGCTCGCTGCTGGGTCTGGTGGACGGGTGCCCGGTGCCGTGGGACGAGGCGTGCGCGGTGATTGATGCGGACGCGGCCGGCGCGGAAGTGGATCTGGACAACCCGGATTTCACCGACGTGGTGGCCAGGCTGGCGAACGTGGCCGTGACCGGTTGGCGCATGGCCGCGCTGCCGGCGCTGCGCGCGGTGCTGTTCGCCCACGATTGTGGGGTGCGGGTGGCGATATCCGCCGATCTGGCGCTGACCGGCGCCACACCGTCCTACTAAGCGAGAACACCATGGCAACACAGAATCCGCGCATGGCGGAGTGGTTCGCTCGCCTGAAAGAGCTGGATTTGCGCGATGTGGCGGACCGATTAAACATGACGAAGCAGGGCAGCAAGGGCAACTACTTCAGCCCGGCGCGCAAGGAGACCCAGCCGAGCCTGTCGATTTACCCAGCAATAGACGGCCGCGCGGCCGGCTGGAAGGACCACACCACGGGGCAGGGCAGCACAACCATCGACCTGGTGATCTACGCCGGCCGCGCCGGCGACCCCATGGAGGCAGCCAAGATGCTGGGCGACTGGTTCGGCATTCCGATGCCGAAACCGGACGCGCCGGCAGCGCCGGTGCGCAAGAGCACAGAGGAATGGCTGGCTGACCGCTGCCTGAAGGAACCGGATCCGGTTCTGGATTACCTGCGCGGCCGCGGAATCACCGAGGAAGCGCTGGCGCGCGCGTTGAAGAACAAGACCATCGGCTGGAACAACTGGGAATCCAACAAAGTGCCGGCCGGCGAGCCTGGACACGGCGGCGCGGCCGCGGCCTTCATCGTGCGCACGCTGAACCCGGGGAGAGTGGTAGCCGTGGACATGCGCTACCAGGACCCGGACCTGAACGGCGGCGTGAAAACCCAATGCCAGGGCGAGAAATCAGGCTACGGCTGGTACAGCGACCTGAACCGCCTGAAACGCGCCCACACGGTGTACATCGTGGAGTCTCCCATCAACGCGCTGTCGGTGGAGAGCTGCTACTGGCCGGAGGGTGTCGCCGCCTATGCCGTCCGCGGCGTGGCAAACGTGGACACCATCGATTTCTCGTTCCTGCGCGGCAAGAAGGTGCTGATTGCGCTGGATCACACCGACAAGGTCAACGAGAAGACCGGCCAGCGCCCAGGCCTGGCCGCTGCCTGGCGGCTGAATGAGCGGCTGACCGCGCTGGATATCGCCAACCGCTTCGTCAACATGCTGGACTGGGAAGAAGGCCAGGACATCAACGATGTGCTGCAGGATGGCGGCCCCGGAGAATTGGGCGCGCGGCTGAAGCAGATTGAGCCCTGGTTGATCCCCGGCAACCCGGCCTGCAGCGCGGACGAGGCCCACGGCCGGCGCCGCGTGTGGTTGCCAACGCTGGACTGGAACGTGTACTGGCGGTTCAAGCAAACCGACGATTTCACCCAGTACGTCCAGGAATACAAGGACAACGAGGACGACGACGGCAAGAAGCATCGCCGCGAGGAGATGGGCGACTTGTGCGCCTTTCGCATCGCCGGCATTTCCCGGCTGCGCATCCAGAGCCACCTGGCCACCATCAACGGCACGCCGGACAACCAGCCGGAAACGGTGTTTGGCGTGAGCGCCCAGGTGGCGCGCCACGGCAACACGCTGCAGCGCGCGGTGATCACCGACGACAAGATTTTCAGCCTGGATTGGTGGGGAAACCGATTCGGCTACATCTGGAAACCCAAGGAGTTTGCGCGAATGATCAGCATCTTGGAACGCACCGCCGACATCGGCGCCCGCGACGTGGTCAACTTCGTAGGCCTGGCGTGGCGCGGCGGCGAGCTGGCGGCGCTGGAGGGCAATGACTGCTATTTCACCGAGCCGGCCCGGCAATGCCTGTATCACAACCTGTCATTCCCCCGCGGCGGCAAGCAGGCGGCGCGGCAGGTGATAGCCGCCTATCAGGAGACGTTCAAGCACAACGCCGCGGCCATCCCCATGGTGTGGGCGCTGGGCGCGCATTTGAAGATGCTGCTGGGTTTCTACCCGCACTTCGAGATGCAGGCGGACAAAGGCTCCGGCAAGTCCAAGCTGATGGAAGGCATGCAGCGCAGCTTCAGCTTTCAGGTGCTGTCCGGCCAGATGCTGAAGACCGACCACCGCCGGCGCGCCAGCGTGTCCTACACCACCAACCCGGTGGGATGGGACGAGTTTTCCAAGCTGCCGAAGAGCATCTTGACCGACATCGACGGGCTGCTGCAGAGCACGTACCGATTCGAGTTCACCCGGATCGGCGCGGCGCTGACGCCCTATCTGATGTGCGCGCCGGTGCTGCTGGCCGGCGAAGAGGTGGATATCCAGAGCCTGCAGTCCAAAGTCTGCCGTTCCAAGCTGACTGTAGAGCGGCAAGGGCCGATGCTGCCGCATGAGCTGCCGCAGTTCCCTGTCTGGCCGTGGCTGCAGTTCCTGGCCAGCACCGAGCCGGCGCGCATCCGCGACTTGCACAAGTCCATGCTGCGGTTCTGCCAGGCCAAGAGCCGCGCCGGCGACGGCGACGCCACCAGCAACCGGATGATGGAGAACTACGCCGCCATCCTGGCCGCCTGGCATTTGCTCTGCGAGTTCGCCGAGATCGACGCCGCCCAGGGGCATTTTGTGGAGGACCTGCTGGCGGAGATGAACAGCCACCTGTCCGAGACCGACGGCACGCGGCTGCCCTGGGTGCGGATCATGGAGATCGCGCTGTCCGAGCTGGATGCGCGCCGTTTTGAGCATCCGTTTTGCTGGGAGGACGCGCAGGACGACGAGGGCAACCCGGACGTGCTGCTGTACATCCGCCCGAACCACATCATGGACCATCTCTCCACCGCCAATCACCTGCGCGCCAAGTTTGACGGGCTGCCGGTGAAGACCGGCCGCATCTTCAAGAGCCAGCTGCTGGCCAGTGGCGTGGTGGCGGTGAGGAAGGGCGAGATGCTGGACGATGTGGAGAAGACCATAGACCGGCGGCGGATCGGCCATATGACGGCCATCAGCCTGAACAAACTGGAGGCGCTGGGCCTGTCGGCCGCGCCGGAGATTAAGCGAGACATCCCATGACAACGCAAATAACAAGGCCGGCGCTTCGCTACCATGGGGGCAAGTTTCGCCTCGCATCTTGGATCAAGCAGTTTATGCCTGCGCATCAGGTCTACGTTGAAGCATTTGGAGGCGGTGCCAGCGTGATGCTGCGCAAGGATCCAGCACATGCTGAGGTTTACAACGACCTCGACGGTGAGGTAGTCAATCTGTTCCGTGTAGTGCGATCCGCTGGCGACGAACTTGTTCGCCAAATAGAGCTGACGCCATTTGCCCGCGATGAATTCACCTCCGCCTACGTCCCAAGCACCGACCCTATAGAACAGGCCCGGAGAACGTTGATTAGATCTTTCATGGGGTTCGGAAGCGCCGGTGCCAGCGGCCAGTCCACCGGATTCAGGGCCAACAGCAATCGCTCGCATAAAACACCGGCACACGATTGGGCGGGATTCCCTAGTGCGCTGGCCAGCATCGTCGAAAGACTAAGAGGCGTTGTAATTGAAAACCGGGATGCCATGGACTGCATGCGGCATCACGATGCAGCCACAACGCTGTTCTATGTAGACCCACCCTACGTCCACAGCACCCGGAATCTACGCACACGCTCGCCGGCGTACCGACATGAGATGACGGACGGTGATCACAGGTTATTGGCCGCAGGCCTGCGCACGCTGAAAGGAATGGTGATCCTTTCGGGCTACCCCTGCAGTCTGTACGACGATGAGCTATTTGCCGATTGGGAGCGCCACGAAAGGACAGCATTGGCCGATGGTGCGCGCGCGCGGACTGAAGTCGTATGGCTCAATCCTGCCTGCAGTGCCGCTCTGAATCAGCAGGGCCTACCGCGGAATCTTGAACTGTTTTCGGCCTAGGAAAGGAGCCGCAAATGTCAGAAGTGTTTCTCAGCAAGGAAGACGTCGCGGTCCTGACCGGCTGCAAGATCCGCAAGGCTCAGGTGGCCGAGCTGCGACGCATGGGGCTGCATTTCTACGTCAACGCCCGGGGCGAGGCGGTGGTGCCGCGCTCTGCGGTGGAAGGCAAGGCGAGGGCGGACAAGTCCAAGCCGGCCGCCGGCGGTTGGGCGCCGGCCGTGTTGAGTTGAGGTGGCCATGGGACGGAAACCGACAGTCAATCTCAACCTGCCCAAGGGCATGCGCCGCCGGCGACGTGGCGATCGCGTCTATTACTACCTGGACATCGGCGAACGGCCCCGGCGTGAGCTGGCGCTGGGCAGCGACTACCCGCTGGCGGTAAAGAAGTGGGCGGAGCTGCAGCTGGAAAAAGTGCCGCGCAACGCCCGGCCAACGTTCTGTGACGCCGCCACCCGCTACCTGGCCGAGGTGGTGCCGACCAAGGCGCCAAAGACCCAGGACGAGAACATCCGGCAGATGGAAACGCTGCAGGAGTTCTTTGGAAACCCGCCGGCGCCACTGGACGATATCTGGCCAGTCCATATCCAGCAGTTCCTGGAGTGGCGCAAGGACGTGCCGGTGGCCGCCAATCGAGAAAAGTCGCTGTTCAGCCACGTGTGGAACATGGCGCGGGTGTGGGGCTACACCAACCAGCCCAACCCCTGCACCGGTGTAAAGGGCGCCAGCGAAACGGGCCGTGACATTTACGTGGAGCGGGAGGTGTTCCAGGCCGTATATGACGAAGCATGCCAGCCGCTGAGGTTCCTGATGCAGCTGCTGTATCTGACTGGCCAGCGGCCAACGGATGTGGTGACGCGGGAGCTGAAGCGCCATCTGGCGACAAGGACGGACGGCAAGCAGGAGCTGATATTCAAGCAGGGCAAGACGAGCAAGAAGCTGCGCGTGTTGGTGATCGGCGAGCTGCTGGTTGTGGTCGAGATGGTGCTGATCTGGAAAGAGGGGCGGCCCAACTCATCGCCGTATCTGTTGGTCAACGAGCAGGGCCGCCGTTTGTCCCGGTCCTCCCTGGTTCGCTGGTTTCGTGACGCCCGCCTGGCAGCTCGCGAGAAGCACCCGGAGCTGGACGAGGAGATTGCCCAGTTCCAACTGCGAGACCTGCGGGCCAAGGCGGGGACGGACAAGGCGGATCTGGCCGGCGATGTGCGCCAGGCGCAGCGGCAGCTTGGCCATAGCTCAGTGACCATGACCGAAACTTACATCCGAAACCGGAAAGGGGATACCATCACGCCGACGAGGTGAGAACCGTTCCGCAAAAGCGAGACGACACAAGCAAAATCAAGGAGTTTCAAGTGGTTTTCTATCAGGATTGCGGAACGGGAATATGCTTGAAACCCTTATTGGGCTTGGTTTGGCGCACTAACTTGTAATCAGGGGGTCGCGAGTTCGATTCCTGCCGCCGGCACCAATAAAATCAAGGGCTTACGAATTAATTTTCGTAAGCCCTTGGTGCATTTTAGACAGAATATTAGACAGCACTGTCTAATATTCCCTCGTTTCTCCTTCCTAATATGTGTGTCCTGCACTGCAATATTCCTCCGCTTATTCCATTCTTTTAATCAAAAACGCATATTCACTCCGTTCGTCAGATGCTTGTTGCCCTTGGCGGTCCTATCGCGTAATTTGAAAATGTACAAATTCAAATTGCTACCATTATGACATCTCTTCCTTGCCTGATCCCTCGAGAGGGGGGCGGATTTTCAACGCTCGTGCTGGCACCGGTTCGCGCAGGCTTCCCATCGCCGGCGGATGATTATTTGGACGACAACATCAATCTGCACGAGTACCTGGTAGCCGATCCGCCAGCGACGTTTATCGTTCGCGTGCGCGGTGACTCCATGATCGGCGCCGGCATCGACAACGGCGACCTACTGGTCGTTGACAAGGGCCTGGCACCGGCGCATGGCGACATCGTGGTTGCCGTGATCGATGGTGAGTTCACCGTGAAGCGACTGCACAGCCGCGGCGGCTCCTGTGCGCTGATGCCGGAGAACCCCGCCTACGCGCCGATCACCCTTCATTCTGGCCAAGAGCTGCTGGTATGGGGCGTCGTAACCGGCGCAGTGAAGAAGTTCCGGCGATGAGCTCCAAGACCTTGTTCGCCCTGGTGGACGGCAACAGCATGTACGCCAGCTGCGAGCGCGTGTTCCGCCCGGACCTGATCGGCAAGCCCATCGTCGTTCTCAGCAACAACGACGGCTGCGTAGTGGCGGCTAGCGCCGAGGCAAAGGCGCTGCCAGGCTTGCGTATGTTCGGCCCCTTCTTCGAGATCGCCGACGTGTGCCGCCAGCATGACGTGGCCGTGTTCTCCAGCAACTACGCGCTGTACGGCGACATGAGCCGACGCATGATGCGGGTGCTGTCGGAGTTCGCCGCCGTGCAGGAGGTCTACTCAATTGACGAGTGTTTCCTCGACATGACCGGCATGCCGGATCTGGACAGCCATGGCCATCGGATGCGCCAGGCTGTGCTGCAGCGGGTCGGCATCCCGACATGCGTCGGCATGGGGCCGTCGAAGACACTCGCCAAGCTGGCCAACCGAATCGCGAAGAAGCAGACGCAGTGGAATGGCGTGTTCGAGTGGGATTTTGTGACGCCGGCCCAGGCCGACGAGTTGATGGCGCAGATCGAGGTGGGCGATGTGTGGGGTATCGGGCGCCGGCTTTCCGAGCAACTGCAGGCGATGAACATCAACAGTGCGCTGGACCTGAAACGCGCGGACTCTCGGCAGATCAAGCGGCGCTTCAGCGTCGTTGTCGAGCGAACGGTACAGGAGCTGAATGGAATCAGCTGCCTGGCGCTGGAAGACGTGGCGCCCAGCAAGCAGCAGATCATTGCATCGAGGTCGTTTTCGAAGAAGGTGCGCGACCTGGACACCTTGATCGCGTCCATTTCTCACCACGCGGCGCGAGCGGCCGAGAAGCTGCGCGCCCAGGGCAGCACGGCGCGCATGGTCGGCGTCGGCATTCGCACCAGCCCGTTTTCAGACGTGGCGCAGTACCGGCCATATATCGTGGTGCCGCTGGTCCAGGCCACGGACGACACGCTGGAGATCACGCGCGCGGCGCTGGCCGGGCTACGGGACATTTACAAGAAGGGCTATCTCTACCACAAGGCGGGGATCGTGCTTATGGAGATCGGGCCGCGCGGCATAGTGCAGTCCGACCTGTTCGCCGCGCCGCCGGACCCGCGCCGCGCGAGACTGATGCGCACCATGGATGCAATCAGCCGGCAATTCGGGCGCGGGGCGGTGCGGCTGGCGTCCGAGGACATGACCCGGCGGTGGCAGATGCGCCAGGACGTGCGGTCACCTCGCTACACGACGCGGCTAGATGAGTTGCTTTCAGTTACCTGACTAAGCTCTGTCCAGCACCTCCAAATTGACGCGAAGAGGGCTAGGAAAGATGTAGTATTCCCCCAAAGCATGCGCTTCCAACGTATTATGCCAATGGAGAAATCTATCCGCCGATTCTTCATCTGGCACTATTAAAGAAACGCATTCTTCTTCTAGAGACAAGATATCGCCATGATATCTCCATTCCCGCTCCCAGGTAAAATCAACCCTGAAATCACTACATGGCTCATAGCGAACATGCCTCCATTTCTGGTCTTCGTGAAGCAAATCATACTCATCGTCAGACTGATAAATTACCGGCCTACCACCTTTCGCAAATAGCCAGTCCTTCCTGACCTTAACTCCGAAGCCTGAGTAGCGACTCCATACGTCATGAAATGTTCCCTCAGGTGCCTCCGTAAAGCAAACGCAACGGTAGTCTCCCTTGATAAATCCGCTCCCCCCAAGAAGCTCCATATTTTCGTAGATATTAAATAAGTTATCAAATGCGTTTGACCCATCTACCTCCTTTGTCCAATGAACAAGGAAGTCAGACATATCCTTTCTGCTCATGCCAGCCATTCCAATAAAATCAAAAAAAGTTAAATCTTAGAATAATGATTCTGCTAAGCTGGCGGCTTCGTCGGCATTGATGTTGCCACCATTTTTTCAGCCGGGAAAAGCGACAAAAACGCTCTTGCCTCCTCCGGCTTTCGACACGCCAGCCAATCCCCGTCCCAGGGCCAATGGGGACCAACCACATCCCCGGCACTTGGGGGTCACGCACCGCCTGCTGAAGTGCAGGTACGCGCAGAGTGGTGATGGTTCCGAGTCGGGCACCCGTGAAGAAACCGATCAGCAGCATCAGGTACAGTTCTTCGGAAGCATTCTCCTTCGCAAAGCGCAACAAGTCAGTCATGTGCTGCTCGGTGATTGGCAGCAGTCCATCCTCAAGCCGCAGGCCGGGGCGAACACGATTGGGGATGGAAACGTCCGTAGTGATCCTCAGTATGGTTCGCTCGAAGCCAACAGCGTCAAAATAGTGAACCACCACCGGATTGTCCTGCCATTTGGGCGCATCGCGGCTGATGAAGTTGCGGCTGGCGCAGTAGCGATAGAACCGGATAACGGCTCGCATGCGGGCGGTAGTGGTCGATGGGCTCAGCTTACCCCGGTCGCGGGCATCACGAGTGCTCCGCGGTACCGCACCAAGACACGTTCCGCCTTGGTTTGGGGAAAGTGTCGCCAGTCGATTTGCTCCTGCTCCAGCCAATTTGCATATTTGTGAAGGTGCTCCACTAGCGATTGGACCGTTCGGATCTTTACGCCCAAGCCGCGCCCCAACTCTACTGACCACAGATTGACTTCCCTCCACGGCTTTCCATCCTTCCAGAAAATCTGAGGGATCCGATCCAGCGGGCGGGCCGATGCTTGAGGTAGCCAGCGCACAGTTCCAGAGACAATCTCAGAGCGATGCGGCACGTAGCTGATATATTCGAGGTTGGCCATTAAGCGCGCCCTTGTATCACACACAGTGGGACCGCTACTAGCCTGTCAACTTGATATGCTAGCACCCTGTCATCATGCAAATCGCACTACCCCAGGACATATGTTTTCTGCGTTGGCCAATCAGGCAGCGCTAGCGCGCTTTATAGCCAGCATGCAAAGCCATCCACACACGCTATGCTCCGCTTGACTGGAGACAGTGCCATCCGTTCGGCATGGCCAAAACTTGGCGGCAAACCACTGTTTCGAACTGCTCACGCACGTTGTCATGGCTCTCACGTGTAGGTGACAGCGACATAAACCACGTCAGCCCCGGATTTGGTTGTGCGGCCATGGTCTTGGCTACAGAACCTGTTTGTCATTTTCCACGTTCGTAGGGATCTTTGCCAAGAAGCCAGTCATCGAACAGGACATAGCAAGTGGGCGAGGCATTGATCCAAAGCTTTTCTATGGAGCTACCTTTAGTGGGATCCTTGGATACGTAGGGATAGATTCCGAGGTACTCCTGGCCCGCATATTGGTTGGTGTCGGTTCGCGCCACCGGTAGGATAGCCGCTTTGTGATTCTGCCCGTCCTTGAATCCAAGCTCCCACGGCATCCACTTGGATTCGGTGCTGTTGGTCGTTGTCGCGAAAAATAAACTCTTGCAACTCAACATCCGCTGGCGAAGAACATGCGCGGTGTCCTTGGAAACGCTATCGCGGCTCAACTGGCGGTCATGGATCCAGTCTACGTATACTTTGTAGCCCATGTCCTCAAGGGACAGCCAGATCCCAAGTATTAACTCTTGATCGCTCAAGCTATGCGATAGGAAAATGTCGAACTTCGCAACTTTGGCCGAAGCATGGGCCTTTTCGTCCAGCACCTTCGTTGCTGACTTTTGAAGCGTAGTGCCGCGTGCGGCGCGTGCTCGCAGAGTCGAGTCTTTGAACAACCCCATTACGCCACCCACTTGCCGAAATTATTAAAACCATCGTCCTCAACCCAGTCGTAGGTGGAAAACCATGTGCTCAACTGTAGATTTCTGTCACGCTTGTCCACAGCCTGTTGTCTGATCGAAATCTTGCCAAGATCGTCGTAATAGACCCATTTAATTCCGTTCCAAACAGTTGGGGTCCCCGTGCAGCCATCAGCACTGATTTGTAGGCCAAGGTAGTCGAACGGGTTCGGACCCAGAGCCTTCACATTCTTGTGCCTATCCCGGATGTTGTTGATATGAATGCCGAGCAGCGCATTCCCGCGCTCGATGCTCTTCATAATTTCGTATCGCACCCAGCGTCGGGCGTAGGTTTGTGAACCAATGAGCACTACCGTGACGGATGTGCGGTCCAACCCGCCATTGATCAACCTTTTGAGCGCCAGGTCACCTTGTTTTTTCGCGCCTTCCCAAATGGATGCATCGAAGAATCCCCCGTTGTCCGCCTTGGTCACGTTGTGGTTTCGAACAACATTCGCGCGAAAATCGATCACATCTTGATAGTGAAAGCTAAAGAAACAACGCCTTGCCATTCTTTCCCTTCCAACCTAAGCCCGGCCCTACGCCGTTCAGAGTTCTTTAAATTCGTCCACCATCGTCAAGATAGCCTCAACCAGGGGCTCCGTGCCTGCCTTTGGGTTATTGGCGGTTGCAAAAGCTTTCTTAAATTTCTTGGTTCGCCCAGAAAGAGTGCTGGCTAGCTCATTGGCAATTTCTTCGGCGACCCAGCCCGTGGCACCCACTGCTATGATATGCAACCCCTTGGTCCGTGCGATGGCCAGCTCTTCCCTCATGCCATCGGCCGGAATGATGTTTCCGCTGTCATCTCGCTTGTTTCCGAAAAGGAAAATCGCGATACCGGCATTTGCGATCATTTGCTCTCGATGTTGGCGGTACAACGAGCGATCACCCACTGGAAACGGGAAAGCTTGCAGTTGGTTTTGCGATCGCTTCATCGGATGCGTATAGATTTCACGAAGAGCGCCTGCTATCACGGATGGTCCGACACCAAGGCCGAAGCCAGTGACGACGTTGAGCCGTTTGCCGACGATGCCTGCGCTCAACGCTTCGATGAAGCGACCGGCGTCATCAGTCCGCCAAGGCGCGAATTCGTGTGCGCTGCCAGAAATAAATACGGTGCGGGCGCGGTAGCGCGCCTCGACGGCCCGAAGAATGCGAGTGACGTCCGCATACTCGTCAATCATCAGCGCGTGGATGCCGATACGCGCGAGATCCTTAATGAAATAGCTCTGCTGACGCTGGCGGTACTCGAAGAGGGAGAGTTTCTCTCCTTTGCGGCGAGTCTCCCGCCGTAGGATGCAGTAGTGCTGTTTCGGTTGTCCGCGCAGAACCACACGAATTCGACTCATTACGTAGTCAATATTCGGGTCAGTAAAGCTAAACCCCACGAACAGCATCGTTTTCGACACAAGGTCGCCGGTTAGGGCTGTAACGAATGGCTCTCGGTCGAGGAAGTAGCGCTCGTAGTCATCTTTTGTGAGTACCGCCTGGTCTGCGGCGTCAACGTCTCCGTGCATCTTGTAGACCACGGCGTCCCGTCCACGTTGAGTTATCTTCAGATGTTCGACGGTATGTTTGACGTCTACTACCTTGCTAGCGGCCGTGAGCGCCGTCTCGATCATTCGATCGTAGTTGGTAGTCCAGTAGGTTGCGATCGGAAGGCGCGAGAGAATCTGGTGGTTTTCGTTGATCGCGTGATCAGCACTGAACTCGTCAATGAGCTTCTGATTGATGCGCGTTCGGTTGCCCCGTTCGTTCAGGTGGTACTGAGCGATGGCCACCAAGTTCGTCTCGCGATCGACATCAAGGCCTAACTCCTTCGCGATGTCGCGCATCAACTCTGACCAATTGACGTAACCGCTGGCGACCGAAAGCCCCGCACCAGCGAAGATCGTCGCGGTGCCATCAGCGATGTCGTTTACAAAGGAGTTGATGAACGCCTGAATGTCGGGGCTGAATGGGGTAGAAGGTGCCATCACGGCGGACTTTCTCTAACGAAAATGTCAGCCCAACAGCTTTTTGAGGTTTTCCCAGTTCCAGGAATAGAGGCGCCCGGCGTTCGGAACTGCCGTGTAATTGCCGTCTTTGTACCCAATGATCTGTACAATCTTGACGCCCGCCTCACGGGCCATGGCGACCTCCTTGAGCACTCCTTGTGCCTTGTGCGTATGGGCACCGACCATCACGAGAACGATTTCGGCACGCCCGATCGCTGCTCGTGCTTTCTTTTCCCAGTCTCGCTCAGGTGCCGCCTCCTTTAAGGAGTGGTCGACGACATCAAATGGGGAGTCCTCTAGCTTGGCTTGACCCAGGATGAAGTCCTTGAGTACTCGATCATTATCGAAGTCGAAGCTCACGAACACGCGCTTCTTTGCCATATTCACGTCCTTTTCTTCTTTAGTCGGTGGAACAGCCTCAGGTAATGGGCTGTACGGGCTGCCTGTTTAAGAGAACTCTGCCGATAGAGACCCGAAGCGGTAGTGCTGGTTGTTTCCTGGTTCAAGCCCGTTCGAGCTTTGAGACGTGTACATGGCTCTGACGGTACAGGCCCTTCTTTAATCTTTGCGTCGAACCTGCGACCTGATTCGAGCACATCGCCCTTTGGATGTCCATACGTATTTTTGTGCGTCCTATCTGTAGGTAGGCGCCACCACACATGTAGCAGCGTAGTCCTGCCAGCATTCAGGCTTCCATAGGTCATCTTCGACCTCATAGCCAAAGTGCTGGCGGATCTGCTGTGCCGTGGGTGGAGTGAAGTTTACGCACATGCCCGAAGCATAGCACTTCTAACCATGCGAACTACCATCGCGCGGCCGGCTGTTACCGCAGCAGGCCGCGCCGCTTTCTTACTGTGCGCCGGACCCGCGTTTCATGGCGTCGATCGTGCGGGCTTTCTCAGCACTACCGGCCGAGCTGCCGTAGTAGTACTGGATGATGGAGCCGAACGCCGCGCCCAGCGCGCCGACCAGCACCAGCAGCGAATCCCGGCCGTTGGGCGGCAGTTCATGGAAAATCATCAGCGCCATGATGCCGAAAAATCCGGCGACGACGACGGCGGCCAACAGCCGCGGCGTGATGTCGCCGGTTTTGATCTCGCGCTCACGCGCGCTGGCGCGGTCTCCGGCGGCGATCGCTTCCAGATCCCGCTGGTTCTCGAACCCGAGCTCCTGCATTTTCGCCGCGAATTGCTGGTCAGCCTGTTTGACGGCCAGCATCTGTTCCGGCGTCGCGCTGGCCAGCGCCTGTTTGACCGCGTCCTCGGTTTTCTCCGGCAGACCGATCGCGTCGGCCACCGCGCTGACGGCCATGCCGCCGAGCGGGCCACCCAGCGCGGTCCCGATCCACGGCGCTACCGTGCCCACGATTTGTTTCCAATCCATCACAGCCCCTCCTGCGAATTGAACAGCGCCTGCTCCGCCTGGCGGCGCCGGGTCAGTCCTGCCACCACCTGGCCGCCGGCCCGATTCCAACGCAGGAACTGCGCGGCTGCGCCGGCATAGTCGCCCTGGTTCAGCAGGCGCAGCAGCGTGGAGCTACGCAGATTGCCCAAGCCCAGGTTGTAGCTGAAGCTGACCAGCGCGGAGAACTGGTTGGCGTTCAGCGGCACGGTCACCGTCCTACCGACGCCGGCCTCAAAGGTTTCCAGATCGGCGGCCAGCAGCTGGTCGGCCTGCTGTTGGGTAATGGCCATGCCGGCCTTCACCTCCGGGCCGGTATGGCCGTAGCCTATGGTCCAGACGCCCACCATGTCCTGATAGGCAGCGAGGCGGACACCCTCGAATTGCTTGATCAGGCTGATGCCTGCTGTGTTGGTCTTCATTGCATCTCCAGAAATGGGAACGGCCCGCGCAGGGCGGGCCGAATGGTCAGTTGCCGGCATTGCCGCCGGCTGGCAAAACAGAGTATTTCAACTGCTGGGAATTCCTATGCGAGCGCTGCCATTCGTGCTGTACGGCCTGGCCATAGCCGTGGGGCTATATTTGCTGGCGGGCTGGGTAGCAGAGAAAAATGATCCAGCGGCATGCGTGCCCCGGGCAGATCAGAAAATCGACCCATTTTCACCAGCCTGCGTTGAACAGCAGATTCAATCCAGGCTGCAGGATTAGCGCACCAGCGTATCCGCCCGTCGTCGGAGCCACGCCTCCAGGTACTGCGCACCGAGGATGCCCAGGCCGGCGCCGATGCCGACGAGCGCCGGCAGGGGCAGGTTTGGAAACTGCATCAGCGCAACCCCAGCCACCGTCGACGTCGCGCCGCCGAGGATCGCGCGGCCGACGGCCAATCGGGTGGTGATCTGCTCATTGCTCACCAGCAGTTTGCCCAGCCCGATCAGAGCGCCGACCACCAGCAGGGCCAGCAGCCCCTTTTCGTGTTCCTGCATATCGCCTCCCTCCTGAAATGAATCAGGGCCGGTTTTTCCGGCCCTGATGGATTGCTCTTGCGTTGTTGATCAGCACCGCGGTGTATATCGCCACGAGGACCACGTAACCCGGCCATGGCGGCCGCAGCCACCAGCACGCGGCCAGCAGCGCCAGCTTGGTCAGCAGCAGCGTGGGCAGGACGCCGATGTAGTTCATCAAATACGCTAGCCAGCCGTTGGCCTCGCGGCCGATGCCGGAGCGCAGGGCATAGCATGTACTGGCAACGTCCAGCAACTGCTGGATAGCGACGATAATCATCAACAAATAGAGTTTGCCCATACGGCCCTCACAGATCAGTCATCGTTGGAATTCGCCATTTCTGGCCGTTACTGAAAACATGTGTAGGCCCGTTCGGCCCATCCGTGATATATGCAATTCCACCAGGGGCGGAACTAGGAGCCGGCAGAGTTGAGCGAGTGAACTGTCGGTTGAATTGCATACGCTCCTCCAACCAGTTTTTCAAACCAAAACTCTCGACTCCACCGTAGCTGTTTCGCCAGATGTCACCCTGGATATCTCCATAGCAATCGATTCGACTAGCAGACCCGCCGCCGTTGGAATAAATCATCATCGACTCGGGATAGATACGAACGGTCCCTCCCGCAAATCCACGTCCCACATTTACAGCAACAAACTGACTGCTCGGCCCCTCGTAAATAAAATTTGTTCGATTAACCGCATTGGCAATCGATTTCCACGACGGAACCTGTCGCGTGCTGCCGTCCTCGGCGACAATAGTCGCTGTGTCGGCATTCTGATCAAACACGCTCCAGTAGCTGCGCGCAGCGACATACCACGCCTGCTGCATTTTCCCCAGCTGTGCCGACAGCCCAGCCCAATCATCCGCCATTCTCTGCCCCCTCCAATGAATCAGCCCCGCCGGTTTGATCCTGGCGGGGCTTCGGGAAATTTGTTTTTACGGCCCTGATGCGATCCAGCATCTGTCGCATCTCGTCGTTGAGCAGCTCCGGCGGCAGGCTCGCAACCCAGCGCCAGAGGACATCCCACTGATCGCCCAGCGGCGGATACTGCGCCGCGCGGGCGGCGCGGTGGTCACCGTGGTGATGGATCTGCATCATGTCACCACCTCGAACGTCGCGGACTGCATCGGCCAAGCCTCCACCTGTATGTGATGCCGCCCGGGCAATGCAAACGACAGCTCGCACTCGGCGTCGTCGCAGTCATACAGCGTACCGTCCAGCATCAGCACGCAGGGCGCCGGCAGGTCGCGCAGGATCATGCCGTCCAGCCAGGCTGGATTCGGCGGCCGCGTCTCAATCACCCCGTCGCCGCGGACATACTGCGATAGCGGGTCAGCCTCGCCCTGCAACAGCAATTTGCCCAGAGCGAACTCGACCTCGACGTTCTCCCGCGATGCGATGCCGGTCTGCAAAATCCGGCCGGTGTCGTCGTACTCGATGATGTTGATTTTCTCCATGATTCCTCCTATCGCCGGAACAACACCGCGCCGTAGCGAATCTGGCCCGATGTATTGCTCTGGTGTTGGACCGGCATGTTGACGCCCACAGATACCGTTTCGCCGGCGGACACATCCAAAACCAGCACCCCGCTGCGGCCGCCAAGCGGCGTATTACGGCCGCGGGCATACAGATATGCGGTTGCAGTTACCGGGTCGTCAGCGAAAACGAGCAGCGTTCCGCGATCCGAGCAGTAGAACGGGAAATTCATGTCGAACCGAGCCGCCCCTGGCACGACTGAGATTGTCCTCGTGTCATTTTTACTGACCGCCTCGCCCTTAATCTGGAACGTGTCCACCGACAAATTCCGGATATAGGTCGCGTCTAGGCCATTGGCGTCGACCACGACATTGCCGTTTCGCGTGATGCGCAGCCCCTCGGTATCGATCTGACCGACCGTCAGCTTGCCTTTGATGTAGGCAGCGCCAATTCCCGTCATGTCGACCACGACATTGCCAGCCGCGTCCCTGATCGTCAGCCCGCGGGTGTTGATCTGTGCCGCATCGATCGAACCGTCGGCAATGACCCTCCGACCGATGATCGAACCGTCGGATAGCATATCGCCGGCAATCGCCAGTGCCGGCCGCCCGTTGATGCTGGCGACGATGAACACCTGGCGCGAGCCGTTGCCATCCGGTTGAGAGATCACCAGCCGGTCACAGAGAAAATCGACCGCGCTGCCGTTCGGGTCGGTCCTCAAGCCGATGCCGGCGATTTTTCCGGACGAATTAAGCTTGATGATTTTCTCGGCCGTTATGCCGTCTACCGTCCTACTGACCTCCTGCAACGATGCTGTATGACCGTTGACGGTGGTCTGCATCGTCCCGATCCGCTCCGACAAAGCACCATCCTCGCGCACCCGAGATTTCGACTCCTCTATGATCCCGGCGGCGTTGTCTTTTACTTTGGCGGCCAATAGCACCCGTTCGTTGGCTTCCTGCGAAATAGCGTCACCCAACGTCGACAGCTGGCGCTTGGCGAACGCGTAGTGGTTGCCCTGCGTGCTGCGGATCTCGTCCGCCGTCAGTATCTGCTGCATCTGCGCCTGGATCAGCGAGTTGACGCTACCTTGGACGCCCACGGCCTGCTCGATGGGCGTCCGCAGAGACTCCTGCAACTGCGCGCTGGTGAGGCTGTTTTTCAGTTGCTCCAGCAGCAGATCCACATTGTGCACGGCCTCTGCCCGCGCCGAGACGGCCTCGCCGACGTTGCCCCAACTGTCGACGATGCGCAGCTGGTACTGCACCACCGTGCCAGCCATCAGGCCGAGGTGCGTGTACACCGCGGCAGGGTAGGCAATGTCGGCCAGTTTGACCCACGTATTGCCATCAGTGCTGGCGAACAACTGCGCGCCGCGCAGGTCGGCCCGGTCCGGGTAGCTCCAGCGCAGCGTGATCTGCATCATCTCGCCGGTCGCCGTGAACGCGGTCGCCACCGGCGGCGGTGTGGCGTGCCCTTTGATGGTCAGCGAGGCCACCGCCGGCGCCGAGATCGTGCCATCGGCAAACACCGCCGACACCGACACCTCCAGGTCCTGCGGGTCCGCATCCCAGCTGTACGACGTGTCCGGCACTACGGCGGCCTGCCACGCGCCGCCGGCGCGCCGGTATTTCAGCTGGTAGTTGATCGCGCCGCGCAGCGGCGGCCAGACAGCCGTGACAACCGCGACGCGACGGCCGTCGCCGGTCACCCGGCTGGACTCCGACAGCCGCAGAAAACCCAGCGCCGACGGCAGGCTGGGAGCCTGGCCGCCGCTGCTGAAATCGCCCGACTCGGCGGCGTAGTACGACGGGTTGTCGTCGATCGCCGTGAATTTCACGCCGTCGCCGCTGGGTTTGACGTCGACGATTTTGACGCGCCGGCCCGGCTGCGCGCCGTTGTCGTAGAACCACATCCAGTCATACGGCACGCTGTCGGGTGACTCGTCCGGCACCGGCAGCGGGCCGCCGGCATCCGACGCCGGGATCAGGTCGCGCAGCTGCAGCGTGTCGCTTTCGCCGCTGCCGGTTTTGACCCGGTAGGTCGCATAGCGGCCGTCCGGAAACCGGATGCCGACCCAGCCGCTGGCGCCCAGCGGCACGGCACGGTCCAGCTGCAGCTGGCCGCGGCTGCCGGCGAGCAGACGGCCGGAGTATGCCCAGCTGGCCAGATCGTGGCTCAGCAGCACCACGTCGCCGCGCGTCGCCACCAGGCCCTCGAAATCGGTTTCCCAGCTGACGCGCCGGCGGTGATACAGCTGGGAGGCGGCGATCAGATTAGCCTCGCGGCCGGCCATGCTGACGTCGCAACAGCCGACGAAATCCAGCGTCACGGGATTGGTCGGCGCGATGACGCCGGGAACAGATACCCGCACCTGGTCGAGTTCAAACCCCTTCGCCGGGTTGCTGAAATTTACCACCACCTCGTCGGCAGTCTGTTCCGTGGTGTACTCGATCCGGAACGAGCCGGCGCGGATGTTGGCCGGGCCGAATACCGCCACCACCGGGAGGTCCGCCGCGTCCCAAATCACCCCGAGTTTGCCTGTCTGCCAGGTGTAGCGCGCGCGGCCGCAGCGGGCAATCATCGTCAGCACGTCGGCGATGCTATAGGCTCGGTCCAGCACCAGGCCGACGCTCAGTTTTTTGGCGTCACACCAGGCGGCCCAAACTTTTATCGCATCGATGTCGATGCGCGCGTCCGGCAGCCCGGCGCCGTACATCCGCCGGCCCTGAGCATCGAAACCACCGCGGGCGAACCACAAATACCACCATGCCGGGTTTGTCGTGGCCTGTGTCGCCCAGCCGCTGCCGGTCCACACCGGGCAACTGGCCACAGCCATCGCCGACAACTCGTCGACGGCGCCGTTCAGCTGGCTGCTGGCGCGGATTTTGAGCCCGACGCGCCGCTGGCCGGTGTAGTTGGTCGTGTCCTGCCGGTAGGCGCGCAGCCCAGCCAGCGCGAAATCGTTGCGCTCGCGCGAGCTGCTGATGTCGCCGCTGGTTTTGCGGACGCGGATCTCATACTGCGCCGACGGCAGGTCCTGCCGCAGCGTCTGACGAACCGGCGTGATGCTGTTGCCGGTCAGCCGGTATTTGCCATATTGATCGCCGCCGTAGGGCTGCCATTTCCCATCCGGCACACTACGAAACTGAATCTCGGTATCGACGTTGCGCCAGTCCATGCCGCCGCGGTCGTTGGCGTAGTAAGCCACGCCCTGCAGATCCATGCCGATGCCGACGGTATCGCGCGCTAGCTGGCGCACCACCCAGCCGTCCGAATTTTTGACCTCGCGGCCGGTGTCGGTATCGACGTTGGCGAACACGCCCGGCAGTCGGCCATCACCGCCCGCGGAGATCAGTTCGACGCCCTGGTAGACGCCGATCGGGGTGTTGCCGATGCGGTAGTCCGTAAGTTGCAGGTCAGGCTGCAGGCCGAAATGATAGACCTGATACAGATATTGATCCTGGCCGGCAAACTCCGTGAACGGGTTGCCGCCGGCATCCGGCACGAACCGGCGCTGGCCGATCACCAGCGGCATCGGCGCGTAGGTGCGGGCGCGGTTGCGTGCGCCGGACAGTGCGTAGTTCTGGCTGATGTTGCTGTCGCCGCGGCCGCCGGCGCCGGCGATGTCCGGCATCGGCGGCGGCAGCAGCGCGTTGACCAGCATCGACCCGCCGATCATCACCGCAGCGCCGGCGGCGGAGCCTGCGAATTGAGAGCCGAAGAAAGTGCCAGCTGGGCCGGCCACGTAGGCTGCCGCAACCATCACTGCAACCATGGCCACTGTTCGAAGGACTTTGCCTGCGCCGCCACCGCCGCCGGCGACCACGGCGCGCACCTCGACAAAATCGCCGCGGCGCAGGCGGTAGCATTGCCAGTTCGGCAGCGGCCTGCCGTTGACGCACACCGCCAGCGGCCCGCGGTCGACCTCGATCCGCAGCCGGCGCAGGTAGCCGCCCAGCGTTTCATTGCGGCGATGCGCCTCGTAGATCACTTGCCGGCCGGCTGCGGTCAGCGGGTGCGGCGAATGCACCAGGGTCGGACGTTTCACAGCCATTCGTAAAATCCCTCCACGGTGTAGCCATGGCGTGCTATGTCGCGCAGGCGCTGGCGCAACACGAACCCGGCGGCCTCATCTGCATGCAATACCCACCACTCGCCGGCCAGCTGGCACATCACGCCGATGTGCTGGGCGCGGCCGCGCGCAATTAGCAGCACCGGTTGGGCATCTACCGGCGCATCAATGCGTCGGGCGAACTCGCTCTGGTGCTGCTGGATCTGCGCATTGCGGCCGAACGGCCCGTCGCGGCGAGCGCCCGGCAGCTGGATATCCACACCCAGCACCTCGCGCGCAACGTCGCAGGCCAGCACGGCGCAGTCGGCCGTGCCGGGCTCGTAGTCGCGGCCGACATAGCAATCAGACCAATGCATAGGGAAACCTCAGAATCAGAACAGTGCCGGCGCGGTGTCCGGCGTGTAGTAGCGGGTGACGGCAGGTTGATTGAGCAGGTCGGCGTAGCCGAGTGTGGCGCCGATCTTCTGCCGGTCCATCGCCAGCCCGCTCATGTCGATCGTGATGTCGAATTCGATCACGCCAGGCGTCGAACGCATCACATGCAGGATGCGGCAGGTGGCACCTACGCCGCCCCCGGACTGCTCCAGCCATTGCGTCAGCTCGCGGCCGATGTTGTCGATCTCCAGCCGCGCCTGCGGCAGCTGGTTGTCTGAGTCATCCGGCAGCGTGAGGTCGAACGCGCAGGCCGTGTATTCATCGCCGGCGACGACGATGTTCTGCGTGTCGCCCACGATCCGGACCGGCACCGCCAGCAGCGGGTGGCGGATTTCCAGCAACGTCAGCAGGATGTCGTCCGCACTGGTCGCGTTGAGCTGCTCGCGGGCGTGTTGGGAATAGGCTCTGGCCATTCGGCCCTCCAGAAAGCAGAAACCCGCCAATGGCGGGTTCGATTATCTATGTCTAATTAGCAGGATGAGGGCGTAGATCAAAGCCAAAATGCAACATAAGGCCAAGATCAAAATTCCATCCTGTCTAGCATCGGGGCTCATTTGATTAACGATAATCATGAGCCATGCAATATCACTAATAGTTTTCATGCGTCACAATCCTTATATGGTTTGTGAGCACATTTTCCTTACCAACTGATGTGCGTTCCTCCTGTGGGATTTCCGCTACCCGATGGTCTCGATGGTGGCAGACGCTGTCCATGCATCCGGACCGGCCGGCCGAAACGTCAGTGGCTCGGTGAATCGGGCGCGCAGCGGCTTGCCGAACAGCGTCACCGTGAACCAGTCGGCGCCGCCGTGAAGGTCCGCGCCATACCAGCTGTCGAATATCACGCGGTTGCCAGTTCCACCAATCAGCAGCGTGACGCTGCGGCTGACGATGGGGAGAGACCACCGGGCCCGCTGTTTCGGCATGCCGCCGTCCATCGAAGACCTTTGCAGGCCGTAGTCCGATTTCTCGCTGTAGCCGTCAAGATCGATCAGTACAAACGAAGGAAGGGCAGGGGTGACCATGCGTTCTCCTTATCCCCCTCGGCGCAGGCCGTAGGCGTGTTCCATCGTAGATGAGATCGGCCCGCCGCGGCGCATGTCGGTCACGATCAAATCGACGATCGCATTGCCGAACTGATCGAATCGCGGCTTCCCCTGCTGCTGGGCCTGCAGCGGCTGGCTGCTCTGGTTGATCACGTTGACCTGCACATCCACCGATGGCGCGCCGCCGCCAGCCGAGCGCACGCCCAGCCTGCCAGATCCGTCGCGCGTCAGCGGCATGATCGCCTCTGGCCCAGCCTCACCCATTACACCTAATCCGGCCCCATGCGCAAACGCGGTTGGCCGGGAGACGATGGAGTTTGTAAACGCCGCGCCATTCGCGAACATCTGGACACCACCAGACCAAGCACCGCCTTTTTCTTGGAAAACAGAGGCGAACATGCTCGGCAGTGCTTTCGCAAGAGGGCCGGTGATACTCTGACGGATCTGGATACGGATCATGTCTTCGATGATGCTGTTTGCCAGGTCTTTGAAATTCAACTTCCCCGTCATAACGAATTGAGTAAGCGAGTTTTCCATACTATCGAAGGCATTGCTGAATGCCGCCTGGGTCTGCGACGCAACATCTCTGGCGCGGTCTGCGTAGCTATCCAATGCCAGCCTGGCGCCAACCGTCCAATTGCCGGCCATGGACATCTTGTCGTCAACCGCTTTGACGGCATCTGCCGCTTTTTGAGCGCCGGTGGTCTTCACGCTTTCAATCTCTTGCTCAATCCGGGTGACGATTTCCCCGCGTGCGCCTTTGGCCGCTGGCGTGGATGCTGCAGCCTCATCTGCCTTGGCTTGGTTCAGCTTGATCTGCAGGTCCAGCAACAAACGCTTGGTTTCCAGCTCCGCCGCCCACTGCGCCTGGGCGCGGTCGCGCTGACCGGCTGATAGCGTCAGGAATTCCAACTGCTTGGCCATGTCCTCGCGCTGTAGCTGCATTTCGCCGATGCGGCGCTGGTCGGCCTCGTCCAGGCTTTTCTGGACGCTGATCCGGTCCTTCAACGCGGCGGTCAGCTCTTGCCGCTGGCCGAGCTCGTCGGCCAGGCTGGCGCGCAATCGCAGATTGGCCTTTGCCGCCTCAGTGGTGGCCACGCTTTCCTGATAGCGGAACTTCAGCGCCAGCTTGGCACCTTCGGTCATCTTGTCGTAGGCGGCGCCGTTTTTCCCCATAGCCTCGGCGATCTGATTTTCGGCGGCGATACGTGACTGCAGGTCGGCGATTTCGCGGTCCTCCTGCTTGCCATAGGGCGATTCCTTGCGGGGCTTGTCGCTGTATTTTTTGATGATGTCCTGGCGCATTTTGGCGACAGTGGCGTCATCGTATTTGTTGCCTAAACCGGCAGCACGGGCAGAGGTGACCAGCCTGTCCAGTTCTTCCAGCTCGTGCTTGATCTTTTCCTTGCCAGTGCGAAGCGTGTCGAGCTTTTTCTCCAGCTCCATGTTGGCCTGGGTGCCTGCCTTTTGGACGGCCTGTTGCTCCGACTCCTTTGCCGCATTGACTTGCAACATGCGAATGTCGGACTCCAAACCGGCCCGTTGGTTGTACAGCTCCTGCAGCCTCTCTTTGTTGAATGACGCCCAGTACTTGTTCCCTTTGCTCTCGCTCTCCAGGTGGGCGATTTCGTCGTTGACGAGCTTCAGGTTATCGCCCAGCTCCGGCGTGCGACCAATGCTCTTTACGGCATCCCAATAGCTGCCTACTTTATTGATTAGGGAAACCCAAGCTTTTTCAATTACACCAAGGCTTTGCAGTGACACTTCAGCGAAGTGCTGGGAAATGATCACCGATGCGTCGTACTTGGCTTGCTCTTCACGGCCGGCTTCTTTCAGAGCGGCAATATGTTCGAACTGCGCAGCGGTCAGGAAACCGAATCTTTCATTCATTTCAGCCAGCTTCTTTACATCGCCGCTGATGGCCTCTTCAAAGTCTTTGGCTGCCTTGGTACCTTTCTCTCCGGTGGCTTCTGCGTATGCCTGGGCGGAGGTAGCAATATTTTTCAGCGTTTCACCGGCCAGTTTGCCGCTGCCAATCAGCGCCATCATGGTTTCACGGCTGGACCCCAAGCTGGTATTTGATGACATGGCAACCGTCTCTGCCATTGAGCGAAAAGACTCTGCAGTCAGGCCCGCGGCATTGCTCGTCATGGCAAGCGTCATGGCAAGCTGGCGCGTCTCTTTATGACCTGCGTAGGCTGCATAGCTGAACGCGGCAACTGTTGCAGTGGCAATGGTGAATGGATTTATCAGACCGAGAACGTACGACCCCATAGCCTTGACTGCTTCGCCGGCACTTCCAAACATATCCTTGATCTGCCCGCCCTGCTGCATAAAAACCATCATCGGACTTTGGCCGCCGGCCAGTGAAACCGCGATGTCGGTGAACTGCGCCGGCAGCATCCGCATGGCGTTGGAAAGCTGTCCGGCGCTGATGCCTGCATTTTTTTGACGGGCGGCGACCAAGTCCAACTGCTGGAGATAAGGCTCCAGCTGAGCCACATCCAGGCCGCGCTGGCCAGCCAGCATACGGAAATAGTCGGAGCTGGCCTTGCTGCCCACTTCCATGCTGACCGTGGTGCGCTGGATCGCGCTGATCATGTTGCGGGTGGCCGCTTCCATCTTGCGCGCCGCGGCGTCGCCACCCTGGCCAATCTGCTGCACCTTGGCGCCGGCCACCTCAGCCGGCTGAGCTGCCTCTTTGAGACTGGCCAGGCTTTTGCCGGTAGACTCGACCGCCTTTGACGCTTGCTCGGTAGTCCTTTCCAGACCACCCAATGCTTGGTCGATCTTGGCGATAGACGCAGTCGCCCCCGTTTCCCGGACCTCAAATTCGAGGATGCCGCGGCCGATTTGTTCGTTTGACATGCCCCCATCCTCGCTTACGTTTACTGCATCAGCTCAAGTACCGCCGCTTCCATCACTTGCAAGTCGGCTTCCATCTGATCGAACCCTTCCGGGTTCAGCCCTAGCCGGTCCATCATCCGGTACAGCACGTTGTAATCCAGGCCCACCGCGCCGCCAAAACCTACCCGCCACTGCGTGCTCATGCGGTTGAGCAGTTGGACGGCCTGCCAGTTGTCTGGCCAGACATCCACATCCTGCTGCTGACCCAGATCTGCAGCGGTCAGCCCGAACGCCTCCAATTGGGCGGCGTCGGGCTGGCGCTCATACATGGCGCGCGCGGCGGCAATCAGTTTTTTTCGCGGAGGCCCGTCAGCTCGCGAACGTAGGTATTCCAGATGGCCAGCGCGGCGCCGTGGTGGTTCTCCAGCAGCTGGCGCACGTTGTCGGGCGTCCACGCGTCCACCAGATCCCAACCGGTGGCGATTTGCTGGACCAGTTCGAGATCCGGCGTGGCATCCAGCTTCTCGGCCAGACTGCGCAGCTCGGTTCTGGTGTGATGTTTGAAGGTGAGCACCACCTCCGCGCCAGCGCCGCCGGGCTGCGGGATTGAAACGGAGGCGGGGAAGGTGGGCGCGGCGCCCAGGGTGAGTTTTGCCATGGTCGTTTCCTATGCGTGGTTGATTAGTAGCGGGTGGCCTTGCCGAGCAGCGAGAGGGTGACTTTTACCGCCATCACGCTGTTCTGCGACAGCTCAGGGGTCTCGTTGAACGAGACGTAGCAGTTGTAGAGCACGCTGCCTCCATTGGGCAGACTGAGCATGATGGCAGTGGGTTTGCGGCTGGCGTCGGCGGCGCGCAGCACGGGGTAGCAGGGCAGGGACGGGTCATCGGCCATTTTCAGGGCAATCGACATGGCTGACCTGCCGTTCGGGATCTGCTGCTCTTCGTCGGACTCCAGGAACTGGAACGTGGCGAACTTCGCCTCGCCGCCGCTGGTATTGAAGTCGAGTACCTGGGGCATCGGCGTCCAGCCGGTGATGGCCCGGGCGCTGCCCATGCCCAGGCCGGCGCCGAACAGCTTGGTATCGCTGGTATCCATGCCGTCGATCTTGAACGAGTCGGCTACCGGAGCAGCGCCGACGCGGGCGATGCGGTTGTTGAGGCGAGCCCAGCCGCTGGTCAGTTCGATGATGTCGCTGGCGGCGAAGCCGTGCGCGGCGGCGCTGGCTACGGCCGGATTGGCGTTGCTGAGCGCGGTGATGGCTTTCGCCGGGCCGTAGGCGCTGGCGATCTGCAGCGTGCTGCCGCTGGGGAGGAAGACCGACATGTCGTGTCCTTTCAAATAAAACTGCCCGCGCGCGGCGGGCGAGTGGGTCAGGTTGCGGTGATGGGCGGGGCGGTTAGCGTCAGCGTGAATCGGCGTGCCAGCAACGCGTCCGGCGACCGGCCGCCGGCGGCGCGGGTGGTGACCAACGCGGTGAACCAGTACGTGCCGTTGGGCTGCGCCATCAGGAATGCCGCCGGGCCGCGCTGGTTATAGGCCTGCATTAGCAGGGTCTGGCCAGCATCGGTCAGCTGAAGCAGGTCGATGTCCTGCTGAATGGCGCTGCGCCAGGTTTTGGTGACCAGCGGGTAGTCCCGGTTGGCCAGGTTGTTGGTGGTGGTCTGCCACTGCTCGGCCATATCGCCCACTGTTCGCACGCCGCGCACTGCTGTGAATGCAAGCGCGCTGAAGCTGGCGGCGTCCAGCGTGGCCGGCAATGCGAGCGATATGGCCAGCGTGCTGCCGACGGCGAGTGCTGGCTCCGGCATCATGGGTCTCCCTTGAAGTAGAAGTCCTGCTGGGTTCCGCGCAGCCCCAGCGCCTCTTCGTGGAGGGCGACAGCGCCGCCGGCGATGGTGCCAAACAGCGGCGCGCCCACCAGCAGTCGCTGCGCGTCGCGCTGCAGCTGGGCGGCCTGCAGGCGAGAGTCGGACCAGATAGTGATCTGTATCCGCGGCGACACCGTGCTGCCGGCCCCCTCCAGAAACTGCACCGGGATGCCGCCGACTTGCTGATACAGGATGTAGGGGAGAGGCGTTCCTTCCGGTGCGGTATCCGGATACACATTGCTGTCCACCAGCGGCGACAGAATGCTGAAAAGTTTCTCTTCCAGCATGCTCAGTCCTCCTGCAGGCGTTGGCGCATTCGGTCGCGTGCGGCGTCCAGCGCGGCTCCGATTTTGGCGTCGTAGGCCGGTCTCAAGTAGGGTTTGGCCGGCACCCACACCGGCTTGGCCAGCCGCTGCTTGGTCGGCACCCATTCTCCGGATTCCAGCTGCACGAATTTATTGATGCGCCAGTGGCCGAACTCGATCAGGTGCCAGTGCTTGGCGATGCGCTTGCGGACGCTGATGACGTAGACCTGCCGGCCATCTACTGAGCGCTCCGGAATGTATGCACGGTAGACGTTGCCTTTGAGCTTGCCTGTCTTCTCCGGCACGCGCTGCAGCACTTCGTCGTAGAGCACGTTGGCGCCGGCTGCCGCGCCGGAAAGCATTACGTCGTCCCGTAACTTGGTCTGAAATTCTTGCAGGCCGGCGGTGATGCTGCTGCGATCGAAGCCAATTTTCAGCATGGGGCCTCCTACTTGTTTACCTTCACCGCGACGTCCAGATACTCACCGCTCTGGTCGGGCAGTACGGCGGAAATTTCGTACACCACGCCGCCGAAGCGGACGCGCATGCTGGCGGTGACAGGTCGTTTCCGGATGCGGATGCTGGCGACGCTTTCCTGCTGCTGGCGGTCTGCGCTGATGTACTCGCGGCCGCTCACGAACAGGACATTGGCCCAGACTGCAGGAAGGTCCTGCCAGGTGTTTGTCGGCTGACCGGCCGAATCCCGGCCCTTGATTTGCTTCTGGAAAACGATACGCTTGTCGAGTCTGCCCGCCCTCATAGCACTACCTCATCCACCATGTAGGGCGTCAGCAGTCCATCCACGAATCTACGCGGCAACTCGGTCAGCGTGGCGCCGGCCAGCAGTGCCTCGCGATGCTCGTAGTAGGTGCCGACCATGAACAGCAGCCATTGGCGGACATCCTCCGGTATGGCATTGCCACTCTCGGCCAGGCCGGCCCGGTAGTCGATCTGGATCGCATCGGGCAGGGCATCCGCCACGGGCCACGCACCATTACGTGGCCTGACCTGCAGCAGCGGCCCATCCGCCAGCGCGACAAAGTCGCCCCACGGCTGATGCTGGCCGCCCTGCGCCACCCTGATAGCGGAAACCACCATGGCGCCAGCAGTTGGCAGCGACAGCCAATGCATGCGCGGCCACTCATCCAGCGTCAGTCGGTAGTCGGCATTCAGCAGCGGGCCGCGGATTTTGCCTTCGCAAGCGCGAACCGCGGCGCGCTCCAGCCGCTGCAGCAGCTTGTCTTCTGCTGCGGCATCTTCGGGTGTCCATCCAGCATCGATCCGGCACTGCTGCCGCATCTCCTCGACAGTCAGCACCGGCCCGTCATTCCGTCGAATGAGCGTGGCCGGCATGATCAGGCCTTCTTGCGGGCGCGCGGCGCCGGGTTCGACTGATCGCTGCTGGCTGCGGCTGCATCAGTGATGGCGCTGTTTTCGTCACTGGCCGTCGTATCCTGAGTTGCGGATGCTTCGACCTCCTCTTGCTCACCGTTGATTTTTGCGATGGCGTCACAAACCGCCTCGAGGGTTTCTTCGGCAGGACCGATAACTCCCGCGATAGCGAGCCGTTCCAGCAACTCGCGGTCCTTCTCTTCGAAGCCGGCGACCTCGCCCGGGTTGTATTTGCCCCAGTGCTTGAGGAATTTCACGCTGTGCATAGTGTTCTCCATGGGAAGGGAAGGCCCGCGCTGCGGGCCTGATTGGGTTATTTGCCCCACTTGACGCCGGTGCCGATGGCGATGCTCTCGACGTGGCGCGGGCCGAAGTCGTGCTTCGCGATCACGCGCACCAAGGTCTGGTCGCGGGCGAAGGCGCTGACCATCTTGCCGTCCTGGCCGATGTAGGTGGCTTCCTTGGAAAAGTCGATGGTCAGACCCTTGTCCTCGCCGATGAAGCAGTCAGCGAAGTCGGTGAAGTAGATTTCCGACTCATCGCCACCGGCACCGAGATTGTTCGGGATCTGGGTGGTTTTACCGATGGGGTAACCCTTGAGCGTGCCCTGGGCCATTTCCGGATAGACCTTGTTGCCTTTCATGTCCTTCAGGCCCTCCAAGAAGCGGAAAGTCCTCGGCGACATACCCCAGCCCGGCTTTACCAGGTTGGCGTCCACACTTTCCAGCAGTAGGATCAGCGCGTTCAGGAAGTTCTCGACGGCCTGAAGGAAGGCGGCATCCACCGCAGCCGGAGCCGGCGCAGCGATGCAGTTGCCGGATAGCGCCCAGCTGCGCAGGCCCTTGGGGGTAGTGCCGCTACCATCACCGCGAAGGAATGCCAGGTCCTCACGCGCTGCGACAGCGGAGGTCAGATCATCGACCACCACCTGCTCGACATCCGGACTGATGCCGGCGTTGCTGAGCAGATCGTTGCTGATCGGCACCAGTGCGGCCATTTTCTTGGCCGACAGCTTCAGGTCGCCGAAGGTTTGTTCAGTTGGCGGGATATCGGTGTCAGTGCCGATGTAGCCCACCGAAGCGCCACCTTTCAGGCGCGGAATGGAAAGGTTGCCATTTTTCAATGGCAGCGATCTGGCACCCAGCCGGCGGACGATGGCCTTGGGGCGCAACAGCTCGATCAGCTCCGTGGCCATGTTGGTCGGGATCAACACGCCTCCGGCGGATGGCGAGCCGCTGTTTAGGGCGGCGGCAACATCAGCGCCAAAGCCATTTTTGTCGGCGTAGTCGGCGGCCGCGCGGTAGTTGCCCTGAGCTTCGATCAACGCAATAGCCATGCGGGCAACGCTGCCACCACGTACCGCATCACCCACAGGGGTCGCCGGAACACCAGCAGGCGGCGCACCTTGACCTCTCAGCGTATCGACTTGCACCGCAGCGGCGGCGACCATGCGCTCGGCGTCCTCCAAGCGCGCCAGCTGCGCGCCCAACTGGCCAAATTCGGCTTTCAGCGTATCCAACTGCTGCAGCTGCTCGGCGCTCAGCGCGGTGCCGCCGGACTCTAGCGTGGCGAGGGTTTGCACTTCCGCCGCGATTTCGGCACGGCGCTTCTTCAGTTCCAGGATCTTGGACATCAGTTTCTCCAGGCGTAAAAAATCCGCCATCAGGCGGGTGAGGGTGCCCTGTCGGGCGCTGACGCCGTGCGGCGGTCAGGTGTTGATGGACATCTGCATGGCGGCGGCCAGCGCGCTGGCGCGTCGAGCCGTGGGCGCGATGGTCTTCCGGCGCGCCGCCACCTCTGTGACGATGCGGTTCACGGCCTGCTGCTGGCTTTCCACCCGGTCGGCCAGGCCTGCAGCCACGGCTTGGGGGCCGTAGAACAAACCGGCCTCGGTGTCACGAACGGCTTGGACACCCAAGCCCCGGTATTCGGCCACGGTCTCGCAGAATTGCTCGTAGTACAGGTCCAGCAGCTTGTCCGCGTTAGCGCGCGCATCGTCGGACAACTGTGTGTCGCTGGCCATGTCGTTTTTGCGCGCGCCGCGGTACAACGTGGTGACGGTGATGCCGTCAGCCTCCAACTGCTTGCTGATGTCGACGTGCTTCATGATCACGCCGATGGAGCCGACGCCGGAGGTCTGCGACAGCACGATGTCGGAGCAGGCGCAAGCAAGGGCGTAGCCGGCGCTGTAGGCGCTGTAATGCACCAGGGCAGTGATCGGCTTCACTGCGCGCGCTGCACGGGTGTCAGCTGCCAGCTCGAAGCATCCCGTTACCGCACCGCCTGGCGTCGCCATGTCGTAGACGATGTGTTCGATCTGCGGGTCGGCCAGGCCAGCATTCAACTGAGCGCGGACGCTTTCGTAGCTGGTCTGGTTGGCGCACAGGCCGACATCGTTGGCGCGCGGCACCAGGATGCCGGACACCGGGATGACCAACACGCCCGTTTGCTGCGCCGCCTGCTGCCGGCGGTCGGCCGGGCTGGCGGCCTCGATCTCGGCGGTGCGGTCGCCCTTCCAGGCCATGTCGGGCAGGTTGACGTTGACCTGCTGCAGGTTCAGGCCCATACGCGTTCCAGCCCAGGCCACAGCTTCATGCAGCATGTCCGGCAGCACCATGTGCGGCTGATTGAACAGCTGATGCAGGTACAGGTGTTGTTTCATCGCGTCTCCAGAATCTGTTGGATCTCTGCCACGGCGCCGGGGGCCGGATTCGTCGGCTTGGCCGCGCCGGCCGGGATCATGTTGAGGGGCTGCAGGTAGACCTCTCCGCCCGGGATGGGCGGCAGGTTTTCCAGGCGCCGGATGTCGTTGACCGACAGCCAGCCCCATTGCCGCCCGACTGCATAGGCGGCGTAGCGGCTGGTGGTATCGCCACGCATCAGGCCGCCGACGTTGAACTCGATGTAGTAGTCGGCGCGCTCGCTGGGCAGCAGCAGGTCGCGCATCATGGCCTGCTCGTGGCGGCGCAGCCACGGCAACAGGCAGTAGATGACGAACTCAATCGCCTGGTGCTCGATATTGTTGTTGGTGGCACGTTCCAGCAGGCCCACCTTGTGCGGCGGTACCTTGTAGATCTGCGCCAACTCCAGCGCCGACATTTTGCGGCTGTCGATCAGCTGCGCGTCCTCGTTGGTCATCGACAACGGGCGGAAAGTCATGCCGTCCTGAATCACTGCCACCTTCATGGCATTGTCCGAACCGGAGTATTCCGATTTCCATGCCGCTTTGACCTCATTCACGCGCGCCTGGCTCAGTGCCTTCAGTTCCTGCTGACCGACCACGGCGGGCCGTTCCAACACGCCGGCCAGGTGGGTGCCGTTGGCGAACACTTTGGATGCGTGGTTTTGGGTAGCCAGCGCCAGGCCTATGGTGTCGCAGTGCAGCCGGACCGGGCTGACGCCGGTGTAGCCGTCCATCGTCCACCAGCGGACATGGTGGATCAGCCGCATCGGCACCGGCTCGGCGCCGCCGATCCGGTAGTACGGCAGGTTGTCGCTGCCGCGCAGCACCTGAACCTTGTTGAAGTCCAGCGGCAGCAGGGCAGTGGGCCGCCCCGCGCCGTCGCGTTCGATGAACGAAAACGTGGAGCCGCGCAGGCCTGCGCTGATTTGGCATTGTTCGCGATACTCGATTGGCGTTTGCCACTCGTTCGGCGTGTCGTGGATCAGCCGATAGACTGGATGATCGGTGGCGCGCTCGCGCGTATCGCCTTTGCGGCGGTACAGCTCGCATGGCAGCTGCGCCACGGACTCGGCGATCAACGAGACGCAGGCCTGCAGCGTGGTCAGCGCCAGCGCCCGCTCCGGCGACACCATCACGCCGGCCGCGCTCTGCGCGCTGGCGCCGAGGAGGCTGGAAATCCAACCCGGATCAGGGCTGCCGATCCGCTGATCGCCAAATTGGCGGGACATGAACATCAGGCAGCTCCTCTCGCGGCGGCGCGCGCCGTCAGGTAGGACCAGGCCAGGCCAAACACGCCGCCGACGATCCAACCGGCGGAAGGGTGGAGCAGGGCGGCGCCGGTGGTGACCGCGCCTGCGCCCAGCAGGCCGACCGCCATGGTCGCCAAATCGGTGGTGGTCATAGATATACCTCGTCTTCGTATGCGGACTTGTATCCGTCGTCTGGCGCTTCCGGAGCCATGGCCCGCGTCATGCCGATAATCAGCGCCACCGCACCGTCGATTTTGTTTTGCGGGGCTTGCTTGTCCGGGAACAGGTTGTCGTTCTTGTCGGCCCGAGCTGTGACGTTGGACATCATCCAGGCCAGAACCGGATCGCCGTTGTGGTGCAATCGGCCCGCTTTCAGCGCGGCCTCAATTTCTCGCATGGCAGGGGTCAGGTACATCGCTTTCATCGGCACGTCCACGACGGTCGCGCCGCCATGCACCAGCTGCTGCGCCACCCAGGCCGCGCCGAACTTGTCCTGGCAGAACTCGGTCACTTGGTGCTTGGACGGCATTTCCTCCAGGTCTTGGAGAATCATGGCGAAATCGTTCTCCGGCCCGTCGTGCTGCTCAATCCAGCCCGTGTCGCGCCAACGCACGCATGCTGCGCGATTCGGATTGTCGTCCGACTCCAGCGTCTCCTCTGGTAGGTAGTGCTTGGCGAAGATGTAGTAGTGGGTCTTCTCGAATATGCTTCGTTTGAAAATCTTCACCGTGGATGCGAAGTCCAGCTTGCTGGCCAGGTCGTAGGACACCACGCACTCTTCGCTGGCGAAGTCCTCCTCGCGCAGCGTGGCATCGGCCGCGGCGTTCCAGTGGGCCATATTGGCCCAGGCTGATTTGGCCGAGCACCAGATGTTGAGATGTTTGGTCTTGAATGCGGTTTGTTTGGACGGGGTCTGAGCCGCTTGGCGCTGTACCGCCAGAAGGTTATCTTCCAGCACCGAAACGCCGAAATTGGGATTCGCCTTGCGCAGCGTGGCCGGCGCATAGGGATCATCGTCTTCATCGGCGCCAAACATGATGCAGAAAAGCTGGTCGTTTTCCACCAGGCCTTGCAGCACCTTCTCGGCCTCAGTCCGTTTCTCGTAGCACGGCCCGGCCAGGTTGTAGCCGGCCGTGGTGATGATGAAGGCCAGCGGTTGTTCGCGCGCACCCATGCCGGTGATCATCGTGTCGTACAGCTCCGGCGAGTCGTGCTCGTGAAACTCGTCGATCACCGCGCATGAGGGCGAGGAGCCATCGCCTGGCTTGCCGATGATGGGCTCGAACCGGCTGCCATCCTCCGGAATCGCCATCGACTTCGCATAGACTTCAGCGCCAGTGGCATCGAGGAGATCTTGAGATCGCTCCAGCATCATTTTGGCCGGGCGGAACACCTCCCAGGCCTGTTTCTCGCTGGATGCGCCCGAATACACTTCTGCGCCGTATTCGCCGTCGGCGGTGAAGCAGTACAAGCCCACGCCAGCAGCCAGCACCGACTTGCCGTTTTTCCGCGGGATCTCGTTGTATGCCTCGCGAAAACGCCGCAGGCCGGTCTTCTTGTGAACCCAGCCGAATATATTGACGAAGATGAACGACTGCCACGGCCCCAGCTCGATGAGCTGCTGCTCGCGCGCCCACTTGCCTTTCGTATGCGGCAACTGCTCGACAAAGGCGCAAGCGCGCTCCGCTTCGCCTTCGTCGAGCTTGTATGGAAATGCCTTGGTTTTGCTGTGCTTTAGGTCATCAAGGAAGCGCTGGGCGGCAAGTCGCGTCCACTTGCCAGCCGGGAAGCGGCCTGCCACCACGTCGCGCGCCCATTTCTTGGCAGCGGTGACGTGCTGGTGAGCCATGGAGTCATGAGGCCTTCTTTGGTTTCAGCAGATTGGTAAATCGGTTCTGGGCTTGCTTGCCGCCTGGGATATGGATCCGGGACCGGCTGGACGGGTCCAGCCCCAACATCGCGCCGAAAGTCGAGAGCTGGCGGCTGGTCTCATTGATGATGGTGCAGGCCGGGTTTTTCTTGGGCCCGAACGGCGTTTCAACGACTACCCCCATCCGGCTGACAAGATCCTCGGCATCGCGCCACCGGCTATAGGCCTGGCAGAACATCTCCAGGTTGTGCAGATCGACGTCGGTCAGAACTTTCGTGCCGGAAAGTTGCGGGGCCAGTTCATGCCATTTATCTGTCGCGATGGGCGACAGCCACGCCGGCGGCGCCGGCACTTCGATCGCCTCGTATTCCGGCTCGTCCTGGTTCAGTTTTCGTTTGCCGGGATTGCCGCTGATCATTTTCAGCGTGGTCGGTTTGGGTTTTCGCCCCCCGCCTGGAGCCCGCGGTGCACCTCTTGTCATCGCTACCCCTAAATTTCTTATTACGCGGCGGAAAAAATAGAGGGGTACGCGCGGTCACAGTGGTCGTTTCCCATCAAAGGATTGACTACCCCTACCAATGCAGTCATGACTAGGACTGTCATGATAATCATTGGATGTTTTCGTCTTTCATCTGAACATCCTTGTTAGGCTTATCGTGCATTGCCGAATCCGCCGTCCTCCGCCGCCGTTTTGCGTGAGTGGCAGCGCCTGCACAGCGACTGCCAGTTGCTCGAGTCCCAGAACAGGCGCTTGGCATCTGCGATCCTTGCGGGATCGCCGCTCTCCATCTCCTCCCGGTATCGCGGCGGGGTGATGTGGTCGACATGATTGGCCGCAACCAGACGGCCGTCTTGGCGTTGGTGCTCGGCGCAGAATGGATGTTTGGCTAGATACGCCCGAGCCGCGCGCGACCAGGCGTTGGTATATCCGCGCTCAACGCGCGTTCCGCGACGCCGGTCTGCCTCGCGCTCCGCCACCTGGCGACGCTGCTCATGGAATGGGCAGTGCCTAGCTGGCTGCCTCACCAGCACACCGCAGCCCGGCGTTGCGCAGAGCTTAGCGGTCAGTCCAGCCATTGCCAGTCCCCAACCAACACCAGCAAGACCTCGACAGCTGAGTCTGCTTCGCAAAGGTCCAGTAACTGGCAGTCGCTGCAGACATGATCTTCGATCAGTAGCTGGCGTCCATTTGATTGCAGATTCTTGGCGCGCATCTTAGAGAGCTCCAGAAACGACGAAGCCCCACACAGTGGCGGGGCCTGAAGAGGGGACAGCCTGAACGCTAGGCGTAATTCGGGCTGCTGTAACGATCATAGTTTTGTTGCATCTAGCTGTCAAGCAAACTCTACGCCATTACTTTAAAAGTACGTTTTGGGGTATCAGTTTTGATGTTGGTACGTGTAATTACTGTATGGATGAAGATTTTTCATTTCTTTTGCTGTTTTTTTTCGATACGTACTATAGAAGAATTGTTAGTAGTCTTAAGTTGCTCATATTGGTTAAAGTTCCAAAAGGAGTAAATTTGTGAAACAAGCTATATTAATGCCAATCATGATTGTGCTGTCTGCTTGTGGTACTTCACAGAATAGTCGGGCTGTGTTTTATAGCTTGGAGCCATCTAAGTTTAGTACTCTTAGCTTGGAGGCCACAAAAAAGCATACGGAGTATGCCAATTTGCTGGCTGCATCGGGTGCAAATGTGAACACGCCAGCGTTAATGACAGCAGCAGAATTGGATAAAAGTGCCACTCAAAAATTGACTGATGAGGAGAATAAAGATATCAATGAAAAACTATCTAAAGTATTGATGGGCTGTAATAGTGTAATTTCGGGCATGCAGCAGAAGGTGGAGGATCAAGAAAGATACTCATTCTGGCTTTCTATGTCAGGTCTTTTTGCCGGGGCTGTTATCGCCCCGGCTGCAACGGCAGCGAATGCTACGGCACATCGCGCATTGATTTCTGCAACTAGTGGGTGGGCCGGCGCTACTAACTTAGCTGCACAGACTTTACGCACTGCTGGCCTTGCCGGCGATGCAGTAGCTGCAACACGGAACAATATTGTAGTAGCCATGAATACAAGTCTTGCCACTGCGACGAATAGTAGTAATAGTTATTTGGTACGTTTTGCAGCTCTTGAGCAAGTTCAGGCTGCTTGTATTGCGTACTCAGTGACTGTCCCAGGTGCGGCGCCAATGATAGCAGCCTCATCAGCAAAGTAGAGTATTTTCAGCGTCGTTTCAATTTGTTTTTTTATTTTTATATGTTAATGGGCAGCTATTTTTAGCTAGATGGGAACAGTTATGGAAATTGTTTCTATATTCTTTATGTTGCAAAGAGTTGCTGTGTCTGTTTTCAAGGCTTGCAAAATTCTTCATGAGTGTTGTCCTTAAGTTCAAGGTGCAGTTGAGAATGGTTGATTTTGACTTTTTTCCTTTGTAGGTATTCGCTAAAAGGGGTGAGAGCTCGATGTCGATTGAAGTTTTGGTTTTGCTCGCTTGATACGAATCTCAATGAAATCTTGCTGAAAAAGTATTAACTTTACACATCTATAGGAGATGCTTCAGTATTTTTGAAACCAACTTCATTTTTTTGCTAGGCCCTGGTTTTTGTATTCCGAAAGTTGTTCAGTTTTTTCATTTATTTTCTGAACTTGGTCTTGCAGTCTTTCAATTGACTCACGTTGCGAGCGTAATGTTTTATTTATTTCTGTAAACAACGGCGAGTATCCTCTCTTATCATCGAACTTCGACTTTTCAACTTCCTCTACTGTTGGGATGGTTGCATCTAATTGATGCAGATTTTGAATAATTTCTCGAATATTCTGTACTGATGCCGTTGAGGATTTATCAAGATCGTGTATTGATTGCGCAATTTTCTGAAAATTATCACCCGATTCACCTGCCCTTGCGCACTCTATGGCAGCATTTAATGCCAGTAGGTGTATTTGATCTGCGATGTCCTGGAATATATCAATACTGCTCATCATTTCAGTGTTTACAACTGTGTTATCTTTTGCCGGTGGTTCATTTTTATAGTTATCATCGGTAAGTAGCGTTTTGGAATTTGTTTTAAACAGATTTAAGATATTGCACTTCAGAAGTGTCGAGGAAAAGGTTTTTATTTTCGACAAAATTCTACTCAGCGGCCGATACAACGGGCCAGCTATAAGAGAGAGAACTCCAAGTGAAATCATTAATCCATTTGCAACATATAAGTAAGTTTGCATTTTGCTTACTCCAAATCGTCTATTGATTTGAAAACTCCCACGATGATCAGGCCTACAGATAATGTACAGATTGATAAGCCAATAGAAAATTCTTTATTAATGGTTGAAGTTACGTGTATGCCAAGAATGTTATTTGAGGTAATTGAAATTACTGCAAATTCTGACGCAGAAATTATGCATGCGAAAAGTGCAGCCCATGAAAGAACACTTATTTGAGGGCTCCTCTTTTTTGCTTTCATAAAGCCGCCCATTGCCTCGGTAACAATGGCGGTTGTTAGAAGCATTAGTTCTCCACGTCCTAGTAAATTAAAGAAGTCAACTCTAATATTAGTTAGCATGGCTGTTATGAAGATAATGAAAAAGCCAAATAAAGATGGCAGTACACTATATCCTATCCAGTGAAAAAGCCGTGGCCAACTGTATTTTAACTTAGGCATTTAATTTCCTTGCGCACAATTACTATCTAATGCGTTAGTAAAGCTAAATGTGTTTTGTATGTGGGAGTGAGTGAGAGGCAAGAACTTTATATTTACACTTTGCAGTATGTTTTCTTCGAATTTAGTGTTGCGCGTGACTTTAAATTGTCGATCATGGTTGATAATTGTCTGAATGATACGGTATTTGGTAGATTAACTTATGCCGCTACCTCGTAATTCAGGCCGCTGATGATTTCCCCCAGCGACCTCTCAAGTTCAGCATAGGCTTGGTGCATCATCAATTCCAGCTGGCGGATTATGGTTTTACCGTAACGATAGGCGGTGGTGTAGTGGACGTTATGCCGGTCACCCAGATCGCGGCAGCCGGGGCCGTCACCTGTAGCCCACTTGCGGATGATGTCCAGGTCGGTCTTGTAGCCGTATTTGCAGGGCGTGTGTGTGGTCAGGTAGACCATTTCCGTGTCGCGCTGGACGTGCAAAGCCCACAACACGGCGCGCTGTTCGAACGGTAGCCGGTTGATCTTGGCCATGATCATGGCGGCCTGGGCTTTCTTTTCATGCATCGTCAGTGCTTCGAACTCCGGCGGCTCGTACAGGCCGAAGTGTTGTGTCTTCAATATCACGGTGGTTTCCAGCTGGAAGCACAGTCCCACTAGGTTCTGAATTGTCGATGCTTGCATTGCCTTCCCCTTACTCAAAACTCTTCAACATCCCAGCCGCCGCCGGCCCTCTTGGTCCGTGCCATCACCGCAATGAAGCGGAACGGGTACTGGTCCGCGGCGATCTTGATCTTGGCACGCGCATCGTCCATCCAGCGGCCCTTCACCTCGTGCATCTCCATCTGGCCGTTCGCCAACATCACGGCGAAGTCGGGCGTGTAGAAGGTGTTGTCGGCCAGCCGCAGCTTGATGCCCTCGAAGCGATACCACACCAGTTCGCCGGCGAACTTCCGGTGTTCCAGATGCTGGGCGTAGGCGGCCTCGGTCTGGTTCATGGTGCCAGCCGGGAGTCGGCCCAGTGCCAGCAGGCTGCTTTTGGCACCTGTTGATTTGAAATGCCTCGCGCCGATGCTCATCCCAATTCCTTCAAGCGCTGCTTGTCGATTCGCACCAGGCCGGCCAGTGCCAGCCGCTCCAGGGTATGCACGATGGCGCGGTCCATCTCTCGGCGCCGGAACTCCAGATTGAATCGGTTCCCGTTGTCCAGGGCGTTGTGGCAGTCCAGGCAAAGCGCGGCAGTCAGGGCGTCGGGGTTCTTCAACGACATGCCCTTGCCCTCGTTGCGGTGCGCCACCTGGACCGCGACGTTGCTGCCGCAGCGCATGCAGTTGCGGATGGTGCCCACGGCCGCCAGCCAGTGCGGATCCGTGCGGTAGTCGTCGCGCCGGCCGGTGCCGGGCTGATCGCCGGGGCGCGGCACGATCTTGGTAGGTCGTTGTGTCGAGCTCAATCCTCGAATCCTCCTCTGTGTGGTTGGTTGCTGAGGCTAGGGCGGGGCATCCAGTCATTCTGCAGATTGGTCATACGGGCGAACTGGCCCTGCCAGCCCAGGCGGACTGTTTTCGCCTCACCCTGGCGGAGCTTTCCAACGATGATTTCTGCCGTGCCTGCGTCGGTGCTGTCGGGGTTGTAGTACTCATCGCGGTAGGTGAACAGCACCACGTCGGCATCCTGTTCGATGGATCCAGAGTCGCGGAGGTCGGACATCATCGGCCGCTTGTTGGCGCGGGACTCAACCGCTCGGGACAATTGGCTCAGCGCCGCCACAGGGCATTCCAGCTCTTTTCCAAGGCTCTTTAGTGCGCCGGTGATGAAGCCGATTTCGTGGTTTCGGTTATCACTGGTGCCATGGCCTGGGCCGCGCATTAATTGCAGGTAGTCAACGACAATCAGGGCAGGGCGGCCGTGTAGGCGTGTCAGATATCTGGACTGGCTGCGGATCTGATCCGGGCTGAGTCCGGCGCGAAAATCGACGTACATCCGCATGTCTTGCACCTGGCTGGCGTAATAGGTCAGCTTTTGCCAGTCAGCGTCTTCCAGGCGGCCTGTACGAATCCGCTTCAGATCAACCCCACCCAGGCTTGCCATTTGCCTGTCGCTTAATTGGGTCGGGCTCATTTCCAGGCTGAAAACGAACACTGGGCCAGTGGAACGTGCCACGTGCTCTGCCACATTCATTGCGAAAGCGGTTTTCCCCATGCCCGGGCGCCCAGCGATGATCACCAAATCCCCTGGCTGTAGACCGCAGAGCGTCTCATCCAGATCAGTGAAGCCGGTGGCAAGCCCGTCCAGTTGCCCATCTTCCATAGACCAGCGCCTGTCTACATTATCGAAACCGCGCTTTGCCAGTGCTACGGCATCTAATGTCTGGTCAGCAGCGCCTTGGTCGGCGGTCAGCATCTCCAGCGCGCCAGCGGCCCGATCCACCAGCTCTGCCGACTTCGCGCCGCGCGGCGTTTGCAGCTCCCCGATCAGTTCGCCGGTGATGTGGATCGCCTGTCGGGCGATGGCTTTGTCCTGCAGGATGGCGGCGTACCGGCGGATGTTGGCGGCGCTGGGCGTGTTCTGCACCATGGTGCTCAGGGCCGCAATGCCGCCGGCGGCCTCCAGCTTGTCCTGGGCTTCGAGGGCTTCGGATACCGTCACCACGTCGACAGGTGCGCCGGCGTTGAGCATGCCGAACATGACCTGGGCAATGGCGCGGCGTGCTGGGTCGAAAAAATGCTCCGGCGTCAGGGTCTCGCTCACCTTGTCCCATGCCAGGTTGTCCAGCAGCAGGCCGCCCAGCACTGACTGTTCCGCGCCAGGGTGATGCAGCTGGAAAATCTCGCTCTCGGCGTGCATCAGTTCGCCCCCTTCTTTTTGGCGGCTTGGGCGGCGTTGCGCGCCTGCAGGCCGGCGGTGCTCAGTTCGCAGGTGCCGTCGTCCTTCATCCACCACAACTTGTACCAGTTGCGACGGACCGCATCTCGGAAATGGGCGCGCCAGTCCACGTACCGCTTGCTCGCCAGCTTGTCGGTGTAGGTGGTGCGGAACTCGATCCAGGCCAGCCGCAGGAACTCGCTGTCAATGCCGGCTTGGGCGGCGTACTCGAACACCGAATCGTCTTCAGGGATCAGTGCGGCGCCGGCGGCTTTCGTTTCATCGCGCCATTGGGCGAAAGTTCGCTTGGTCCCCTTGGCGCGCGGCTGCCGTTTCGGCTTGGGCGGCGTAGCGTCTGCAGCAGGACAATTGGCGGCGGCCGGCTCGCCATGGGGGGATATAGGGGGGATAGAATTACTTGGGTATTGGGATTGTTTATTGTGCGTAGCGTTTTGCGACGGGTCATCGTAGCGTTTTGCTACGTTCGTAGCGGTAGGCGTAGCGTTTTGCTCCGCGTCGCCAGAGTGCCAACTCGCCGGAGGATTGAGCGACACCAGCTGTCCATGGCGACCCTTGCGCGCGCTTATGATGCCCAGGTCCAGCAGCTGCTGCAGGGCCTTGCTGGCGTCAGGGCGGTGCAGGCCGGCAACCTCGGCTAGCTGGGTGATGGTGCAGTCATCCTCGGCCTTGCCGTAGCCGATGGTCTTGCGCACCACCGCCAGGGCCAGCTTTAGCTGCCGCCCGGTGAGATCGGCTGCCAGCAGGGCGTCCATCAACTCGTTGGGAATGGCCAGAAAACCCTCCTTGCGCGGCGGCTCTTCCGCAGCCGGGCGCCGGTCGGCCAGGTGGATCACCTTCTCGGCCGCGCTCATGACGGGCTCCTGCTCAACGGCGTGCCGGGGTTGCAACGACGCCACGCCTCAGCCGGCGTTTGCCGCGCGGGCACCTCGGCGGGATTGAAAAATGTTGTGCTCATGGGCATACTCATCTGGCAAACCCTCCACGGAGATACCCCGCGAGCCGCGCCAACGGCGATGACCGGGGTTTTCTCTTTTCTGGTCCCACGCAGTTCGTTTGTTCCACAGTCATCCCCTGACTCGCTGCAGCAGGCCGGCGCCGGCGGACAACAAGTCCCACAGCGCGCGCTCGATACGCCTCGCCTCTCCCGGGCTGATGCGCTCCCCCCATTCGGATTCCGGATGTTCCGCCGCGTTGATTTCCTGTCCGACTTCCCCGCACTCGGCCGCCAGCTGGCAAAACGCCCGCGACAGCTCCTTCAGCGTCAGCTCGCCAGAGGGCAGGGCAACGGTGATCCGGTTGCACAGCGCGGCCAGGGCGTCTGCGACCGCCGGATCCTGCGTCCGATCGGTGATCTCGGCAGCCTCCTCCAGCGTCAGGTGGTTGGTATCGCAGTTCGGGTTCAGCTTGTTGGCCAGTACCGACGGCCCTTTCTGCATTGCCACGGCCAGGCCGGCGATGCCGTTGTGGTGGGTTTTCGCTACGGTTTGGGCGGTAGCTGTGACGTGGGTGTAGCGGCTGTTCATGAGCGGGCCTCTTTGTTCATGCCAAATGGATTTAATGATGGGCTACCCTTACATCACTTTGATGGCTCATCCCAATCGCTCAGCGATACCTTGTTGCGCGTCTCACGCTGAATGCGGCGCGCAAGCGGAATGGATGGGTTTCTATGCTTACCGGCGAGCTGGTAGAGATAACTCACGGTCGTCCCGCAAGCTCTTGCAAGCCGATCGCGCTCATCCGGCGTGATGGTTCGGAGGAAGTCGTGCATCTTCATGAGCAAAACTTTAGCAACATGCAAAACTTTAAGCAAGCGGAGTACATAAACTTTTGCAAACCGTTTATTTCGCAAATTGCTAAAAATTCCTACCATCTCATGATGGATATTGACGTTAACGAGATCCGCCGAAGGAACCTGAAAGCGCTGCTGGCGCCACGTGGGGCAGCTGCTCGGATCGCAAGTGCTACTGGCTCTTCAGAGTCGTACTTATCGACTCTGAAGGGAAAGTCGCGTCAGCTTGGATCTGACTTGGCGCGAAGAATCGAGCAGGCAGAAGGCTTGCCTCATGGTTGGTTTGACCAGCTTCATGAGGAAGAGGCTGAGTTGGCTAGCTCTAAGACAGAGACAAGCGCATTTACCAAAGACGAACTGATAGCCCAAATCGGTGAGTTGGAGACCGATGAGCTTCACTTGGTGATCACCCGAGCACTTGAGTACCATGCTAAGAAAAAGGCGCCTTGAAGGCGCCTTTTTCATCGTAGGAAAAAATCGGTTATTCGGGCTGTGTCACCAATGCGTTTGACCGTCAACTCTCCTGTCTCCGCCAAGCTGATCACCAGCTGAGCGATCGGTGTGTTCTTCCGATCTAAACGAATTCGTATAGGCCTGAAATCGCTGCAATTCTTGGCATTTATGCAAGCGGTGCTACCAGTGCAATTCATTCTATCGCTCCAATCTATGAGTTTTTTTCTATGCGCGACGGGCATTGGTGCCATCGCTGCATGCATGGATAGGCTACGACAGATCGGGGATGGGTGTGTATTGATACAGATTTATCGTCTGTTCACTTTTGCTACACTTTTGTAGCAAGAATCGACTCAGCCAGGTGGATCATGGCCTCGACGTCCCTGGTAGATAGGCCAGTGGCAAGGGCGAACAGCCTATGACAAGCGGCCATGTGCTCGGGGGATATCTCGGTTCCGCTGAACAGGGCGTGAGGGCTGATGCCGAGGTATGCCGCCAGTCTTTTTATTTGATCATCATCTGGCATTTGGGATTTACACCAGCGAGTTACTGTGTGCCGGCTGACTCCAAGGTGTGCGGCGACGGCTGTTATGGTGGTTCCGCGGTCCTCGATGGCGGACCGCAATCTACTGTGGAATGTCTCTGATGGCACGGCGTGCTACGCATTATTACGTAACCTTAACGATAGCAGCCGGACCGCTCACTTTTGTAGCAAATTCCGCGTGGTTTGCGCACAACATTGCCCTGAAGGCTAGTTGACTTCCTTATCTTCGCTCAGCCTGCTTCTTCACGATCAGGGCCATCAACTGGCCGATCTCCTCCGCGCCGCGGGCGAGCAGAACCTCTGCCAGGTCTTCCAAAGAGTTGGCCGTGAGATAGGGGACGTTGGATTCGGGGACGGGCTCACGAGGGCCTTTGCCAGTCTCGAGCCAGATGGGGTTCACCTTCAATGCCTTTGCGACATCCAGGATCTTTGTGGTCCCATGGTTCCGACCACGCTCCAGGTCACCAATGATTCCCCGGCTTACCTTCGCGCGGCGGGCCAGATCTTCTTGCCGCCAATTGAGCCTTTTCCGCTCGGCCTTGATTCGTTCGCCACGTCCGTTCATCGATACATTTTCGATGAAAGATAGGGCGTGTCTGCGTTATTGTATGACGTGAACACGGCATTTTTGAGCGCAAAAAAGCCCGCTTGTGCGGGCTGGTCTGCGGGCACCAGGTGTTTTTATCTGAACGGGTGGGCTCAGCCTGGTGCTTGGGATGAGTCTGCCGGCGGTTGCGGGTGCGGTCAAGGCGACGATATAACTTGGTGGCTTAGGAGTTAACTTAACACCACAAATACGATTTATTATCAAGAGGCTGGCGGACCTTCGACAGCCTCTACATTCTGGGCGTCGATTGTATTTTGCTTATTATTTTCGTGGTTATGCCATTGCTCTGTTTGGATGGCGAGGAAAGCGTTGACATCAAAGAAAGCGGCAGTATTTATTTCGGAAATAGGCAATACAACTCGATAACCAATTAAGTCTGAATTGTCATCTGATATATTTTTATAATGCTTGTGGTAGTTATTGGTTAGCTGCAGAATAAGTTTGTCGTCTCGATATCCGCTCAAATATGGAAGCATTGAAATGTATGCTCGCTTCTTAAAGTCCTTTGATCCATCCTGTTCGGATATGAGCCCGATATATGCTTTGCCGCTTTTTAACGTGACCTGAATCAATTGCTGTCTTGCCATTGATTCAAATAGTAACTTCTCGAAATCATCTTCCGCTGCGACAAGCGCGATTGCTTCATTTTTCCAAATGAATTCTAGTGAGGTGCCAAGTGCATAAGAAACTATGAGGCAGATTACCGACCATGCTACAGCATAACAGTATTTTGGCGTAATGACGTCTTTGGCAAAGGCATACGAGGCATGGCTTGGGAATAGTGCTTCAAGCTTTTGAATTGTTGCTATGTGAGTCAGGCCTAGTAATATAATGGCGGAAATTAAAGAAATAAAAACCCCCCAAGCCGTTACGTGAAAATAAGAATCCCACCCAGAAGAGCGGGATTGCTTGTAACGTGCGAGGGGGTATCTTGTTGTAAATGTAAAACCGCTAACTAATACTATAAGTATTAATATGGCTGGCATTTTATCCTGGCACTTTAATTTTGCCTACTAGCTTGGCAGTTTCTTCGATCTGCTTCTTTACTTCAGAATTGGAAAGATTCAGACGAAGGTAGCCATTTTTCTTGATGGTTACACGCTCGCTATTTTCATCTAACAGTTTAGCAAGGCGTTCCACTTCGCTATCTTTATTTTTAAACCAATTCATAGAAGCCTCCATAAACGCAAAACCCAAGTGTCTGCTGAATTCATCAAGGTGCCCTTGATCTGCAGAGTACTTGGGTTGTGTAAAGAACAAAGGCATCGCTAGCCGGTAGTTGGCCTAACAACACCATGATCTGCAACATCCTCGGTGTCCGCCTCTAGAGGCGTACTGTTTCGCACTATAGCAACGCTGCGAAAAATTGTGCAAATTTGATCAATGTATACGAACGTAAACGCCACACTTCCACTTTCAGCATCCAAGCGTATGGTGTTGAAAGCATGTTTCCGCAACCTGCAACTGTACGACTCCTCGACAAGCTCCGAGTTCATTCCTACCCTACACACTACGTGAACGTCCATTGTCGGCCAACGTGACCGCCGTCACCACCTAGACCGCACTCCACAGCCACTTTACCCCTCCCCAGATCACCCAGCCGACCATACCGGCGACCATCGCGAACACGATGTACATGCTCAGGGCGTAGAGCGCGCCGCCGCTCAAAGCAGCCCCGATCAAGGTGATGAGCAGCCGCAGGAACTTCGGCCACTCGGCACCGCCGTGCGACATGATCGCCGACCAGGTCAGCCAACCACCGCCGACCAGGCCCACCAGCAGACCGATCCCGCGGACCTTCGATTCGAACTCATTATCATTGGCCTTCTGCAGCTCCTCGGCGGAGTTGTAGTGGGCGGTTACGCCGTCTCCTACGCGCTTGCTATAGCGTGTCATCAATCAATCCTCCAGCTGATGTTTCCATCCTACGCCTTTGTCATGCAGAGGTCGATTCGCACCGTGTTGCAGTTTTGCACAATCTTTCGCAGAAAGTTTAACAAATGATTTGCACAAAGTTTTGCACGTTGCTAAAGTTTGTTTCGCAAGCAGCGAAACTTCTGCTCTGATCTTTAACAACCCAAAGTACTAACGGCACACCGCCCACCGGGACATCCTGGCAGCAACCAGGACGAAGAGGGCGGCCAGAGCCGGCACATGAACGGATGCAACCAGCGGTGCTAGGCGGGGATAGAAACCTGCAGGGCGAGCGGGAAGCGGCAAGGCCGCAAGATGCAGATGAAGGGATTGGAGCCGGAGACAGTAGCAAATAGCCGCTTCTCACGAGGCGGCACACCCAAGCTCCGTGATAGGGGCTTGGGTGTTAGGAGTCAATCAAGTTGGCGCTTTGTTCGGCGGGCTTATTGGTTGGTGTCAGGTCTGGGTAGTTGCCCGCAATAAATGAAAACGCCTTCTCTAATTTTGACATTTTTCGTTTTTCAATCGGAATGTCCAAGTCCAATTGCAGGGAGGCCGCCAACCAAGCCGGGTGTGTCAGTGAGCCGGGGATGGCTGAGTCATGCGGCGATGCGGCTTCAAGGGCGTCAAATAACTGCTCAGCACCAAGGACAGCGCTTTTTCGTCTGATCTCGTAATAGCGTTCTTTCTGGATCTTGGCCTCCATGGCCCGGGCGGAGGGTTGATACACCAATTGAAACCCCGCCAGGATAGCCATCAGCCCGCCAGTTAACCAGGATGGCACCACAGAAACTACTACCGTGCATCCAAGGATTAGTTGAGCAAATGTGCAAAACCGATCTACCCGCCCCATCAAGGTCTGGTGCATTTCTTCCATCAATATGGAGTAGGTCAGGTTAAAGGTGAGCTGATGGCTGTCCATTAATTACCTCATTTCTTTGGCGGTGGTGCCGGAACTCGTGGAGCGTGGTCATGTATTCGACGCGTGCTCGGTGTCACCGGCGGATTAACTGGGCTAGGGGCTGGTGAACGAGGCACGTGGCCTTTTGTCCTGTTAGGGTCTTGGCTCATTTCTATCTCCGTGGTTGATGACGTATGCAAGTCGATTCTATCACGGCGTCCGCGCTGGCGACGTTAAAGGCCAGCACCAATACTGCCGCTCAGTCACCTGGCTTGGCGGTTTCTTTTTGCACAGGAGACAAAGGAGACAGATTTGCAACTGAACATAGACATCGAAAAGATGGTGGCCGAGGCTATTATCACCAAGCTGGCGCCGGAAGTGCTGCAGCCCATCATCGAAAAGAACGTGGGCGAGGCCGTGCAGCAGGCCATCGAGGGCCAGTTTCGCTACAACAGCGACTTCCGTAAAGGGCTGGAGCAGCACATCACCGACCACATGCCGAAAACCTACGCCGACATGGGCTATTTCGGTGACTTCGTGTCCAAGGCGGTTGTCGCCAAGCTGAACGCGATGATGGCAGATCAAGCTGCAAAGGCAATCAATCCCATGCTGGAGGAGATCACCAAGCCGTTGCCGGCTGAAATGAAGATCGGCGAGCTGCTGAGGATGGTGTTCGACGACTTCAATGACCAGTCGGAGAGCTACGCCGAGAAAAGCAATTACCCGACCTTCATCATCAACCAGAGTTACCCAGACAGCAGCGGCCTGCGCGGCTATATGAGCGTGAGCATTGACCCTGAGGGAAACAAATCGCGCCATTCCTGCAAGTACCAGCTGAGTTTTGACGGCGATGGCCACGTCACCACCATTCGCGTTGATGACGTGAAGATCACCGAGGGTCTGATTGCAGGCCGCATGTTTGGCATTTCCCGCTTGCTGCTGCAGCTGTACAGCCAGCAGGTGAAGGTTGTCTTCGACCGCACCGACTTTGACGGTGAATTCCAGTACCGAGACCCGGACGGCTACGACGATTGATTTCCTGCTAGAACTGCGCGGGTTTTCTGTAGCAAACAGGCAATGCGGCGGGCCTGACCCAATCGCTGATTCAACCGGGCCGCCTCTGGCGGCCCACCCAATTCAAGAGGGAAGGCACATGGAAATCGGTACCAAGGTGAAGTTCACCACCAGCGGTGGCCGCGGCAAGCCGCGCAGCGGCGAAGGCGTGCTGGTGGAGATCAAGCCGGCTGGTAAAGGCTCGTTCTACGGCGTGAAGGAGGAGGGCAAGGAAAAGCCCACCTTCGTCCGCGAAAGTCAGCTGCAGGCTGTTTGATCACGAAGGCGATGATATCCCCGAGCAGCCTCCCTAGGCTGCTGCAGGATGTCATTGGAAGCGATCAGCTACCGACTGATTGGATTCGGCCTAGTAAGCGGTTTGCGGCCATTGGCTTCGACTTGAATCTTTTCCGCCAGGCTGAACAAGGCTTCGACTATCGCTTCATCAGTAACGTAGCCTTCCCCCTCCATGGAGGCCAGCCGGCCGGCATGCAGCGTGGCTGCCAGTCTCAATGCTTCAGGTCTATCCACGGTTTTCCTCCTCTGCAATTCGTTTGGCAGCATCTGCATGCAGGATTTCTTGCAGCTTGTTGGCTATCAGCTGCGCTTCCTTCTTCTCGCCAATGAAGATCGTAACGCCTCCGGCAGCCCCCAGGCGCAGCGGGTCTCTTTTGCGGAAAGAGGCGTTGTTCTTCTCAATCAGGTCTCCCACGGTTTCCAGGCTCAAGCTTCCATACCCTGGTATCCAAGTTACAGACCATAACTCTGTGAGGTTTTCCATGATTCAAGGTCGAGTGCTGTTCGTTGATGACGAAGACATGCTAGCCGATCCGGGCGGCAGGCTGCCATCTCTTTACGACCTCAAGCAGGACATCCTTTCAGCAAGCGCCGAGTTTGATCTGGTCATCTATCAGGGAGAGCGGAGCATGGGCTACGAAGTGGTTATCAAGAGCCGCATGGGAGCCCATGGCCATATCGAGCCGACTTACAACCACAGCCAGACCGTTTCACCTCGCTCCATCTTTGCGAGACCGGTGGAGTAGGCCGCATCCCCGAGCAGCTTGGATTCAGGCTGCTGCAGGATGCGACTGCATCGAGGTAGACATCAACCCCTTGCGCCCGGCCATGTGCCGGGCTTCTTTTTGCCTGGAGGTTCTATGCGTCTCCCGGAACACATCATCGGCTGGATCAGCGAAGAGCTGGCCGCCATGTATCGGCAGCAAGGAAAGTATCTGCAGTTTGTCCGCTTTGGCAAGGGCGGCTTGCCGGTCCACGTCGTCAGGCGCGCGGCGTGAAGCGCGTCCTCACCAACAGTCTCGTCTGCCTGGCCGTGGTGGTTCTCTACTCCATCGCCGGGATCTGGAGGTAACTATGTTTCGCAAATCTCTGTTTTCCGCATCGCTGCGCCACACCAGCCAGGAAATGATCAACAACCTGAAGTCGCTGGAGGCGCGGCGCGACGATTTCGAACTGGTGGAGGGACTGGTCGCCGACACCCGTGGCGCTGGTCTGGATGCCCAGGCGATGTTCCGGCCGCCGGCGACGCCGTATGTATCGGTTCGAGTGCATACGGGTGCGGAGGGCGTTCTGCAGCAGGTCGCCACTGCGCGCGGCCTGAGTCTTGCAGAAAACTTTCCGGCCGGCTGGCTGCTGGTCAACCCGAACAAATCCACATTCGCGATCGAGGTCGTCGCGGCTGAATGAAAGGTAAGAAATGGTCTGGTTCAACAACGCAACTCTGTTCCGGCTCACCGATGCGCCGGACGCCATTCGCCTGAGCGAGGCACTGGCCAAGCGCCCATTCCAGCCCTGCGGCGGCCTGGACTGGTTTAGCGAAGGCTGGGTTCCGCCCGCCGGACACCTAGAAGCGCCGGTCTACGCCGCCCGCGGCAGCCTGATGGTTTCCATGCGCCGCGAAGACAAGGTTTTGCCGGCTTCGGTGATCCGCGACTTCGTCGAAATGAAGGTGCAGGAGATCGAGGACAAGGAGCTGCGCAAGGTCGGCCGCAAGGAAAAGCTGGCGCTGAAGGAGCAGATCACCGACGACCTGCTGCCGCGCGCCTTCACCAAGTCCGGCTGCGTTTCAGCTTTCATGTCCGGCAGCTGGCTGATCGCCGACACCAGCAGCGCGCCGCGTGCCGAGGCCCTGGTCTCGAAGCTGCGCGAAGCACTGCCGCCGTTCCCGGCCGCTCTGCCGCGCACCAAGATCGCACCGCACACTGCGATGACCGACTGGCTGGCCGCTGGCGTAGCGCCGGGCGGCTTTGAGCTGGACGAGGACGCGGTGCTGAAAGACGGCAGCGAAAACGGCGCCGAAGTACGCGTCCGGCGAATCGACCTGACCAGCGACGAGATCCGCCAACACATCGCCACCGGCAAGCAGGTTGCCAAGCTGGGCCTGATCTGGAACGAGAAAATCCGCTTCCAGCTGACCGACACTCTGCAGCTGAAGCGCATTCAGTTCCTGGACGTGCTGCAGGACGAGGCCAGCCAGGCCAGCGACGACCGCGAAAGCCTGTTCGAAGCCACCTTCATCCTGATGAGCGAGGAGCTGGGCGAGTTGGTGGAGGCGCTGGTTGAGGTCCTGGGCGGCTTGGAAGAGAGCCAAGCTTCTGCACCCATACCCGGGCCTGCCAAGGCGGATGAGGAGATTCCATGGCCGATGTGATGCAAACAACAGTGCAATTTGCCGAGGAGATGCTGAACAGCATAGACAGGGAATTGATCCTGAGCTGCGCCCAGAAGGCAGACGATCTGGTGCAGAGCATGACATCTGCAGGCTTCCAACTTCGCGAGCCTAAGTGCTCAGCCTCTCGCCTTTGCATGGGGGGAGCATACAACCCGTTCAGCATCCATTTCAGCTACGACTTAGTGGATTCCAGCAAGACCCGTGAGGTTTTGGACTGGTTATGGCGTCAGGGGAGCGGCTTTGGCGCTCGCTTCCATCGTAATGACGACATGATTTTATTTCCAATTGGCTCAACTATCTCTTTTTTCCTGCACAACATTGATCAGGCCGCCGCGCGCGCCTTCGAGAAAGAGCGCGGTGCAGCCACTGCTGATGAGGCACAGCCATGAACCGTATTGCAATCGATATCACCGTCATAGAGGCAGGCGGCGCCGTGTCCTCTGAGCTGGCCGCGCGCCTGGAGCGAATGAGAACGTCCCAAACGGCGCTGCGGGCCGCATATTCCAGCCTGGAGCGCCAGGCGGCGGAATCGTTGAGCGAATTCGCGGTGCACTTGGCCGAGGCCCGTCGCGATGCGGCGCACGAACGTGACCGGGCCGACCGCCTGGAGAAACAGCTCGAGGCCTCCGACAAGCTGGTCGACGAGCTGCGCGGCGCGATAGTCCTGTTCAAGTTGCCGCTGGATTCCCGTGAGAACGCGATCGGCATTGTGCGGGGGGCCGCGGCGTGAATGGGCTCAACCAGATGCGCCGCGGGGGTCGACCGCCGGCTATTCCTTCATTGCTCCAGCTGCTGAGGAGCATCCCGCCCGAGCAGTTGCTTCCGGCGCCGGGCGAGGTGATCGATGTGGACGCCGTTCGCATGCGGCGGATCGTGCGCGAGGTCAAGCCGCCATTCACCTGCCCGGACGTGGCGCGGAGGCTCGGAATCAATGAGAGCGCCGCGGCAGGCCTCATCCGGCGTCTGGTGGTGCTCGGGAATTTGGTTCCACAGGAACGGCTCATCAACAAGCGGCGCGCCTACAGCGTTGCCTCGAGGCGGATCGCGGCATGAACTATCAGGACTACGCCGATCACCATCTGGTTGCTCGGGATGCGCCGCCGGCTGATGAATGCCCGACGATGCGCCGTCCGCGCGCCGAATGTGGCTGCCCGGGCTGCTGCAGCTCGCGGCATCTGGAAGAAGGGCACGAAAGCGAAGGGGGTAACGCATGAGGAAGCAATGCAAACGGCGGCCGATCTCCATTCCATCGGGCATCCCAGGTCTGCCGGTGGGGGCCGCTTTCAGTCCGACTGCCGATCGGTGCCAGTCTCGGTCCATCAAACGCCTGCTCACCGCGGCGCGGCCGGCGGCGGAGTGGACACCTCACGATGTCAACGAGCTGATTTTCCTGGCCAACACCTGCTGCACGCTGCTGCGCCGCTGGCCGCAGTACGACACACCAGCACGTCACCGGGATGGAAACGACATGGCTGCGGTGCTGGCTGCAGTGAAACGCCGGCGACAGCAGCATGGCCACTACGGTGTTACAGGTGATGAATGGGCAGTACTGCGCCGAACGGTTGCTGCGCTGCAGAGCTGGGTGGAGACGGTGCCGACACAGCGGCTGTTCGCTGCCGAGGCTGAGGTGGAAAGAGTGGCGGTGGCCGATGATTTGAGCGAGGCAGTGTAGGTTGTAGGGAGGGCGGAATATTGCGCCGCTTACTCGTTCGGAATATTCTTGGAGCTCGCCTTAAATTTGGAGAATAAATTATGGGTATCGCAGTCTTTAAAGATAAGAACGGTAAAGATGTGATGGTCAATCCCAGTGCTGTTTCTTATGCAAGGGAAAGCGATCAGCATGATGAGCACATAGTTATTCATTTTGTGGATGACAATTCAACTGTTACAGTCCGTGAAACTTTTTCGGCGGTCCTTCAGGGTTTGAGGAATAACTATTAACCTCTGCTGATATATTGCCTGCACATGCTGGCATCGATATTTATAAGGCCCCTAGCGGGCCTTTTTTTATGGAGTCACTCATGAGCCTGTATCGGTTATGCAGCGGCTGTGACCGGCGCCGTCCTCTGGCCGGCGGCGTGTATGTGACGGGCGTGTGGCGCTGCGCATTGTGCAAGAGGATTACAGCATGAAATCCAAGCTGCTCCACATCCTGCAGCACTCGCGCGGCCTGGACGAGTATGGCCAGGGTCGGCGCTATCGCAATCACTACGTCGCCGGCGGCAAGGACATCAATCACTGCCGAGAGCTGGTGACCATGGGCTACATGGAGGAGCGGCCGGCCAGCGAGCTGACCGGCGGTTCGCCGTGGTTCTTCGTGACCTGCACAGGCGATCAGGCTATCGACCAGTTCAGCCCGGAACCGCCACCGCCGCCAGTGCTGACCAAGGCACAGCGCAACTATCAGGACTATCTCGACGCCGATGGATGCACTGGCGACTCGTTTGCCGATCACCTTGGGATTGCCAAGCCAGAGGTCGAAAGTGAACTGCAATGGATTGATGGCCATCTCAACGACGGCAAATGGATCAGCGGGCGGCACGAGTGGCGCTATCGCTATCGACGTGTCACCCGCAACAGATATTGGGGACAAGACGTCGTTGCTGGCCAGTGGAAACCAACCAAGCAAGAAGCCAAGGCCAGCTACAAGGCCGCGCTGCAGGCCCGGCGCCAAAGGGTCGCCGCATGACCTGCCATTATGAGTCGTGTCACTTTCAGCCACCCGACAGTAGGGAAGGGGGAGTAAAATCGTTGTCCATTTTGCATCTTTCTTGAAAGATATTTATGCAACCAACAACGAATTTTGATGAATGGCTTGATGCGGCCGATCCTTGTGATGCTGCGAATGTAGCGGGCCTTGTTGAAGCAGTTGAGCGCGAGTGCGAGTTCTCAGGCTTTAAGGCAGAGCGAGCAAAGAATGGTAAGTTGATTGTGACTGCTCAAGGCCTTGATCTTGAACTGCTTTTGGTAACTAAAACCGCTGAAGAAGCCTTTCTTCGCCGTATCCATGGCAGATATGTGCCTGGCGGTCAAGATGCTGGTATATGGGCTGCTATTGAACACCAGAATGAACGTGACTAGTCCTTTAGATTCCAAGGAAATTAAAACCGCCTCCCGGCGGTTTTTTAATTGGAAACATCATGACTTGCCCATACAAGCTAAGACTGCATTCCCTCCTATCAACCAACTGCACCATCCACACCTCAACAGCCAGGCAGCGTGCGTTTTAGTTACGGGATAAGCATTTCCGATGTGATTAGCGTTGCTACACCGTACTTGCGGAGAAGTCTTTCCAATGGATCGGCCAGCTGATCCCACTCATCCTCTAGCTTGGCTTTGCATGATGCAAGATCGTATTCCTGAAGGCGCAATATATCAGCAATCACTTCTGGTGCTACATGAAAAGGAGCGGGAACGCCATCAAGCATGGCTTTAACTTGGATCAGGTTATTAGGTGCTACTTGGGCATCAAACAATTCCAGCATGTTCATTTCTCCAGTTGTGGTTTTCATCATGGTAGTCGAATTTCAACATGCCGCCTCTTATGGCGGCTTTTTTATTGCGAGCCGACATGGATTACATCGACTTTTTGCGAGCAAAGATCCGGATGGCCAGCTTCAGCGGCTTCGAGATCCAGCCGACGGCAGTGCATGAGCGGCTGTACCAACACCAGCGCGACATCGTGCGCTGGGCGGTGCTGGACGGCCGGCGCGCCATCTTCGCATCGTTCGGCCTGGGCAAATCCTCGATGCAGAACGAGTGGATGCGTCTGATTGTGTTGCAGGTCCGGCGGCCAGGCCTGATTGTCTGCCCCCTAGGCATCCGGCATGAGCTGATCGCCGAGGCCGCGCTGCTGGTCATCGTCGGGGATGTCGAAGCGATCACTCTCGGTTGCGCTGCGCAACATAGCAGAGATCGCTACAGGCGTGCGTGCAGGTCGCTTCTGCCGAGCACTGGTAGTCAATCTGCGGAGGAAGGTACTCGTCGCCGATTCCAGTTAAGGGCGGATGCAGATAAATGGTGATTGTGACGACCTGATTGGCAGGTCGGCAAGCGTATTTTTTGAATGATTTGGTTGTCATGAAGCGGTCCTCAATTGGGAATACACGCACGTTGCGTGCATTACAAGAATCGCATCACGACCAATTCTGAATGAAAGGTAAAACCATGCCCACTATCAAAGAGCGCCCGATCCTGTTCAGCGGCGACATGGTCTGCGCGCTGCTGGCCGGCGCCAAGACGCAGACGCGGCGGATCATCAAGCCGCAACCCGACGTAACCGAAGAGCGACTGCGCGAACTGGACGCATGGATCGATGGATTTACGCTGAGCCAGCAAGTCGATGGGGCGTGGCAACACGGATTCATCAACGCCCAATGCCCCTATGGCGAACCCGGCAACCGGCTGTGGGTGCGGGAGACGTGGCGCAAGGTCGGTGCCGAATGCGGTTGCTCAGAGGCACCGTGCGGCTGCCCGAAACCTGGCGATATCGTCTACCGCGCAACACAGGATGATGGCGATTGCAAGTGGAGGCCCAGCATCCACATGCAGCGTGCGGCCTGCCGAATCCTGCTGGAAATCACCGACGTCCGCGTCGAGCAGCTACAGGACATCAGCGAGGCCGACGCCATCGCGGAGGGATGCGAGGCCAAGCCGTGCGATCACAAACGGCAGAGCTGCGAGGACATCGGCTGCTATGGCCCGACAGCGGCAGGCGCATTCCACTGGCTGTGGAATCAACTCAACGGCCCAGACAGCTGGAATGCGAATCCGTGGGTGTGGGTGATCGAGTTCAAACGAGTGGAGGTGTGATGATCTGGAAGCTACTGCGCAGGCTTTATGGCTTACGCCATGACTGGGTCTACCGGAATCCATACGACAGAACCTGCGCCATCTGCCGGCGCCATGAAGTGGCGCATACCGACGGATGTGCACAGTGGTGGGAAGTTTTCTGCGACGGCAGCCCCGAACTGCACAAGGAGACCGCATGACCACGCAAACCAACACCAAAACCACCACACCGCCGGAGTTCGTGGCCACCTCCTACGCCCGCACGCTGAATGCATGTCGGGCAATGGTATCGGCTCAGCACGCTGGACCAATCACACCGGACATGATGGCAGCGTGGGATTGCGGGCACCGCGTCGTGAGAGAAGCAGAAGGCCACGCCATGCCGGTGATCAAGACCGTTTCGATGATGCAGGAGGCGCTGAAAGAGGCTGAGGACGAGCTGTGCCGCCTCGGAGCCGAGCTCACGAATGAGGGGTGGAACACCTGGAACATCAAGCTTGCGTTGGATGTGGTCCGCATCGCGCTCTACGGCGGCGATGGCGACGGCCAGGGCCCGGAGCATTTCGAAGTCGCCAGGGCCGCGCTCCAAGCGCAGCGTGACAAAGAAGACAAGGAGGTAGCGTGATGCAACCCAACACCCAACCCCGCCAAGTGTGGAGCCACAACGGCGAAACGTTCCAAGCCGACTCCCTGCGCGAGCTGATCAAGGATTACGAGCTGGAGCCCGGCTCCGTCGTACATGTCGGTGACGTGCAGGAACACGGCACGAACTGGATCGACGCGGACGACGTGATCGAGCAGATTGCCGAACGCGGCGACGATGAGGGCGGCGAGTTTGCCGACGATTTCCCGGACGTGCCTGACGAGGCCAAAGCCGAGCTGGACACTTTCCTGACGCGCTGGCAGGCAGAGCATTGCGTGGCCACGTTCTTCAACGTGGTGAACGTCCGGCAATACACCATCACCGAGGCGGACATTGAGGAGGCTGCATGCAAACCCTGACCAAACTGGCTAGCTCGCAGCACGGGATCAGCCCCTACGGCGTGGACGCCGACTATTTTCACCGCAAACTGGCTCGCATCATCCCAAGGCTGGAAAACTACAGGCCAGGCGAACTGGCGCGCGAATTCGCGCAGATGGCCATCACGGCAGACGCTGATGCGGCTCGCGCCGAGCTGTCGCTAGCCTCCGGACAGAGTGGCGAGGCGGTGGCTGAGATGTGGGCCGTGTACTTCGATGGCGAGGGCACTCGCTACTCATCGGGGTTCGTCACGCCGTGGAAACTGTACGAACATCAGGAGGCCGCCCAGGCAGAGGTAGACAGCCTATCTGACCTGCCGGGCAGGTACATGGCATGCAAGGTTTTCATCTACACCCGCCCGCAGCACGCGGCGGCCGTGCCGGATCGGTGGCGCGATGTGGTGCGTGACCTGGTCGCCTTGGCACGAGTGGTATCTATCGCTCTAGACGACAGCGAAGAAAGGCAAGGCGATGGGGGGCGCGTTCACCTTATCGACAGCGACAATTTCGACGAGGTGTGCGGCGTTTTGGACAAGCTGGAAGAATTGCCAGACGACAAACCCGGCTACTCGCTCGGGCCGGCCGGCAAAGCTGAATGGGCGTTGAGCCACCTGCTCGCCGCCGCGCAGCAGCTCGCACCACTATCTGCCGCCCTATCCGACATCGCCGCTGAGCGCCGCCGGCAGATCGAGGTCGAGGGTTGGACGCCGGAGCATGATGACCAGCACAGCCCTTACGCCCTGGCAGTAGCAGCCGGCTGCTACGCAATGTCCACGCTTGCATACCCTGTAGGTGATCCTCCGCCGTCCTGGCCGTGGGATGCAGCCTGGTGGAAGCCCAGCGAAGATCGCCGCAATCTGATAAAAGCCGGCGCGCTAATCGTGGCTGCGATGGAGCGGATCGATAGGGCCAACGCTCGGCTGCCGCAGGAAGGGGGCAAATAATGGGCGGGATTCAGAACAACATCAGCGCGCAGCAGCAGGGCCATAGCCCTGCTGCCGAGATCCGAATGGATGGCACCGGGCGCAAGGCGGCAATTCTTACGATGGAAGGGGAGAAGCTGCCGCCGGGATCCCCGCTGTTTGCTGAGCCGATCCTGCCTGGCCAGCAGCTGCCAGTCGTGATCGATGAGATTGCCCAGCAGTGGGACGGCTGCATCTACGATTCGCCCAGCGGCGACATTGACATCGGCCAGGCTATTCGCGCGGCAGGAAAGCGGCTGGTGAGCGAGCAGCCGAAGGGAGGGGGCGAGTGATGCGCAAATACGAATTGCCGCCGATAAATATCCAGCGACCACGCATCATTGAGCACCATGCGACACCCATCAGGCCGTCGCAACATGGCAAGTACTTCAACTCGTGGGAGGAGGCTCACGCGGCGCTGTTGGAGCGGGCGCGCAAGCTAGTCGTGATTAGCGAGCACAAGCTGGCTGAGTCACGGCAATTCCTCGAAAAGGTCGAGGCAATGCGGAAAGGGGGCAAGTGATGGCCACCACGAAACCCAAGAAACCAAAGTGCCGCACCTGCGGCGGCTACTGCGGCAAGAAAAAGGGCCAGCGCTGCAAGTTCGCTGCAAATGAGTCGAGGCGGCAGGCCAACGAGCTGTGGTCGGCTCTGACGGCTGGGATGCGGCAGAAAGGAGGGGATGAGTGATGGCCATGACAAGAACTTACATGTGCCTGTCTGTTCGCGGTGCGATCAACGACCTGCAGCGCCGGCGCAGCCGAAAATCTACAGAGTATCGAGACGACACCGGCCGCGCGCTGTACCGCGAGGAAGCTATCGACGCGCTGATGGACGAGCTGGCCAAGGGCCGGGAGGTCATCCCGATGCACAAGGGCTGCGGCAACCCGTGCAAGAACAGCTGCCAGTGCAAGGGATTCGACTACAAGGCCGGCGGCGGCTGCCCAGGGCATCCTATCGACGAAAAGGTGTCCGCCCATGCTAACCCCTGACCCACCTGCCACCCAGCAGAGGTATAGCGATGCCGACTACCTTGCATTCGACCCGTTTCAGGGCGATGAAGCAGAGATCAAGTGCCACTCGACAAAAATCTGGACCGCCCGGAAACAGCACCTGTGTTTCACGCTGACCGGCCGGCAAGATCATCACATCGAGTCCGGCCAGCGCTATCGAGGTGCTGCCCGGGGCGGCGGGAAATTTACGTCGTGCATGGATGTCAACTATCCGACCAAGATGGCACTGACAAGGTTCTGGTTGAGTCGGGGCTCGATGCAGCAATCGACGCGGCGATGGGTTGGCAATGCTCCAGCTGATCGGGCTGGTGCAGCCAGATCCAGAGGAGGGCAACACTCCGCCGAGCCACCAATTAAATTAGGTCAATGGTATAATGCGAATGTGTCATTGACTCATATGTCAAAAAGGAAATCAGGAATGGCCCTTATCAAAGCTATTAGCAACTACTTTGTAAATCCTGAACATGTTGGACATGTCAAGCAGAATGTCAAATTTGATACTCCCAATAGTACAAGAACTAGGATTACAATCGTTTATGGTGCATCAGGTCAGGATGTAATGTTTGAAGTAAAAACAACAATAAGAACAGACGATCAAATAGGAATAAAGGTAGACAACCTACTTCATGATGAAATTATTCTTGCAATATCCGAGCAGCGCGACGCCAAAGGGTATGAGGAATTGCGTCTGCAGTGTGAAGGTCTGATCTAGTGAAATGCCATTAACAAAAAGCCTCTGCATGAGGCTTTTTTTAATGGTTGAGTCCTAGAGTAATGAATTTAGATTTCAAAGAAATTACTATTGAAAATGGCCGCTAAGTGCGGTCTTTTTTTATTTAATGCAGAGGTTCATGTTATGGACGACGCTATCCTGACATACGATGAATTGAAAGACATCAGCGGGTTCAAGACGGCATCCCGGATTTGTGAATGGCTCACTTTGAATAAAATTCCCCACCTAACAAATGGCCGTGGCAGGCCTTTGGTTTCTCGAGTGGTGATTAGGACTGCGCTTGGAGAAAGCCAGAATCCTCAGAATTTTCGAGCTGAACGCTCAATCAATCGAGATAAATTAAACCAAGTATCCAGAAGGCAATAACATGGCCAGGCCCAGGAAAAAAGACCGTGATCTACCGCCGAGGATGTACCGCAAGAATGGTGCTTTCTATTACGTCACGCGTAAAAACGAGTGGATATGGCTCTCCAGGGAATTGGAAGAGGCAAAGCGGCGCTGGGTCGAGATTGAGGCACCATGTAGCCTTCCGTCGCAAGGCATGTTGGCAGTTTTCAATCGGTACATGGTGGAGGTCATGCCAAGGAAGGCAGCCTATACCAGGGAGCTACAGGCACCTCAAATGAAGTTGCTGGAGGCGGCATTTGGTGATTTTCGGCCGGACGAAATCAAACCAAAGCACATTGGCGAATACCTGGATGCGAGGCTGGAGCAGGACGCCGCGGTGGCAGGAAACAGAGAAAGGGCATTGTTAAGCAATGTTTTCACGTTTGCGATGCGCTGGGGGATTGTTGACAGCAATCCTTGCCGGGGGGTGACAAGAAACAAGGAGCGTCCCCGCGACCGGTATGTCGATGACGCTGAGCTAGAGAAGTTCCTTCATTTCTGCCGGAATCTTGTGCACGGAATGCTTGCTGAGAGGGAGGGGCAGGCCCCGCGTCCCACAAACAAAAATTACCTTGAGCCGCTGATGTCGGGCCAGGTCGTGGCCGCCGCCCTTGAAGTTGCCTACCTGACAGGCCAACGGCGTCAAGACATCTTGAAACTGCCGCTGGCGCATATCCTTCCGGAAGGGCTGAGGGTGAAGCAATTGAAAGGAGTTGATCGCAAGCCCATCACGGTACAGATAGAGTGGTCGCCGCGGCTCTCTGCTGCAATCGGCAGGGCCTTGAAGTTATGGCGCCCGAAGGATTCGCCATATCTTTTCGTTAGCACTCGTACGGGACAGCCTTACACATCAGATGGGTTCAAGTCGTTGATCCAAAAAATTCAGCGAGCATGGGCCGCCGCCGGCAATGAGCGGTTCCACTTCCATGATGTTCGAGCCAAGGCGACAACCGACCTGCTAGAGCAGGGCGAGATAGCCAAAAATACCACCGGGCATACTAACGACGTGACTCCAAGTGCGGTCTACGACCGCAGGGCAATCCGCAAGGGAAAACCGGTCAAATAATCCTCTAATATTGAGTTTTAGACGGCGCTGAAATCCAATATCCACGGGGTTGATTTTTCGGCAAATGTCATTTTTATTAGAGGCGATACCACCTAAAACCCTTATCTGGCTTGATTTTTAGACTGATGTACCCGCTAACTTGTAATCAGGGGGTCGCGAGTTCGATTCCTGCCGCCGGCACCAAATTATAATCAGGGGCTTGCATTTGCAAGCCCCTGATTTCATTTCAGAATCCGCCAATTCTGGTCGTGCTGTTCAGCGCATCAAATCCCACTCAGCTGCTTCTACAAAAATCGGCAACCTTCTACAAAAATTATTCCCACGCAGCTCAGCTAACCAGATTCAGGAATCTCACACTGGCCATGTCCTGATGGCTCTTCAGTGCATGTGCATACACGCATATACGTATGCGGGGGCGTCATGCGCATGGGGGGCTTTCCAAGGTTATGGGGGGTCTAAAAAAATAGTAACATCGGTAACCCATCATGCAGAAAGGCCATTTCTCTCAGTAAATTCAAGGTATTGCGAGGGATGGCGAAAAGTAAGCAATCAATAACTAAGAAGTAATCAGATGACCTCTCTATCTTGTAACGTTTTCATTTTTTACTTCCAATAAAATCAATGACTTATATTTTGGTCACTGCATCTGTTACCGCAGATGACCTTGAGAAATAACCTCGTTAATCCTTGTATTTCAATGCTTTATATGGCGAAATCGCCGCCGCCAGTCCTTGGTTGCCATTTCTGCTTCTCCTTCTCCAGTCTTTTTGACGCTCCTCCCATCCCGTTATGGCCATGTTCGTCCCTCTGCATGGGCTTGAGTGCATGAATCCGCAAGTGTTCCAGCGGGTTTCTATTGTTCACGAGGCCCGGTACTGACGGGCTTTCCAGCCGACTTATGCAGTTGCACGCTTTCCCACACATGAAGCGGGCGGGGCGAGGTCTCGACCGCGCGCGCTAGGTGCTGCCCCAGGTGCTAAGCTAGGCTTCCGAGTTTGTAGACTGGTACGTTTCATAGAATCTATGATGGACGATAGCCCCTCAGAGCATACGGGGAATTTAAAATGGCAAAAGAATACGATCATCTTCAGAGTTTTGAATGGCTTGGTTTGTTTTGAACTGAATCGCCCCGGCTTCTCTAGATACTTGTGAGCTGTTGGAAAATTGCTTCTCAAACTCTACCGGCGATAGCCCATTAGCGGAACCATGCCGGCGTTTCGGGTTGTAGAACATCTCAATGTAATCGAAGATGTTCCGCCGGACTTATTCTCTGTCGTGATAGGTTTTCCGCTTGATGTGCTCACGCTTCAGCAACTGAGAGACACTCTCCGCCACGGCATTGTCGTGGCAGTTTCCGCGCCGACTCATGCTGGGCATCAGGAGATGGGCCTTCAGGAAGTCCTGCCAGTCGTAGCTACTGAATTGACTTCCCTGATCGGAATGCACCAACACCTCCTGCTTGGGCTGACGTCGCAATACCGCCATCAACAAAGCATTCAGTACCAGCTCTCTATCGATACGTGACTGCATCGACCAGCCGATGACCTGCCGCGAGAACAAATCGAGCATCACCGCCAGATACAGCCCCCCCTCATGCGTGCGGATATACGTGATGTCGGTCACCCAGGCTGCATTCGGCGCATCCGCAGAGAACTGGCGTTGCAAGTGATTCGGTGCCACAACCGCCGGACGGCCATGGTAATGCCTAGGCCGTCGATGGTATCCCGTCTGCGAACGCAGCCTCTCCAGCCTCATCAGTCGCGCCACACGATGTTTGCCGCAGCGCTCTCCTTGAGCCCGTAGGTCGTCATGCACCTTGCGGCAGCCATAGACACCGCCGCTCTCCAGCCATGCCTGTTTGACATATCCAAGCAGGCGCTGTCTTCCTGCGCCCGGTCGGAGTGTGGAGAGGCGATCCAAGCGTAGTAGCCACTGGGATGCACTGACATGACCCGACACAATCTCCGGATAGGAAACTACTGCGTGTGAGCCCGGATGAAGGCATACCTTACCCGGACTCCTTAGCAAAGTATGCGGCGGCCTTTTTTAGGATGTCGCGCTCCTCCGTTACCCGTTCCAGTTCTGCCTTGAGACGACGAAATTTCGGCGTGCTGGTCTGTTGCGGCGGCAGGTTGGATTCGTTTGGGGTCGTAACGTTTCAGCCATTGATACAGGCTGTGGGTAGATACGCCGAGACGACTGGCTACCTCGGAAACGGGGTAGCCACGCTCGGTGACTTGTTTGACGGCTTCCTCTTTGAATTCTGGGGTGAAGCGCGGTGTGCTCATGGACATCCTCCTCTGCTCAAATCATAAGGCAGGAATGCCTACAGGAGCCGGGTCAGTCCAGTTAATAAAATATTAATATTGATTTGAATTATACTAATTAGTATGCCATTGTCAAATAAATGCATATGCAATATTCTAGCAAGGTGATTCATGCAGCTGGTTGAATAAGTCAAGACGTAGATTGTTTTAATAATGACATTTGTCATTATTCCTATTCTGGTTGTTTCAAAATGCTGTTGCAAGGATTCCGAGATGTCCTCAATGCAGCATGACCAAAGTATGCGGTGGACTGCTTGATTAAGTGCGTCCACTTAATGATTAGGGCATGAAGGAAGCGAATTTTAAGTTGCTTGAGCGTATTACCTATATCGGCTTTTACAGTTTTTCTTAGTTGGCTCGATTAATAATGCCTAATACTGTGTGGGCGTAGAGTGTGGCCGAATAGCTTTCTGGCATGGATTGCCAAAACGAGTGGCTGCAGGATTTCTATGCAAGGTCAGTTAGTGCAAAATGAGAGAAAGAAATGCTATCTGTAATAAATCGTTATTCTCATGGTTTTGTAGCTATCCCTATAGTCCTTGCGTGTAAATATCTTAAGTTGTTTGAAGTTTTTAAGGGTAGGGCCTTAACGCTAACTGAGCTTGCTGATGAGCTGAAAGCGAATAGCGGCTTCTTATTGGCTGCTTTGCGATTGCTGGAGTCACTGCAATGGATCTCTAAAGACAATACTGATCGATACTCATTGACAGCCCAAGGGCTACGTGATCATGAAAAAATTCCAGAAACAATAACGTCCCTTTTGGATTTTCCTGTTGATCGATATCTAGAAGATCCAAATAGTCACCTCTCGCTCAAAGAATGGATTGACTGTTCTGTTCAGGGGTGGGGTGTGGACAGCATTCTGCTGCAATATTTACTAGACGGCATGCTGATGACTCCTCTGCTACTTGGCTTGAGGCAATCCAATTTTTATGTGGTAGATGAGCGTGCTATTAGCTTCGCAAAGTTAGCGCCAGTAGCGAAGGAAGAAATACTTCGCTTGTTTCAACATAACGAGTGGTGTAGTGAAAGTGTTAACTCAATAGAGTTGAATGATGTTGGGAAATTCATGATGGAGCGCATCATGAATACAGGCACGGTCGTTTCCTATACGCCGATGTTGAAAAAAATCGGTCAACTGATAGGTGGAAACCCTGCGGAGCTGTTTGTCACCGATAAGGATGGACATGAAACTCATGTTGAGCGAACATTAAATGTTGTATCAAGTGGGTTTCAGCATGATCGTTATTTTCGAGCAATGGAAGAAATTTTTGCTTCCATATTCAATGAATTGCCAGTTGAAAATCAACCAAATTATATCGCCGATGTGGGGTGCGGCGATGGAACTCTGCTACGTCGAGTTTATAACATAATCCTGAAGACTGAGCGTGGTAGAGTTTTGCATAAACACCCATTAACCTTAATCGGTGTTGATTATAATCATAAGGCCCTAGAGGCAACAAATTCTACTTTGAATGATATCAATCATTTAGTTTTGCATGGTGATATAGGAAATCCAAAACAAATTGAAATCGACCTTGAGCAGCATATAGAAGATGTAGAAAAAGTATTATATGTGCGCTCTTTTCTTGATCATGATAGGCCATTTATCGAACCGGACAGTATAGATCAGATACAGCAGCGCAGCCATGTGAAGTATGATTGCATTAGTGTCGATAAATTAGGTTCGCTGATTCCTCCAGCTTTAGCAGTCCAGAGTCTTGTCGATCATTTAATTAAATGGTCCAGCATCCGTAGTAAATATGGGATTATTATTCTAGAAGTGCACAGTTTGTCGGCAGGAACTGTCGCGCAGTATGTGAACGAAAGTGAAAATCTCCATTTTGACGCCTATCATGCGTTTTCCAAACAGCATCTAGTCGATGCGCCCACCTTCTTAGCTGCAGCAGCTGAAGCTGGTCTTGTTTTTGAAGAGCAGTCATCGAAGAAATACCCAGCAATATTTCCATATGCACGAATCACCCTGAATCATTTCCGTTTAAAGGAATACCAAATTCGGGTGGCAAGTTATCGCGATATCGAAGATTTAGTCAATCTTGAAAAAGATCTTCCAGCACCATTGCGCTCATCGTCAATTGATATTGAGCAACGCATAAGCGATTATCCAGAAGGCCAAATGCTCCTAGTCGCTGATCAGAAGTTGGTTGGTGTTATTTATTCTCGGCGCACAACTCAAGATCGTGTTGGTGCTTTTCATTGCTCCAGGCAATGGGAGCACCATAAAGATGGTAGCGTTGTTGAATTGTTGTATGTCATCGCGCCAGATCCGAAATTAAAAAATGAGTTGCTGATATTTATGAAAGGCTACTCTCGGGTCATGAATTGCATTGATCAGGTCGTAGGTGAAAATGATTGCATGAATTTTGGATGTGATGCGAATAATCTGGATTGGTTTGATGATGTGATCGCGCCCATTAAAAAATTCGTTGATTGTTATGATATCAAGCCTGAACAAGATACTTTAGTTGCGGAAACAATATTAGAAGACTTTGGTGTCAGGTGGCTGCTAAGTATTTTTCAGTCAATGGGGGTCCTGCGAGAACGATTCGAAATTTATTCATCTGTCGATTCAATAGCGGCACAGCTGGGGATTTTGCCAAAATACAAATCACTATTTTCATCTCTGATTGGCATATTTGAGCGGAAAGGTCTTCTTGACCGTCAGGCAGAAGGGTTGAGTACGACAGAAAAGATTGAGAATTTTGGACTGGCAGACATTCAGTGCGAATACACAGCATTCAAGCATATATTTCAGAAAGAACACCCTGAGTCAGTTCCGTTTATGAACCTGATGGCGACATGCCTTGGTAGCTATGGCGAAGTCTTGACGGGAGTGAAGGAGGCAACTGATATTGTTTTTCCGCAAGGCTCAGTGGAATTATTCGCTGGAATTTTCAAAGATTCTAGCGTTGCTGATTACTTCAATAGACTCACGGCCGAAATTGTTCATCAATACTTGGCATGCCACATACGACATGGTGCACAAGAAAAGCTTCGTGTTTTGGAAATCGGTGCGGGAACTGGTGGCGTCACTAGATTCGTGTTGGATCGTTTAGGCGAGCAAGCAGAGGGCATTATTTTTTATTATACCGATATATCGTCCACTTTTGTGCGATATGGGCAACGAACATTCGGTGCAATGCATTCTTGCATGCAGTTTGAACGACTGAATATAGAGCAAGACCCTGTAGAGCAAGGCTTTAATCTTGCCGATTTTGACTTGGTTTATGCGTCTAATGTTTTACATGACACAAAATTCCTCATGAACACGCTTAATCAAGTTGGCAAGCTGCTTCGACCCGAAGGGCTGTTTATCTTGAATGAGTTTACCGTCATGAAGGATATATTGCTGTATACGGGTGGTCTCCTGCACGGCTGGTGGTTGTTCCAGGACCCTGAAAACAGACTTCCTAATTCCTGCCTGCTAGATGTGCCTCGTTGGAAGAGTGTTTTGGAAAAGGCTGGATTCGGTAATTTTTCAGCACATGGGTTGCCATTTGATGAAACACTAGACCATTGCAGGCAGAGTGTAATGTTCTGCACAAGGAATGGCACTGAAGAGGGCATTGAGTATGGCATATCGGTAGATAGGAAAATTGAGCAAGCCGGCATGCACGTCGTTCCGTTGGAGGAAGAACTGCCTCTCTCCTCGTCATCAGTCAAACCCACCGTAATAGAGAGCATCCATCCCATGGTAGTAGAGGCCATTCGGGAAATTATTGGTGCCAAACGATTTGCGCAATTTGACACTGCAGTACCCTTGATGGAGCAAGGTATCGATTCTCTAGAAATGGTTGAGTTGAATGCCTTGTTCAAGCGGAAAGCAGGAATTTTTCTAGAAACTACTTTTCTGTTTCAGTTTAATACAGCCGAAAAGTTGAGCAGCTATTTCAAGGGTAAGTGGAAAGATAACAAGAACAGGCTGGCTGACACGCAAGCTGATGTTGAACAGAATGACGGTGTGGAAAATATAGGTGAAGTGCTAGCTTTGCCTAAGAAAAAGGTTTCGCGAGGTCTTGTTGATGAGATCGAGAGTATCATTTCTGGTCTTATCGGCTCCAAAAGAATGGCTCAATATGAGTCAGAACTGCCTCTGATGGAAATTGGAATCGATTCACTGGAGCTGCTTGAACTTCGAACTATTATCAGCAAGAAGTTTGGTATAGCACTCAATGCTGCCTTTTTATTTCAATACAATACATGTGACAAGGTAGCCGCATACCTAGAGATGAATGGAGTTGCACTGCCTAATGAATCGTGTGATGAAAGAAAAACTACACAGGCAGTAAAAGATATCGATGAAAATGCTGCGCAATCGGATTTTCATGCAGAGGATTTGGCCGGGAGTATTCGATCTGGTGATATAGCAATCGTTGGGATCGCACTTAGATTTCCTGGAAATGCAAACGATCCAGAAAAATTTTGGGACTTGCTTAAAACTGGTACTAGCGCTATTAGGTCATTGCCACTTAATCGTTTGGACTGGCCTGCTGATGTCGATGTGGCAGGAGAAAAATCGTATCTGACCCAAGGAGGATTCTTGGATCGGATTGACGAATTTGATGCGGATTTCTTCCGTATTTCTCCTATGGAAGCTGAGTTAATGGACCCGCAGCAAAGAATGCTGTTGGAACTAGTTTGGGGAGCGTCGGAAAATGCAGGCTACAAACCTTCCGGTTTGGCGGCTAGTGAGACTGGGATTTATATCGGGGCGTGTCATTTTGAATATAGAAGCTTGTTAGAGCAAAGCGGTACTTCTCAGAGGGCATTTGTAGCGACGGGAAGCAGTGGATCAATTCTCGCGAATCGTATTTCCTATTTCTATAACTTTCAGGGGCCAAGCCTAGTTGTTGATACGGCTTGTTCCAGTTCTTTGATGGCCGTGCATCAGGCAATTCGAGACTTGAGAGAAGGGGCGTGCCGGCAAGCATTTGTTGGCGGTATAAATCTGATATGCAATACCGTGAATGTGCTTGCCTACGACCATGCAGGGATGCTGTCGAAAGATAGCAAATGCGCGACATTCGATGAAGCAGCAAACGGCTACGTGCGTGGAGAAGGCGGAGCCATAATTTTTCTTAAACGTTTGCAGGATGCGATCGATGATAAAGATCATATATACGCTGTTGTCAAGGGTAGTGCTGTAAATCACGTTGGTCAGTCAAGCTCATTAACTGCGCCGAATCCTGAAGCTCAAGGAAAGTTGATTATTCGGGCGGTGGAAGATAGCGGATTGCATGGCGAAACCATAAGTTATATAGAAACCCATGGAACAGGAACCAAGCTAGGAGACCCTATTGAAGTAGAAGGGCTTAACCAGGCATTTACTCATTTTAATGGCGCAATGACATTACAGTCGCTAGGCATGTGTGGAATAGGCTCTGTCAAGAGTAATATTGGTCATCTTGAAGGTGCATCTGGCATTGCAGGTTTAATTAAAGTTGCGTTGAGCTTAAAGAATCGCATGATTCCCCCGACGCTAAATTTCAAGCGTTTGAACCCGGAGATTAAACTCGGGAAATACTTTCACATAGCAAATAGATTGAAACAGTGGGAGGTAATGCTTGCTGCTGATGGCAAAGCAATTCCCAGGCGTGCAGGCGTTAGCGCTTTTGGTTTCGGTGGTGCAAATGCTCATATCGTTCTCCAGGAATATCCCCAGCCAAGTAAGAGGATAGATGAAGACATGCTCTATCTATTCACCTTGTCGGCGAGAAATGAGAATAGCCTCCTCGCTATGGTGAAGCAATATATCGCTTACCTTGACTGCGTAGAACATGATTTTTCATTAACGGAGCTGAGTTACACTCTTCAAGTCGCACGCGAAGAAATGGATGAGCGCCTCGCTATTGTATTTGATAGTAAGGAAAAATTGATTTCAAGATTGGTATCTGTTACGGAAGGCGTGGGTGACAATGCGATATATCGAGGCAATCGCAAAACAACTCTATTTTCGTCTTTGAAAGTCAATGAAAAGAACCGAGATGCAGAAAGTGCATTGCAATGTAGAAATCTTCATGAACTGGCAGAATTGTGGACCAAGGGTTTATCCATAAATTGGCAAGTGCTTTACCATGGGAAATCGGTTCGGCGAGTCGCGCTGCCTGGATATGTTTTTGCCAGAGATCGTTACTGGGTCTCAAAGAGCAATCAAGTAGCCGTAAGAAATGAGGGTGTCAGATCATTAGGCGAAGGCTTGTTGGGAACGATAGATGTTGCCTCTTCGGCTAGTCAGATTTTGACGGTTCTTTCTGGCAATGAATCATTCTTGGTTGATCATGTAGTCAATGGCAGAAAAGTGCTGCCAGGTGTCATGTATTTGGAAATTGCCAGAGCTGCGGCAGATGCAATTCTGGGAAAAAAACTACCCAATACATACCTCAGATTAAAGAATGTAGTGTGGTCGAGTCCTGTTTTTGTCGACAACTCTCCCGTGTCGATTTACACGACTATTAAGACCTCAGAGAATAATAAAACATCATTTGAAATGATCACTCGGCTAAATGGGGAGGGCCGCAGAGAACATTTGCACGGGCAGGGTGAGATTGAGTTATTTCAATTATCTCAAACTCCGTTTGTCAACATTGATTCTTGTCTGAGAAGTTGTACTGATAACTCAGTAGACGTAGCTGAATTTTATGAAGCATTCCAATCTGTCGGGATACAGTATGGGATTTCGCACAAGGGTGTAACAGACCTCCGTTTAGGTAAGAACGAAGTGTTGGCAAAGTTGAGCCTTCCTCTGGGAGGTTCCCATGATTGCACCGCAATATTTATGCATCCAGGCGTTCTAGATTCTGCTTTGCAAGCAACGTTCGCTTTAGATATCGCGGCAGCGATGCCCCGTTTGATGCTGCCTTTTATTTTGGATGAAGTTGAAATATTCTCGCCATGTACAAACGATATGTGGGCTTGGATACGTTGCAAAGAAAAAGGAACATCTGACGATAATTTTTCATGTTTTGATATTGACATCTGTGACCATCTTGGAGCTGTTTGCATCAAAATGAAGGGATACCGATCCAAAATGCCAACTGCGGCATTTGGCGGAAAATCTATCCAATCGGAAAATTTGATACTTACCCCAGTATGGGATCCTGTAGCAGAAATTTGTGAAAGTACGATCCCGTCGCCATCGCTGCGCACTGTTGTTATAGGCGCGCGCGCTAGCGAGAAAAAAGCTTTGTTCGAACGTTTTGGCAAAATCCAAGAGTTGCACATTCAGCCAGGTGAGAGCATCGAGTGCATGGCGGAAAAAATTCACGCCTTGGGGTCAATTGAACACATTATCTGGTCGGTGTCTACCAGCGCTTATTTGGCAATGACGGATGAGGCATTGATATCCGAACAAGAAGGCGCAGCGATATTTGGCTTTAGGCTGATCAAGGCGCTGCTGCTGTTGGGATTTGGCTCGCGCGAATTGAAGTGGACTGTGGTGACGACGCAGGCTTGTGCGATTAGGCGAAGTGAGTATCTGTCGCCGCTTCAGGCAAGCATTCATGGGTTGATCGGCGCAATGGCGAAAGAGTTTATTGACTGGAAGGTGAGGCTGGTTGACATCGAAGTTGACGACCACTGGCCGTTGGATGCCATCTTCAGGTTGCCGACGGATGATGAAGGAAATCCTTGGGCTTTCAGACGCGGTCGCTGGTACAAACAATATTTGATCCCTACTCAAGCATCCAATATCGACACAGAACAATATCGACATGGAGGGGTATATGTCGTCATAGGGGGGGCTGGCGGCATAGGTCAAGTATGGAGTGAATTTGTCGCAGAGCACTATCAAGCCAAACTTATCTGGATAGGCCGAAGGCCTATGGATGAATCGATTGAGCTGAAGCTTAATGCAGTAGCTAAATGTGGACCTAGGCCACTCTATATTAGCGCTGATGCAAGAGACCGTAGTGAGCTTCTGCGCGCTTATGACGAAATCAAACGGCATTACTCATCAATTAATGGTGTTGTTCACTCTGCGATTGTGCTGCGGGATCAGAGTTTGTCCAATATGACTGAAAACCAGTTTCACGATGTGCTTTCATCAAAGGTAGATGTGTGCGTTCGGATAGCTCAAGTTTTTCAGCGCGAATCCCTCGACTTCGCTTTGTTTTTTTCATCGATCACCGCTTTCACAAAAGTTGCAGGTCAGGGTAATTATGCGGCGGGCTGTGTATTTAAAGATGCATTTGCTCATCAGCTCAGGAAAGAGCGGAATGGCCATGTAAAGATTATGAATTGGGGATATTGGGGGACGGTGGGTATTGTCGCTACCAAAGAGCGTCAAGAAAATATGGCTAGGAATGGTATTGGCTCAATTGAGCCTGCGGAGGCGATGAGCGCGTTAAGGGTTTTGCTTTCGTCGTCTATTGATCAGATGGCTTTCTTAAAACTGTCAGATGCTGCTGCGTCTTGATTCTTATTAAGAACGATTTATATCTCGATACTTTCAAGAATAAATTATGATAAGCAAATTAAATATTGATCATGCAGATGGCCTAAGTCTTTACTGTCGTCAAATTCCGTCGGTTCTTGGGCGCGTGGCAGAGAGTATTCCCTCTTACTCAGATAAGTCGCATCTGATTAAGTCACGTGGCGGCTATCGTCGGCATGAAATGGACGAGCTGTTGAGTGCATTGCTATCAGCTCAGCTGTTTACCATGGGGTTAGGGGCTGGAGGACTGGAAAATGCTTCCGAAAGCCTAAGCAAGGCGGGAATTAAAGAATCTTATAGGGATTGGTTTGAGGAGACTGTAAATTTTCTGAACAAAAAAGAGAATTCTCAGTCGATTGAGAAGAAAAAAAAGTCTGACTCCTACAAGGAAGATATCAATAAGCTGTGGGGGCAATGGGATCGGGTGAAACAGCAGTGGGCTCAAGATGGTTGGATGGAAACGCAAATTGTTTTGGTTGAGTCGGCGCTCAGGGCTTTGCCAGATATTTTACGTGGGGATATTCTTCCTACGGATGTTCTATTTCCCAATGCCTCAATGGAGCGGGTTGAGGGAATTTATAAGCATAATCCGGTAGCGGATTTTTATAATCATGTACTTGCTGATGTTTTGCTTCTGTATATTGATCAGCGTCTGAAGCATGATCCCTCAGCGAAATTCCGTATCCTGGAAGTCGGCGCAGGAACTGGCGGTACAAGCGCAATTGTCATGGATAGGCTTAAGCCGTATCAGCGACATGTGGAAGAGTATTGCTACACCGATTTGTCGCGGGCTTTTTTGATGCATGCGGAAAAAGAATATGGACCTGCGTACCCTTACCTTTCTTACAATTTGTTTGATGTCGGCTTATCTGTGTCGGGGCAGGATGTTGAGTTAGGCGGATACGACATTGTTATTGCAGCTAATGTTCTACATGCAACCCGAAATGTTAGGGATGCATTGAGAAATACAAAAGCATTATTGAAGTGTAATGGCTTGCTTCTGTTGAATGAGATTTGCAGCAATGATTTATTTACGCATCTAACTTTTGGCTTGCTTGATGGCTGGTGGCTGTATGAAGATGGGGAATTGCGCATTCCTGGCTGCCCGGGACTATATCCGGAAATGTGGCGTGAAACGCTTCAGGATGAAGGGTTTAATTTAATAAGTTTCCCCGTCTTAAATGTGCAGGACTTGGGACATCAAATTATTGCATCAGAAAGCGATGGTGTGGTGCGCCAGAAGTCAGCCAGATCGCTGAAAATATCTCTCAACTCAAGCGCTGCAGTCAAAGTTGAAGCAGAAGCGGCGGCTCAACAGAAAAGCATAGAGCCTCAGCTTGAGAGTCGGTTGTCGGGCATGCGATTACGTGAGAAGTGTGTAGGTTATCTGAAGAATCTTGTGGCGGAAACCATTAGGTCAGAATCTGGAAAAATTGATAGAGCAACGCCATTAAAAGAGTATGGCATTGATTCGATTCTGATCGTGCAGCTCACTAATAAATTACGGAAGTCATTTGATAGTGTAACCAGTACGTTATTTTTCGATCTTCAGACGATTGATAGTATTGTTGAGAGGCTAATCGATACGGAACAGGCTGCTTTAGTGAAATTGTTTGGCGTCGCCTCGCTCGATGAGAGTGAGCATATTGCCCATAATGATATGCCTGCTAGCTTACGTGATGAAAATGGAAGTGTCGCTTTACAGGGAAATAAATTAGAAGTTTTAGTTAAGGCGGGGGCAGGGAGGAATCTCAAAGATGTTGCGATTATTGGCATTTCAGGAAGATATCCCCAGGCCAAGAATTTGGAAGAGTTCTGGTTAAATCTTAAAGAAGGGCGAAATTGTATAAGCGAAGTCCCACAAGACCGTTGGGACTGGCGAGAGTATTTCGACTTGGAACGAGGAAAGTTTGGAACCACCTATACAAAGTGGGGTGGGTTCTTGACGGAAGTGGATAAATTCGACCCACTTTTCTTCCAAATTTCTCCTTCCGAAGCGGAACGAATGGATCCACAGGAACGATTGTTTCTAGAAGAAGCCTACGCGAGTATTGAGGATGCGGGATATACGCCAGCTGGTTTGAGTGAAAATGGGAAGGTTGGGGTGTTCGTCGGAGTGATGAACGCCACTTATCCGACTGCGGCCAGTTACTGGTCGATTGCCAATCGCGTGTCTTATACGCTGAATTTCAATGGCCCTAGTATTGCGGTCGATACGGCCTGCTCTTCATCATTGACGGCCATTCATTTGGCTCTAGAGAGTTTGCATAGCGGCAGCAGCGATTGTGCTATCGCGGGCGGCGTTAATTTGATTCTCGATCCTGCGCACTTCTTGAGATTGTCTTCCATGTCTATGCTTTCGGGCGGAAATCAATGCAAGGCTTTTGGCAGCGGAGCAGATGGTTTCATTGATGCTGAAGGGGTTGGTGCCCTTATATTGAAACCATTAGAAAAGGCAATACTGGATAGGGATCATATCTATGGTGTTATTAAAGGCAGTATGCTCAATGCCGGGGGAAAGACTAACGGTTATACCGTGCCTAGCCCCCGTTTACAGTCGCAATTACTTGTCGATTCTTTCAATTGGGCGGGAGTTGATCCGACAAGTTTGAGCTATGTAGAAGCGCATGGAACGGGCACCGCTCTTGGGGACCCGATTGAGATCGATGGCTTGATCAAAGCATTCTCTCGCCATGGCAGCGATAAACAATATTGCGCCATTGGGTCGGTAAAGACCAATATTGGGCATTGCGAAAGTGCGGCTGGACTGGCGGGTGTGACTAAGGTGCTGTTGCAGATGAAACACCGCGTGCTCGTTCCTTCCTTGCACGCGGAGGTTGTCAATCCGCAAATCGATTTCTCTCAGACGCCTTTCTTTATCCAAAATAAATTGACTGAGTGGCAGGAGCCGGAACGACTGATAAATGGCAAAGTTGAGCGGCATGCCAGAAGGGCCAGTGTTTCATCATTTGGCGCCGGAGGGGCAAATGCTCATGTTGTGATGGAGGAGTATCGCTCGCCGGAAAATAATCTAAGCCGAGTGGAATTTTCCAGCAAGCGCCCCGCGATTATCGTGTTGTCGGCAAAAGGCGAGGAACGCTTGAGAGCTCGTGCGCAACGCCTTCTTTCCGCGCTGAGCCAGGAAGGTTTTATTGAAGAGCAATTGCATGATATTGCCTATACCCTGCAAGTTGGCCGCGAGGAAATGGATGACCGTCTTGCGCTGACTGTGACCTCGCTGAAAGAACTTGCGCTGAAGCTTGCCGGCTACATTGAAGGTAAGTCGGAAGTTGAAGGTTTATATATCGGAACGCGCAAGGCGTACAAAGATATGCTGCGGATCTTTGCGGATGATGACGATATCGCGCAAACAATGGATATATGGTTCAAAAAGGGCAAGTACGGAAAGCTGGCGGAAGTTTGGGCTAAAGGTTTGGTGATTCAATGGAACCGTTTATATGATGGCTTGCGACCTTGCCGGCTGAGCTTGCCATCCTATCCATTCGCGAAGGAAAGATATTGGATATCTGATGATAAGGCAAGCTATGGCCGCGCAAACGTTAAACGAAGCGAGCGCCTGTCGAACCGTTCTGAGTTCGTTCTTCATCCCTTATTGCATCGAAACGTATCAGATTTTTCCGGCCAGAAATATGAAACCATATTAAACGGGCGGGAGTTTTTCCTTGCAGCGCATATGGTGGGTGGCGCGCATATTTTGCCGGGTGTAGCGTATCTTGAAATGGCAAGAGCCGGATTCTGTCTGGCGGCAGGGCAGGAGGCCTTATCAGAGGCCACAATAGTGATAAGAGACGTTGTCTGGTCCAGCCCAGTGGTGGTTGACGAGCCTGTTGCCAAGCTGCATTTAACGCTGACGCCGGAAGAGGAAGGATGGGTAGGCTATCAGATATGCAGCGATTCACTCCAGGGCCAGGCTGTTGTCGCACACAATCAAGGATCGCTTGCTTTTATCTCTCCTGTCGATCTGGGGGCTTTGAATCTCGATGAAATGCGCATGGCTTGTGAGCGCATGCGAAGAGAAGACTTGTATGACGAGCTAAAACACCAGGGCATCGAGTATGGCGAGGCCTTCCAGGCTGTGGCAGATCTGTATGTCGGAGACCGAGAGCTTTGGGCGAAACTTGTTTTACCTGAAATGCTAACGGATACGCAGTCGAATTATGTTCTGCACCCCAGCCTGATGGATGCGGCATTGCATGCTTCTGCAGGGTTCGATCTCTTGAAGAACGAAGAGTCGCCTCCAGCGCAGTCCAAATTTTTATTTGCGCTTAAAGAAATTACGATTGTTGGCGCCTGCGGCAAGACGATGTGGGCACGAGTCCGGCGACAAGGCCCGGGTGGCGTCGCTAGCGGTAGCGAACGCCTTGAAATCGATATGTGCGATGACGCTGGCAAGATCAGCGTTCGATTGCGGGGCGTGGTTTCCAAAGTTGTCAAGCCATCGGCTTTTAAGGCAGCCAATGCTTCCGCGTCAAATTCCCTGGTAGGTAGAGCTGTAACGCTGGTGCCTGGATGGGAGCCCATGGCGCTGCCTGAACAGGGGATTATTTCGGATGATGTCGGCGCGGCGGTGGTGTTCGGCGTATCGCAGTCCCACCAAAAGAATCTGATCGGCAGTTTCCCAGATATACACTTTGTCAATGGCCTTGAGAACAACACCCTGGATATATCGCAGCAACTGCGAGGCATCGCAAATCTGCGCCATCTTATCTGGGTTGCGCCACATGATATTGTCTCGGCTGTGGATGACGAACGGGTTATCGAAGGACAGCGTGCTGCTACGCTGTTGCTGTTCAGGGGCGTAAAGACTCTGGCTTCACTAGGCTACAGCGCCTTGGCAATGCGGTTAACCGTGATTACCACGGAGAGCCAGGCTGTGCTCGACTCAGAAACCATCACGCCCACTCATGCCAGTTTGCATGGCTTTGCCGGCGCGCTCGCTAAAGAATTCCCCAACTGGTCGATTCGCCTAGTGGATATGGGCGCTGATGAGTCGCTGCCATTGGCTGACATCGTGAGGTTTGCTCCAGCTGATCGTGAGGGCAATGCGTGGGCTTTGCGGCGGAATGTCTGGTATCGACAGACGTTCGCGCTTGCCGAAGGCGGCGCACGGACCCATGGCTTGTATAAGCATGGCGGCGTGTATGTGATTATCGGCGGCGCCGGCAGTCTTGGGGAGGTGTGGAGTCGTCACATGATTGAGCGCTTCCAGGCGAGGATAGTCTGGATTGGCAGGCGCGCCAAGGATCAGGAAATTCAGGCCAAGATAGATGCGTTGGCGAGTATTGGAGAGGCGCCATTTTATATATCTGCGGACGCGGCTGATCGATCTGCACTGCAAGGTGCTTACGATCTTATCAAGCGCCGCTACGGCAAGATCGATGGGATTGTTCATTCGGCTGCCGGCATGCTAGGCAAGCAAATCATTGATATGGACGATGCGAGGTTTCGCGAGGGGTTTGCGGCAAAGGTCGATGTCAGCGTGCGACTTGCGCAAGTCTTCCAGAACGAAGCGCTGGATTTCGTCTTGTTTTTCTCATCCATTATTTCGTATGCGCGAAATGCCAGGCAAAGCCATTACGCCGCGGGATCGACGTTCGCGGACGCTTTTGCGCACCGGCTAGCTAGAGAGTGGCATTGTCCGGTGAAGGTCATGAATTGGGGGTACTGGGGCAGCGTCGGTCTTGTCGCAGCCTCTGATCATTTCCAGCAATGGATGGCGGATCATGGCGTGGGATCGATAGAACCGGAAGAGGCGATGGATGGCCTGGATCAGTTGCTAGCTTCAGAGCATAGGCAAATGATTTTCATGAAGGTGACATCCCATGCCGGCTGGCAGGGCATAGAGCCATTTGAAAAGGTTGAGACGTTAGACAAAGCGCTGCCAGCCACGCTGAGCAACTTAGATGGGGATGCGAACCTTGGCCTTTCCGGCCGATGGGAATTGGATCGCCTCATGCAGTATTTCCACAATGAGGAATTCGATGACTTGATGCTGCGAATCATGGAGAAGCAGCTGGAGGTTTGCTGCGATGGGTTCTTGGAGCGACACGATAGCGCAAAAAATATTGAAAGTGGCCCACCTATTGATTTGAAGTATCAAGGATGGCTGCAAGAGGCGCAGAAATTATTAGCGAATAGGCACCCGTCTTCTGTTCAATCCAGTTTGCATGGCGATGCGCTTTGGCTGGAATGGGATAGACGATCGGCAGGTTGGCGTGACAATCCTGGTCTGCGAGCAAAGACCGTATTGGCGGAGAAAACGCTGCGCGCTTTGCCCGAGATACTCACGGGAAAGACGAGAGCGACCGATATTCTATTTCCACAATCTTCATTGGATTTAGTCCAAGGTATTTACCGTGAAAACCCTGTTTCAGATTATTACAACCGGATCGTGGCGGAGGCTGTTGTTCGTCATGTGAATGAACGCATTCGCCTGCAGCCGGATGTCCGGATCAGAATTCTCGAAATCGGCGCGGGGACGGGAGGTACGAGCGCGATGATTTTCTCCGAGCTTCGAGGTTCGGAGAAAAATATCCAGGAGTATTGTTATACCGATCTTTCCAAGGCTTTCCTGCTCCATGCGGAAGAGTCCTATCGCGAGATCGCTCCCTATCTTCGTTGCCAAACGCTCGACATTGAAAAACCTGTCGAAGAGCAAGGGATCCCGCTGGGAAGCTACGATCTAATCATCGCCGCGAATGTTTTGCATGCGACCAAGAACATTTTTTCCACAGTGAAGAATGCCAAGGCCGCGCTCAAGAAGAATGCGCTCATTGTATTGAATGAGATGAGTCGCAACAGCGTGTTTGCTCACCTGACATTCGGCTTGCTGGATGGGTGGTGGCTGTATCAGGACGCAGCGTTGCGAATTCCCGGGTGCCCGGGACTTTACCCGGAACAATGGCGGCGCATTCTGGAGCTGGCAGGGTTTCAGCGCATCCAGTTTCCTGTCGCGGAAGGGCATGGCCTGGGGCAGCAAATCATTGTCGCCGCCAGCGATGGCATCGTTCGGCGCCGCCTGGAAGCGCCTAGCGGCACGGCGCCGGCGCAGATGGCTGATCTCACACAACGAGCCGCGCCAAGCGTTGAGCAGCATCAGTCTCAGGGCGCGCGCAAGGCCTCGCTTCCTGGGGCTCAGTTGAAAGACCTCGTCCGGGAGAGGTTGGCGACGGCGCTCAGAATGCGCCCCGAAGCGATTGATGCCGACGAAGCGTTTTCACACTATGGCTTGGATTCAATCCTGGGCGTGAATGTCGTCAAAACCATTAATCAGGCGCTTGGCATAGATTTGGATACGACCAGTCTGTTTGATTACAGCTCGGTCAACCGTCTTGGCGCGCATATTTTGTCGACCTATGGAGACCGCTTACAACTCAATCCCGCAGTCGAGCGCGTTGCTGCGCCTTCGCTGACTCAGATCCGTCAGCTGGCGAAGCCAGCTGGCATGTCGGCGGTTGTCGCTACGGCGGGGAAGGCCGAATCGCATGCCAGCGCCAATGGGGAGGAGCCGATCGCAATTGTCGGGGTCAGCGCGCGATACGCGCAGTCCGATAATTTTGAGATGTTGTGGCAGAACTTGGCAAACGGTGTGGACCTGGTCGGCAAGGCTACGCGCTGGAGTGCCGCCGAGCATTCGGTATACGGCGATAGCGAGATATGCCAATTCGGCAGCTTTCTGAGCGAGATAGATAAGTTCGATCCATTGTTCTTCAACATTTCGGGCTTAGAAGCGAAGTACATGGATCCGCAGCAGCGGATATTTTTGGAAGAGTCCTGGAAAGCGTTGGAAGACGCAGGCTACGCAGGCGCCGGGATAGAGGGCAAACGTTGCGGCGTGTATGTCGGTTATAACGGCGGCGACTATCAGCGCTTGATCGAGAAGGATGCACCAGCTCAGGCGATGTGGGGCAATATCGGCTCGATCATTCCGGCCCGGATTTCGTATTACCTTAATCTTCAAGGACCTGCGCTTGCGATCGACTCCGCATGCTCGAGTTCTCTCGTATCGTTGCATCTTGCCTGCCAGGCTTTGCGGGCTGGCGAGGTCGATATGGCGCTCGCCGGCGGCGTTTATGTGCAATCGACTCCATGGTTCTTGGCCGCGGGCCATCGAGCCGGCATGTTGTCGAAGACGGGACGTTGCTTCACTTTCGATGACCGAGCGGATGGTTTTGTGCCTGGGGAAGGGTGCGGGGCGCTAGTTGTGAAGCGACTCAAAGACGCAATCGCGGACGGCGATCACATTTACGCTGTCATCAGCGGATCGGGTGTCAATCAGGATGGCGCAAGCAATGGGATAACGGCGCCAAGCGCTTTGTCTCAGGAGCGGCTCGAGTGCGAGGTGTACGATCGTTTCGGCATCGACCCGGCCCACATTCAGTTGGTCGAGGCGCATGGCACGGGAACTCAGCTTGGAGATCCGATTGAGTTTCGCGCGCTGTCTAGTGCATTCAGAAAATACACCGACAAAAAGCAGTACTGCGCGATCGGCTCCATCAAAACCAATATCGGGCATACCACCGCGGCAGCAGGGGTCGCTGGCGTCATTAAGATCCTTGCCGCGCTCAAACATCGGCAGCTTGCGCCGTCGATTCATTTCCAGAACGAGAATCCGAATATCAGATTCGAGCAAAGCCCTTTCTATGTGAATACGGAATTGCAGCCGTGGACGGTTGAGGCCGGTGTGAAGCGTCGCGCGGCTGTCAGCGCATTCGGACTGAGCGGCACTAACGCGCATATGGTTATTGAGGAAGCGCCGGCGATCATGCGTCGCCATCGCGACCGCCCAGGCTACATGATCGCGCTGTCAGCGCGCACGGGCGAACAGTTGCGCCAGCAGGTCGAGCAGCTCGCGGCTTTTGGCAGGAAGACGCCCTCTACCGATTGCGGCAATCTCAGCTTCACGCTTTTGCTTGGCAGGAAACACTTGTCTCATCGCTGGGCGTGCATCGCGCGCGACTTGGACGAGTGGCTTGAATTGGCTTCCGGGTGGCTAGAAGGCCGCGTCTCGCCGCAAGTGCGCGTTTCCGCATTGGAAGAGAAGGAGATCGATTTGCCGGACTCCCTGAAGAGCCTAGCGAATCAGTGCCTTGCCGATTGCCGGGAAGAGCAGGATGCCGGCGTATATTTCGAGCATCTCGCCGTCGTAATGGATTTGTATGTCCAAGGCTATCGAATCGACTGGCCCAGCCTGTTCGCCGGTGATGGGTTCGCAAGATTGGCTTTGCCGACCTATCCCTTCGCCAAGGGCGCGTATTGGGTATCGGCTGGTCGACCCGAAGCGGCGCGTCCAACGACGCCATCCGTATTGGCTGACGATGAAGGCCGGATAGCGCTTGAAGCAACGGGCGAGCGGCCGACTGTCATCGAGGCCCAAAGCGGCGACGCCATGCCGTTGCTTGACGGCACGGTGATGTTGACTTCGGTGTGGGATACGGTGGAAGTCCATGCATCGCCACGACACCGCTCCGAGGCCGGCACGTTCGTATTGATGGGCGGCGATGCAAGCGTGCAAGAGCAGGTGCGCGCGATGCAGCCCGGTTGGCGCAGGCTGCTTGTCGCAGCGGATGACACGATAGAAACGATCGTGGCCAAGTTGGCGGAATGCGGGCCTATCGGGCACTTGTTCTGGTGCGCTCCCGAGACGCCGATCGCTTCGGCGGCAGATGACAAGCTGATTGATGCCCAGAGTGACGGCTTGCTCAGCTATTTCCGGCTTATTAAGGCGCTTATTCATTTGGGGTATGAATCCAAGCGCCTGTCCTTGACCACCGTTACGACTGCTGCGTTGAGCCTTGGCGAGGAAGAGGTCAATCCCGTCCATGCGGGGCTCCATGGCTTTATGGGATCTCTTGCTAAGGAGTATCCGGCATGGAAAGTGCGAGTTGCCGATATGGACGCAGCCGAAGGCTGGCCGGTTGACCAAATATTGAGTCTGCCGCCTTGTCCAAGTGGCAATGTATCGGCTTATCGCACGGGCGAGTGGCACCGAGAAAAGCTGGTTCCCTGCAAGCTTCCTTTGCCCCGAGATGGGCATGGCAAGCGAGGCGGCATATATGTCGTGATCGGCGGCGCTGGCGGCATTGGCGCGGCATGGAGCGAGCACATGTTGCGCCGTTATGGCGCGCAGTTGGTGTGGATAGGCCGACGCCAGAAAGATGCAACCATCCAGGCGCAGCTGGATCACCTCGCTGTTTTTGGACCCGCCCCGCACTATATCGCGGCGGATGCCGCCAGGCGCAATGAGTTGGAAGATGCCTATAGGGAAATAAAACAGCGTTTTGGACGGATAGACGGCATCGTGCATTCCGCGATCGCGCTGACTGACAAAAGCATCGCCAACATGACTGAAGGCAGATTTCGAGCTGGGCTTTCGGCCAAAGTCGATGTTTGCGCCAGGCTCGCGCAAGTATTTGGACGCGAGCCGCTGGATTTCGTCCTGTTTTTCTCCTCGATCATCTCTTTCACCAAGGCGGCAGGCCAAAGCAATTACGCGGCGGGTTGCGCGTTCAAGGACAGCTTTGCGAAACGACTCTCGCAGGAGTGGCCATGCAAAGTCAAGGTAATGAATTGGGGTTACTGGGGCAGCGTAGGCGTAGTCGCTTCAGAGGCGTACCGCAAGCGCATGGAAAAGATCGGCGTGGCGTCCATTGAGCCGGCAGAGGCGATTGACGGCCTTGACCGGTTATGGGGCGGGCCATTGGGGCGGGTTGGAATCTTGAAGACCTCTCGGCCCATTGCCATGGATGGCGTCGATACCAGCGAGTCCATAGAGTTCTACGAGAGAGAGCGGTTTGCCTCAGCGAAGCTCCCGGCCGAAGGGCTTGAGCATGCGGATTGAAACGCTTGTCGAGAATCATCCGGGTTTCCGCCGATAGGGCTGTTGAGTCGGACATCGTTTCGTACAGATATATAGGTTGATAATCGTGAAGAATGATTTTGCCCTGGATAGGGAATTCAATGAATCGCTTTGCGGATTGCTGGCATGCCAATTGCAAATGGCTGGCGTGGCGGGGCAAACAAATGACAGCCTTCCAGCGTTTGCGGCCGAGCGTGGATTGCCGGCTTTTTATGCGCGCTGGCTTGAGGGAAGCCTAAGCCATCTGGTCGGGGAGTCTTATTTTAGCCTGGAACGGGGCCGCTACCTCCCGACGTCTGTAGCGCGCCGAGTAGAAGAAGCCTGGCCGGCATGGGAGGCAAGAAAGACGCTGTTCTTTAGTCATTCGAATTATCGCGCTAAGGCGCGTCTGGCGGAGGAGATGCTCCGGGCATTGCCCGAGATACTGGCGGGAGAAAAGCTGGCGACGGAAGTCATGTTTCCCCATTCCTCTATGGAGCGGGTGGAGGGAGTTTACAAGAACAACGATCAGGCCGATTTCTATAACAATATCGTAGCGGAAACCGTGGCGAGCCGCGTGCGGGAGTCTATTGGCGAGGCACCCTCTCGAAAAGTGCGGATTCTTGAAATCGGCGCGGGAACGGGCGGAACTAGCGCAGCCGTTCTCGAGAAACTGTCAGAATTTGCCGCGTATATAGACGAATATGGCTATACGGATCTTTCGACGGCATTTTTACGGCATGCCGAACGCGAGTACTCGGGCCGCTATCCCTTCATTAAGTGTCATATTTTCGATGCCGGATCTCCTCCTGAGGAGCAAGGGCTAAGCTGTGGCAGCTACGATATCGTGCTTGCGACCAATGTTCTGCACGCAACGAAAAACATCAGAAATACTTTGCAAAATGCGAAGCGGCTATTGGTCGCCCGCGGCATGATCGTGATTAGCGAGCTTAGCCAGTATTCTTTATTCGCGCACGTGACCTTCGGTTTGCTGGAGGCTTGGTGGTCATATGACGATGCGGCGTTGCGTATTCCAGGCTGTCCAGCGCTCTATCCGCAGGTTTGGCAGACCATTTTGGCCCAGGAGGGTTTTAAACTGTCCGCGCGCCCGGAGGCCAGCCCGCTCGATTCCGAACAGCAAGTCTTTGTCGCCGAGAGCGATGGCATGTTGCGGAGACGGCAAAGAAACGCTCAGCTTGGCGCAGGGAATGGAAGGCCATCCCTGACAGAAAAGCGGGAACCGGCGCAGTTTGCCGCCAATCAGCAGTGCGCGGCTACTGGTTTGTCGTTCGAAGCCGGGCTCAAGGAAATCATTCGCGGCCATATCGGACGTTGCTTATGCATCGCCCAGGAAGAGGTGATTGACCGCAAATCGTTTGCGGATTATGGATTGGATTCGATCACGGCCGGGCAGTTGGTTCATGCGATCAACACCGCGCTGAATATCCAGCTGAAGACCACCATATTATTTGATCACAGTTCGGTGAATCGACTCAGTGAATATCTGTTGAGCGAACACCAAACGGCGGTGGCGGCAGCCGTCGCATCGGTCTCTGCCGTATTTGCGGAGGCGGGGTCGCCATCTCCGATGACCGTCGGCGAGTCGGTCAAGCCAGAAGGCGCGCGCATAGAGACGAGTTTCTCTGGCGAGGATTTATTTGAGGCTGCCAAAAGCCGAGTGAAGAGCGTAGTCAGGCAGCAATTGTGTGCATGCCTACACCTGAATGCCGAGGATCTGGGCCAGGATGGGGCATTTGCCGACTACGGGCTCGATTCTATTACTGCAGGTCAGTTTACCCAGTCGCTGAACCGAGCGTTGGATATCGAGCTGAAAACGACGGTTTTGTTTCAACATAGCTCGATAGAGCGGTTGTCTCGACATATTTTGGAGCGGTTTGCGGATGTGGCCGAGCGTTTGGCGCGAGACGGGGCGGCTCAAGGCCGCCCGCTGCCAAGCCGGGCTCCCGATAAGGTTGATCACGCCGACGCCGCTGCGCGGCTGCCAAGCTCCCTCTTGGCCCCAGCTCGCCCGCAAACCTCGTTGACAGGCGAAACGCTTGCCGTGGTGGGGATGAGCGGTCGGTTTGCGCAGTCGAATGAGCTCCATGACCTGTGGGAGCATTTGGCTAATGGCGCCGACCTGGTTCAGCCTGTGACTCGTTGGAATCTGGCGGAGTATTTCCAAGATCGCGAGCGGTACTGCAATCACGGCAGTTTCCTGGACGATATCGATAAATTCGATCCGGCATTTTTCAATATTTCCGGCGTTGAGGCCTCGTGGATGGATCCGCAGCAGCGGGTTTTCCTTGAGGAGTGCTGGAAGGCGCTGGAGGACGCAGGCTATGCCGGTATTGCGATGCAAGGGAGGAATGGCGGCGTGTATGTTGGCTGCGGGGCTTCGGATTATCGACAATTGTTTAGCGATAAGGCGCCCGCGCAATCCATGTGGGGCAATGCAAGCTCGATTATTCCGGCTCGTATCGCGTATTACCTCGATCTGCAAGGTGCGGCTATTTCGGTCGATACGGCGTGTTCGAGCTCTTTGGTGGCGATCCATCTGGCCTGCCAAGCCTTGCTGGCGGGCGAAATAGACTTTGCGTTGGCTGGCGGCGTATCGATTCAGTGCACGCCGGACCTCTACACCTCCGCTGGTCGCGCCGAAATGCTATCGGCTAGCGGCCGCTGCTACACGCTAGATGAGCGGGCGGACGGTTTCGTGCCGGGCGAAGGTGCTGGCGTGGTTGTTTTGAAGAGGCTGTCCGATGCCGTCGAGGCCGGAGATCATGTATATGCGGTGATCCGGGGCAGCGGCATCAACCAAGACGGCACCTCCAATGGAATTACCGCGCCGAGCGCCAAATCGCAGGAGCAGTTGGAATGCTGGCTGTACGAGAAGCATAACGTCGACCCCGAGCATATCCAAATGGTCGAGATGCACGGAACAGGCACCAAGCTAGGCGATCCAATTGAATTCGACGCGCTTGCTAGGGCATTCCGGAAGCACACAGCGAAAAAACAGTTCTGCGCGGTCGGCTCGATCAAATCGAATATCGGGCATACGACTGCGGCAGCCGGGGTGGCCGGCTTGCTCAAAATATTGTTATCGCTGAAGCACAAGAAGATTCCGCCTTCCATTCATTTCAAGAATGGCAACTCTCATATCGATTTTGAAAACAGCCCATTCTATGTCAATACCGCCTTGACGGACTGGGTTGCTCCGCCGAGCCAGAGGCGGATGGCTGCGTTGAGCTCGTTTGGTTTCAGCGGAACCAATGCTCACATGCTTGTCGAGGAAGCGCCGCCCATTCCGCGCAGGAGCATGGTTGCGAGGCCCGGCTATTTGATCGCGTTGTCAGCCGAAACGCCGGAGCAACTCTATCTGCAGGCGCAGCGGCTTGCGGCCCATTGCCGTCAGAACATCGCAATGAGCTGCGGCGATGTCAGCTTCACTCTTTTGACTGGAAGGCGACATTTGCGTCATCGCTTATCCTGCATTGCTGCCTCATGCGAGGAGTTGAACGCTCTCTTGACGGAGTGGTCGGAGCGGGGCCTGTCGGATCGGGTATCTGTGTCCGAAGTGCATGAGTACCAGTGGCAGGAGCGGCAGTCCGACAAAGAGCTTGGCAAAGCGTGCATCAAAAAATGCGCCGAGCCAGAAGCGGATGGGTCATATCACGAGAATATCCGCGTTGTTGCTGAGCTCTATATGAAGGGCTACGAGCTGGATTATGCGGAACTATTCATTGACGGCAGCCATCAGCGAGTACCTTTGCCAACCTATCCCTTCGCCAGGGAGTCCTATTGGATTCCACAGAGCGAAATCCGTCCTTGGCGCGATGCCGCGGCGCCATCGATATCGATGGCGCCGCGGCTGCATGCCCTCGTGCATGAGGATGTGTCGATTCCCAACGAATCCCGCTATAGCGCAAACTTTGACGGCACTGAGTTCTTTCTGCGCGACCATGTCATCGGCGGTCGAAAATTGCTGCCGGGGGCTGCGTACCTTGAGATGGCGCGCGCGGCGGCACAGCTGACGTTGCAGGGGGGCGGCGAGAAGGGGGGGCTCCGTTTGCGAAATATCATCTGGGGCAGGCCGCTTATGGTTGAGGGGGGCGCCGAGAGCGTGCTGCTTCGTCTGCATTCGCGTGAGCCGGGCCGCTGCGCCTACGAGATTGGCGGCTTGGACTCCGAGCAACTGCCGGAGCGGATTTATAGCCGTGGCTGGGTCGAGAGGATTGACGATATCGATCGCCGGCGAGTGGATTTGGACGCCTTGAAGCGCGCATGCTCGAACAAGACGTTTGCCGCGCAGCAAATCTATGATGCCTTCGCGTCTTTGGGCATCGAATATGGCCCTGGGCATCGAGCAATTGCCGAGCTGCATGTCGGCGGCGATCAGATTGTGGCGAAACTGGTATTGCCATCTTCTATCCAGGCATCGCTGACGGATTTTGTGATGCATCCCAGTTTGCTCGATGCCGCCCTGCAGACGACTATTGGATTCGGTTTGGATAAGGGAGAGCTCCGAGCGGCATTGCCATTTTCTATGGAGGATGTCCGGATATTGGCTCGCTGCGAACCTGTCATGTGGGCGCATGTCACGCGTGGCGTTTCGACCGGACAGTCTGCGGGACTGGAGCGCTTCGACCTTCAATTGTTCAACAACGACGGCTTGGTTTGCGTAGACCTGAAAGGCTTTATTGCGAGGGCGAGCGCATCGACCGAGGCCTCGGCCGCGTTTGGCACGTTGTCGCTTCATCCGGTGTGGATTGAAGAGGCTTTGCACGGGCAGGAGAGGCGGAGCGCATCTACGCGGCACATCGTGCTGTTGTGTGAGCTGGAAGCACTGTCCGTCGACGCGCTGCAGGCGAGGCTGCCTGGCGCCCACTGCGTGCGCTTGAACAGCGTTTCGTCGAACTTAGGGGCGCGCTTTGAAGCCTATGCAATCCAGTTGCTGCAGCGGATCCAGCAGATTTTCGCCAGCTGGAGCGACGGCGATGCCAAGTTGCAAGTGTTGATCCCAAATGATGGAGAGGCCCGAGTATTGTCGGGATTGGCGGGGATGCTCAAAACGGCCAAGCTCGAAAATCCAGGGTTGGATACTCAGCTGATTGAATTGGATGCCACGATCAGCGCGGTGGACGCTGAACCCATTCTAGTGCAGGAGTTCAACGCGTCGTCGAGCCAATGGGTGCGCTACGAGGGGCGGAAGCGTTCGGTTTGCGTGTGGGAAGCGTGGGATGACAGCCCGCAACGAGAAAGCCTGCGTTGGAAGGATGGAGGCGTCTACCTGATTACCGGAGGCACCGGTGGTTTGGGCCGCATCTTTGCCGAGGAGATCTGTCGGAATGCTAAGTCGCCAACGGTGATACTTGTAGGGCGCTCCCATCTTGATGCGGAAAAAGAGCGGGAACTCGCGGCGCTCAAGCTTTCTGGGGGGGGGGTCTCATATCGACAAGTGGATATCGCTGACGAGTTGGAGGTTTTCCGTTTAATGCAGCATGTGCGAACCGATTATGGTCGGCTCGACGGCATTATTCATAGCGCTGGCATGATTCGAGACAGCTTCATCGTCAGGAAAAACGAAGCGGATTTGGCTAAGGTACTGGCTCCCAAAGTAAGGGGGCTCATCAATTTGGATGAGGCTAGCCGAGACTTCGCGCTTGATGTGTTTATCTTGTTTTCAGCTGGCGCGGCCGTATTCGGTAACCCTGGACAGGCTGACTACGCGGCGGCGAATGGATTTATGGATGCATTCGCCGAATATAGAAACGCATTGGCTGAATCGAAGCAGCGACATGGTCGCGCCCTCGCTATCAACTGGCCGTTATGGCAAGACGGCGGGATGCGAGTGGATAAAGCGACCGAGCGGGCTATGCGGGAAAGTGTCGGCGCGTTGGCCATGCCGACCGCAAATGGGATTGCGGCATTGTACCGCGCGCTGGGGACTGCGTATTCCCAGGTGCTGGTGCTGCAGGGGGATCATGCGCGCTTGCAGGCTGCCTTGCGGGCCGACGGTAATGTTCACGCGCCGGCGTTGGCGTTTACAGAAACGCCGCCAATCGCAGCCGACAGCTTGGATCGCGAGAGCTTGGCCGAGCATGCGGTGAGCCATATCAAGAACGTGTTGTCCGCCGTTATCGGCGTGCCGCTGGCACGCCTCCATGCCGATGCTCCGATGGAGAAATACGGCATTGACTCCATCATGGTGATGCAGCTCACCACGGAGTTGGAAAAAACATTCGGCCCATTGTCGAAAACGCTGTTCTTCGAATATCGCAGTATCCGTGAATTGGCTGCTTACTTCCTATCCACCCATTTGGAGCGGATAAAGCGTATGGCTGGGCTTGGCATCGCGGTAGCGAGGCCTGCGGAGCTAGAGGCCGGTGTGAGTGCGAAGTCGTCCTGCGTAGTCGAAGATGCCGCCGCCGCGCGCGAGCCAGCGTGCGAGCCAATGTTGTCCCCGCCGCCCAGCGACGAAACCAATTCCGGCCATCCGTTAGACATTGCCATCATTGGCGTGGCAGGCCGCTATCCGCAGGCGGATGATCTGAGCCAGTTCTGGCGCAACCTTCGTGAGGGTAAGGACTGCATCTCTGAGATTCCCGGGGATCGATGGGATCACAGCCGATATTTCGACGCAAACAAAAATCTCGATGGCAAAACCTACAGCAAATGGGGCGGTTTCATCCATGGCGTCGATAGGTTTGATCCCTTGTTCTTCAATATCTCGCCGCGCGAGGCGGAGTTGATGGACCCGCAGGAGCGCTTATTCCTTCAGTGCGCGCATGAGGTGCTTGAGGATGCGGGTTATACGCGAGACGCGTTGGCGGTGGAGATGTCATCCGGCCAGGGAGGCGATGTAGGGGTCTTTGTCGGCGTCATGTACGAGGAGTATCAGCTCTATGGCGCACAGCGCATGGCGATTGGAAAACCAATCGCGCTGACGGGAAGCCCGTCGTCCATTGCCAATCGAGTGTCATATTTTTATAACTTCCACGGCCCCAGCATGGCGGTGGATACCATGTGCTCGTCTTCTTTAACGGCCATTCATCTTGCATGCCAAAGCATTCTGAGCGGCGAGTGCGAAGCTGCCATCGCCGGCGGTGTGAATGTGTCCGTTCATCCTAATAAATACCTGATGCTGGCGCAGGGTAGTTTCGCATCAAGCAAGGGGCGCTGTGAAAGTTTCGGCAAGGGAGGGGATGGTTATGTCCCAGGCGAAGGCGTAGGCGCCGTCATGTTGAAACCCAGGTGGAAAGCCGAGAGAGACGGCGATCATATTTACGGCATCATCCGCGCCACCGCCATCAATCATGGCGGCAAAACCAGCAGTTACTCCGTTCCCAATCCAAATGCGCAAAGCCGGGCAATCTACACAGCCATTGCCGAGGCAGGCATCGACCCGCGCGCCATTAGTTACATCGAAGCCCATGGCACTGGCACCTCCTTGGGCGACCCAATCGAAATCGCAGGATTAACGAAAGCATTCCGCGAATTCACGGACGACAATGGGTTTTGCGCGATCGGCTCCGTTAAGTCCAATATCGGCCATTGCGAAAGCGCGGCCGGGATTTCGGGCATTACCAAGGTGCTTTTGCAAATGCAGCATCGCGAACTCGTGCCTTCGCTGCATTCATCGGAGCTGAATCCCTATATAGACTTTGAGAACAGCCCCTTCGTTGTTCAGCGGGAGCTGGCGGACTGGAAGCGTCCGGTAGTGGAGCGTAGCGGCGTCACCGTCGAATATCCAAGAGTGGCAGGCATATCGTCGTTTGGCGCGGGCGGGGGGAATGCGCACGTAATTCTTGAGGAATATGTTCCGAATGCCTCGATTGCGCCGCCGATCACGCGCCGCGATGCTGCCGTCGCCATCGTATTGTCCGCGCGCAATGAGAGCCGGCTGCGCGCCTTAGCCAGCAAACTGCTAGCAGCGCTGCCTGATTTTAGACGCTCGAGTCACGCTTTAAGCGATATGGCTTACACCTTGCAGCTTGGGCGGGAAGCCATGGAGGAAAGGCTCGCCGTGATTGTGGTTTCTGTCGATGAGTTGGAGGGCAAGCTCCAGGACTTCATTGCGGGCCGCGACACGGCCGAAGGTTTGTTCCGAGGCCGGGCGCAGCGTGACAAAGAGGCGCTTGCCCTATTCTCGGACGATGACGAACTGATGGAAACGATAGACAAATGGTTCTCGCGCCGAAAATACAAAAAACTGCTGGCGCTGTGGATCAAAGGCCTGGATTTGGACTGGACCAGGCTGTATGCCGGAGAGCGACCGCGCCGCGTCAGCTTGCCAAGCTATCCGTTTGAGACGGAGCGCTATTGGGTATCCGACTCGGATCTATTGCCAGCCTCCGTGTGCGCGGCTTCGTCCGATAGTGGCAGGCTGCATCCTTTATTGCATCGAAATACCTCCAGTTTTGCGGAGCAACGCTTCACTTCCGTATTCAAGGGAGACGAGTTTTTTCTAAAAGACCATGTTGTTCGCGGCCGGCCCACATTGCCAGCGGTGGCATACCTTGAAATGGCGTATGCGGCCATGGGCATGGCGGACGGCGCCGTGGCAGGTCAGGGCATATGCATAAAGGACGTTGCTTGGGCGCAACCTGCCATGGTGGAAGGGGGGGCGGTCGAGTTGCATATCCGGCTGACGCCACAGCAGGATGGGGAAGCTGAATTCGAAGTCTTTAGTTCAAGCGGGCCCGAGAGCTTTGCGCTACACGGACAGGGACACATTGCGGCTTTTGAGATCCATGATCCGCAAAAGGTTTCTCTGGGCGAATTGCGGCAGGCGTTCCGCAATGGCTCTATTGAGGCGAGGCAACTGTACCAAAGCTTCCGCCGCATGGGCATCGATTATGGGCCAGGCCATCAGGCGGTGGAAGAGGTATGGCTTGGACGCGACAAAGTGATGGCCAAATTGTCGTTGCCATCTGAGATATCGCAGACCGCCAACCAGTACGTCCTGCATCCGGCCATGCTGGATGCCGCATTGCAGGCATCGCTTGGGCTGATATTGGGCTATTCGCCTGCTGTCGAACCAACGAAGGCGCTATTGCCTTTCTCTATTGAAAGCGTTGAGGTGTTCGGTGCTTGCACGCCGAAGATGTGGGTTGTAGTCGCTTATCGCGAGCAGCTAAGCCGGGATGCAGTGCGTATTCTGGACGCTGATCTATACGACAGCGAAGGAGAGCTCCGTGTTCGCGTCAGAGGCTTATGCGCCAGAGTTTTGCAGGAGGATGGCGACCAGACTAGGCGTTCCAAGCAAGAACAGGGGGCCGAGACGGTGGGTTCGGCCGCGACTACCATGCTCGCGCCTAGCTGGGAGCCGCAGCCTATCCCTGATGAAGGGCTCTTTCCCGCTCAGGATCAGCAAGTATTGGTGATTGGTGGCTATGGGCATGAGCAGGCCGCCATCAGCCAGCGCTTTCGCCATACGCATGTGATGAGGCTTGACGCTGACGCAGACATCGAATCAATCACCGTTGCGTTAGGCAATTTACCTGTTATTGATCATGTTTTCTGGATTGCGCCAGATAGCGATCCTGAACTTTCCCAAGCGGGCGTTTTTATCGCAGATCAAGAGCGCGGTGTGATTCAATGCTTCCGCATGGCCAAGGCCTTGCTGCTTGCCGGCTACGAGGATCGCGCTCTTGGCTGGACTTTCATCACCTGCCAAGCGCAAGCGGTCAACCCTGCTGACAGGCTACGGCCATCTTTCTCAAGTTTGTGTGGATTCGCGGGCTCTCTGGCGAAAGAGTTCGCCAATTGGCGCATCCGCCTCCTGGATCTGCAAGCGGATGTCGAATGGCCGCTACCGGGTATGTTCCATATTCCCGCCGACCCGAACGGCGATGTCTGGGCTTGGCGAGGCGGCGTTTGGTATCGCCAGCTTCTTTTGCCCAGCAAGGCTCGCGCGGCCGATTCACAGCTATATAAAGCGCGAGGAGTGTATGTCGTTATCGGCGGCGCGGGTGGGATCGGCGAATGCTGGAGCGAATACATGATTCGCAATTACGATGCGCGCATTGTCTGGATAGGGCGCAAGCCAATGGATGCGACTCTCCAAGCCAAAATAGACAGGTTGGCGCAACTCGGCGAGCCCCCCCTTTATCTCTCGGCCGATGCGAGCGATGGCGAATCGCTAGCGGAAGCGTATACGCAAATCAAGCTCAAGCATGACATTGTCAATGGTATAATCCACTCTGCAATCGTTTTGAGTGACAAGAGCATAGCCAGGATGAGCGAGGAGAGCTTCCGTTCGGGCTTGGCTCCCAAGGTCAATATCAGCGCGCATATGGCACATGTTTTCCGGAAGGAACCGCTGGATTTCGTCTTGTTTTTCTCATCGATGATTTCCTTCTCCAAAGCGGCCGGGCAAAGCAATTACGCATCCGGTTGCACCTTCAAGGACGTCTTCGCGCGCAGGTTGGCCGCGGAGTGGCCTTGCGCCGTGAAAATCATGAACTGGGGTTTTTGGGGGTCGGTCGGCGCTGTCGCTTTGCCGGAATATCTCGAGCGGATGGAGCAGTTGGGTGTCGGCTCGCTTCAGCCTGAGGAAGGAATGGAGGCGCTGAATACTCTGCTGAATGGGCCGATCAATCAGCTCGCTTTTATCAAGACGACTCGCTCGCTGGCAATGGATGGAGTGAGTGCTGCGGAATTTATTTTTGAGGCCCGTAACCGCCAGCCTTCGCTGATAAAGCTCATTCGGGATCGCACATTCACACAGCCTTCGCCGCGAAAATTTGTTGTGTCAGAGATCGCCGGAGGGGCATTGAGCGACGATGCCGCAAGGCAACCATCGATGTTTCTGGAAAGCAGTGCAGACTATGTGGAGTAGGCAGGCATGAGCAGGCATCAGTACGATGATCGGTTTGCTGAAGTTCCGCTTTTCATGGAAAACCGCTTCAGAGAGTATTTCGAAGCCAAGAACCATATGCGGGGCGAGATGGACAAGGCATTGGCCGCCTTGTTATGGGAGAGCTTGCGGTCAATGGGCTTGGAGGCGGGAGGCGGAAGCGTTGTGGATTTGACGAGGCGAATCCTGGGGGGGCCTGTATACGAAAAATGGCTTCAGGAAACCCTCGCCGAGCTTTCGCGCCAAGATTATATCCGGCTGGCCGCAGGGCGTTACCAGTGCCAATCTCCGCGTCAGGCAGAGACATCTGCATGGGAGGATTGGCGGCGGCGAAAGATTGAATGGTGCCAAGAACCAGACCTTAAAGCGCAAATCGAGTTAGTAGAGGCGACACTGCTTGCTTTGCCGGATATTCTCGCCGGTCGGCGAGCGGCTACCGATGTCATTTTCCCGGACTCATCTCTGGCTTTGGTCGAAGGGATCTACAAGCATAACGAGCTCGCGCAGCATTACAACGATGCGTTGGCCGACATCGTCGAGCGATTCATTCATGAAACCTTGGCATGGAATCCCTCGGCTAAGCTGAGAATCCTGGAGATCGGCGCCGGCACAGGAGGAACAAGCGCTGTCGTTTTGGAGAAAATATCTCCCTATAAGAAACATATCGAAGAGTATTGTTACACCGACATTTCCAAAGCCTTCCTGCAGCATGCCGAAGAGACATTCGGCAAAGGCAATGCATTCCTGAACTACAGAATATTCAATGTGGAAGAGCCGCTCGCGCGGCAAGGCATGGATATCGGAGTTTTTGATATCGTCATTGCCGCCAATGTTCTGCATGCGACTAAAAGCATCGCGAATACGATACGAAACGCCAAAGCGCTCCTGGCTAATAATGGCTTGCTTGTCCTCAATGAAATCAGCAAAAACAGCTTGTTCGCACACCTGACATTTGGTCTGCTGGAGGGCTGGTGGTTGTACGAGGATCCTTTTCTGCGCATTCCTGGCTCACCCGCGCTGTCTCCGAGCATGTGGAAAGCCGTACTGGAAATGGAGGGTTTTCGTTCAGTGTTTTTCGCCGTCGAAAGTTTGCATGACCTTGGACAGCAAATCGTGGTGGCGGAGAGCGATGGCATTGTCCGGCAGAGGCTGGAGACGTCAGAGGCGGCAGCGCGCGGTTCGAGTTTGCTGAATCGGCGCGGAGGCAGGCAGACCGCTCAGCTTGTCGAGCAGGATGAAGTGACTAGCGCGGCGGATCTGCTGTCTGCGGCGATAGCCTATTTCAAACAGGTTGTGGCCGAGACGCTCAAGATGCCGAGCGACGATATCGATCCGCTGGAGCCTCTAGAAAGATATGGGTTGGATTCGATTCTGATCGTCAAAATGTCCAGCTTGCTCAAGGATGTTCTTGGGCCGGTCAGCAGCACCATATTTTTTGAACATCAAACCGTTGAAGCGATTGCCAAGCATTTTCTCGCCGCCAAGAAAGAGGCATTGACTAGCTTGCTGGCGGTTGGCAGCGCCGCAAGCGCGGATAGCATCGCGTCGGAAGCGGCGGCGGAGGTCGCGTTGCCGATGCAAGGGCTTAGCAAAGCGGAATCGAACACGCGGTTTGCGAAACCCAGCAAACGGATGCACCCAGAGCCGATGCGTCGGGAGGTGCCGCTGGGTCATGCAGGCGATATCGCTATTGTCGGATTGTCGGGCCGATACCCGCAAGCGGAAAATATCGACGAGTTCTGGGAGCGGCTCAAGAACGGCGTGAATTGCATTACCGAAATCCCTGCTGATCGCTGGGACTGGCGACGGTATTACGATGAAGAGAAGGGCAAGAAAGACAGCAGTTATAGCCGCTGGGGCGGATTTCTGGCCGATGTGGACAAGTTTGACCCGCTATTCTTCCGGATCACGCCGGCCGAAGCAGAGGCCATGGACCCCCAGGCGCGCCTGTTTCTTGAGCAGGCGTATTCATGCATAGAGGATGCGGGTTATACGCCGGCCAAGCTGTCTGGTGAGGGCAAGGTCGGCGTATTCGTCGGCGTGATGAACTCACATTATCCAGAAGCCGCAGCTTATTGGTCTGTCGCCAATCGTATTTCTTATTTATTCAACTTTAACGGCCCGAGCATGGCGGTAGATACGGCATGCTCATCAGCGCTGACTGCCATCCACCTGGCAATCGAGAGCATTCACAGCGGCACTAGCGAATGCGCTATAGCCGGTGGGGTCAATCTCATACTCGAGCCCGAGCATTACATCAAGCTCACCGCTATGAGGATGCTGGCTTCCAGTGATCGCTGCCGCGCATTTGGCGATGGAGCGGATGGTTTCGTCGACGGCGAGGGAGTGGGGGCGATCTTGCTGAAGCCGCTTTCCAAGGCGCGACAGGATGGCGACCATATCTATGGGGTGATCAAAGGAAGCATGCTGAACGCGGGCGGGCGAACGAATGGCTACACGGTGCCGAATCCCGCCGGCCAGGCGCGGTTGATTGCTGAAGCGCTAAAGCGCGCCAATGTCAACGCGCGCTCGGTCAGTTATGTCGAAGCGCATGGCACGGGAACTGCCTTAGGCGATCCTATTGAAGTGGAGGGACTGGCCAGAGCCTTTGCGGAGGATACCGAGGATAAGCAGTTTTGTGCTTTGGGATCGGTTAAAAGCAATATAGGTCACGGCGAAAGCGCAGCCGGCATAGCGGGGTTGACGAAAGTGCTTTTGCAAATGAAGCATGGGAAGCTTGCCCCGACTTTAAATGCGAGCCGCGCCAATCCTGAAATCGACTTCGCGGCGACGCCGTTTTATTTGCAATACGAGCTGTCTGATTGGAAGAGGCCGGCGGTGAAGGTTGCGGGAAACACTGTTGAATACCCGCGCATCGCTGGCATTTCCTCGTTTGGAGCCGGGGGCGCGAACGCGCATCTCGTAGTGGAGGAATACGATGCCGTAGATGTCCATGCCTCGCGATCTGGCGAACAGGATATTCCCGTTTTGTTTGTGTTTTCGGCTAAGGGCGAAGACAGCTTGCATCGGCTGGCGGAAAAATTCGTCACAGCCATCCACAAAGGGGAGCTGGCAAGCAAGCGCGCGGCAGATATCGCCTATACGCTGCAGGTTGGGCGAGAGCCGATGGAAGAGCGGCTTGCGATTATCGCCGCCACTTGCGATGAGTTGGCTGCCAAACTGGCGAGTTTCATCAAATATGAGCAGAACGTCGAAGGCTGTTTTGCGGGCAATGCAAAACGCGATAAGGGTGTTGCCGGGCATGGTCAACCAGAGCAGCTTGGCAAATGGCTTGAAGCGAGAAACTACAGCAAGTTAGCCGAGTCGTGGGTGAATGGGCTGTCGATAGATTGGATGGCGCTGCCTTCCCTTGGCGAGCGGCAGCGGGTTAGCCTGCCGACGTATGCCTTTGCTCGCGAGCGTTATTGGATGCCGCGCGATAAAGCTGGGGTCCGTGCCGCGACGCCGCTGAGCGAGAGAGAAGTCGGCACCGCGGCAGCGGAGCGGCTAGAGGCCTCCGTTGCTGGCGACGATGCGGCGCGCCCCATGTTGTTTCTTCCGGCTTGGTTGCAAAAAGAAGAGGCGCCAGCCGCAACGGCTGCGCGTTATGAGCAGCATCACATCATTTTGTGCGGTCTGGAGGATGGACTTTCCAATCTGATCGCTAAACAGCTTCCTCACAGTCGAATTCTTGCCATCAACCCTCCGCAGGCATCTGCGGCGGACCGGTTTGCTTTCGCGGCGCAAAAGGCATTCGACGCGATCAAGAGCTTGCTGATCTGCAAGCCGGCCGACGCGCTCATTCAAATCGCGTTTGCCTCTGGGACAGAAAGCGGTTTGTTCGCAGGATTGCATGGCTTGCTGAGAACGGCAGAACTGGAAAACAGCCGGATTGCCGGCCAGTTGATCGAGTTTGAACAAGATTGCCGGGCGGAGCAGATCGTTGAAAGACTGACGGTAGACAGCTGTCATCCTGAAGACCGGCGTGTTCGCTATCAGGACGAGGGACGATTCATCGCGTCTTGGCGTGAGACGCCTTTTGCCGGCGCTGCCGCTCCGGCTCCATGGCGGAACGGTGTCTATCTTATTTCAGGCGGTTTGGGTGGATTGGGATTGTTGGTGGCTGAGAACGCCGCTCGCCATATGGAGAGCGGAACCATCGTCCTGGTTGGCCGCTCGGCATTGTCCCCGGAGGCGAGCAAAAAGCTTGGGCAAATCGAATGCGGCGGAGTCCGCATTGCCTATCTGCAGTGCGATGTGTCGAAACAGGCGGACGTCAACGGGTTGATACAGACCATACAAGGAGAATATGGGTCGATTACCGGCATCCTTCATGCTGCTGGCGTGACGCGAGACAATGTCATGTTTGGCAAGACGTTTGACGAGTGGCAGGCGGTATTCGCCGCCAAGGTGCATGGCGCGGTATGTCTGGACGAAGCGACGAAAGAGTTAGCGCTCGATTTTTTCGTGTTGTTTTCGTCGGCCACGGGTGTATTGGGCAATATCGGGCAGGCTGATTATGCGACGGCAAATTCCTTCTTGGATGCTTACGCCATGCGCCGCCAGGCGCTGACGCTTGAAGGCCGCCGCCGCGGCAAGACGATTTCGATTGATTGGCCGTTGTGGCGGGATGGCGGCATGCGCGTCAGCGCCGACGTCGAAGCGACAATGAGGAATGCGTTAGGCATGACGCCGATGAGCACCAACAACGGCATGCATGCGCTTCACCAAGCGCTGGCAGGCGAGACAAGCCAGTTGCTGGTGATTGAAGGCGATCCAGAGAAGGTCACGCGTCGACTGCAAGACAGCGCAGCGAATGCCGCTTGGCCGCGACAGCAAAAGACAGCTGAGCTTTGCGAACCTGCCGAAGCAAACTTATTGCAAAGCAAAGTCGTCGTCGAGCTGAAAACCTTGTACGGGAAGTTGATCAAGCTTGATCCATCCAGGATCGATACTTCCGAGCCGCTTGAAAGCTACGGCATCGACTCTCTCCTGATCACTCAGCTTAATCAGGAGCTGGAAGCCGTTTTCGGAGAAGTATCAAAAACGCTGTTTTACGAGCACCAGACTCTCGATTCGCTAGCCCAGTATCTGGCTGAAGAGTATGTGAGGGAGTGTCGTCTATGGACCGGTTTCGAAGCGCCGGAGTCCCGCGCCTGCGGCGTCTCCTCTGAAGAGGCATCCACTACTCAAGCTGCCGAAGCATCGACCTCCTTCGCATCTGATGCGAAGGGCGCTCATTTGCATCACAACATTGAATCCAATGAGCACATTGCCATTGTCGGAATGAGCGGGCGCTATCCGCAGGCTGCCAATCTGGCTGAATATTGGAATAATCTGCTTGCGGGCAAGGACTGTATTACGGAAATTCCACCGGACCGCTGGCCACTGGATGATTTTTTCGAGTCAGACCCGAATAAGGCGGTGGCTCAAGGGAAGAGCTACTGCAAATGGGGCGGATTTCTTGAAGGGTTCGCGGATTTCGATCCTTTCTTCTTTAATATCTCCCCGCGTGAGGCCATCACGATTGATCCGCAGGAACGGCTGTTTATTCAATCCTGCTGGGAGGTGCTTGAGGATGCGGGCTATACAAAGCAGCGCATCGAGGAAAAGCACCGTGGTGAAGTGGGCGTGTTCGTCGGCATCACCAAGACAGGCTTCGATTTGCACGGCTTTGAGCTCGTCAAGCGCGGAGAAACGATTTATCCCCATACTTCCTTCAGCTCGGTTGCCAACCGAGTTTCCTATTTGCTGAATCTGCGCGGCCCCAGCATGCCGATAGACACTATGTGTTCGTCTTCGCTGACGGCGATTCATGAGGCATGCGAACACATTCGCCGCGGCGAGTGCGAGATGGCGATCGCCGGGGGGGTCAATCTCTATCTTCATCCTACCGGCTATATCGGTCTGAGCGCCAAACATATGTTGTCGCAAGACGGCAAGTGCAAAAGCTTTGGCGCCGAAGCGAACGGTTTCGTGCCTGGGGAAGGCGTGGGCGCGATCCTGATCAAGAAGCTTTCGCAAGCGATCAAGGATGGCGACCATATTTATGCTTTGATAGCCGGCACCAGCATAAATCATGGTGGAAAGACGAACGGGTATACCGTGCCCAACCCCAATGCGCAGGCAGACCTGATCAGGAAGGCGCTCGATAAGGCAGGCATCCATGCCCGGACCGTAAGCTATGTCGAAGCTCATGGCACCGGAACTGAGTTAGGAGATCCGGTCGAACTGGCCGGCTTGACGCAAGCCTTTCGACAAGATTCCAAAGATGCGCAATATTGCGCGCTCGGTTCGGTCAAGTCGAATATCGGTCATCTTGAAGCAGCCGCTGGCATCGCTGGTGTTTCGAAAATCGTTTTGCAGATGAATCAGCAAACGCTGGTCCGCAGCCTGCATGCGGAGCAGTTGAATCCTAATATCCATTTCGCGCGGACGCCGTTTTTCGTGCAGCGCGAAAACGCTGCCTGGCAAAGGCCGGTTGTCGCGATCGATGGCCAGGAAGCCAAAGAATATCCGCGCATCGCCTGCATTTCTTCGTTTGGCGCGGGAGGCTCAAACGCACACATCGTCATTCAGGAATACCATGAGGATGACTGGCCGGCCAAGCCGGATTTCATAGCAGAACAAGCGGCGATGATCGTGCTTTCCGCTAGAACGCAAACACAATTGCGCGAACAAGCGCAACGATTGCTCGCCGCGATAGGAGGCGATGCCTTCGGCGAAGATCGCCTTCGCGACATCGCTTACACCTTGCAAGCGGGGCGCGAGCAAATGGAGGAGCGGCTTGGCTTGACCTGCTCCACGGTGAGTGAGCTGAAGGACAAACTATCAGCGTTTTGCAGCGGGGCCGAACGCGTTGACGGGCTCTTCGTCGGGCGGTCCCGCAAGGAATGGCCTCTCTCGAGACTGGCCGGCGACGAGGACATGGCCGTCGTCATCGATGCTTGGTTACGCAAGCGGAAGTTCGACAAACTGCTGGATCTTTGGGTCGCGGGCTTCGATATCGACTGGGAGGCTATCCATAAAGGCGGCAAGCCGCAGCGCATCAGCTTGCCGGCCTACCCGTTTGTGAAGGAAAGATACTGGTTCGACGATATGCGGGCTTCGTCCTCTCGTATCAAGTCTATGTTGCCGGAGAGGTCGGTGCTTCATCCTCTGCTGCATGCCAATACCTCAGATCTGTCCGAGCAACGTTATAGCTCGACATTCACCGGCGAGGAGTTCTTCTTCCGCGACCATGTGATTCAGGGCAAAGCCGTGTTGCCTGGCGTAGCCTCGTTGGAAATGGCGTTAGAGGCGGCTAGAAGGGCAACCGGCGCGAATGCGCCAGGCATGCGTCCGATCGCGCTCAGGCATGTCGTGTGGGCAAGGCCGATCACGATAATAGATGGACAGCCCCTTACGATACATATTGGCCTTTTCCCCGGAGAGGGAGAGCAGGTCAATTACGAAATCTACAGCGAAGATACCGATGCCGCCGAGGTGGTCGTGCATGGCCAAGGCGTGGCCGAGCCTTGCGAACAGACGTTTCTGGCTCCGCTGAATCTCGAAGCCATACGCAGCGCTTGCGGCGATAAAGCGATCGACGCCGAGCAGTGCTACGCGGCTTATCGCTCAATGGGGATCGATTATGGCCCCAGCCACCGGGGCATCGAACAGATTTATTCCGGCCAGGGCCAAGTATTGGCCAAGATCCGCCTGCCTGCGGATGTGGCGGCGACGGCAGCGCAGTTTCTCGTGCACCCCTCGATTTTGGACGCAGCGCTGCAGTCGTTGCTCGGGTTTGTTTCCGATGCGGACTACGTTGATGTGATGCGCAAAGCCTTGGTCCCATTTGCGTTGACTGAATTGAATGCGCCGAATCTGTCGATCAAGCCGCAGTGGGTATGGGCTCATTACAGCGCAGACGACTGTGCCGAGAGCGGGACGCGCAAATTCGATATCAGTCTTTGCGACGAAGCGGGCAATGTGGGGATAGAAATGAAGGGCTTCTCGACCAGAGAGTTCGAGTGGCACCTTCCAGGGCATGGAAAAACAGCTGAGCATGACGTTGCGATGCTGGTGCCGAACTGGAGCGAGCTCGCGGGGGAGGCGTCGGACGCCAAGTTCGGCAAGCATGTCGTGTTGTTGTGCGGCAAGGGCCATGTCGAGCCGGAGCGCATGGCTGAAATGATGGCTGATGTCGATTGTGTCGGGTTCGAGGCCGGAGATGTCGGCATCGGCGAGGGTTTCACCCACTATGCCGTGCGCGTGTTCGAGCGAGTGCAAAACTTGCTTGCGGCAAGGACGCAGGGCCGGACACTGCTACAGGTTGTGGTGCCATTCCGGGGCGAACATGAAGCGATGAGCGGTCTGGCCGGTCTGTTGAGAACGGCTCGGGCCGAGGAGCCAGGCTTGGCCGCTCAATTGATCGAGGCGGCGAGGCCGGACGATGCGCAAGGCATCGTCGATGCCCTGAATGTGGGAAGGCTGTATCCGGAGGCGAGCAGGATTCGCGCTGAAAATGGCAAACACCGGGCGCAATTCTGGCGCGAACTTGCTGTTCCGGAAACCAATGCGCAGTTGCCATGGAAGGATAACGGCGTCTACCTGGTTACTGGCGGCGCAGGAGGCATCGGCTGCCTATTCGCGGAGGAAATCTGTCGGCGAGCCCTCAATCCCATTTTGGTTTTGGTCGGCAGATCCGAGCTGGATGAGCGGCAGGTGTCAAAACTAGATGCCATGCGCGCAACCGGCGCGCAAGTTGCCTATAGACGGCTTGATGTAGCGGATGCCCCTTCGCTTGACCGGCTGTTGGAGGAGATACGAGCAGAGTTCGGTCAGCTGAACGGCATTCTCCATTGCGCGGGCATCACTAGGGATGCCTTTATCCTACAGAAACGCGGCGAGGACTGGCCGGATGTCTTGGCGCCTAAGGTGCAGGGAATCGTCAATTTGGACGAGGCTAGCAAGGATATGGCGTTGGATATGTTTGTGACTTTCTCTTCGATCGCTGCCGTTTTGGGCAATCCAGGCCAAGCGGATTATGCCGCGGCCAATGCGTTCATGGATGGTTATGCCGCCTATCGCAACCGGCTGGTTCAGGCAGGAAGCCGGCATGGTTTGACGCTATCCATGAATTGGCCGTTCTGGGCAGAGGGAGGCATGGAGCTCGACAAACGGATGGAAGATCAAAAGTTGCGGGCGGCCGGTCTTATTCCAATGCGGACAGAAACCGGTTTGCGCGCGTTTTACCACGGTCTAGGAATGGGACAAAGCCAGCTCATGGTTTTGGAAGGCAATGCCGAAGCGATTAGCGGGCTGCTGGAGGCGAGTGGCCGGTAAGGCGACCTTTACCAAGATGATCATGTAGTAAACGGAACGAAGAAGAAACGACAACCGTGGAGATTCGCATGGGGTTAGACGACTTGCGTGACAAGATGGTCCACTATCTGAAGAAGCTGCTGGCCACGACGATACGATCGACAGTAGACCAGATAGATGCCGCAGAACTCATGGAAAAATACGGCATCGACTCGATTATGGCCATGGATTTGACTAATCGACTGGAAAAGGTTTTTGCTTCGCTACCCAAGACCTTGTTTTTCGAATATCGGACAATTAAGGACCTATCAGACTACTTCGTCGCGCAGCATGAAGAAAAGCTGGTCGAGCTGTTTGGCGGGGAGCACGCTTCGAAGCCGGTTTCTGCCACTAGCGCGGCGAATGGGGACAAGCACAGCGGCGCAAGTCCATCCAAATCCCGCCATCAGCAGGCGCGTTTTTATTCGGCAGGGAAAGGGGCGCAACAGGAGCAGACGCCTCAATCCATCGATATTGCCATTATTGGATTGGCTGGGCGCTATCCGCAGGCTAAAAATATCGATGAATTTTGGCAGGTGTTGCGAGATGGAAAAGACTGCATTACCGAAATTCCGCCAGACAGATGGGACCACGATCTTTATTTCGACCCGGTTAAGGGGAAGACTGGAAAAACTTATGCCAAGTGGGGGGGGTTTATTGATGGAGTCGACAAGTTCGATCCGACTTTTTTCCATATTTCCCCGAGGGAAGCCGAGTTCTTGGATCCGCAGGAGAAACTATTCCTGCAATGCGTATATGAGACTGTAGAAGACGCTGGCTATACCAGAGATAGTCTTGCCGCATATGAGAGAGATGGGCTCTCCGGCAACGTCGGCATTTACGTCGGTGTGATGTATTCAGAATACCAGCTTTACGGCGCGCAAGAGACTGCGTTGGGACGGCCGATCGCTCTTTCGGGAAGCTTGGCGTCGATTGCGAATCGGGCTTCGTATTTCTTCAATTTGCATGGCCCCAGCATGACGGTGGATACCATGTGCTCGTCGTCCTTGAGCGCGATACATCTGGCTTGCCAGAGTTTGCGCCAGGAAGAGTGCTCGATGGCGATTGCTGGCGGTGTCAATGTATCCATTCACCCGAACAAATATCTCATGCTCGCCCAGGGGCATTTCGCTGCAAGCAATGGCCGTTGCCTTAGTTTCGGCGCCAGCGGGGATGGCTATGTTCCCGGCGAGGGGGTCGGCGCGGTTCTGCTTAAGTTGAAGTCGCAAGCGATCGCAGATGGGGATCATATTTATGGAATCATCAAATGCACCGCAGTCAACCATGGCGGCAAGACCAACGGCTATTCCGTCCCGAATCCGGGCGCTCAGACGAGCGTTATTCGGCGCGCGTTCAAGCTAGGACAGATTGATCCGCGCAATATCGGCTACTTAGAGGCGCACGGCACCGGCACTTCGCTTGGCGATCCGATCGAGATCGCCGCACTGACCAAGGCATTCCAGGAGTGGACGAAGGACGAGAGATTTTGCGCGATTGGCTCGGTCAAATCGAATATCGGCCACTGCGAGAGCGCGGCAGGCATTGCGGCCGTGACCAAAGTACTTTTGCAATTGAAACATCAGACGCTGGTCCCATCCCTTCATTCCACGACGCTTAATCCCAATATTGATTTCAAATGCAGCCCCTTTGTCGTGCAGCAAGAACTGGCCGAGTGGCATCGCCCGTTGCGCGAAGCCAATGGCGAATCCATCGAGTTGCCTAGGTTGGCCGGCATTTCCTCTTTTGGCGCGGGGGGCTCGAACGCCCACCTCGTCATTGAGGAATATATGCCGCCGGAGCAACCTGCAAATAAGGTCGTTGGGAACGTCGGACCCGCGCTGATTGTATTGTCCGCTAAGGATGAGGACGGACTTCACGCGTTTGCCCTCAAGATGTTGTCGAGCGTTCGCGCCAATTCGTGGACGCATGAGAATCTGGCTGATATCGCCTATACGCTGCAGGTGGGGCGGGAGGCCATGGATGAGCGGCTTGCGTTCACCGCGGCATCGCTGCAAGAGCTGGAGAGCAAGCTTAGCGCGTTTTGCGAGGGTAGTGACGATATCGATAATCTTTGGCGCGGACTGGCCGCAAGCGACAAGAAGCAGTTTGCGGGACTGGCCTCGGATGAGGATATGCACGCGACGATTGGCGCTTGGATCGCAAAGGGTAAATTCGCGCGGCTGTTGAGCTTGTGGGTCAGCGGCTGGAATTTCGATTGGAATCGGCTTTATTCAGCGGAAAGGCCAAAGCGTATCAGTTTGCCGACTTATCCATTTTCGGAGAAGCGTTATTGGCTGGCGACAAACCATGGCGCCGCTGGGGCGATTGGCTCTGACGATGGCCAGAAACCGCGTGAAATGCGATTCCTGCAAAAAAAATGGATGCCGAGCCCGCGGGAGGCGAGCGGGGCGGGCAGTAAAAAAATAGCGATTCTATCGTCTCGCGAGACGAGTCAGCTGGCGCAATGGGTATCCAGGCGTTTTGCGGCTGCCGATATCCTTCACCCTGAGGATATCGCTGACGCAGAGCGCAGGCAGGAAACCGCGTGGAGCAGCTACGACGTAGTCATCGATCTGGTGGGCTGCGGCAAAGAGGAGCCTGCCGAACTGGACTGGATCTCATGGCTGCAAGGCATGGCGGAAAAAGGTCGCCGCGAAGGCGTCATGCTGTTGTGCTTTAGCAAAGGCCTGGAAGGTTTCAAGAATACCAGCATCAATTTAGCCGGCGCGCGCCGCGCGGGCCTGTGCCGCGCGCTGCAGAGCGAATACCGGCATTTGGGCACAAGACATGTCGACCTGGATCCCGATGCGGAGGACATTGTCAACGCGGGCTTGATCGCTGATGAGCTGTTGGTCGAGGCGGACGAGGTTGAGGTGTGCTATCGGGGAGGCCTGCGGTATGCGGCATTCCTGGATGCGATCACCCAGGACAGTCAGGTCAAGCCGATGCCCGCCTTCCCTGAGGAGCAAGTGTTGCTGGTGACCGGGGGCACGCGTGGCCTGGGCTATTTGTGCGCGAGGCATTTCGTCGAGCGGTATGGAGTCAAGCGCATCGTACTGACGGGGCGCGAGGAGATGCCGCCGCGCGATGAATGGCCATCTCTTCTCGCTGTAGATACGTCGCTGGCGCGGAAAATTCGCGCCGTCCAGACGTTAGAGGAGGGGGGGGCGGAGGTCAGGGTTCTGTCCGTGCCGCTGAGCGACCCCGATGCCTTGCGCCGCTGCATGGATGATATTAATCAAAACATGGGGCCTGTCGGCGGCGTCATTCACTGCGCCGGCATCAGCGATCGCGAAAATCCGGCATTCATTCGCAAGCCGTTGGATGGAATCCGCCGAGTATGGGAGCCGAAGATTGCCGGACTGGATGCGTTGCTGGCCACTATGAAAGAGCAGCCGCTGCGGTTCTTCATTCTTTACTCTTCCGTTGCGTCCGCCATTTCCGCCTTGGGTAGCGGGCAAAGCGATTATGCGGCGGCCAATGCCTATATGGACTACGTGGCATTGGCGCATCATCCAGATCTGCCGATTGTCAGCATTCAATGGCCCAGTTGGAGCGAGGCGGGCATGGGGCCTGTGCAAAGTTCGGCGTATGCGCGCACCGGGCTGCTTGGCTTGTCGAATGATGATGGCTTGGCTCTGCTGGATCGTATTCTCACAGGCGGGTATGGGCCTGTTGTTTTGCCAGCCTGGGTAGATCCCACTGCATTCAAGCCACAAGAGCTTATGCTGCGTACTTCCCGCAATGCGGTCCCGGTAGCTCAAGCGCAGTTGTCGCCAGAAAGCCCATCCGGACAAAGGGTAAGCTCGCATGCGTCGGATATCCTGCAGTGGGTAAGCGGTTTGGTGGCAGATCAACTACGATTGGACGCCACCCAGCTTAATCCGGATACGTCGTTCGCCGACTATGGCGCAGACTCGGTTTTGCTGGCGCAAATATTAGGGACGATGAACAAACAGCTTGATACGGAGCTGGACCCATCCGTCTTGATCGAACACCCCACTCTCTCGGCGCTTTCTGCTTGGTTAGCCAAGCATCATGGGGAACGGCTGTCCAAATTGCTGGTTCAGCATCGGCATGCTGGCAAGGCGATAAGCGATGAGCAAGCTGGGCGAAATATGAAGCCAGGCTCAGATCCCGTTTCTATTGAGCCCACTTTGCCCTTGGCCGCTAGCCATGCGTCCGCCACGCCGCCGCCCGTCAATCCGAGGCTAGCCGGCGAGCCAGGCGCGTTAGATATTGCCGTGGTGGGCCTTGCCTGCCGTTTCCCTGGCGCAGCCAACCTGGACGAATATTGGCGGCTGCTGGCGGAGGGACGTTCTGCGATCAGACATGTGCCGAAAGAGCGCTGGACAGCCAGCGCCGAAAATTTCGCCGGCGTGCTAGACGACATCCATATGTTCGATCCCGGTTTTTTTCTCATTTCTTCCGAAGATGCGGCTGCGATGGATCCTCAGGGGCTGCTGCTGCTGGAAGAAAGCATGAATGCTTTGTGCCATGCCGGATATGTGCTTGGGGATGTGAAAGGCAAGGCGATTGGCGTGTATATCGGTGCGCGTAGCAAGCACCAGCCAGACGAAGCCAGTTTGCTTGCGACGAAGAATCCTATCATCGCCCTTGGCCAGAATTACCTGGCGGCTAATGTTTCACAGTTTTTCGACCTTCGCGGGCCTAGCCTGGTTATCGATACGGCCTGCTCATCTGCGCTGGTAGGCATGAATATGGCGATACAAGCGTTGCGCGATGGCGATATCGAGGCTGCTTTAGTCGGCGGCGTCAGTTTGCTGGATGGCGATGGCGCGCATCGGCTGTTCATGCAAAGGCATATTCTCGGCGGTGCCGAGTTTCACATCTTCGACAATCGCGCGAATGGCATTGTGTTGGGAGAAGGCATCGGCGTGGTCATGATCAAGACGTTAGCGCGCGCGCTTGAGGACGGCGATCAGATTCATTGTGTTATCAAAGGCATGGCCATCAACAACGATGGACGCACGGCGGGTCCGGCCACGCCCAATCCGCAGGCTCAAAAACAAGTGTTACGGCAGGCTTTGGCTCGCAGCGGCAAGACTGCAGCGGAGATCAGCTATATCGATGTCAATGGCTCCGGATCGGAGGTGACAGACTTGCTGGAGCTTAAGGCGATCGAGTCCGTGTATCGATCCGGCTCCAAACAACGGCTGTGGCTGGGGTCAATGAAGCCGAATATCGGACATCCGCTCAGCGCGGAAGGCATCGCTAGCTTTATCAAGGTCGCGCTCGGCCTGAAATACGGCAAATTGGTTCCATTCTTATCTGCTATCGAGCCGATGACGCATTTCAACCTTGCGTCCTCGCCATTTGAATTCGCGCGTGAAGCATGCGATTGGCCAGCGGAAACTGCGACGGCGGCAATCAACTGTTTCGCTGACGGTGGCACCAATGCCCATGTTGTCATTGACGCCTGGCGAGAATATCGCGCAACAGCCGGTTTACGCCAATCAATAGCCCCGCCTTCGTTGCGCCGCATTGATGTCAGAGCCAGCCAGCCGTCGGCTCCATCGCCTGTTCGCGGGCGCACTAAGCTGGGAGCCGAGTCTCGCAACGGAAATGTCTGGAAGCAGGGCATTGCTGAACTTGAATAGCATCCCGAGTTAATGGGCACAACCTGAAACCAATAGCATAGATAGAACAAGATGAGAGAACAGCTGCGCTTCGATGTGGACCATCCTATCTTTCGCAACCATAAAGTGCATGGAGAGAGCCTGCTGCCTGGGCTGGCATATATCGATATCCTGTACCAGATTTTCCGTGACCGCGGTTACGATTTTAGTTGTCTTGAGTTGCGGGATCTGCTCATTTTCCATCCGATGGTTGTTCGGAAAGACGCGGGGCTGGATATTGAAATCGAATGTGAGGAGTACGCCGAAGGCGTATGGAAGATTCGTGTCGATAGCAAGAGTCCGGTTGACGACGGCTTGACGGGGGAGGGGACATGCTATGCCACTGCGCAAATGCGCATTGTCGATCCCGTGTCATTCGAAGATGAGATTCGCGCGGGCGAGCTCAAGCGGGACGCATCCAATCGCTCGTCCTTGAGCGAGATTTATGCTGGTTGCAAAGAGTACGGATTGGTTCACACGAGATTCATGAGAGCCTCTGGCACGGCTTATGGCGTGAATGATGCTGTGATTGTGGATCTTTCTCTTGGCCGCGCCGCGCGCGATAGCGCGGCGGGTTTCATGTTTCATCCGGTGTTGATCGATGGCAGCGCGATCGGAGCCGCCGTGACCCTTGAGCGAGGCCAAGGCGAAAGCCAATCATTGTTTCTGCCCCTGTATTACGAGTCTTTTCGCGCAGCCGCATTGCTCAATAGCAGATGCCTCGTGCGCGCGCGGCGAGCGCCGGTCGTCAATGACAAAGAACTGTCGAGTGTAACCTTGGAATTTTTCGATGAGTATGGGCGGAAAGTCGCCGAGCTCATGAAACTTACCAGCAAAAGGGTTCGAGCGGGGTGGGAAAGCGCTAGCGCCGGCAATCAGGATGGCTTCCCGCCGCCGCGGCCGAGCTCGGATGCGAGCCCCGTCTCCTTTTCCGCGGACAGGAATGCGCAAGCATTTCTACGCGAACTCATCGCGCAACGTTTGCAGCTCCCTGCCTCGCAAATAGATCCAGACGCCGGATACTACGAGATGGGGCTTGGTTCTGCGACCATGCTGCTGATTATGAAGGATATCGAAGCCAAGCTTGGGCAACCGGTTTCGCCGATCCTGCCGTTCGAGTATCCGACTATCGCCAGTTTGGCGAATTATCTTCGCGAAACCTATCCCGAATCCTTTCAGGAGACGACGCAGCAAGAGAGAGCGCCTGAGAGCGAACCGCAGGCGCCGGATGCGCGCGAAGACGCGAATGGCAGCGAAGTCGCGATCATCGGAATCAGCGGGCGATTTCCGGGTGCGGCGAACATCGAGGCGTTATGGAGCAATTTGTGCGAGGGCGTGGACTCGGTTAGTGAAATTCCCCGCGACCGATGGGATTGGAGGCGTTATCAGAAGGTCCAATCGTCGTCTGGGAAGCGTATTTCCAAATGGGGCGGGTTTATCGACGGGGTGGATCGCTTCGATGCGAAATTCTTCCGAATCACGCCGAGAGAAGCGGAGTTAATGGATCCGCAGGAGCGACTGTTTCTAGAAGTGTGCTGGGAGGCTATCGAGGATGCGGGATACACGCCTCAGAACCTGGTGAGCGCGCATGGCTCAGCGGGCCGACGGAAGGTCGGTGTTTTTGTCGGCGTGATGCATAAGGATTACACGCTTGTAGGCATGGATGAGATGCGGCATGAGGAAGGAATTCCGTTATCGCTTAACACCGCGCCAATTGCCAATCGCGTTTCTTACGTGTGCAATTTCCATGGTCCAAGCATGGCGATCGATACGGTATGTTCATCGTCGCTGACCGCAAGCCATCTTGCTGTAGAGAGTATTCTGCGAGGAGAGAGCGAGGTAGCGCTGGCCGGTGGCGTGAACTTGTCTTTGCATCCCGCGAAATACCTTACATACGGCATCGCCGAATTTCATTCATCAGATGGGCGATGCCGTTCATTTGGAACGGGCGGCGATGGCTATGTTTCGGCGGAGGGCGTGGGGGCCGTGTTGCTCAAGCCGCTGCAAGCGGCCATTCGGGACGGGGACAATATTTACGCGGTGATCAAGGGGTCTGTCATCAACCATGGCGGATCCGCCAGCGGCGTGACGGTTCCCAACCCCATCGCGCAAGCCGAGATGATCGATGCCTGCCTCATCAAGTCTGCTGTGGATCCAAGCACGATCAGCTACGTGGAGGCGCATGGAACCGGCACCTCGCTGGGCGATCCGATCGAAATACAGGGCTTGGTTAAAGCCTTCGGCAAGCACACTGACCTCAAGCAATTTTGCGCCATCGGCTCGCTAAAATCGAATATCGGTCATGCGGAATCCGCGGCCGGGGTTTGCGGCTTGATCAAAACGGCGCTGCAATTGTCCCGCAAGACGCTGGTGCCGTCTCTTCATGCGGATCAGCTGAATCCTTATATCGACTTCGATCAGACGCCGTTCTATGTCCAGCGCCGGGCGGAGCCGTGGAAGCGTCCAACGCTGCCAACCGTTGAGGCCCGGAAGGCGATCCCGAGACGAGCGGGGATCAGCGCGTTTGGAGCATCGGGATCCAATGCCCACATGATTCTTGAGGAGTACGAGGCCCCCTGCATCGATACCGGTTTGCGCGCGGAGGGTGCGCCGGTATTCATCATCCCTCTTTCCGCTAAAAATGAAGAGCGCTTGCGCGCTTATGCAAAAAAGTTATTGAGTCACCTTGACCGCCATGCGGATCAGCAGCGGATCCGAATCGCTGATATAGCGTATACCTTGCAGGTGGGGCGAGTGGCATTGACCGAGCGAGTTGCATTCGTCGTGAGCAGTATTCCCGCGCTCCAAGAAAAATTGGGGTTATATCTGGAATATGCCGCAAGCCAATCTGATATCGAAAGCGGAATCGACGGAGAGTGTTTTTATCGCGGCAGTACGCCGCATGGCCAGAGCGCATTGTCTGATCCAAACCATGCCGAGAAAATAGCTTCCTGGGCGGGCGAGGAGCGGTTCGAGAAAATCGCCCAGCATTGGACATCTGGCGGGACAGTCGATTGGTGCTTGCTGCATTCGGGATATCGTCTACGTCGTATTAGTTTGCCGACTTATCCTTTTGCGGAAGACCGCTACTGGATATCCGTTCGTCGAGAAAAGGAGGATGAAGCTGCGCAATGGAAATCGCAGCAGGCCGGCAATGATTTGTTAATGCTGCATCCGGGATGGCGCGAAAGCGATGCCGCGCCAGTTCCCCAGCGAGAATATAGTCAGCGTTGGGTGCTGCTATGCGGCGCAGCCAAGATATATGCCGCAGAACTTTCTGAACGCATCCCATTGCTGCAGCTGCGTTCGATCCCTGTCTGCGATGGCGGAATCGCGCGAATGTTTGATGTGGCTGCGGCGACCGTATTTGACATCGTGAAAGGGATTGTGCAGGCGAAACCGACTCATGATGTGCTGGTGCAAATTGTGGTGCCCAATGTGGGGGCGGAACAATTGCTGGCCGGGTTGGCCGGCATCGTGAAAACGGCAAGGCTGGAAGAGCCGAAATTGATAGGCCAACTCATTGAAGTCGATATTGATGGTGTCGACTTGTCCATGACAACCAAACTGATTGATGAGGAACGACATCCAGAGTGCCATCGAGTCAGGTATGCCAATGGCGCGCGCTGGATCGAGTCCTTGTCCATCATCCACCATGCAGAGTCGACCTCCATTCCCTGGAAAGAGCAGGGCGTCTATCTCATTACCGGAGGAGCGGGAGGACTAGGGCTTCTATTTGCCGAGGAAGTCGCGTCCAAGGTTCATGAGGCGACGATTGTAATCATGGGCCGCAGTGTATTGACCGAAGAAAGGCGCGGGCGCATCGATAAGCTCGCGAGGCCCGGCTTGCGTATCGAGTATCGTCGAGCCGACATCGAAGATCGTGCCGCGGTGCGCGCCTTGATCGAACACATCGACAGTCAGCATGGCGTGCTTAGCGGGGTCATTCATAGCGCAGGCCTTATCCGGGATAACTTCATCATTCGCAAGCGCGTCGATGAGTTCGCCTCAGTGCTTGCGCCCAAGGTCGATGGACTAGTGCATCTCGATGAAGAGACCAAACATCTGAAGTTGGACTTTTTGCTCATTTTTTCGTCTGGAGCCGGTGTCATCGGCAATGTTGGACAGGCTGATTATGCGACCGCCAATGCATTCATGGATGCATACGCGTCCTATCGGAATCGCCTAGCGGATGCAGGCCTACGTCATGGCCGCGCTTTGTCGGTTAACTGGCCTCTATGGCGGGATGGCGGCATGGGGGTGGATGAGACAACCGAGAGGTTGATGGCGGAAAACTTCGGCATGGTGCCGATGGAGACGTCGCTTGGCATGCAAGCCTGCTATCGATCTTTCGCTCTTGGCATCGATCAAGTGATGGTGATGGCGGGGCACCTGGATAGGCTAAGACAGAGTCTTTCTTTGAACGATGCCGCAAAGGGCGCTCCTGCGCTCATCGCCGAACCCGAGAATCTGAGCGACGCGCAATTGCGCGAAGGCGTTTTGGGACAATTGAAGGAAATATTCAGCGAGATCACTAAACTGGATGCGCGAGATATCTATACCGATGAAGCAATGGATGAGTTAGGGCTGGATTCCGTCATGGTTACTCAGCTCAATCAGAAATTGGCGGTGATTTTCGGGAACCTCTCCAAGACTCTGTTTTATGAGAAAAGAAATATCGGCGCGCTGGGGGATTACCTCATTGACGAGTATCGTACCGCGTGTCTTGCATGGGTGAGTGCCTTTGCATCGACGAACCTGAATGTGGATATGGCGCAATGCGGGAGCAAAACTTCGCGCGCACAGGCAGCATTTCTAACTGCGCAAGTTGGGAGCGCGGCAAAAATTGAGGCTGAGGATGATGGAGTCGCCATCATCGGCATGAGTGCGCGTTTTCCGCAAGCGAAAAATATCGAGGCATTTTGGAACAATCTAAAGACGGCCAAGAACCTGGTCGCTGAGATACCGGCGGAACGCTGGGATTGGCGCGTGTTCTACGACAATGATAGGCAGCATGCGGGAGTCAAGGGAAAGAGTTACGGCAAGCACGGGGCTTTCCTGGAAGATTTTGCCGATTTTGATCCGACTTTCTTCAAAATGTCCCCGCGCGAAGCGATGGGCATTGATCCGCAAGAGCGTTTATTCCTACAGGAGTGTTGGCGTACTTTAGAAGATGCCGGCTATGCTCCGTCAGCCTTGACCGAGCGCATCAAGCAGCGCGCGGGTGTTTTTTGCGGCATTACCAAGACAGGATTTAATCTATGGAACAGCGATAAATCCACTGTCGTTTATAGCACGTCTTTCTCCTCGCTAGTCAACCGTGTCTCATATCACCTGGATTGGCGCGGACCTTGTTTGCCGGTGGACACCATGTGTTCGTCTTCTTTGGTGGCTTTGCATCAAGCCTGCGAAGGCCTGCGAAGCAAGAATATCGATATTGCTCTGTCTGGCGGGGTAAACCTATATTTGCACCCGCTTAACTATGTCGCCTTGTCGCAAGGGCAACTATTGTCGGCTACGCATGAGAGCAGTGTATTTGGCATTGGCGGCGACGGGTTTATGCCCTCCGAGGGAGTTGGCGTTGTGCTGTTGAAGCGCTTGGCAGATGCGAAGCGAGATAATGACAATATTTTGGCAATCATTCGCGCATCGGCGATCAATCATGCGGGCCGAACGAACGGTTACGGAGTGCCCGATCCTGAGCATCAAGCTGCTGTCATCAAAGTGGCTTTGGAAAGAGGAAACATCGATCCGCAGACGATTACCTATATCGAGTCGGCGGCGAATGGTTCGGAAATGGGCGACGCTATTGAGATGAAGGCTTTGGAAAAGGCGTTTGCTTTCTCTAGGCAAGAGCGTGGGGCGCATTATCGGCTTGGTTCCGTGAAGGCATGCCTGGGGCATGGCGAAGCTGCTTCCGGCATGGCGCAAATCATTAAAACGGTGCTTCAGTTGCGATCGAAGATGATTTTCCCAACCCCACAGCCGTCATTCTTAAATCCATCGATCGAGTTTGACAAGCTGCCCTTTACCTTGCAGACAGAATTATGCGACTGGGAAGAGTTGAGGATTGCTGGAAAGGCCATGCCAAGAAGAGCCGGTGTCAATAGCTTTGGCGCCGGCGGCGTTAATGCCCACGTGATTATCGAGGAGTTTATCGCGAGTCCTGGCAGTCTGCCATTGTCAGAGCCGGTCATTTTCGTCCTGTCCGCTAAAACCAATCAAGCTTTAAGCGAATACAAGAAAGAATGGCAGGCTTATTTAAAAGCGCACCAGGACATTAATCTGCTGTCGCTTGCTTATACATTGCAGACGGGCCGCGAGCCAATGAAGCATAGATTCGCCTGTGTTGCCGATTCTGTAGATCAACTCATCGCCAACCTCGACCAAGACTTCAAGGACAATGCCCAAACCGCGAGCGCCAAGGAGGCAACCGATGCCGGTAATGGGAAGACGGCCGATATCGATACCTTAATCGCTCAGAGAAATCGTCAAGCTTTGGCCGAGCTTTGGATTGCCGGCGCAGCCATTCCATGGAAACGGTTATACGAAAATGCCATGCCTGGAAAATTAACGATGCTGCCGACTTATCCTTTTGCGAAAAGAAAGCTCTGGGTCGATGCCACCGCGAGCGAAAAGGTTCCGAATCCACAAGCGCCTACCACATCCTTGTCGCAGCATAGCCCTATGCCAACTGAGGCGGATACTGAAGAGCACTCGCGGGAAGAGGCCGGGCGTTTCATCGGGCTGGATGCGCTGTTGTCTTCGTTCTCTACGGGATTGTCTACTACGACCGAACCGTTGTCGTCTTACCCTGGCGATTCTGTAATACCCACGCTAGACGAGATCATCGGAATTGTCAGGGATGTCTTGCACCGAGTTCTCTACCTTGACGAGAGGGATGAGGTGGATGATGCAACCAATTTCATTGAGCTAGGCTTGACATCGATATCCATCGCTACATATGTGCATGAGCTCAATCGAGAAATAAGTCTAGGATTGCCTGAGACAATTGTATTCGACCATACAAATATTAGAGCCCTGGGAGCCCACATCCACTCATTGCTGCGGTCAGAATCTAGTCTCGAGCGAGTTGAGTGAAAGCAAGCCATGAGTCGGTCTGAATTATTCGGTGCTCGACGAGCGACATGTTTATAGGATGCAAAATAATGCCAGCCATATCAAACTATAAAAATAGGATTCGCAAGGTAGAGATTTCAGATATTCCAGCGCTTTTGGAGCTTCGCAAGCAGTGTGCCGCCTCGGATATTTTTGGTGTCGACGTCGATATATCCGACCTTGTACGTGATTTTCCACAAGGACAGATTCTTCTTGAACAAGAGGGGAGGGTTGTCGGTCTGATTTTATCTAGGCGGATAGGTGGCATTGAATCTCTGCATCGGGCCAAGGCGATAGATCTTCAGGCATTGCACGACCCATTTGGAGAGACGCTGCTGTTACTGGGAGTGTCTATTCTATCGGGTGTGAAAGAGTTGGAGGTGTGGCGCTTATTACTCTTAAACATGATAGAGGCCGTGAAGGCTGAGCAGAGAATTCGAAGCATCGCAGGGGTTGGGCGATGCATGCATGCTGTAGCTTCAGATGCTCAGGCATACCTTGCGTATCTTGCAAAATCGATCAAAGAAGGCTGGGCGAGCGAGCCAGCATTTCAACTCCACACCTTGAATGGGGCCAACGTTGTCGGAGTCATCGAGAATTACCAGTCGGAGACGGGGCCAGATTTCGGCTATGGAATATTACTTCAATATGATATCGATACGATCAAGACTTTTGATAGTGATACAGAGCGGGAAACTGATACCTTGGGTCGGCGCATAAGTGAATTCGCGAAGCGAAATCCGGAAATCGTACCCCTATCTCTACAGGGGCAGGGGCCGCGAACATTCTGGATACATCCGATGTCGGGAGATGTCGGTATGTATAACCGGCTTGCGACGCAGTTCGGCGATGCGATCCAAATGATTGGGATTCGGGCGCGCGGATTTTTGATGGTTGATTGTGAACCACTATCAGACCTGCGTGAAATGGCCAAGCGGTATGTGGACCATATTGTGGCCTTGGAACCGGATGGACCTTTTCATCTTGCTGGCTTTTCTACGGGAGGAATAATTGCTTACGAAGTGGCCAGACAATTGCAATTGCGAGAACGGGTGGTAGCCAGTTTAGTCATGATTGAGGCGCCGCTGTTGATGGAAAAAGATCGGCCGCTATTTCAGTCGTCAACACGAAATAATTTACTAGTTAATGCAAATTTCATGCTGATCACGCTGTTAAGCATGGATCCATCGTTCAAGAACGCGCTGGAGCGTCGCGAATTTTCCTGGGCCGATATTCAGATTAATGCTAGCGATATCGCGGACGTAAACGACGAAAATTTATTAGATTTTTTAGTGGAATTATGTCTGCAACGTGGTTTGAAGATATCCAGGGCAGAGGTCGCTTTCAAGCTCAAGTCTATGGCCGACGTTCATATGGCCAACCTAGTGGCAACTCAGAAATATCAAGCCGTGCCTTTGCCTCGTCCGGACGAGATCCGCTCATTTGTCTTTCATACGAGAACAGGGCGTGCGACTTCTAGTGTATTAATGAGTCCAGAGTATTTGGAGCGTGTGCAGCAGGCGAATGGCAGCATGCTATCGCTGTTGACAAGATGGGACACGTTATTGCCTAGCTTGACGACAATAATTCTAGATGGAGAGGATCACTTCGATATTCTGCGTTCTAAAGCAGGGCTGCAAAAATTCGTTCGGCAGTGTGTGGGGATTTTCACCGCCGGCGCGTCGGAAGTACAGGACAAAAATGCGAGCATCCAGTCTCCAGGTACTCAGCTGACCGAGCCGGTCGCCATTATCGGTATGTCTGGCAGGTTTCCTGGCGCGGAGGACGTTGACCGCTTCTGGGAAAATCTCCAGAACGGCATTAGCAGCATTCAAGAGGCGCCGACAGATAGAGGCTGGCGAATCGACGATTATTTTGATCCAGTACCACAAACTCCCGGCAAGACTTACTCTAAGTGGGGAGGTTTTTTGGATGATGTGGATAAGTTCGATCCGCTGTTCTTCGGCATCTCTCCGCGCGAGGCGGAGGGCATGGATCCGAGCGAGCGCATCTTTCTCCAGGAATGCTGGCGCGCGATTGAGGATGCTGGCTATGCGGCTACCGAAATCAGCGGCAAAGCTTGGGGAGTATTCGCTGCGGCTAAGGGAGATTATTCCTATCACATTCACAAAATGCATGATACCTACCTAGCGCCGACGGATTCATCCGCTCCTTCCCGAGTGTCTTATTTATTAAATCTGGTCGGGCCGGCAGTGAGTATTGATACCGCGTGTTCATCCACTCTGACAGCAGTAGTTTATGCCTGCGATAGCCTAGTTTTGGGTAATTGCGAAGTCGCACTTGCCGGTGGCGGCGGTATTTATTCGACACCCAACCTATTTGTTTCGTCCAGTCAGTCATTGTTGTTCTCCCCGGATGGGAGATGCGCGCCATTCGATCATCGCGCCAATGGCACGGTGTTGGGCGAGGCGCTTGGCGTGGTTGTGCTCAAACTGCTGAAAAATGCCATCCGCGACGGCGATCACATTTATGGCGTCATTCGCGGATGGGCAAGCAATCAGGATGGCAAGACCAATGGGATGACGGCGCCCAGCGTGACATCGCAAGCAGCTTTGCAGAGCCAAGTCTACAAAAAGTTCGGCATCGATCCTGCCCGGATCGGCATGGTCGAGTCGCATGGCACCGGCACCAAACTTGGCGATCCGATCGAAGTGCAGGCCTTGACGGCGTCATTCCGGCAGAACACGCAAGAGTCAGCTTATTGCGCGCTGACCGCGGTGAAGGGGAATATCGGACATGCTTTCGCCGGGGCTGGTATTACGTCGTTGATCAAGGTATTGCTTTCGCTGAAGAATAGGCAGATTCCGCCAAGCCTTAATTATGAGAAGACCAATCCTTTTATCAAGCTAGAAGAAAGCCCTTTCTTCATCAATACACAATTGATGGATTGGCCTGATTCCGACTACCCGAGATGCGCGGCGATAAACAGCTTTGGCGCCACCGGTATCAATGCGCATGTAGTGATTGAAGAATTTGATAGCTGCAATGGTCATACCGACCATTCGCCATGTATCGGACCGGCGATCATAGTGCTGTCCGCCAAAAGTGCCGACAGACTGGAAGAGCAAGCGCGGCAATTTCTAGCATTTCTGCAGCATAGACTTACTTCCCTCCCCAGCCTGGAGCATGTGGCCTATACGCTGCAAGTCGGCAGAGTGGCTATGGAGGAGCGCATGGCCATGCTGGTGAGCTCCTTCGATGAGCTGGAGCAAATGCTGAAGGCATTCCTGGATGGGCAAAAGCGCATCAAAAATTTCTATCAAGGACGGGCGAGCAAGAATCAGGTGTCGGAGATACTGCTAAACGACGATGATTTGGACAAGCTTATTTCTGCCTGGATAGTAAACGGCAAGTATGAGAAATTGCTGCGGCTTTGGGTCAATGGGTCCGCTGTCGATTGGAGGCTGTTGCATGGCAATCGTTCTCTGCGCCGGGTAAGCCTTCCATCCTATCGATTTGCCAAGGAGCGATATTGGTACGAGCCGACTCTCCAGGCGGTACGTGGTCATGTTTATGCCGGGTCTGGACAGACAGTCAACTGGATTCACCCCTTGTTGCATATGAATACCTCGAATCTGTCGGCGCAAAAATACAGTTCCACATTCACTGGCAGCGAGTTCTTCTTGGCTGATCATGTGGTGAATGGCAATCCGGTATTGCCTGGCGTTGCTTATCTGGAAATGGCTCAGGCTGCTGCGCGACATGCCATGGATGTCGCGATGGAGGGAATTGGAGTCCTGATCAAGAATGTGGTGTGGGCACGGCCGATATCGCTTACCGATAAGACAGTCGAGGTGCATGCGATGCTGACTCCGACGCAGGATGGCGAGCTTTCCTATGAAGTCTTTACAACAGATCGAGATGCGATTGAGGCAAGAGTGACGCATAGCCGGGGCTATGTGCAATTCGTCGAAGCTTTTCCTAAAGAGCAGTTTGATATTGCCGCCTGCATCGCTGAGTGCAATCAGCGCACGCTAAGCCATGAAGAGTGTTATCAGATTTTCCATGCGGTAGGCGTCGACTACGGACACGGACATCGCACGATTCAGAGTCTTATGCTAGGCAATGACAAGGCGCTTGCGGAGCTGGTTCTGCCGGAAGACATGTTTCAGACCTTACAGGATTTCGCGCTGCACCCCGGGCTTGCCGATTCGGCTCTGCAAGCCTGTATTGGCTTGCTATTCGATGAGAGAAGCGACAGCCGCACGGATGGACAATCCAGGCTTTTGCTGCCTTTCGCATTGCACGAACTGGAAGTCCGGGGCCGGTGCACACCGAAAATGTGGGCGATTGTCAGTCGCGAGAGCGGGCAGAGCCTAAATCATGAACAGATCGAGATGAACATAGATCTGTGCGACCAAGATGGCTGGGTACAGGCGCACCTGAAAGGATTTACGGCTCGGCTCTATGCTGGAACGGGCGGAGATGCCCTTTTGCCGGAGGCCGCTGGCTCTATCATGCTCACGCCGGCCTGGCGGGAGGCGCCGCTGCGCGTCAACGCGTCTCCTCCCTTCGAAAGACATGTGGTTTTACTCTGCGATGTTGGAGCGGAAACCCTGGCTGATGCATTGCCGCAAGGCGTGCAGTGCCATCTGCTGCGCTCAGCTGGACAGGGGATTGACGAACGCTTTGTATGCCATGCCGAAGCATCATTCCGCATAGTCCAAGATGTGTTAAGACAAAGGGGAAGTCAGCGTATCTTCGTGCAAATCCTTGTTGGGGGGAAAAGCGAAGACACGCCGCTCCAAGGCTTGATTGGCTTGCTGAATACCGCCAGTCTGGAAAATCCTGGTTTGTCTGGGCAATTAATCAGTGTTAATGGCGAAGAAAGTGACGCGGCGCTGGCTAAATTGCTTATGGAAAATGCCAGCGCACCTCAAGACAAGCTCGTTCGTGATATGAACGGCAAACGATATATTCAAGCATGGCAAGACGAACACGGCCAGCGTGATGCTGCCCAGATGCCGTGGAAAGACAATGGGGTATATCTCATTACCGGCGGCGCCGGAAAAATAGGCTTGGCCCTGGCCAAGGCAGCCGCGACGCATGCGAAAAATGTCGTCCTCATACTTGCCGGACGTTCCGAGCTGACCGCGGTCCAGCAGCTGGCTATCGATGGAATTGCCGCCGCGGGCGCTCGAGTGCTGTACAAGAGAGGGGATGTCGCGGTCGTCGGCGAAGCCTTGGCTTTACTTACATATATTCGAAATAAATACGGAGCTATCAGTGGAGTCATTCATCTTGCCGGCGTCATCCAAGATAACTTCATTATCAAGAAAACATCGGACGAGCTGCACAAGGTGTTGTCGCCTAAAGTCATGGGACTGGTCAATCTGGACGAAGCCACCAAGTATGACGAGTTAGATTTTTTTGCGTTGTTCTCTTCGCTTGCTGGTGTCAGCGGCAATATAGGGCAGGCTGATTATTCTATGGCCAATGCCTTCATGGACCGTTATGCCGAGTATCGGCATAGTTTGGTTCAAAGCGGGCAACGTTATGGTAAAACGATTTCGATCAATTGGCCGCTTTGGCAAGAAGGCGGGATGAGCCCTAGTGGCGAACACCAACATTCGACGGAGCTTGGTCTAGTTCCGTTGGCTGCGTCTGCAGGCATCGAAATTTTCTCCGCCGCATTGCAAACGGAATGTTATCAACTCCTTGTCATGTGTGGGGACGTGTCGCGGATAAGGACGCAGCTCAATGTAGACAACAGGCATAAAAAACATTTTGCGCCTTCATCCGGGCAACGGTATTCGGATGCTCTGCTGAGTAGGGAGCAAGCGGGACTGATAGCAGAAAGCGACAAAACAAAGTTACCAGAAAAGACTGTCGCTTTGCTAAAAAATACGCTAGCGTCGGCATTAAAAGTACCTGAGTATAAAATCGATCCTGACTCACCACTAGAAAAATATGGTGTCGATTCTATTGTGTCGATGGAGCTGATTACTTTGTTAGAGAAAGTTTTCGGCCAATTGCCCAAGACATTATTCTTTGAGTATCAGAATATTGGCGATCTTGCTTCGTACTTTGTCAATGAACATAGCGAAAGGCTGGCCGCAATATTTACATCTGAGCAGCTACCTGAACGGCAGGTCAAGAAAGATCTCCGTGATAACAATGTGGTAACGGAACTGCCTGCACTTCATGGTGTGAGTCTGGATTACAAGGCGCTGAAAGATAAAAGATTGCCGTTGTTGCCTAAATCAAATCCTTTTGAGGAAAAAAATCAGGAGAGAAGTACTGATATTGCAATTATTGGTTTGGCAGGCCGTTATCCGAAAGCACGTAATTTGGATGAATTTTGGGCGAATTTGAAAGCCGGATGCGACTGCATTACGGAAATTCCCGAGAGTCGTTGGGATCATGCCCCTTATTTTGATAGCGATGTCAATATTTCTGGGAAAACATATTGCAAATGGGGCGGTTTCATCGATGATGTAGACCAATTCGATCCATTGTTCTTCAACATCTCGCCGCGAGATGCCGCACTGCAGGACCCGCAAGAGCGTTTGTTCCTGGAAACCGTATGGGAGTTAGTGGAAAGCGCGGCGTATACGCGCAGTTCGCTGAAAAAGAAATTTTCCGGACAGGTGGGTGTTTTTGTCGGGGCCATGTATCAGCAGTATCGCGCGATGAAAACGGAGCCTGAGATTGAAGCTGTGTTATCTCTGGCTTCCTATAGTTCAATTGCGAATCGGGTATCGCATTTCTTTGGATTGCATGGACCGAGCATCGCTATCGACACTATGTGCTCGTCTTCCGTTAGTGCGATTCATATGGCATGCGAAAGTCTAATCAAAGGCGAGTGCGCGATGGCCATCGCCGGAGGGGTCAACCTATCGATCAGTCCTCAGAAATATATCGGCCTAGCGCAGACTAGGATAATTGGCAGCAGCCCCAGTAGCAGAAGTTTCTGCAATGGCGATGGTTATCTACCCGCGGAGGGAGTGGGCGCAGTATTGTTGAAACCGCTGAGCGAAGCTGAGATGGATGGTGACATCATTCTGGGCATTATCAAGAGCTCGTCTATCAACCATAGCGGACAGACGAATGGTTTTGGCGTACCGAATCCTAATGCGCAGGCGCAGCTGATCAAAGGAAATTTGGCGAAAGCCGGCATCGCTCCGGAAACGATCGGTTATATTGAGGCGGCTGCAAATGGATCACCGCTGGGCGATGCTATTGAAATGACAGCGTTGGCCAGTGTGTTTGGAAAAGATTTGGCGAGGGGCGATTTTTGCCATATAGGGTCGGTGAAGTCAAACATAGGCCATGCAGAGGCGGCATCCGGCATGTCGCAATTTTCTAAGGTGGTCCTGCAAATGCAGCATCAGCAGATCGTGCCCTTAGTTAATTCTGATAATCTGAACCCTAATATAAATTTTGAAAGCATGCCATTTTGTTTGGCCAAAGAGTTAGTGCCTTGGCGGCGGCCAGCCATCGACATCGAAGGCGTTGCAAAAGAGCTTCCTCGACGCGCGATGATTAATGCTTTTGGCGCTGGGGGATCGAATGCGCACCTTGTCATTGAAGAATATGTACGGGAAGAGCCTCCTCTGAATCAGCCGGATTTCGATGAGACGAAACACATTGTCGTGCTTTCCGCAAAATCTTCTACTAGTTTGCGGCGGATGGCGGGACGGCTGAAGGATTTTATTGAAGCCCAGAGCGATATTAACTTGCTTGATTTTTCTTACACGCTTCAGATCGGGCGTGAGGCAATGGACTGCCGTCTTGCGTTGGTCGCTAAGCATTGCGCGGACGTGATCGTTGGGTTGAATGAATTCCTTTCTGAACCGGATGAATCTAAGGACGGTGATGTAAGAGTTCCCATATTTGTCGGGGAAAGCGAAGATGGCCCGATATTGAATGAGTTGTTCTTTGGATCTATTGGCGAGAACCTTGCAGCGGCGCTCATCAAGGAACGCAACCCTGAAAAGATAGCGCTTTACTGGGCATACGGCGGGGCGATTGACTGGGAGCTGTTACACCAGGGGAAAAACGCGCACCGCATAGTATTGCCGACCTATGCGTTTGAAAGAAAACGCTACTGGGTGGATGCTGGCCCTGCGCCGAGCGAGTGCAAAGCTGCACCGACGCAAAAAACAACTGCGCATGTCAGTAATGTGGCGGGCATTCTCGCGGAGCTGATTGGAATAGGCGTTGATGAATTGAAGCCTAGCAAATTATTACGTGACTACGGCATTGATTCAATTCGTATGATGCAGTTGCTTGCGCAATTGCAATCAAAAATAAGCTCTTCGATTTTGGCAGAAGACTTAATGGCATGCCGCACACTCCAAGAGATTAACGCATTAGTCACTCGTTTCAGATCGCCAAATGAGGAGAGTGATTTGATGGGAGCGTTTCCGGACGCGCGCGTGGCAGAAGATTGGACGCAATTTCCAGAATTGATAAAGTTGAATCGCCATACAACGGGAATGCCAGTTTTCTGGTTTCACGCTGGAATGGGGGGCGTTGAGGCGTATCAATCTATCGCCAGCAAGAGCACGCGACCATTTTTTGGCATTCAAGCCAGGGGGTGGGGCACGCAACGTGAACCGCTGCAGGGTATACAAGCGATGGCAGCCTACTATACGCACATAATCTGCAAGGTTTGGCCGGAAGGGGGGTGCGATCTGGGGGGGTACTCCTTAGGCGGCGTGCTGGCATACGAAGTTACACGCCAATTGCAAGAACTGGGGAGGACGGTCAATAGCATCGTTATGTTGGACTCCCCTGACGGCAATGCCATGAGGCACTCAAAAATATCACTCAAAACGCATATTTTGAGATATATTAACACCCAATTGTCGTTATTGTCTTTGGGGGACCCGGCTGGAGCCGAGTCGGTGTTGATACATCGGGATGAAGTGGCCTCGGATTTGGATGATCAAGATTACCTTGCCGCTTTGCTGAAGCTCGCCAAGATGCGTGGGTTGAAGAGGCCCGCAGTAAAGTTGAGCTCACAAGTCATGCAGCATGTTCGCGTACAAAATGCTTATCAGGTGGATCAAATTACTCTTTCTCCGCTGAGCAAACCTGAAGAGGTGAGCTGCCATTACTTTAGGAATCGCAACGGTGTTTTCCTCGGCGTACTGGAACCTTATTTTCTGGCCGAAGGTGAAAAGGTTGAAATGGAAGCTGAAGCTTATTGGAAAGAGTGGACGGCACTGCTGCCGAAACTGACGTTCATAGATGTTGACTCTTCCAATCACATGTCCTTGCTGGCGGAAGAGCAACCATTCGAACAGATTTCCAGTCTTTGTGAGAATCTTTACTCGAAAACGAGTATGGAAAGTGGAACTGGGCACTTGAATTGGAGTGTTCCTCAGAAAAAAGATATGCCAGATGGTAAAGTGTCGAGTCTGAGTTAGTAGGGTCTATGTAATGCTGCCATTTGTCGGCATGTTTGGATAAGCTATCAATCAGGAGATCATTTTGAAAAAAATAGCAATTCTTTTTCCAGGCCAAGGCGCGCAATTCAAGGGTATGGGCAAGGATGTATTCCCTTTATTCCCCGAATTAACTGAGCTGGCGTCCGATATTTTGGGTTACTCAGTCGAGCGGCTATGTGTATCGGACCCTGAGGGGAAACTGCGTTACACTGATTATACTCAGCCCGCCTTATATGTAGTGAATGCGCTAAATTACTATAATCTTAAAAATGAGAGGCCGGAATTAGGTGATGCCCATTTTCTGATGGGGCACAGCTTGGGCGAGTATAATGCCTTGCTGGCTGCCGATGTTTTTGATTTCGAAACGGGGCTTCGTTTGGTTCAGAAGCGTGGCGAGCTCATGGCCCGGGCGAGAGAAGGGGGGATGGCCGCAATTCTTGGCGCTAGGATCGAACAAGTACGACAAATAATATCTGACCATCACCTAGATGAGATCGATATAGCCAACCTGAATACGCCAACACAGGCGATCATTGCAGGTCCCAAGGAATCGATGGTCGCTGCAGAAAAGGCATTTGACTCTAGCGGTTTCACTTATTATCCATTGAATGTTAGCGCGCCATTTCATTCGCGATACATGGAGGATGCTCAGGCGGTATTTGTTAGATTTGCGGCACAGTTCGCTTTCCGTAGCCCAAAGAGTGCTGTTATCGCAAACTATACTGCAAGACCTTACGAAAACAACGCCATAGAAGCAACATTGATTAAGCAGATTGCCAACTGTGTGCGATGGGTGGAAAGTGTTCGCTACGTCATGGACCAAGGCGATGTTGAATTCATCGAAGTTGGAAGCACGATTCTGACGAAGATGGTCAAGGAAGTTGGCAGCGAAAAAAATCTCGCTAGTGTTGGCCTGTCATGATCAGCTGATTTCTATCTGGTTCAGATGGTGAATAGTGTAAGATGGGCATGAAAATTGCAAGCTCCCGGAGTGAGAATATTCAAGTAAGCATTCCGGGGGCTGCATTTCACCTTATTAGGTATAATAGGCCAATTTTTATGAAGCATCTGCAGTCTTGAGTCTGTATTGGCTAGCCATTTTCAGACAGATTTTAATGTTGAGCTTCTCAGACTGGCGGCGAAAACCTATAGTTGTGACGATGGGCTGCCGCCAGTTATGTCAATTCGTCAGATAGCGGCTGATACCTCATCGCGTAGCCGTCAGCGATCCATAGCCCGACTCAAATTCTCTCGATCTTCCAACCCAAACAGAGCATCCATATCAAATCGTTTAACGGACGCTTTCGTTATGAGTATCCGAATGAGCGCTGGCTCATCAGCTTGTGCGGCATGCCCAGGTTGTGATCGAAGCTCGGCGGCGGGAATGCAATGACGAAAGGCCCAAGAAATCTATTTGACACCGACAGTCTACGCCAAATCGTTCGCTGAAATCAGATACATCAACTCCGGACTCTAAAGCTCTCCGCGGCTAAAACGGGAGGGCATCGTGTGGCGCTAATCCGAATAGAAAAAGACGGAACCGCACAATTTTTCTGTGCGGTTTGTTCAGGGAAGGGCTGGTGGCGTCAGCGCGGTGTCTTCGACTTGATGTTTCCACCCGCGCGTACGGCTTTCACTGCTAGGAAGCGCGAGAAGGCGTCGATGCGCGAAGCATTGCTGCCATCCTGGATGCCGGCGTCGCTCATCATGGTGTAGTAGGCGCTGGGTTGGAACAGCGCGGTGAACAGGTAGCCGCTGCGCAGGTAGTTGGTGTCCTTGCTGTTGCCGGCGCCGGTGGTGCCGTTGAGGCGGCCGGCGTAGTGGCGGTCGCCCAGGCGCATCACGTCGAGCACGGTGTTGGCGATGGGCGCCAGCTGCGCGGCTTGCAGGCCGTAGCGTCCGCTTTGATACAGCCGATACAAGCCGGCGGTGTCCAGGCTGCCATGGCTGTTGTCTTCGCCGGAGGTGTCCGGCATGGTGTAGCCCCAATCGTAGGCGGGGCGGCCGGCCTTGTCGGTGTAGCGGGTGAGGCCGGACTGGAGGAGCCAGTCCAGATTGGCTTGCAGGATCTGGTCGTAGCGTTTGACGCGGGCCGGGTCGTCTTTCAGCAGTTCGTGGGCCTGTGCCAAGTTGAGAAAACCGTAGCCGAACATCATCTGCTGGTTCCACGGCACGGGCAGACCGGCTTTATATGGCGCGTTGGCGGCGAAGTACATGCGGTTGCCGTCGGTCAGCTTGATCAGCGATTTCAGGATGTGCTGGTCAACCGTCTTGTCGGCTTGGCTCAGATAGGTCTTGGCGCGCTGCAGATAGGTGGCGCCGAAATGGAAGGGGTCGCCGCCGGCCACTTTCTGGTTGTATACCGCAGTGGTTTTCAGTATCTGCCGGGCGCAGCTGCCCAGGTGGCCCACCGGGTCGCCTTGTTCGCCGCCGGTCTGGATCGGGCTGACGTCCGGCTTGTTCGGCCATACCGGATCGATGCGGCCGGTCCAGATCACTCGCTGGCCAGCTGGCGCCGGCAGGATGTCGTTGCGTTCCGACAGCAGCGCGTCGCAGAAGGACACCATTTTGTCCAGCAGGGGCTGGCTCGGCGCGATGTCGTAAACCAGGGCCATGGCTTTCAGATTTTCGCCGCTGCGGCCTTGCGCCCATTCGTTGTCGACATTGGACGCGCCCGGTTGCAGCCCCTGCGCGAAATCGACGAAGGACTGGATTTCGTTGCGGGTGACCGGGCCGTCCAGGCTGTCCACGGTCATGGCGGCCGCCTGCGCGGTTGCGCAGGCAAGGGGCAGGCTTATCGTCAGGGCAAGGTTCAGCAGGTTTTTTTGTTTCACGATCGATTCTTTCATCCGGAAGTAAACAAGGCGAGCAGCATTTTGCAATGCTTTTCTCGAGTAAATATTCTATTTGAATTTTCATCGCAGCGGCAATGACAGCTCGCTGCCTTGTTCATGAAAGATGGCGCGAGGACGCGCTGGCCGATGCCTGCGCTGGATTTTTCCCGTGCGGGCGTTTCTTTTGGGACGGTTTGTGAAGTCTGGGAGCCGGCGCCGAATCGGAGGGAGGGCGCATCCCTCCGATTCAGGTTTGGGGAGCGGCTTATGCTTGCTGATTTCGGATCAGCTCGCGCCCGTGCGCGATCAGGTGATGGGCGATGGAGATCGGCGAGGGCAGCGTCGGCAGCGCGTCTATGTCAAACCAGCCGGCATCCTCGATTTCGCCTTCCTGGGGGCGGATGTCTCCGCTGTCGTATTCGGCGGTGAAAGCCAGCATCAGCGAGTGCGGGAAAGGCCAGGATTGGGAGAAGGCGTAGCGCAGGTTTTTCACCTTGATGCCCACTTCCTCCCAGGTTTCGCGGTGCACGCACTCTTCCAGCGTTTCCCCGGGTTCGACGAAACCGGCCAGCGCGCTGTACATGCCGGGGGTGAAATGCGGGCTGCGGGCCAGCAGCAGTTCGCGGCCGCGGCGGACCAGCACCATCATGGCGGGGGAGATGCGGGGGTAGTACACCTGGCCGCAACTGGGGCAATGCCGGCCCAGCTGATCGCTGTTTACCGCCAGCGGCGTGGCGCAATGGCCGCAGAAGCGGTGGCTGTGAAAGAACTGGCGCAGCTGGGCGGCGCGGGCGGCCGCCTGAACCTGGGCCGCGGGCATGGCCATCAGCGCCGGCCGCAGAGGCAGCCATTCTCCCGCTTGCGGCGGAGCTTCGCCGACCAGATCCGCCATGAACAGATTGCTGTCTTCATGGATGCCGAGAAAGCGCTGGCCGGTCAGCGCGCAGCCGGCAGGCGGATGCGCTGGCAGCTGCTGGTTTTGCAGCCAGAGCAGGCCGCCGTTGAAGACGCACCAGCGCGCGGGCAGTTCCGGCGCCGGCTGTTGCGGGAGTTCGAAAGGCATAAAAGGGCGATCCGATTGGAATCGCTTAGTTTACGCCGACTCCCGGCTCGGCGTACATCCAGTGCTCGCTCTGGCGCCGCACCACTTCGCTCAGTGATCCGCTCTGCTCGAACACCTGGCGCAGCCAGCGGCTGTCGCTGTGGCATTTCAATGCCCGCTGGCGCAGCGCCGCCAATTGGTGCTGGCTGCCCAGCGCCTCTGCGTGCGGCTCCAGCGCGCGCAGCGTGTCCAGCAGGTCTTCCTGCAGTCCCAGCTGGTTCTTGGAGCGGGCATCCACCATCACGCCGTCGAACCCGAAGCGGCAGGCCTGGAAGCGGTTGTAGCTGTAGGTGAGGTAGGGTTCGGAGCAGATGTCGTTCCACTCTTCCTCGAAGCAGCGCCGCGCCAGCATCTGGGCGTAGGCGGCCAGCAGCACCGGGGTTTCGATGGAGAGCGGAGTGTCGCAGATGCGGATTTCCACGGTGCCGTATTCCGGCTTGGGGCGGATGTCCCAATAGAAGTCCTTCATGCTGGCGACGATGCCCAGCGCCTCCATCCGTTCGAAGTAGTCGTTGAACGCGTTCCAGCTATCCACCACCGGCATGCAGCCGGACAGCGGGAAGGCGTTGACGCTGGTCAGCCGCGAAGTCTGGAACGAGGTGTCCACGCCCTGATAGAAAGGCGATGACGCCGACAGCGCGATGAAATGGGGAATGTAGCGGGCCAGGTAATGGGTGAGCCGCACCGCGGCGTCGCCGTCCGGACAGCCGATGTGAATGTGCTGGCCGTAGACGGTGAACTGCTTGGCCAGGTAGCCGTACAGCTCGGACACCAGGCGGTAGCGTTCCTTGGGATAGATGCGCTGGTCTTCCCAGTGCTGGAACGGATGGGCGCCGCCGCCGGCCAGGCCCAGGTTCAGTTTGTGGGCGCTGTCCACCAGCAGCTTGCGGATGGCGAGCAGCTCTTCCAGCATCGCGTTGACGTCGCTGTGGACGGCGGTGCCGATTTCTATCATGCCCTGGGTGATCTCGGGCTTGATGTCGAAGTCGTGCGGCTTGCGGTTGATCTGCAGCAGCAGATCGTCGGAACCGCGGGTGAGATTGTAGTCGCGGCGGTTCAGTATCATCAGTTCCAGCTCCACGCCCAGGGTGAGCGGCTGGCTTTGGTTGAATTCAAGCATGGCTGGCTCCTGCGGTTTCGCCGGCCAGGCGCAGGGCCTGCCGGGTGAGGACGGGGGCGACGATCTCGTTGATCAGCAGCGCGGCCATCAACGCCGCGCTGAAGCTGGTGGCGGCTTCGCCCAGCGACACGATGCCCAGACCCAGCAGCAGCGCGGAGCCGCTGTTCATCGGGCTGAGCGCCAGACCTAGCCAGGCGCCCTGCTGGCGGGAGAGACCGTTGCCGCGCGCGGCCAGCCACCACACCAGCATGCCGATGCCGCTCCGCAGGATCAGGCACAGCAGCGCCAGCTGCCAATGCGAGGCAAGCGCCTGAGGCGACAGGTGGGCGCCGGCGGACACGAAGAAGGCGACGGTGAACACATGGCTCATCGACAGGATGCCCGGTTCGCTGACGGTGTAGCCGTGACGCAGCGTGCGGGTGCTCATGCCGGCCACCAGCAGCGCCAGCAAGGCCAGCAGTTGCAGCATGTCGGCTGTGCCGACCAGCAGCGCGATCAGGCCGAACAGCAGCACGCGCTGCGCTTCGCGCTGATGGCCGCCCAGCCAGCGGTTGAGCTGGGTGGTGACCAAGCCGGCGACCAGGCCCAGCGCCACCGAGCCCAGGATCAGCCAACCGGGCATCAGGATGCCGTCCTCCACGCTGTGGTCGGCGGAAAGATGGGTGTAGGACAGCGCCAGCGCGAAGCCGGCCATCGCCAGCAGGCTGGACAGCGCGGTGGCGGTCAGCAGCCGCTCGCTGACCTGGCCGTCGGCGCGCGACTCGCGCGCGATCTCCAGCACCACGATGGGCGAGGTGGCCATGCCCAGCGCCGCCAGCATCAGGCTGGCCGGCGCGCCGAAGCCATTGCTGTTCAGCAGCGCGAACAGCGCGGCGAACACCAGCAGGCAGTAGAAAAGGGTGGTGGCGAGCAGGGTTTTCTCCACCCGCAGCCAGCGCAGGTCCACGCGGCGGCCGGCTTCGAACAGCGCGATGCCCAGCGCCAGCTGCACGAACAGAGAGGCTTCGCTCAGCAATTGCTGGTTGAGCAGATTGAGATTGTAGGGACCGATGATCAGGCCGGTGACGATGTAGCCGGTGATGGCGGGCAGGCGCGCGACGCGCACCGCGATCTGGCCGCCTATCACGCCAAGCGCGAGCAGGATGCCAAACGCGGCCAGCGGGTTCAGCATCAGATTGTGCCAGATGGGAGTGGTCATTATGGTTTCTCCTGTATTGCGGGGCGAGGCATTGAATTGCTCCTTCCCCGCCCTAAGGTATCAATGAATGACGCGATTCCGAGCCAAGAGTTCATGCTATTAGACTGGATGCGCCGCCTGGGCGGCAAACGAATACCGGCCGCCTTGTTGTCGCGCTTGCGGAGCGAGGCGGGCGGCATGCCGCTGCTGAAGGGCTTGTCGGCCGAAGAAACAGACCGTCTGGTCAGGCTGGCCGGCGAACTGCTGCTGGCCAAGACCGTTACCGGTCTGGAAGACATGGAAGTGGACGACGCCATGCGCTGTCGGCTGGCGCTGCAAATGGCGCTGCCGGGCATGAACCTGGGCATGCGCGCTTACGAAAACTGGCGCGAGGCGATACTGTACCCGGCCCCGTTCGTGGCGCGCAACCGCTGGCAGGACGGGATAGGGCTTACCCATGAGGGCGAGCAGGTGCTGATCGGCCAGGCCAACTACCAGGGTCCGCTGGTGTTTTCCTGGCCGGACGTCAACGAATCGCCGTTGCTGGACGGCTGGAACGTGGTGATCCACGAGACGGCGCATCAGTTCGACATGCTGGATGGCCCGGCCAACGGCGCGCCGCCCTTGCACAAGGGCATGGACCGCGCCGCCTGGAGCCGGGCCTGGAACCAAGCCTACCGGCAGTTCTGCCGCGAGGTGGACCACGGGATGGAGGGTTGGCTGGACCCGTACGCCAGCGAAAATCCGGCGGAGTTCTTCGCCGTGCTCAGCGAGGCCTTCTTCGAAATCCCGCATCTGGCGCGGCGGGATTATCCCGAGCTGTACCGGCTGCTGAGCCAGTTCTATCGCCAGGACCCGGCGGCCAGGCTGCCGCCGGTGGACGAGACCAGCGTGATGCCGGTTCAGCCTTCCTGAGCCAGCGCCGCCGAGCCGGTTTTCTTTTCGGCGAACAGCAGGTAGCAGCCGACCAGCAGGCCGATCAGGCATTGCAGCATCAGGTAGTAGGCCGGCGCCAGCGCGTCGTATTTCAGCCAGATGGACAGCAGGATGGGCGTGAGGCCGCCGGCGAAGGCGTAGGCGACGTTATACGAGAATGACAGGCCGGAGAAGCGCACTTGCGGCGGGAAGGCGCGCACCATCACCAGCGGCACCGCGCCGACGATGCCCACGCTGAAGCCCAACAGCGGATACAGCGTGTACAGCTGGCCGGCGTGCGCCGCCATCGACGAGTAGAACGCGTAGCTGCTGGCGGCCAGCAGCAGGCTGCCGCCGATGAAGGTGGGGCCGCTGCCCAGGCGGTCGCTGGACACGCCGGCCACCAGGCAGCCCAGCGTCAGCGCGACGATGGCCAGGCTGTTGGCGCGCAGCGTGTCCACCGCCGGCAGGCCGAACTGCTTCTGCAGATAGGCCGGCGCCATCAGGATGGCGACGACGATGGAGATGGCCAGGAACCAGGTGACGAACATCGACAGCGCGACGGCGGCCTTGTGCTTCTTCAGCACGGTTTTCAGCGGCAGCTCCTCGGCCAGGGCCTTGCGCGCCTGCATCTCGGCGAATACCGGCGTCTCGTGCAGCCATTGGCGCAGCTGCATCGCCACCAGTCCGAACACGCCGCCCACCAGGAAGGGCACGCGCCACGCCCAGTCGGCGATCTGCTGCGGGCTGAAGGCCAGGTTGATCGCGGTGGCGATCAGCGAGCCCAGCAGGATGCCTATGGTCAGGCCGGAGGTGATCACGCTGCAGGCGAAGCCAGTGTGGCGCGCCGGCGCGTGCTCGGCGACGAACACCCAGGCACCCGGCACCTCGCCGCCTATCGCCGCGCCCTGCAGGATGCGCATCGCCAGCAGCAGCAGCGGGGCGGCCATGCCGATTTCGTGGTAGGTGGGCAGCATGCCCATGGCCAGCGTAGGCAGCGCCATCAGCACGATGCTCAGCGTGAACATGCGCTTGCGGCCCATCAGGTCGCCGAAATGCGCCATCACGATGCCGCCCAGCGGGCGCGCCAGATAGCCGGCGGCGAAGATGCCGAAGGTTTGCAGCTGGCTCAGCCAGTCCGGCATCGATGGCGGGAAGAACAGCTTGCCCAGCACCACGGCGAAAAACACGAAGATGATGAAGTCGTAGAACTCCAGCGCGCCGCCCAGCGCGGCCAGAAACAGCGTCTTGCAGTCCTGCCGGTTCAATGGGCGGTGCGGCGAGAGGGAGCGGGTGTCCATGCGGCGATTTCCTTTGTCTTGGTATGGTTATGTATCGACCGTATGGTTGTTGAATGTAAGGTCGTGCCGAGCAGATTAAATGACGGCGGCGATGTCTGACAATAAGACTCGTTCGCGGCGCGCGGTTGTTAGGGCACTGTCTTCATCCGGCAATGCTAGACTCGGACCGTCGCGTATCGAATCATGGAGGCGTCGATGCTGGAGTTCATCGGCAGGATGCTGCTTGGCGTGCTGGACTTTGTCCTGGACCTTTACCTGATACGCGTGATCCGGCGGGGAAGAGGCCATCCGCCGCGTCCGATGGCGGAGGATGCCGCCAACCTGGCGCTATGGGAGTGGCTGATTCTTCCCATCTGCGGCTTGGCGGCGATGCTGGCCGGCTTCCTGATGGGCGCGGCGGGCGTTCCCATCTTCCTGTGCGTGGCGATACCCGGCATCGCGGCGCTGGTCTGCGCGCTGCGGTCTTTCAGGAAACGGATGGATCTCTAAGCCAGCCCATGTCGAGGCTGCGGCTATCCCCGCTGCGGCTGGCGGATTTAATCCGGATTGTCTTTGCCCAGCGGAAAGGTCTTTGAGCTGGCGGCGTATTGTTTTGTCACTTCGGCATGGACCATCAGCCTGGATGGTCTCAGGATGGGGCCTGCCGCCGCGTATAGCCGGTCCGGATCGGGGCCGTACAGGTACAAAAAGCCGTCATTGCCGTCCAGATGCAGCTCGGTTTCGCCCAATTCGCCGGCCCTGGCGCGTTTGATCGCGCTGGCCAGCTTGCGCTCCAGGGCGCGGATTCTGGCGAGGTCTTGCGGGTAATAATCGAAACGCACCGTGATGGACGGCTCAGGCAGTTTCTGTGTCGGCGGCGCGGCAGCGGCGGCCGCGGAAAAGGCGAGAAGCAGGGCGGAGAGAAGCCCCCATATTGCGATATTGCGAACGCCGGGTTCCTGAGAGAAAGATGAATCGCCATGATACGGGTCCGCTGGACCCATGTCGCGCAGCGGCGCGGCCGCGCCGGAACCGTCGCCCGGGTTTTTCATTTCACCGCCCCGTCCATTCCTCGCATGAAGTAGCGCTGGCACAGCGCGAACACCGCCAGCACCGGCAGGATGGTCAGCACCGCGCCGGCGGCCACCATCCGGGTGGAGGTGGCGAACGCGCCTTTCAGATAGAGCACGCCGACCGACAGCGGATACAGGTCCGGCGTCTTCAGCACCACGCTGGGCCAGACATAGACGTTCCACGACCACACCAGCGTGAAGATGCCCAGCGTGGCGAGGTAGGGCAAGGACAGCGGCAGGCAGATGCGGCGGAACACCTGCCAGTCGCTGGCGCCGTCCATTCGCGCGGCGTCGACGATCTCGTCCGGAATCTCCTCGAACGCGTGCTTCATCAGGTAGATGCCGAAAGCGCCGGCGATGGACGGCAGCACCACGCCCAGCCGGCTGTCGTCCAGGCCCAGCCGGCTGATGGTGACGTAGTTGCTGATGAAGTTGATCTCGCTGGGCAAGAGCAGGGTGGCGATGATGGCGTAGAACACCGGCTGCCGGCCGCGGAAGCGCAGCTTGGCCAGCGGAAACGCCGCCAGCGCCGACACCGCCAGCGTGCCCAGCGTGGTCAGGCCGGACATCCACAGCGAATTCCAGAAAAAGCGTCCCAGCGGGATGGCGTCCCACACCGCGGCGAAGTGTCGCCAGCCGGCGTCTTTCGGCCACAGCGGCGGCGGGAAGTCGAACACCTGCTCGCCGTCGCCGACGGCGATGCCCAGCGTCCACAGGAAGGGATAGACGCAGGCGAAGGACAGCGCGAGCAGCAGCAGGTAGTCGGGCAGGCGTCGCAGCAGCTTGCGCGGCGCGGCGCGGTTCAGGGCGATGGCGGTCATGTCGTCCTCAGCGGTGATCGGCGCGGATCAGCTTGAAATTCAGCCAGGCCAGCAGCAGGCAGACCAGGGTCAGCACCAGCCCGGCAGCGCTGCCGCGGCCGAAGTCCAGTTGGTTGAAGCCCTGGTGGAAGGCGTAGTAGAGAGCGGTGTAGGTGGAGTTCATCGGCGCGCCGCGCGTCATCACCAGCACCTCCTCGAAAGCTTTGATCGCGTCCAGGGTGGAGATCAGGCTGCAGAACAGGATGGTGGGCTTGAGCATGGGCAGGGTGATGCGCCAGAAGCGTTGCCAGGCATTGGCGCCGTCCAGCCGCGCGGCTTCCTGCATCTCGGCCGGAATCGCCTGCAGGCCGGCGAGATACAGCACCATGTAATAGCCGATGCCGCGCCAGAAGGTGACGAACATCACCGAATACAGCGCCAGGTCTTCGTCGCTGAGAAAACCGACATCGTGTTCCTGCTTTACCCATCCCAGCCAATGCAGCGCGCCGTTGAGCACGCCGTAATCGGCGTACATCCAGTTCCACATGATGCCCACCACCGACACCGTGGTGATCACCGGCAGGTAAAAGGCGGCGCGGAACCACTTGATGCCGGGCAGCGCCTGGTTCACCAGCACCGCCAGCGCGATGCCGGCCAACTGGATGGCCGGCACCACCAGCAGGTAGCGCAGCGAGTTGCCCAGCGCCTGGATGAACACCGGGTCGTCCAGCAGGTAGCGGAAATTGTCCAGGCCCACCCACTGCGGCGGCGAGACCAGGTCGTAGCGGGTGAAGGCGACGTAGCTACCGAACAGCAGCGGCCAGAAAGTGAAAACGCCCATCAGCAGCAGGGCGGGAGACAGGAACAGCCAGGCGTTGCGGGCGGAGGTCGGCGTCATGCTTGCGGTCCGGCTTGGGCTTCGGGAGAAAAAGCGCCCCTGCCGGAAGACGCGGCGAGGGGCTGAGGAGGGAAGAGAGTTACTTCAGCTGGCGGTTCCAGAAGGCGACGGCGTCGTCCAGCGCCTTCTGCGCGTCCTTCTTGCCGGTGACCGCGGCTTCCACGTTGTCGACCAGATTCTTTTTCAGATCGCCGACATTGGGCACGCCGGTCAGCACCAGGGTGCGGATGTTGAGCGCCACCTTGGCGCCCTCGATGCGCGAGCTTTCTACCGCGCCGCCGCCGGCCGAGGTCTTGACGAAATAGCTGTCGGCCAGCGCCCGGCGGGTGGAGGGGAAGGTGGCGCCGGTCACTTTGGCGAAGGCCAGCTGCTGGGCGTCGCCGGTCAGAAACCTGGCGAACTTGACCGCTTCCTGCTGCGTCCGCGCCGGCAGCCCCTTGGATACGGACCAGCTGAACAGATAGCCGCCCTGGGCGATCTTGGTCGGTCCCAGGGGCGCCGGCTGCACCACGGTGGCGGCGTAGATGTTGCGCGCGTCGCTCTGGGTGCGCTGGGCGGAGGTGGGCGCGGTTTCCATCATCGCCAGCCGGCCGCTGTTGTATAGCTTGATGCTGGCCTGGTAATTGTCGTCGGCGAACAGATTGTCCCTGGCCAGAGCGCCGGCCTTGTAAGCGTCGGCAAGCTTGCGGATCAGCGCGGCGTGCGCGGGGCTGTTGAACACGGCCTTGCCGTTCTGGATCAGCGGCAGGCCCTGGCCCAGCATGATGCCGTCTATCTGGCCCAGTTGCGGCAGCAGGCCGGGCACGCCGGTCTTGGCCTTGATGATCTTGGCCAGGCGCAGTTCGTCGTCCAGGCTGGCGATCGGCCGTTTCGGGTCCAGGCCGGCTTTCTTGAACAGCTCGCCGTTGATCACCAGCACATTGATGTTGTTGTACCACGGCAGACCATACAGCTTGCCGCCGAAGCTGAGATCGGCCAGCGCGTTGGGCAGATAGGCCGCCTTGTCCGCGCCCAGCGCCGCGTCCAGCGGAATCAACGTGCCTTTCTGCGCGTATTTGAACAGGCGCGGCACGTCGTGGTTGACCAGCGTCGGCGGCCGGCCGGCGGCGATGGCGGCGTTGAGCTTGGTTTCGAAATTGTCGTTGAACACGTCCACCCACTGCACTTCTACGTCGGGATGTTGCGCCTCGTAGGTTTTCTTGACGTTGGCGAAGTAGCCGTCGAAGGTGGGCTTCAGCGAGTCGGTCCAGAATTCCAGCCGGACTTTTTCAGCATGAGCGGATAGGCTGCAGGCCAGCAGCGCGAGCGCGGCCAGCGCGGGGCGGAACGGTTTCATCGTCTTCTCCTTATTGTTGCGGGTTCGAGCGTTGCAGCAGCAGCAAGGCACCTTGGGCGGAATCGCCGCGCGGCGCGACGAGGCGCTGGCGGAAGCCCGGCGGCAGCCAATCGCGCAGCGCCTGGCCTAGTCCGCCGCACAAGGCCACCGGCAATTCGTCTTTCGGGTCCAGCGCGCGGGCGATGGCCCAGGC